>NZ_CP151949.1:430000-1121666 GCF_038592965.1 Paenibacillus sp. FSL L8-0158 | reverse complement strand
CCATGCACATCCGTCACCTTGGACAGATCGGATTGATACCATTCTTCATCGTCCACCGATGTGAATGGAATCGCATCATCATAGAAATCCAGAATCAAACTATAGGAACGGTTCAGGTTCCCCGGGACGGTCACACCGTTACGCGTATGATAATTGCCGTTCGTGGCTGGAAAGCCTGTAGAATAGGGTCCGTTCAGCCCTCTCATAAACACCCACATGCCTTTATAGGGCTTATCATTTGTCACCTGTATTTCATTTTGCCAGTCGTCTCCTGGCAGATGGTTTACCTCCGCGTTGGCAGGAACCTCATCGAAAGGAGCCAGATCAAAGAAATAGAACCAGTCCTTTACCGCCAGCTCTGCGGCTTTTTTGGTAGCCGCATCATTGAAATAAGGCTTGATCGTATCGAATCTGTAGTCAAAATGGAGGGGGATTGTGGGCTCTTCATTATCGTCCTGATCCAACACGCGAATCGGAATGGACTGAGCGGTCGTGTGACCATCATTTCCAGCAACAGACATAGACAGCGTATAATTCTCTATTTCACCGTTTCCTCCAATCCGGTCAGGATGGACGGCTAGCCGAAAATCTTTTTCCTCCTGTGCATTGGCAAAAGTCAACGTTTTGCTTGCTCCTTGTGCCGACAACGTACTTGGCAGATCCATCATCAGCCGGGACGTGCCTCGCGCATTCAGCGTAACCGTCACCGGAAAAGCAGCATCCACTGGCGGCTTCACTTTTAGCTTTACATACGGGTTCGCCAGATATCCTTGCCAATCAACCAGTTCTATACCATAATCGTTCACCGTCCGGCTAAAAATGTCGACGACTTTTACACCCGATTTTGCCTCGGCATAAGCCTGTTGACCCGGAATAGCTGGTGTCAAAGCCACAATGAGAGAAGCCGTCAGCGCAGTCAGCCATATTTTGGCGTGTCTTTTATGCGTGTTCATTCGATCCCTCCATCTCGTTTTTTGGGGTGATTTTCAAACTATGGATAGTTACCTATAGCGCCACTGCGTTTTATAATAAAAGCAGTTCCTTGGGCGAAGAGGTCAGTACCTTGACACCGTCATCCGTGATCAGCACATCGTCCTCAATCCGAACCCCGCCGAAGCCTGGAATATAAATGCCTGGTTCCACGGTAAGGACATGACCTGGTACGAGCACTGACTTACTTTCGCGGGACAGCCGTACCTGCTCATGAATCTCGAGACCAAAACCGTGGCCCAGCCCGTGACCAAACTGCTCTCCATAGCCATAGGAGGCAATCACATTCCGCCCCAGACTGTCTCCCTCCCGACCGCTTAAGCCGGGGCGTAGTCCTGCAATCGTCTTCATATTTGCTTCCAGCACAATGGCATACAATTTCTCATGTCGTTCTGAGGGCTGGCCTACGAATACGGTACGCGTGATATCGGATAGATAGCCACGCACATTTGCGCCAAAATCCATTGTGACAAACTCGTTCTGACCAATTTCCTTGTCACTGGCCAGTCCGTGCGGCAATGCCGAGCGCTCACCCGAAGCGACAATGAACGCAAAACCGCCTGATTCCGCGCCTGCGAGCCGAAGCTGATATTCCAGTTCCGCCGCAATCCGCCGCTCTGTGACCCCAGGCTGAATATAATTCAGCACCTCCGTAAAGGCAGCATCGGTAATACGCGTTGCCTCACTTATGGTCCGAATCTCTTCTTCGTCTTTCACATCGCGCAGCCGTTCAATTACATCCTCCGTTTGCACGTACTCCAACGAGCCCAGCGCGGCTTGAAGCTGTCCCGACTGTTGAAGTGAGACATGCCTGCTCTCCAAACCCAGTCTGTGGACACCCAATTTACTTGTGAGATCGGCCAGAGTGTGGAAGATTTGCGCCTCATGCCGAATCACTGAATATTCCACTGCCTGATCTGTTGCCTGCATCATATAGCGGAAATCCGTCACTAAAAAAGCCTCTTCTTGCGTAACAAGCACAATTCCCGCAGAGCCTGTAAATCCGGTCATATATCTTCGATTGGGCCCATGTGTAATAAGCAGTGCATCTATCCCTAGAGCCGTGAATTTCGAGCGTAACCGGGCCAGTCTGCCAGGAACACCCTGTAACGGTTTTGTCTTCTGACTGTCTTCCACTTTCACTCGTACGCCTCCTTATTTCCCATCTCTTTTCAAGGCATATGCCTTAGAACACACTCTTCACTTGCTTTTGAACACATGTATGCTCTTCTCGCTGCCGCTTTCCCGTAAGTCCTGCGCCCACTCCTCCGTCTCTTTTTCAAGCACACCAGCGCGTCCTAACTTCCTTTAGCCTTTAATCCCTGTCAATGTGATGCCTTCAATAAAATAACGCTGCCCTATAAAAAATATCACGACGATCGGAGCCAAAATCGTGCTGGAAGCCGCCATCAGGTAAGGCCAGTTGGTATTGTTCAATCCCCGGAAAGTCGCTAGCCCCAGCGCGAGCGTAAAATGCTTTTCGTCACTTAAGTAAATAATCGGGCCCAAAAAATCGTTCCACACATCAATAAATGTAAATATTCCGATCACGATCAATGCAGGCGAAGATAAAGGAATAATGACACGCCAGAGTACAGTCAGAGGCGTACCTCCGTCCATATAAGCCGCTTCGTCTAGATCGCGCGGGATCGTCAGCATGAATTGTCGCATCAAGAAGATGTTAAACGCCCCTCCACCAAACCATGCAGGAACAATCAGTGGCAAAAATGTATTCAGCCCGCCCAGCTCACGCCACATCACGAAAGTGGGAATGAGCGTCACCGCGTAAGGCAACATCATCGACCCGATCAGCAGAGAAAAAATCAGATTACGTCCAGGCCAGCGCAGGCGGGCAAAGGTAAACGCCGACACAATTGAGGTCAACATCACTCCTGCCAGCACACATACCTCAATGATGAACGTATTCATAAAATACCTGCCGAACGGTACTGAAGTCAGCGCCTCCGGGTAATTGCTCCATTGAAAAGGGGAGGGTATCCACTCTGGCGGGAACACGAAAATTTGGGATGTCCCCATCAGAGAACTGCGAATGAGCCATGCAAATGGCAACAGCATTAACGCACTGCCTATAATTAAAACGATATACAGTACAACACGGCTGATTGGGAATGGTTTGGAACGGGTGGCGGTAGCAGGACTTCGGGAGCGTTCAGGCTGTGGAAGCGGATGTTGTGGTGTTTCTGAAGAATTGACAGAAGAAGTGACCTGATTCATGAACGTTCCCCTCCTTCATAGTGAACCCACTTTTTGGATGTGGAGAAAATCAGAACCGTTAAAACCATGATGACGAAAAATAAGATCCAGGCCAGCGCTGAGGCGTAGCCGATTTTAGTCTCCGTAAAGGCCGTACGCCACAAGTAGAACACATAGAACAGGGTTGAATTGTTAGGTCCCCCATTGGTCATAACATACGCCTGATTGAAGGCCTGAAAGGTGCTGATTAAAGACATGACCAGATTGAAGAAAATGGTTGGTGTCATCGAAGGAATGGTAATGTGAAAAAATTTATGCCACCTATTGCCGCCGTCTACCTCAGCTGCTTCATACAGATGGGTGGGAACCGACTGAAGTCCGGCCAAAAAGATAATGACCGTGTTCCCGATCCCCCAAGTGCTCATCATGATCAGCGAGGGTATTGCAGTGTTCTCGTCATAAATCCATTTGCTCCCCGGCAGTCCAACGCCCTCCAGCAGCGAATTTAACAGACCAAAATCCGGATTGAACATCCATAGCCACAGCATCGTATTGGCAATACTCGGTACAATGGTAGGTAAATAATAAATCGTGCGGAACACCGACAAACCCTTCACCTTTTGATTTAATAACAGCGCAATGATAAAAGCCGCCGCCAAGCCGAGAGGTACGCTGCCCAGTGCATAATAAGTGGTCACGAACATGGATTGGGAAAAGGTAGCATCCTCAGTCAAAATGGTTCGGTAATTGTCCAATCCGATAAAGGTCATCTGTCCACCAATCGTCCAATCGGTTAAGCTGAATACGAACGAGGCCGCGATTGGTCCAATTGTAAATATCATTAATCCGAGGATGGCAGGAAGCGCGAATAGCAGACCCCAGTTTCGCTCCATGCGCATCATTCCTGATTTTGATCGCTTCATGGGCTGTTCTCCTTTCGCAGCTGTCCCGCCGCATTATTCATCCGGGTATACCCCTTGAAGCAATGGCTGAATGATGGGCTCCAGTTCATCCAGCGCCTGCTGCGGCGTCTTCTTGTTCGTCCAGATCAGATCCAGCCCCGGAGTCAGCTTGGAACCGATATCAGGCCAGTTGCGAAGGGTCGAAGTTGACGGCTTGATTGCATAATCTCTGGCATACTCAATGCCGGCCTTTTGAAATTCCGGTGGATGTGCGGCATTATTTGTCCATGACTGGATGGCCTGCTCATCGGTATAATACTTTTCCTCGATAGGCATCCATAGACCGGACTTGAACAGACCCACCTTTTCGGGATTGTTATGATACAAATAAAATTCGAGTGCTTCCTTCGGGTGCTTGGTGCTCTGGAAAATGACCGTGGCTCCCGCAACAATCATCGTTTTGGGCTCTTTTAGCTTCGGCAGAACGCCGATACTCCATTGCAGCTGCTTGTTGTTCGAAAAATCGAGCAGGGACCATGTTCCATCCACCACCATGGCGACCTTTCTTGTCTGAAGCCGAATCGTATTGGACGGCATGTCCTGCTGCTGGATCAAATCAGGAGAAACATGCTCCTTGAACACCAGATCCTGCAGCTTCTGAAACACCTCCACCGACTCAGGACTGTTCAGGGTGTACTTCTTGCCTGTTTTGTCAGTCAAACCTCCGCCGTTGCTCGCTAAGAGCGGCCCCCAGGAGCTACGGTCATTGCCGAAGGCAAAGCCGTATTGCACAATATTTTTCGGATCAAATCCGCTGTCTCCCGGATGCTTGCCGTTCTGATCCTTGGTCAGCTTTTTGGCAATTTCCAGAAATTCATCCCATGTCCACGCTTTTTCAGGATCAGCCGGAGGGACGGGTACCCCTGCTTCTGTAAACAACTCCTTGTTGTAAAATAACTGCATCACTTCCAATGCAGTGTAATTGCCGATAGACTTGCCGGGTTCGCTGTAAAGATAGGAGGATTTGAGCTTGTTTTTTAATTCGGGATATTCATCATAATAAGAGGATAAATCCAGGAGTCTGCCTTCACTTGCCCATTTCATCGTGAGGGAATCGCCCAGGTAGGCGATATCAGGAAGCTGATTGGCAGCCATTAACGTGTTAATTTTCGTCGTGTAGTCACCAGGAACATGCTCGCCCTTCACCCGGATGTTCGGGTGGGATGCATTAAAGCTTTGAATCATTTTTTCCATCGCCTGTTTCTCGTCATTGCTTCCCCAGTACATGAACTTGAGTTCGACCGCATTGGGATTAGCCGGTTCGCCAGTGCTACCACTGCAAGCCGTCAGCCCTGTCAACATCACCGTCATCACGAGAGCCATCCATGTCCGTAACCTTCGTTTCAGCAAATCAACCGGCCCCTTCCTGAACTGGTTTCTCCTTACAAGCCTATTATGCGCCGAGAGTCCAGAGCCGACCACCCAACGACTCCAGACTCTCTTTGTTTTGGTATGATTTTTTTAACAGCGCGTTTACAAAAATGTTTTACGAAACTCTGTCGGGGTCAGTCCGGTATGCTTTTTAAAGGCAATGCTAAAATAGTTCGTATCTGTGAATCCCACAAGTTCCGCTACCTCCGCCACCTTACGATTCGGGTCCAGCAGCAGTTCTCGGGCTCGCTCAAAGCGAACACGCGTCTGGTAGTCGGCGAAGCTTTCACCTGTAACCTGCTTGAAACGGGCACTCAAATATTTTGGGCTCATATTCATGTACTCTGCCAGACGGTTCAGCCCGCCATCCTCCTGAAGGTGCTCCCGAATCCATTCCTTGGCTCGTTGAAATTTGCGTGGAATGCCCTTCTCGCGTGATTCTCGGACATGTCGACCCACCCGAACAAAATAGCGCGATACATAATCAACCATCTCGGGCCCATGTCGTAATCGGGACAGCTCCAACAACGGGTCCTGATCCTGCATGGACGTTTGTCCTACAGATTCATCACTCTGAACGATCCGCATGACGAACAACACGAGCTGAGTGACAATCATTTTCACCTGCTTGAATGGCAACCCTGCCAACTGTCCTGACCATTCCTGTAAAATTGCATGTACGGCAGCATCATTACCGGCTCGAATTTCCGTAATCATCAGCAGTTCCTTCTCCAGTAATTGACTGCTGTTCAGCTCGGCCGCCTGAATGCTCTCATAGGGGATGATCTGGCTATAGCCCACCCAACCCCGATGCTCCGCCGCTTGCACAGCTTCCTCATACGCTTCGGGAAGTTGCTCCATCCGTTGTACGGGACGGCTAATCCCGATGGACACGCCCTGGCTCAATTGTTCCTGCACGGTCTGCCGAATCTGCTGTGCCGTCCGCTCCGCCGCCCTGCAAGATGCCGTCGCCAGCAGCACAACACGCCGATCGCGGGAAACCGCTGTACTGTGCGCCTTCGCTCCGGTTGCTGCCGCAGCCTCCCCAGCCAGTCCGGCGAATACATGGCTGCTTTTATGCATGGAACCGTGTGACTTGCTAGTTGCGGTTGCTTCCTGCTGCGACGCCTCCTCCAGCTCGCAACACAGCACAGTATAAGGCGGCCCACTCGTCCCGCCGAAAAATCTCAGCCCGTCCATCTCCCGAATGACCTCGGCTGCAGGACGCCGTTGCTGGAGCAAATCCAGCAGTAGATGCTCCCTGTACAATGGCTCCAATGAACGATGGCGGTGAATCGCTTCCTCCTCGCTTCTTCGCCATTGCGCAATGCGATCCTCAGCCCGGCTCAATGCCGCTTCGAAATCCTCGCTGGTCACCGGCTTGAGCAAATAATCGACCGCTTGAAGCGAGACTGCCTGACGAATATACGTCATAGATTCGTACCCTGTCAGGAATAATAACGGGGTCTGCTGATCCTTTTCCCGAATGGTCTTTGCTACGTCCAGCCCACTCATATCCGGTAAATTAATATCCAGTAAAACCATGTCCGGTCGCTGCTCCGTATACAAACGTAATGCCGTTGCACCGTCCCCCGCCACATCACTGACTTCCACTGACAGGCCACTTTCCGCCACCATCAGCTTCAGTCCTTCCCGAATATGATATTCGTCGTCCACAATCAGCAGCCGGTACATGCCATCCTCCCCTTTCTTATTCGGTTCGAATGGGTGCCAGTAAGGTAACCGAGGTGTACTGACCCGGCTCGCTTGTCACGGACAGTCCATATTGCGGACCATAATGCCGAAGACGTTCATGCACATTGCGCAGCCCAAAGCCAATCGCACTCCCCCGTTCCGCATCCAGCGACTTCCGGATATCGTCCAGACGTTCGGCTCCAATACCGCCCCCATCATCACTGACCGTCAAACGCAGCATATTCCCTTCCCTTGTACCCGATAACATGATATAGCCACGGTCGGTGCGCCCTTTTAAGCCGTGGTAAATGGCATTTTCGACGAGTGGCTGGAGGATTAGTTTGGGTACATAAAATCCGCAAATATCCTCCTCGACCTCGCAAATCCACTCAAACGAATTCCTAAACCTGAACTGCTGCACCTTCACATAGGCGCTTACATGCTCGACTTCCTGTCCCAAACTGATTTGCTCTCGGCCATAACTTAGCGAAATGCGAAAACATTTACCGAAGGCACCGATTACCTCTGCCATATCCCGTTGCCCATTCGCCAATGCCATTCCCTTCAGTGACTCCAGCGTGTTGTACAAAAAATGCGGATTAATCTGCGCCTGAAGCGCGCGGAACTCAGCCTGCTTACGCGACAGCAACGCTTCGTAGACCTGATCGTACAGTTCATGATTTTTTTGCATCATATGAAGAAAACGCTCCCCGATCTGCCCTACCTCATCCTTAGGATTAAAAACAACGGAAGTAGGAGCTTCGAAAGCTTGGGCTGAGCCTGTAGCACTCACACTCCCATCGACCGCCATTAATCGGCTCAATTGAAGCAGGGGGCGACGAATCGTGTCACTCAGCCGATAAGACAGCATCCAGCCCAGCATCAGTGCAATCAAAAAAGTCCAGATGGTCCAGGCACCAATTTTCCGCGCATCCTCGAACAGCACAGACTGATCAACTTTTTGCAGCAGCGTCCATTGTCCTTCATTTAACGGGCCGTAAGAGATCATCGTCTGGCGGCCATTCCATGTTCTCCAGTCCTTCGTAAGCACAGGCCTATCCACAGCCGATTTGGCAATCTGCCGCAATAGCGCTTGATCCGCAACACCCTGCTCCGGCAAACGGTATACAGGCTCGCCCTCCTGATCCAGCACCCACATCTGGGTATTGCCATCTGTTTCATGAAAAGCAAGCCCCCGAAACAGACTGGCCTTGTCGATTTCCAGTAGCAAAAATCCGAGGGGTGCATAATCTCCAGTCGTTTTTCGAAGCAGTTTCCCCACATAGATGCGATCCCTCGCCATCCCGCGTCCTGATTCAAACGGCGAATGAGCCATCCACATCATGGGCCGCTCGGCCAGCAGGCGGCGATAGTACACACGTGCTTCCTCTAATGTAGGAAGGCCGCCAAAACGGACCGAAACATTCCCCTGATAGAGAGAATGCTTGAGCCCGCCATTGGCGGCATATATGAGAGAGGACGTGATATACGGCTTGGTCTGGGTTTGCGTACGGACAACCATACTGAGTGTTTCATCGTTCCGTAAATATTCATAATCATCTTCCGGCTTGGTCTCCAGCGTGGACTGCACATCAGGATTGCTGAGAATAGCATTGGTCAGATCATTCAAATCGGAGAGCGTCGCATTGACGTAATTTTCACTCATTTGCCGGGACTGCATAGCCAGCGCTTCCGACTTCTCACCAAGGGAATGGGCCGCGATCCGGTAAAAGGTAAAGGTCAGTACCACCATCGGGATGACGGTGAGTACTAGCGTCAGTACAATAAATTTCCCACGAATCGTAGGAATCCCGGCGAACTTTTGACGACCACGGCCTCCCATTCACCTGCCTCCCTTACACATAGGCCGGAAGCCATGTCCCGTGCGCTGCAATGAGGTCATCGCACAGAGAAACGATATCATCCATAGATAGCTCTGCGGACGTGTGCGGGTCCAGCATAGCGGCGTGATAAATGTGCTCCTTTTTCCCGGTGATTGCAGCTTCAATCGTTAACAGTTGGGTATTAATATTCGTCCGGTTCAGCGCAGCGCATTGGGGTGGCAAATCCCCGACAAAGGTTGGCGTAACCCCATTACGATTCACCAGACAGGGTACCTCCACACAGGCTTCCTTCGGCAGATTGGTAATTAAGCCTGTGTTCATCACATTGCCACCAATGGCAAAAGGCTTATTCGTTTCGATCGCCTCAAATATATAAGAGGCATACTCGTTCGATCGTTCATGACGCAGATCCTGATTGCCCAAAAGCTCCTCACGCATCGTTTCCCATCGTGCAATCTGGCTCACACAACGGCGAGGGTATTCATCCAAAGGAATATTGAAGCGCTCAATCAGCTCAGGGTACGCCCGTTTGATAAAATACGGATGATATTCCGCATTATGCTCGGACGATTCCGTAATGTAATAGCCGAATTTTAGCATCATTTCAAAGCGCACCATATCGTGATGCTTTTCCTGCTGCTTGGCGGTAGCCCGTTTTTTAATCTCAGGATACAAATCCACACCGTCCTTGCTTACTTCGAGCAGCCACGCCATATGATTGATGCCTGCGATTTTTGCCTTTACCCCTTCCTGCTCCAGCCCGAGGCTTTTAAACAGCTCCGGTATACACGCCTGCACGCTATGACACAGCCCTACCGTACGGACACCTCCATAAACGTTCATCACATTCGTTAGTACTGCCATCGGATTCGTGTAGTTGAGAAACCATGCATCCGGGCACACCTCGCGCACATCTGCCGCAAAATCGAGCATCACCGGAATCGTGCGTAAATTGCGGAAAATACCGCCAATGCCGACCGTATCGGCAATCGTTTGGCGCAGGCCGTATTTTTTAGGAATTTCAAAATCCGTAATTGTACATGGATCATAACCGCCTACCTGGATGGCGTTTACCACATAGGTCGCCCCACGCAGTGCTTCTTTGCGGTCAGTGTAGGAGCGAATCACACAGGTGCTCCCTGTTGTTTTTTTCAAATTGGATAAAATATTCTCTGAATCTTTCAGCCTTACGGGGTCAATATCGAACAACGCCAGTTCAAAGCCCTGCAAAGCAGGCGTCAACATACAATCGCCAAGCACATTTTTAGCAAATACCGTACTGCCTGCACCCAGAAATGTAATCTTGCTCATACTTTGTCCCCCATTCACCTTTTTGTTCGCGGTTTTGCACCTCAAATGCAAGGATACCCACCGCCACTCTCCCCTTTTCAGGAGGAAAGTGACGATGGGAAAGATTAGTCATGACTATGCGTTGTTGCCGCCCATTCAGGATACCCCCGCTGATTTCGCGGAGCTGACAGGCCGATGCGGTAAGGCAAATGTTACCGGGGATGTCGTAGTTGGCGGGGTTACTGAATTCTCCGGGCTAACCGGGGTTACCGATGGAACCGCAGCCCCTGCCTCAATCACGGTTACCTTCGCAATTACCTTTAACTCTGTCCCTTCTACTTTGCCCTTCAATTCAAACGAACCTGGAGCAACATATTGTGCAGGGTCTATATCCTCCCATTCCACAGCCACCCATTTAGTAGAGCCTTCTCCATACGTAGCTTCTACTACGCTTGGCAGTTCGGGTTTTTCACCCGCACGAGTCGTCACGTTTACTTCTTTCAAAGCCGTGATTTTCTCGGCTCCCGTTAGGCTCTGTGCTGTACCGGAAGCCAAACCTGCCACCTCGTTTGCATTCAAGGCACGGCTGTAGATGCGGAACTCATCTACCAGACCATTGAAATAAGGATCAGGGTACTGAGATTTGCCGATAAAATTATTTTTGGTCTGTCCCAGACTGGTAGGATTCAGGGTCAAGTTGGTATTGCGTCCCACTTCTTTCCCATCCACGTACAAAATACCTGTGGAACCTGAAAGTGTGACCGTAACATGCTTCCATACGCCGGTCGGCAGTACAGGACCTTCAATCGTTTGCTCCTGTCCCTGCCCGTTGCCTTGATTGGTAATGGCAAACAGCATATTATTTCCTGCTTTAGGCGTCAGGAACATATATTCATTCGTCCCGGAGCCGAAGTCAAAAATCCGTACATAATCGCTCAGGCTGTTCGCTTTGACCCAGCCGGATACGGTCAATTGCTGTGTCCGACTGACAATACCCGCTGGAAGCTGTACATAGCTGTCCTTGCCATTCAGGCTGACAGCATTGCCTGTTTTACCCGCAGCCCATGCAGCCGTTCCCTTCACAGCAGCATCATTGCCACTGTCCGATGAATCCGCAACTACAGAACCGCTGGTTTCATCAAACTTGTAAACTGCAAGCTGTTCAAGTAACGGAGCCGCCGGTTCAGCTACCACCGTTACTTTAGCCTCCGCTGACAACTGAGAATCGCTGGCTGTCAGCTTGAACACATACGTTCCCGGCTCGGAAACGTCCACCTTCGTGCGAAGCGATGTTTTGCCGCTGAATGTGACCTTCGCGTCCTGTGGTCCTTCGACCAGACTCCACTCGCTCGTCACCTTTCCTTGCGGAAGCCCATCGTCCGTAGCCGTACCTTTCAGAATAATCTGATCCGGCAGCTTTACCTTCGAATCTTTGCCGGCATCCACGACAGGTGCTTTGTTCGGATCAGGTGTGGTTGGTGTCAGCTCTACCGTGTAGGAGGATGCTGTACCCATCTCCAATTTAAGCTTGTTGGAAGGCGCATACGCATTAAACTTCCCTTGTGATTGACCGCCTACTTTAACCATATACGTTCCTTTTTTCAAACCGTCAAATGTAACGTACGTGGAATGAGCTTGGCCCGGCGTTTGATTTTTCAGTTGAAGCCATACATAATCCTTGGAAGTTGCCAGCTTGGCTTCTGTATACTGATCCTTTTCCAGCTCGATATACATCTTTTCCGTGATCAGATTGATTCGCTTGAACAAACCGTCCAGCGGCTTGATCGTATACACGTTGCCACTTTTGCTCACCTCTGCACCGTAGCCCGTCAATCCAAAAATCGGATCAACCGCGATATCCGCGCTTAAGGTTTTAAGTGCACCGAACAATCCGAGATCAGCCTCACCGCTCATGCCGCGCCAGCCGTTAAAGAGCGGAACATTTTTACCGCCGCCAGTGCCGTTCGTGCCGTTATTGCCTTTTTCCGCTTGATACGTCCATGCGACCGCCCCGATGTTTTCAGGGTCCGAGCTGATTTGCCCGGAGTTAATCGCTCCGACATTGGCAATTTTAGCTGCATAGGACAGCCGTTGTTGTTCCTCACGGTGATTGTCCTCATGATGACGAATCCAGTCATCCATCGCATATCCAGCAAGCGAAGTCGTGTACTGGAAGTTAAACCAGTTCTCCCCGGTAATCGTCACCGGATCGGTGTAGTAGTACCATACAGGCATATGACCGCGTGCCGCACGGGTTTTGGCATTGATTTTACCCATCATTTCCAGGGCTTTACTTTGCTCGCCCTCTGTATCTATATTCTGTTTGGCTAACGTATATACAGCCTCTTCGCCTGTATTGTCATAGCTATATTCAGAACCGTAAGGATACTTTGTATTTTTAAAATTGTTATATTTACGATCCATTTTTTCCTTGAGATCATTCGCTTCATCATCATAGCCTTCATCATGAAGTGCCTGAATAATATCCGGTGTGGTCAGTTCGCCCATCAAACCTGTTTCCCAGTTGTACGCGACTGGCCCTTCATACAATGCTTTGAAAATGTTATACGCCCGCAGCAAATAGGTTTCCTTTGGATGCTTGTAAGTGACAAGATCTGGGTATTCCTTGGCAATCTTGTACATGCTGAAATACGTGTTGTATACGTGCGGATACGCATACCCTCGATAGGTTGGTGTATCGTTAGGCTCCGGCATCAGGAAATCATGAATTAAATAGTCCTCATGATGTCCGTTCATTAGATTCGTCCAGATCGCCGTCTCCAAATAATCGTCTACGGCCCGTACTTCTTTGGCGACTGGAGACAGTGTGTTTTTCTCAGCCAGGAACTGTCCATGGGTCAGACCCCAATCGTCTCCCCAGCCCCAATAGCCGTTGAAAATGTTGCGTTTGGATTTGGTATGCATCATCCAATCGTCAAACACCTTATCGCGCAGATCACCCGGCACATTCCATTGGGTTTTGTCGACCATAAATGTAGCATGCCGTTGCAGCGCCTGATCAATCGGCTCGATGGCATAAAATTGTAAAACCGTTTTGCTGCCATTGCCGTATTCTACCGTTATGAAATTCGGACCCAATTTAGTAAATTTCAATTCATAAATGTGGTGTCCTCCAGCCTTGCTATCCGTCTGCGGAATAACGGTTCCGTCTGGATAGGTTACTTTGCTGATCGCCTGCTTGGAGCGCAGGTCCACCTTCGCTTTTTGATTCGTAGGCACGATCATACCCGGTACGACTGTTGTATCCACCAAGTTTTCTTGGTACAACGTATCTTTTACATCATGCTCGTCCTTCACTGCCAGAAACTTGAAGCCATAGTTTTTGCTTTGACCGGGATTCAGGATCAGGCTTGTATTGGGCAAATACCCCCGATTGGTGGACTTAATCACATTGGAATGAATATAAAATACATTGAGTCCTTCCAGCCATTTACCTTCGTTGGCCGGATTCCAGGCCCATTTGCTGCCCGGATGCTCCTCATCCCGCCAGTGATCCTGATATTCAAAGCCCGCACCTGTTGTGGAATCAGGAATCAGTAGCAGGGAAGAACCAATGCCGCTGGGACGCCCAGCTGTGATATAGGAGCTGTTATTGCCGACAAAGGAATGCGTCACCACTCTAGTTTCGTAGATCGCATCACCGTTAGTCCACTGCTCATTAAAAGGCAGAGGCAAACCGAAATCGCCAATCTCCAATTTTTTTCCACTTGTATTTTGTACCTGTATATTCCACAACACCGAACCATTCGACTCTGCCGAATACGTTTCAATGACTTTAAAATTGCGTATGCCTTCTGCATTAGTAGAATTCTCGTACGTGACAGTGACACGGTTACCACTGGTTGTGATCTTACGTGCGTCTGCCGACTTATTCGTCCATGCCTTGGTCCAGCTACCTCCATCCAATCGGTACGTGAACATTAGCTCCCCTAGCCACTGATGATCTGCGGTGTTCTGCTCAGGTGTAACCGTTGCGTTCATCACATACTCGGTCGGGAAAGCATCTCCTTTGATACGTATGGATGAAATTTCTCCATGCTCGCCTGTCTGAATCGTCAGCTTGTCATTGGATAGTTCATGAGCCTCTGCCGTATGCGTCCCAAACAACACAGACGCTGTGGTTAAAAACAAAAATGCCGCCAATATTCCCTTAAGTTTCATCAACACGGCCTCCTTTTGGATCTCGGGGTCCTGATTTGTTTGTCAATTACTTGAAGTCTATTCATTTCGCCGCAACCTCCTTGGAAATGTAAGCGCTACAACTCTATTGTACAAATCCTTGTCCATTGGTAAAATCAACATTTTCAACCGATTTATATAGGATTTCAACCTAATTGTGGGGTGAGTTACGACAGTGAGTAGCGAGCGCTACGCGTGCAGATTGTTCTTCCGATCGCCGTTATCCCCAGATTTCTTCATTGGAATAGGAATTAATGGAGAAAATCCAGGGATAACGATCGCTTTGTCATCCGGTGTATAATAAGGATGTGAAGTGGGTTTAGAAGTATGGAGTAGATGCCCTAAGGAAATCTACTCCTCTTTTTCGTTTGCATCAATGTATTTATTAAGCTATCGTTTCCCGTTAGTTCAATGTTTTAATTCTACTTTAGTCAAAAAAATTCAATTTCAGTAATTATATGTTATGTGCTGAGAGTGCTTCTCCATAGGCAGGAATACAAAAAGCACTTCTACTTTGATACGAAATCCATTCTTGGCTAGGTCGATACCTTGACGGAGACAATGCTGGAGCAGACAAGTAAATAAGTTTACTAAGGAAACCGCAGAATGCATGACAGAAATATCATACCTTGCGGCTTCTTTTATAAGATTCGCTTCTACTGCCAGTAGTAGAGTATAGTAGAAGTAGTTGAAAATATATTCCAGGAGGCTACAGCCATGTCACAGGAGATCTGGATTAACCTGCCGGTCAAAGATGTTGAGAGGTCAACTGCCTTTTACAATGAGATTGGATTCCATGCGGTGAGCGTTGGTAACGAGAGAGCCAAACTTACCATAGGCCAAACAACGATTCTGCTATTCCCGGATGCGGCGTTTGAGAAATTTACGGGTTCAAAAACCGCAGATACTTCCCATACCGCAGAGGTGATATTCTCCATTAGCGCTGAAAGCAGAGAAGAAGTAGATGCCTTCACTCAAAAAGTAGAGCTTGCCGGAGGAAACATCTTTGGCAAGCCGAGTGAAATTGACGGCTGGATGTACGGCGCAGGATTTGCCGACCTGGACGGTCACCGCTGGAACCTGCTGTACATGGATGAGAGCAAAATGCCGAAACGCTAATATGAAAACGCCGATCACCTGCTTAAGGTCATCGGCGTTTTCCCCCCCCTGTAATCTCCTATCTGTAATTCAAATCGAAATCGTTGCTTAGAAGGAAAAATTCGTGGGTTAGCCGATACCAGAGTTAGGTTGCGGGGTGCAGGATGTGGGGCAATTTCTGATGAGATTTTCTGTCTGCATGCTGATATTGCTTTCAAGGACTGAACTGCGAGCTGAAACTTAAGTATTATGGAAGAGATAAGAAAATGAGAATTCTGGAAGTTGCCTGTGTATGTTAATAACGCAACGGAACGAAGGAGATTTCCTTGAGGGGTTTCTACTAGTTATCATGTCGATAGGGATAGTTCAAAAGTAAAAAAAGAAGAGATGGCATAAAAATAAGCTATCTCTCCTTTTTTATATAAAGCGGGTACTCTACCAAGCTGAGCTATATCCCGAAATAGATGCCGGTGAGAGGACTCGAACCTCCACGGTTTCCCTCACGATTTTGAGTCGCGCGCGTCTGCCAATTCCGCCACACCGGCTTATAAAGTTAATGGCGTCCCCTGAGAGATTCGAACTCCCGACCTTTTGATTCGTAGTCAAACGCTCTATCCAGCTGAGCTAAGGGGACTAATAAATGGAGCGGACGACGGGAATCGAACCCGCGACCCTCGCCTTGGCAAGGCGATGCTCTACCGCTGAGCCACGTCCGCAAAAACAAGATGCGCGTGGAGGGACTTGAACCCCCACGTCAATGACGCTAGATCCTAAGTCTAGTGCGTCTGCCAATTCCGCCACACGCGCATGTAATACAATGGTGAGCCATGAAGGACTCGAACCTTCGACACCCTGATTAAAAGTCAGGTGCTCTACCAACTGAGCTAATGGCTCATAAATGGCTGGAGATATAGGATTCGAACCAGCGAACTCGTGAGAGAACAGATTTACAGTCTGCTACGTTTGACCACTTCGCTAATTCTCCATGTGTGGTGCCGGCGAGAGGACTTGAACCCCCAACCTACTGATTACAAGTCAGTTGCTCTACCAGTTGAGCTACACCGGCATATTAAGTTAAATGGCAACCGATGGGATTCGAACCCGCGGTCTCCTGCGTGACAGGCAGGTGCTCTCCCAGCTGAGCTATAGCCCCATCTAAAAATTCAATTTTGTATGTATAATCAATAGCCTGATAGGCGAAAAAAAATCCCCATTAAGGGATTGCTTGGCGACGTCCTACTCTCCCAGGACCCTGCGGTCCAAGTACCATCGGCGCTGGAGGGCTTAACGGTCGTGTTCGGGATGGGTACGTGTGGAACCCCTCCGCTATCGCCACCAAACATGAATTTGCTACGCAAATTCTTCCGTATTGAAACTCGGTTCATCACAGCTGTGTGAATGAATTTCAATGCGTATTTCGTATGTATTTCTACATACCTTCAAGGTTACACCCTGAAAACTGGATCCGAAACTCATTTGCGTTTTATCTTAGGATAAGCCCTCGACCGATTAGTATTGGTCAGCTCCATGCATTACTGCACTTCCACCCCCAACCTATCTACCTCGTCGTCTTCAAGGGGTCTTACGAATTGGGAAATCTCATCTTGAGGGGGGCTTCACGCTTAGATGCTTTCAGCGCTTATCCCTTCCGTACATAGCTACCCAGCGGTGCTCCTGGCGGAACAACTGGTACACCAGCGGTACGTCCATCCCGGTCCTCTCGTACTAAGGACAGCTCCTCTCAAATTTCCTACGCCCACGACAGATAGGGACCGAACTGTCTCACGACGTTCTGAACCCAGCTCGCGTACCGCTTTAATGGGCGAACAGCCCAACCCTTGGGACCTACTTCAGCCCCAGGATGCGATGAGCCGACATCGAGGTGCCAAACCTCCCCGTCGATGTGGACTCTTGGGGGAGATAAGCCTGTTATCCCCAGGGTAGCTTTTATCCGTTGAGCGATGGCCCTTCCATGCGGTACCACCGGATCACTAAGCCCGACTTTCGTCCCTGCTCGACTTGTAGGTCTCGCAGTCAAGCTCCCTTCTGCCTTTGCACTCTTCGAATGATTTCCAACCATTCTGAGGGAACCTTGGGGCGCCTCCGTTACTCTTTAGGAGGCGACCGCCCCAGTCAAACTGCCCACCTGACACTGTCCTCGCACCGGTTCACGGTACCAAGTTAGAACCTAGATACGATCAGGGTGGTATCCCAAGGATGCCTCCCCTCAAGCTGGCGCTCAAGGCTCAACGGCTCCCACCTATCCTGTACAGATCGTACCCAAATTCAATATCAAGCTGCAGTAAAGCTCCATGGGGTCTTTCCGTCTTGTCGCGGGTAACCTGCATCTTCACAGGTATTAAAATTTCACCGGATCTCTCGTTGAGACAGCGCCCAAGTCGTTACGCCATTCGTGCGGGTCAGAATTTACCTGACAAGGAATTTCGCTACCTTAGGACCGTTATAGTTACGGCCGCCGTTTACTGGGGCTTCGGTTCATAGCTTCGCCCGAAGGCTTACCACTCCCCTTAACCTTCCAGCACCGGGCAGGCGTCAGCCCGTATACTTCGCCTTGCGGCTTCGCACAGACCTGTGTTTTTGCTAAACAGTCGCTTGGGCCTTTTCACTGCGGCCCCCTCGGGCTATTCACCCTACCGAGGCACCCCTTCTCCCGAAGTTACGGGGTCATTTTGCCGAGTTCCTTAACGAGAGTTCTTCCGCGCGCCTTAGAATTCTCTTCTCGCCTACCTGTGTCGGTTTGCGGTACGGGCACCTTCTCCTGGCTAGAGGCTTTTCTTGGCAGTCTGAGATCATGACCTTCGCTACTGTAATTTTCGCTCCCCATCACAGCCCAGCCTTAACGATGTGCGGATTTGCCTACACACCAGCCTCACTGCTTAGACGGACATCCATCAGTCCGCGTCACTACCCTACTGCGTCACCCCATTGCTCATAACGGATTACGGTGGTACAGGAATTTCGACCTGTTGTCCTTCGACTACGCCTATCGGCCTCGCCTTAGGTCCCGACTTACCCTGAGCGGACGAACCTTCCTCAGGAACCCTTAGGCTTTCGGCGGATCTGATTCTCACAGATCTTTTCGTTACTCATACCGGCATTCTCACTTGAATGCAGTCCAGCGCTCCTTACGGTACACCTTCAACCCGCATTCAACGCTCCCCTACCCCTGATGCAAAGCATCAAGCCATAGCTTCGGTGGTGTGTTTAGCCCCGTTACATTTTCGGCGCAGAGTCACTCGACCAGTGAGCTATTACGCACTCTTTCAATGGTGGCTGCTTCTAAGCCAACATCCTGGTTGTCTGTGCAACTCCACATCCTTTCCCACTTAACACACACTTGGGGACCTTAGCTGATGGTCTGGGCTGTTTCCCTTTCGACAATGGATCTTAGCACTCACTGTCTGACTCCCGGAACTAAATCTATGGCATTCGGAGTTTGACTGAGCTTGGTAACCCTTGCGGGCCCCGCACCCAATCAGTGCTCTACCTCCACGATTCTTCTTTCCGAGGCTAGCCCTAAAGCTATTTCGGGGAGAACCAGCTATCTCCGGGTTCGATTGGAATTTCTCCGCTACCCCCACCTCATCCCCGCATTTTTCAACATGCGTGGGTTCGGGCCTCCAGTGCGTGTTACCGCACCTTCACCCTGGACAGGGGTAGATCACCCGGTTTCGGGTCTACGTCCACGTACTCATTCGCCCTATTCAGACTCGCTTTCGCTGCGGCTTCAGCTCTTCACCTTAACCTTGCACGGGAACGTAACTCGCCGGTTCATTCTACAAAAGGCACGCCATCACCCATAGATCGGGCTCTGACTTCTTGTAAGCACACGGTTTCAGGATCTATTTCACTCCCCTTCCGGGGTGCTTTTCACCTTTCCCTCACGGTACTGCTTCACTATCGGTCGCCAGGGAGTATTTAGCCTTGGCAGATGGTCCTGCCGGATTCATACGGGGTTTCACGTGCCCCGCACTACTCGGGATCCGTCTCGGAGAGAACAAGTTTTGAACTACAGGGCTTTTACCTTCTCTGGCGGGCCTTTCCAGACCTCTTCATCTAACCGGTTCCTTTGTAACTCCATGTGAGACGTCCCACAACCCCAAGGAGCAAGCTCCTTGGTTTGGGCTAATCCGCGTTCGCTCGCCGCTACTGACGGAATCACTATTGTTTTCTCTTCCTCAGGGTACTTAGATGTTTCAGTTCCCCTGGTCTGCCTCTCACTCACCTATGAATTCAGTGAGTAGTGACTGTCGATGAAGACAGCCGGGTTTCCCCATTCGGACATCCCCGGATCAAAGCTTGCTTACAGCTCCCCGAGGCTTTATCGTTGTTCGCCACGTCCTTCGTCGGCTCCTGGCGCCTAGGCATCCTCCGTGTGCTCTTTGTAGCTTAACCTAGACTTTTCTTTCAAAGAAAGAAAATGTCGATGTTCGATAAAGAATGATTTTTGCCAAAGGCAAAAGATCTTTCCTTACCTGCTACCTTTATTTCACTTGTTTACACAAGATCAGCTTAAAGGAATATTCTAAAACGCAATTTCGTTTCGGTATCCAGTTTTCAAGGTGCACTATTCTTTCCGGCTTTAACCCCGGAAAAACATCTTATCAAATTCCTCAACACTTGAATACAAGTATATTTTGGAAATCAATATGCCTTTTTGAGAGTTTGAACTCTCAAAACTGAGCAACGAGTGAGTAAGTTCAGGATATTCATTTCATTCACACCAACGTGATGAACCGAATTGAATATCCGTTCGCAGGTACATGTACCTGCTGATTTGAATGTTTCCATTGCAGGAAACGATTCTCCATAGAAAGGAGGTGATCCAGCCGCACCTTCCGATACGGCTACCTTGTTACGACTTCACCCCAATCATCTACCCC
This sequence comes from Paenibacillus sp. FSL L8-0158, assembly GCF_038592965.1. Lineage (GTDB taxonomy): Bacteria > Bacillota > Bacilli > Paenibacillales > Paenibacillaceae > Paenibacillus > Paenibacillus polymyxa_D. The sequence goes on along the minus strand of NZ_CP151949.1, from coordinate 1,101,098 downwards.
ACCTTCGGCGGCTGGCTCCCTTGCGGGTTACCCCACCGACTTCGGGTGTTGTAAACTCTCGTGGTGTGACGGGCGGTGTGTACAAGACCCGGGAACGTATTCACCGCGGCATGCTGATCCGCGATTACTAGCAATTCCGACTTCATGTAGGCGAGTTGCAGCCTACAATCCGAACTGAGACCGGCTTTTCTAGGATTGGCTCCACCTCGCGATTTCGCTTCCCGTTGTACCGGCCATTGTAGTACGTGTGTAGCCCAGGTCATAAGGGGCATGATGATTTGACGTCATCCCCACCTTCCTCCGGTTTGTCACCGGCAGTCTGCTTAGAGTGCCCAGCTTGACCTGCTGGCAACTAAGCATAAGGGTTGCGCTCGTTGCGGGACTTAACCCAACATCTCACGACACGAGCTGACGACAACCATGCACCACCTGTCTCCTCTGTCCCGAAGGAAAGGCCTATCTCTAGACCGGTCAGAGGGATGTCAAGACCTGGTAAGGTTCTTCGCGTTGCTTCGAATTAAACCACATACTCCACTGCTTGTGCGGGTCCCCGTCAATTCCTTTGAGTTTCAGTCTTGCGACCGTACTCCCCAGGCGGAATGCTTAATGTGTTAACTTCGGCACCAAGGGTATCGAAACCCCTAACACCTAGCATTCATCGTTTACGGCGTGGACTACCAGGGTATCTAATCCTGTTTGCTCCCCACGCTTTCGCGCCTCAGCGTCAGTTACAGCCCAGAGAGTCGCCTTCGCCACTGGTGTTCCTCCACATCTCTACGCATTTCACCGCTACACGTGGAATTCCACTCTCCTCTTCTGCACTCAAGCTCCCCAGTTTCCAGTGCGACCCGAAGTTGAGCCTCGGGATTAAACACCAGACTTAAAGAGCCGCCTGCGCGCGCTTTACGCCCAATAATTCCGGACAACGCTTGCCCCCTACGTATTACCGCGGCTGCTGGCACGTAGTTAGCCGGGGCTTTCTTCTCAGGTACCGTCACTCTTGTAGCAGTTACTCTACAAGACGTTCTTCCCTGGCAACAGAGCTTTACGATCCGAAAACCTTCATCACTCACGCGGCGTTGCTCCGTCAGGCTTTCGCCCATTGCGGAAGATTCCCTACTGCTGCCTCCCGTAGGAGTCTGGGCCGTGTCTCAGTCCCAGTGTGGCCGATCACCCTCTCAGGTCGGCTACGCATCGTCGCCTTGGTAGGCCTTTACCCCACCAACTAGCTAATGCGCCGCAGGCCCATCCACAAGTGACAGATTGCTCCGTCTTTCCTCCTTCGCCCATGCAGGTAAAGGATGTATCGGGTATTAGCTACCGTTTCCGGTAGTTATCCCTGTCTTGTGGGCAGGTTGCCTACGTGTTACTCACCCGTCCGCCGCTAGGTTACTTAGAAGCAAGCTTCTAAGTAACCCCGCTCGACTTGCATGTATTAGGCACGCCGCCAGCGTTCGTCCTGAGCCAGGATCAAACTCTCCATTAAAGACCAACCGAAGCTGGTTTATAGAAAGAGCGATAAGCTCATTTTGAAACTGACGAGATAAAATATCTCTTGTTTGCTTCCATTTCATACAGCCTGATGGCATGTATCAAAATTTCAGCGTTGGATTTTGTAAACAAAATCCCTACTCACTCGTTGTTCAGTTTTCAAAGATCAATCATTTCCGGCCATATCAACACCCGGACTAATAATATATCACACTTCGGCGATTCACGCTACTGGTAAATAATACCTCATAGGTGATCCTTTGAATTTTTATTTCCATCTAGCTATTATATCACAGCCTATCTTAGGGCCGGATATATAATATATCATTTAAGTTTGCTAATTACTATATGAAAATTTCACCAATTAATAAAGTTTTCGAATTTGTTTTTCCTCATTAAAGATACCGTGAATCTTTGACCAGATCTACTGCATCCAAAAAATGCTTTTGATGCATCCCCCTTTCAGTTCCAAAAAAGGGATCATTAATAATGAAACGTTCCAAAAAATTATCTATGCACATTTGGGAATGTGAAATAGACTAATTTAGAACCATTCCTATAAACATACAAAAAAGGATCGTCAGCATTTCTGCGACGATCCCTATTGTCAGTCCGTTAGTTGAAAACAGCAGTTAATCACGTTGGTCAATGCTTTCTTGGTTTTATTGAGCTATCGTTTCCCGTTAGTTCAATTACTTTTCGGTAATTGCTTGCTAGGTAACCTTTTGAAAATATCAAATATATCCATCACGGTTTCCTTAACGACTTCATCCCCACCAGTTCCATTTATAGCAGTATCGAGCCTTCCGTATATGATCAACAGCAGGCTTCTTGCTTCAGACTCGTCTAATTGGCTAAGTCTTTCTTTTACCTTCTCAATTTCTAACAATACAAGCGCCTCCTTAACTCGGTTTGTCCGGTTGCCGAAATGTCGTGTGCTATCGTTTCCCGTTAGCTTAAACCATATTCTCCATATATCTATTGAATAAGGCTAATGAGTATTCCTTTTGAGAGATCAAATTTTCTGTAATCTGTTTAATTACTTCTTTATCGCGTAGCTCCAGTAAATCTGGAATTAACAGATCCGTAGGTGCTATCCACTTCGAATCAATGATCTCAGTTGCATTTAACTGAAGAGAACCACCGATGATTTCACCAGTAATTTGTCATTAATTTAGCCCACATCTCGGAAACCTGATAATTGTTGACACCAGGATGGTCAGGAGAGCTAGAGAACGCAAAAGCAGGTAATGACCTTTGCCGCATTCATGAACAAAGTACACATCGATTCCATTGATGTTGCAGCGAAACTGCGAAAAACGGTTTAACTGAGATTCATGTTCACGCCAATCATATTTTTCCCGCCAATACGAAACAAGGGATTTTAAATAAGTTAAATCAGTACCTCGATCCCAGCCTGGTTTTCCAATTGATCCGGCCAGCGGATGTGGTGTAATCTTCTCTTTAAATCATCAAGGACTTCCTCTGCTATGTGAATATGAAAACGTTCAACGGACATTATATTTCTCCTCCTTTTTTGTGCACATCTTAATCAATTCAAATTTTGCCCCGACCAGACTTACCCTGGCTTATCACTAAGGGAGGCCTGTTTTGGGTTAATGAATGGACAATTCGGAAATAATCCACTCATACCGTCTAAAGGAGGGAACAAATGCATGAATTCTAATGATAATCTATCAGAGCAGGACGCATATTTAAAAGAGCTGAATGCCTTATTTATCCCATTGGACGGAATGAAGAATCTGGACAGCATGGTTAAGGCCATCGGAGATGCAGATATTGTGCTGCTTGGCGAGGCGAGCCATGGGACGTCTGATTTTTACCGAGTTCGGGCCGAACTTTCGAAGAAGCTAATTACAAGCAAGGGATTTAACATTATCGGCGTGGAAGGAGACTGGCCCTCTGCTTATCGGTTGAATCGGTATGTTAAAGGGATGGAGGGGGCCGATTCTTCGGCAGCCGATGCACTGGGTGATTTTACCCGCTGGCCGACCTGGATGTGGGCGAATACGGATATTCGTGATTTCGCGGAGTGGCTGAAGGAGTACAATGAGGTGAATCAAGGGGGCGGCAGTGACTGTCCCAAGGTTGGATTTTATGGCATCGATATGTACTCGTTATGGGAATCAATGGAGGCAATCATCGCTTATTTGGAGGAGACCAAGTCTCCCCAGCTGAAACAGGCCCGCAGGACATACGCCTGTTTTGATCCATATAGCAGAGACCATCAGACTTATGGCATTGCGGCAGGATTGCTCTCAGAGAGCTGTGAGAAAGAAGTGGTTGAGCTACTGAAGCAGATTCAGAGCCGGCGCATGGCGTATCCGGGAAGTGAGGAAGAGCTGAATGCGGAGGTGAACATGCTCGTCACTTCCAGCTCAGAGGCCTATTATCGTACGATGGTCCGGGGCGGCCCGCAGTCCTGGAATATACGGGACAGACATATGGTTGAATCACTGAAGCGAATCATGTCCTATTACGGCGCCTCGGCAAAAGCCATTGTCTGGGAGCATAATACGCATATCGTTGATGCGCGTGCAACGGATATGATGGCTGATGGCATGGTCAATGTGGGTCAGCTGCTGCGGGAGGATCCGGAACATCGTGTGTTTGCCGTTGGCTTCGGAACCTATCAGGGCGAGGTACTGGCCGGAAAAGCTTGGGGAGCTCCGGTTGAGAAAATGACCGTGCCGCCCGGACAGCCAGGAAGCTGGGAGTATTGCATGCACCGGGCGGGAGACGGCCGGAATGGCATGGTAATGCTCTCCGATGCATCTTCCATACTGCATACGGTCATTGGCCACCGTGCCATCGGTGTGGTATATGAGCCTGCTCACGAACGATTCGGCAATTACGTGCCTTCCAGCATGGCGGATCGTTATGATGCGTTTGTTCATCTCGACCGGACCACCGCCCTTCAGCCACTGCCTATCCTTCAACCGGTTGCAACGGATGCTTTGTTTTCAGAATAACAGCTCGCAAGAACAGTCTGTGAGATGCAGGATAGCTGGGTATAGTTTATCGTCAGGCTCCGGATAATAATTATAAGACTGGCTCCAATATAAAACAGCGGCAGGGTCGGACTTTGTTTTTATCAGTCTATTGAGCCTGCCGCTGTTTTATTGAGCTAACGTATCCCGTTAGTTCAATAAACACTTTCTGATTTTTGGTGGAAAGCGTTAATCTTCTTTTGATGGGCGATACGTCAATTCAACTGCTCCGAATGTAAGGTCTTGGTATAGACATGCTTAAGAGACATCGTGTTGATATTATCTGTAAACAAACGCTTTCCACTCACCCGCCGCTTCCAAGCACCAAGATGTTTCTTCCGGGTTGCTCTTTAAGTTTCAAAACTTCTTATCACCCATTATAATAATTTGAATCAAGAGATACCCAATCTATTCACGTATGGTTCTCACCTGTGACAAAACTGCCGGATGCTATTAGCTAGTTCCTCCGCATGAGTAAGGACAAGCATATGATCGGCCCCTTTGATTTCGGCAAACCTAATTGCAGGAACACGCTTGAAGTGCTCTGCGATATTGTACATATCCGGCCATTCTATGGTTCCTTGTATAAATAACGTACTCGCTGCAATTTTTTCTAAACGTTCAATCGAAGGTGGATCTGGCCAAAGGACCTCAAAGCTTCTCCACTCGGTGAATACCCTTGTCATGTAGTGATTATGCATTTCAGTCAAAAAACTCCGATGGGGGCTAGCCATCGTAGCCCGATAGATCGGTGCGGCTAAGGACAACTCTACAAGTTTTGAAATATCGGGAGCGGCCGCATTCACCGATGCCATATAATTGGTAAATTCTTGCGAATATGCAAATCCCGTTAATGAAGGGGCAATCACCACTAGTCGCTCAACCATAGAAGGATATGATAACGCAAAATCAGTCGCGACTTGCCCACCGATGGAATGACCAACAAGTGTGACAAGATCCAGTCCGAGATGTTCGAGAAGTTTGCGCAAATCCTCCACAAGTGAAGTCGGCTCTTGCATAGCAGGCGAGCGGCCGGTTCCTCGACCATCGAAGGTAATGATCTTGAATGATTTTGCCAGTTCAGGCACCATATATCTCCATACCCTTGAGTCAACACCTCCCGAGTGAATCATGACTATAGGGGCTCCATTCCCTTCGATTTCGTAAAAAAGTTCCACCTTGTCACCCTCCCCAATGTGGTAATATTTTCTTGATTACCATTTTAGTCATGACTGAATATACAGTCTATATTAAAAAAGATATCTACTATGAAATCACTTTGAATAACTGCCCTTTAGTTGAATAGCGGCGGATATCAAAAGCGAATTTACCGTTATTACGTGCTAAAAAAATCGGTGATAAAGTTCTCTTTTCTGTAATGTACTCCAGTACTAATTAATCTATCATTATTTTATATGACAATAACATCAACTTTATAAATGCTTCTTTTGGTTTTATGCTTAGTAACTGAGTTGAAGATACATATTTCCTGTCTTGATGACTAATACAAGTAAATCACGTTTACAAAGGACAAAAGACAGGCAGAAGATTATAAATTCAATAACAATTTAGGATAAACGTAACCTAATTGAAACCGCCCATCCAATAACCGGATGGCCGGTTTTTACATACTACTTTCCCGCTCCTTTATCACCTGCTCAACCCCCGACAGAATCAGCTTCAACCCGAACTCAAACGCTCCGTCGGTCCCCATCAGCTCGAACAGCCCATTCGTGAACATCCTCCGGAATAGTCCTGCTTCCGTCTCACTCATGGAGTCCAGAAGATGAATTATCTCTTCACCTGGAAGTGCTCCCTTATCCTTATCCTTATCCTTATCCTTAAGGATAGCGGAGACATTGCGCTCATGCTGATAATCGTCTAGGACGAAGTAGGAGACATAGTTCACAAGCGTAGTAATCACTTGCAATTTCTGCTCTTGCTCAAGCGGCGCCGATTCCACGCAGAGTAGCATACGATTGGTGAACCGGATGATGTCCGGTTCGTGGGGCAGCGTCATCATCATGAGCTGCGTGGAGCAAGGGTACCGATAAAGCACACTCCGCATCGTTACTGCAAGCCCCGTCAGCTGCTCCTTCCAGTCCCCCTCGGAATGAAACTCTTCCAGAATTACTTTCGATACCTGGTTGGCCAGACGCTGATAAAGATTCTGCTTGCTCTTGAAGTACCAGTACAAAGAGGGAGCCTGAATCCCCAGTCGGTCGGCTAATCGTCTCATACTGAATTTCTCGATCCCCTCCTCTCCAAGAAGCTCCCACGATGTTTCCAAAATCTTATCCTCCGAAATTTGAGGCTGTTTTTTTTTCATCGGTATCCGTCCTTTTATCTAACAGTGTAAGTTTTTGCTTTACAGGTTCATAAGTTCATGATAACATCTAACACTGTAAGGCACAAACTAACAGTGTTAGACTGAAGGCAAAATAAATAAAGAAAGTAGTGACCCACATGGATGCAGAAAACCTCCATTACTTTGAAAAAGCACCGGTTGCAAAAGCCGTAGCTCACTTCGCTGTACCGATGATGCCAGGTACGTCAATGAATGTCATCTATTCCATCTTAAATGCCTATTTCCTTGGTACACTGGGCAATACTGCTATGTTAACCGCACTCGCACTAACCTTGCCGTTATTCGCGATCATTATGGCACTAGGCAACTTGATAGGCATGGGTAGCGGCACATTCATCTCCCGTTTGCTGGGAGAGAAAAAATATGACGATGTGAAGCATGTATCTTCATTCGCCTTTTACAGCAGTTTAGTTCTCGGTCTTATCGTGATGACGGTCGGTCTCCCATTGATCGATCCAATCGTTCATAGCCTCGGGGCAACGCCTGACTCCTTTGGATTCACGAAGGACTATGTCACGATTATGCTTATTGGTTCACCATTCGTCGTATTATTCTTCACGTTAGAGAATATCGTGCGCTCCGAGGGTGCAGCAATCACATCGATGATCGGAATGATTCTCAGTGTTGTCGTGAATATTATTCTCGACGCGCTAGTCATCTTCGTCTTCCATTGGGGCGTGATCGGCGTTGCGTCTGCTACGGTCATCTCTAACTTAGTAGCTAGTGCATTTTACGCCTTCTATATGGGATATAAGAGCCAATTCTTAACTGCCTCCGTAAAATGGTTTAAAGCTACCACAGCTATTCTGAGCAATGTATTCAAAATCGGAGTTCCCGTCTTTGTTATGAGTATCTTCTTGGGTGCAATGTCGCTCATCTTTAACCATTTTCTTGTCGATTATGGGGATCAGGCCGTAGCGGCTTACGGAATTTCATCACGCCTATTGCAATTTCCTGAGTTTATTCTGATGGGCTTATGCGAGGGAGTTGTACCGTTGATTGCCTTCTCTTTTACAGCGAATAAATTACGCATGAAGCATACCATTGGATTTACAATCAAAGCTATTGTGGCGTTAGCAATCGTGTTTGGTGTTATCGTCTATCTGATTTCCGACCACTTAATTGGTTTATTTACGAGTGACCCTCAATTAATTGAAATGGGTAGCTACATTCTACATGTGACGTTCTTATCCTTATTCATTACAGGAATGACCTCGCTGTTTACCGGTATCTTTCAAGCAACAGCGCAAGGAACCGCTGCGTTTATTATGTCAGTTATTCAAGGAGTTGCTCTGATTCCTGTGTTGTATATTGCTAATCGAATGAACGGATTCCACGGGGTGGTCTGGTCGCTTGTCATTTCGGATGCCGTCGCGTTCCTTGTTGGTGCCATCATGCTGTATGTTCTGCGGACCAAATTGCAGCCGGATTTGGATAATTTAGTACAGTAGAAAACATATAACACGCAAGAAGGCAGGATAAGGACACTCCCCGATCCTGTCTTCTCGGTGGGGTAGAACTGTATTAACCTAAACTGCCCGTTAGTTGAGAAAACGACAGCCACTTTATCGCTGCCGTCTCCTCGTGTTTATTGAACTATCGTTTCCCATTAGTTGAATCAGTTACGACGCTTTTGATGTTGCGAAAGGAAGTAGTTGCAAATGATTTGAAGCAATCACTCTTAAAGATACAAGAGGCTTGTTGATGATGTAGCGATGGTAATTAGGCTTGCTCTAACTAACAGAACCAATACCTGATTTGTTTGATAGTATGAACGAATGCAGAGATACAACTGAATCTTTTACGTCCATTCATCTCTTATCCTAAAGAAAAAATGACCGGCGTTCGACCAGCCATTTTACTTTAAACTCTTATGACAACATTATTTCTTGTCCTTCGGCAGTGAGCTAGACTTTGGGATTAGATAGAGATGCAAGTTCTTCCCTCTTTTTTTTTAGCTCCTGCTCAATCCGATATAGTTCATCTTCCGCTTTCCGATAAGCATTCTCTGCTTGTTCAATCTGCTGCTCGTATTCCTTCCTGCGCAGCATGGGAATTAAGACAAAATCGTAAACCGATTCATCTCTCCGCTCTCGAATCACCGCATTTAAAAGAACAGGAAGTGTTCCGCCGCTACCCGTTTTCATCATTAAATACATCTCATTAACGTGATGATTAAGACGAACCAAAGGTAAAAAATAAATCCCAAAGAAAATTTGGCTGGACCGGGTTAACAGGGATTCAAAACTTATGCCGATTATCCCTTGTTTTTCATATTCTAACAAGCGACAAAAGGTAGTATTGACGATGCGTATTGTCAGATCTTGATCCATCGACAAGTAACCGCAAGGGGCGTGATCCAACCGTTCGTCCATATTAAGTGTACAGCTCACTTTCCTATATTGATTCGATTGAGGCCAAATATTCATTGATGAGTCTAATGGTTTCATCCGGGTGACTTAGGTGTGGACAATGACCGGTTGCATCCATCAGTTGGAACTCGCTCCCCTTTATCTGCTGGTGGACATAGGCTCCAGCTTCTAGCGGAGCAATCACATCATCGGAGCATTGCAGGATCAACGAAGGCACCACTACCTTGCCGAGTTCCTTACGGTAATCAGAGAGAAAGGTTGCTTCCGCAAAACGACGGGCTACCTTAGGGTCGGTTGCGCAAAAACTCAGCTCCAGCTCTCCAGATAATTCCGGGCGGTCCGTATTTCCCATTATGACAGGAGCCAGATAACTCGCCCAACCTTGAAAGTTTTGATCCATCATGTCCAATAAAGCCATCAGATCTTCCCGTTCAAATCCGCCGATGTAATCCGGCAAATCGTTCAAATAGCGTGCAGAAGGTCCAATCATAACAAGCCGATCAAAGTATTCCGGTCTTTGAATAGACGCCAGCATACCAATAGTTGCACCGACGGAGTGGCCCACTAGAATGGCATTCTTCAATTCGAGCGCTGAACAAATGTCCAAGATATCCTGGGCATAACCGCTCAGATTATGATAAACACAAGGATTATAGGCTTGAATATCGGACTTTCCCGAACCTACAAAGTCAAACAATACCACCTTGTACTTTTTTTCGAAAGCTGGTACGACAAAGCGCCACATGTTCTGATCACAGCCAAAGCCGTGGGCGAATAAAAGAGCCTTGGAACCACAACCCGTTACTTTGACGTTGTTTCTGATGAGAATCTGTTGGCTATCCATTAACTTTTCCTCCTAGTTGCGAAGAATTAATTCTGTGTTTCAATTATTATACCACTATATTAAGATTTTCAAATTATTCTGGCGTTCTAATCGTGTGCTCGATCCGTTTAATTAGCTGCTTTCTCTTCTCCACTCTTCTGGAACAACAGCCAAAGTACAGGCCCTTCAACATCCGAGGAAGCTTTTACATTTCGAGAGGCTCCAATATTTTCTAATGAAGTATTTATTTCAACGAAGCCTGTTCCGGCAGGTTGTGCTCTATGTTACTCAAGTAGTTCTTATTCCTGTTCTAGATTGCTTTCTTGTAATTCTTAAAATATCCATGTATTCCATTGGACTATCACATGCAAATTAATTCCCTTTTACAAACTATCCTGCCCCTTAGCTTAATGATAAATAAGCAGTTGCGGATCACAAACTGCTCCCTGGTACGTTGATGTTCCCCTTCAGTTCAACCAAATATTGAATTCGCTGTCACGCAGGTGATTAATATCTCTCATTGGCGGGCGTCCAAATAAGCGGGCGTACTCTCGGTTGAACTGGGAAGGGCTTTCGTAACCGACGCGCAATTTGACTGGCTAACTTGGTCATGAGTTGGTTCAATTCTATACACCAATCCTTTATCGTTTAGTCGGATACGAATATTGTAATTCAAGCCGGACAGGAATAGGCAAGGAACGCGTATAAATCGTCTAGCTGGCTTATTTTGATATTCCTTATAATTCAAGGCGAAAGGTAAATATTCAGATGAAAGTAGGATTTGGCTATGGGATTAATCCAGCAAGCAACCTTGTCGGGAATCAAGGATAGAGTTGTTGTTATTACGGGGCAAGCAGTGGAATTGGTGAAGCGGCTACGCTTTTACTGGCGGAGCGCGGTGCGAAAGTCTTACTTGGAGCACGCCGACCTGATCGCCTTGAAGTGCTAGCAGCCCACATCGCGGAGGTTGGCGGCGAAGTCATATATGCAGCACAGACGTCAGACGGCGGGACGACGTAACCAAACTCATCCACTTGGCATGTGAGCGGTTCGGCGCAATTGATGTTCTCGTGAGCAATGCCGGCGTGATGCCGTTTTCTCCCCTGGGCGACTTACGCGTAGACGATTGGCTTATTGGTGCTATTAAAAAGAACATTAATAGCTTTCTCATTGATAGATCTCCTTGATAGGAAAAATAGTAGGCCGTGATGGCCTGCAACTCGCTTCCGGGCAATGTCAAAGGTCGTTTTGTCTGATGGGAAACGACCTTTGACGTATCCGGATTAATAATCGAACTGAAGGGGAACGTCCTTCCGTTTGCCTCCAGTGTTTAGGGCTCGGTGATTCCTCCATGATCGATACATTTAAACCCTATCTATCAGACAGCTTTCAAAACCCGTTTATCCCGTGAGGCAGTCCCAACCGCGCCTGTGCGTTGAACAGCTTGCAGTTGAGTGGTTACCACACCGTTACGTTAGAGCTCCCGCTACTCTGATACCCCTCTGTCGCCAACACCTGGTAAGACCAGTTACTTCCCAGATTCATTCCTTTGCTCGCCCATGCTTTCACGTGGTTGCTGAAAGTGATTGTGGAGTTGCCCCCGGTCGGTCTCTTCGACTGTCGAACACTCCAGTACTGAATAAACGTCGTTTTTTCGCCTTCAATGGAAGGTGCGTCGTATCGCATTGTTGTGTAGATATCATATGTGCCCCCATCACTGGTCACCGTACCTTTATACGTTCCGGTAGGTCGATAAGTCCCCCAGCTATCAACGACGTAATATTCGATGAGTGAGTTTCTCGTCCACCCGTAGAGAGCCAAATATCCATTACCGGACGGCGCCCAGACACCGGCATTGTAGTTAATCGTTCTGTTTGGCGATCCAGTAGTCCAGCCTTTGCCGACAACAAAATTCCCTGTATCTTTCCATGTCACGCTGTAATTACCGCCTGATCCGTTAACAGAATTGACCGTCCCACCACCATCGGTCCAATTTTGCCAATAGTCTGTCGCTGCACTTGAGGTTGTTGCAAATAATCCAAAACTCATGGAAGCTGCAAGAACTACCGTCATCATTTTCTTACTAAACTTAAACATACTTTACCTCCTAATTTTTTTGTGTTTGTCCCATATACCTGCTCGTTGGTTGATTCTCTGTGCAGTACATCGCTTTTTCGTTTCTATCTTATTTTTTGCTTTTACCTCCTTTATGTGTAAAATCATACCATAATATTTTTTCATAAAAACCTAGCAAATTAAAGCTTTAACTCTATTATGTTTAGCTCTCTTTGAATTTTATAGAATAATTCCAGTATTACAGCGATGGGAAGCACCACCCGACAGCGTAGTGGCGCCTCATGTACATTTTTAACTCAGCTTATATACTAAAAAAACTTTATGCAAATAACGCATAAATATCAATATTCGCCCATCGCATGCTGTAAAATGAGCTTGGGTGATTAGTAGTGCATAAGGGAATTCTCGATTCACGTGAGGACAAACACTTAACTTTTCATAGGGGGCATGATAAAAAATGATTTTGGAGGATATGTACTATGGGAAATGGCGTCCTAGTGAACAGATAAATTCAACCGATTCTGAGTCTCAAAAAGTGAATCAAAAAATTAGTAAACATATGGAGATGTTGAAAAGCAAATTACCAGCAGTCGATTTCGAGTCAATTGAAGTCATGTTTGATTTATTAAGCGAATCAACTTCCCTGCACTCCGCAGCAGCATTCATTCACGGGTATCGGACGGGGGCATTAACGATGATTGAAGTATTTAACGGGGACAAAGAAATTGTTGATCGTAATAGATAGATGATGGAGGAGTCATAGTGGTGAGCCCGTTAGGCATGCAGATTGTTCTTTCCGATCGCTGTTATCCCTAGATTTTTCCTCAGTAAATATAAAATCCGGGGATAACAAAACGAATGGAGGGGCTCCCTAACCTCTGCCTGCGCCCAGCGCATTCATCAAGAACTCGTAAATTTCCAGTTCGTTGATTTTTTCGCCATCTGTCACTATGTTATGCTGAACTTGCAGTCCGTTCTTGAACACGGTGAACATCCGAGCTGTCCTGTCTGCATCAATTGAAATAGGGATAGCTCCATTCTGTTGTCCGACTTCGATCCATGTTTTGGCAGTGAGGATAGATGCTTCATGATAACGTTTCAGAATCCCTGCCACGGCGGGCTTATCCTGTTGGCTGAGTAGATAGATAAAAATCAGGCTGGCAGCGCTGTCCCCACTACCGATGTTACGAAGCCGTTCAGTTAAGGTATTAAGTGGGGACTTGATTCCTTCTGGTCCTGCGGGAGTCCGGGCAACAGATTCAAAAAAACGCTGATTGGTTTTCTCCATTCCCGCCTCCAGAATCATACCGAACAATTCATCTTTGCTTTTGACATAATGATAAATGGCTCCTTTAGTCAGTCCGCTGCGATCCGCAATATCCTGCAGTGTCGTTGCCCGACAGCCTTTCTCCATAATCATCTCTTCGGCAATCTCAAGCAGCTTTTTTAGACTGTCGTTCATCGCTTTGTCTTGCATAATCTTTTACCTCCCGTTTGTCTGTCTTTTTATTCGTTTAATGAAACCTATATTCCACCAGATCGTTAAACCAATAAGCCCGTAGGTGAAGAACGACGATACGGCCAGAAAGGTCGGTATGGACAACGAATATACCAGCACCACTTTGATGAAGGCTTCCAGCAACAGGCTGAGCCCCCACACCGCCGTCATCAGGCGGAAGTTAAAGCGATAGCGCGAAAGTTTCTCCCATTTATCGTTCATCTGAGGATTATGGCCTGTGAATCTTTCAGCAAAATAATAAATTAATGGTCGACCAAAGAGCAGCGAACCTAGAAACACCACCCCCATAATACCAGTCACATAAGACTCCCGTAGCAAAATAAAGCGTTCATCACCGCCCAAGAGAACAGCCACGACGCCAAGAATCAGACCAAGAAAAATAAAGCCAGAGAACACATCTGCTTTGCGCGTCCTTATAAGATTGTAGAGCGAGTCGCATAGTGGTACAAGAGCAGCGATAGACAGAGCCACCACACTGCTCGTATACGGAATTAGCAGGCGATAAGTCAAATAAGGCAATACAAGATTGATGATTAGCGTAAAGATGATTTCGTTGCGAGATTTATTCATGGTCGACTCATCCTCTCATCATTTAAAACCTACCTTCGGTAGGTATCTTTTATTTTACATACCTTCGGTAGGTATGTAAAGATTAAAAAATAATAATACCTGACGTCATGACTTTTTACATAAGAATCATTAAGGTTTTTTACTCCTTGTAAAGCCAGCTTTTTGAGAGCTTACATTCTCTCTATATTTCCTCATGTTGCTACACGTTTCGCATACCCTACAACTACAAAAAGGGAGATGGCGGCTTGCCATCTCCCTTGCTTTTATTCTTCCCCCACACTTCCTGCTTAAAAACTTGTTGCGGCACAGGTGGTCGGTGAGCGGAGCGGGCAGAATTGTTCTGAAGAAGCGGAGCCAGTTGAAGAACAATCTGCACGCACAGCGCCTCCCCGACACACACTCTAACAAGCAACTATTTTTTTAATCCCCCACCCGATTCAAAAACACCTTCGTCCGCTCCAACTGCGGATTGCCGAAAATCTGCTCTGGTGTACCAGATTCCGCAATTTCGCCATTATCCATAAAAATGACACGATCCGCCACATCTCTCGCAAAGTTCATCTCGTGGGTCACGATGACCATCGTCATATGTTCCTCAGCCAGCTTTTTGATAACTCGCAGCACCTCGCCCGTCAGCTCGGGATCTAGGGCTGAGGTCGGTTCGTCAAACAGTAAAATATCAGGGTTCATCATCATTGCCCGGGCAATCGCCACACGCTGCTTCTGCCCTCCCGACAGTCGGGATGGATATGCATCTGCTTTATCTGCCAATCCGACTTTAGCCAGCAACTCAGCGCTTTGGCGACGCAGCTCAGCCTTACTCACCTTTTTCACCAGCTTCGGAGCCAGTTCCAGATTATCCTGCACCGTCAAGTGAGGGAACAGATTAAAATGTTGGAACACCATGCCCATCCCGGTGGTAATACCCTTAATGTCACCTGCCGGAGCGTACTGACCGTTTTCCACCAGTGCTTTATCATGAATGCGGATCGTCCCGCCCGTCACATCTTCCAGATGTACCAAACTACGGAGCATGGTACTTTTCCCTGAACCTGAAGGACCGATCACGGCTACAACCTCGCCCGCTTTAACGTTAAAGCTCACTCTTTTCAGAACGTCGAGCTTGCCGAACGATTTTTTCAAATCGGTTACTTCTATTGCATTAGTATTCATATCCCGACATTCCTTTTACTCGAATTTAAAACGTTTTTCTAGCGCCCTGAAGAATAGTGTCAGCACCAAAGCTAACAACAAATAAATAACCGCTGCTACAACATAAGGTACAATCGAGAAATCACGGTTTACAGCCGTATTGGCAAAATGCAGCAGTTCCGGTACTGCTACTGCATACAATAGTGCCGTATCTTTTACCAGTGTTGTCGCCTCATTGGTTACCGCAGGCAAAGCAATCCGTACCATTTGCGGCACAATGACTCTAATCAGCGTCTGCGACTTGCTCAAGCCCAGCACTTGCGAAGCCTCGTATTGCCCTTTATCAATCGACAACATCCCGCCTCTGAAAATTTCCGCAAAATAAGCCGCATAATTCAGTACAAATGCCAGTACCGCAGCCGTTGTCCGATCCATTACCAAATACTCCCCAATGACAGGCAACATCGGCAGACCAAAACAAAAGAACAATAATTGCAGCAAAAGCGGCGTGCCTCTTATAACATAAATGTACGTATGCATCAGCCAGGCGATTGGCTTAATCCGGCTTTTGGCCAGCAACGTAACGACAAAACCCAATGGAATAGATAAGATGAGCGTGATGAAAAATAAAATAACCGTCATCTGTGCCCCTTCAAGCATAGGCTTCATAATTCGTAAAATATATTCCATACTCATGACCTTCGACTCCTAAACCCTTAGTTCAATACACTACGTATTAATTTAATACTTTATCTTCACCAAACCACTTTTTCGAAATTTCAGCAGCTTTTCCGTTCTTATGCAGCTCATCCAAAGCGGATTGCAACTGCGTCAACAGTTCTTCATTTCCTTTTTTCACACCGATGCCGTATTCCTCAGGGGCCAATGATTCATCAAGCAGCTTATACGTCCCTTGTTCCTTTGACATATAATACTTGGCAACGACTTCATCAATGACAACCGCATCCAGACGTCCAGTTTTCAGATCCGTCAAAGCAAGAACATTATCCGGGAACTCGGACACTTGCTTTAATTTACCTTTGATCGGATTTGCATCCAGTGCATCGGCTGCTGAGGACAGCGTTTGGAGACCCACGGTTTTGCCCGCCAGATCAGCCAGTTTGGAAAGACTAGAAGTAGCTGGAACGACAATCACCTGACTGTTTTTCAGATATGGCTTCGTGAACAGCACTTTTTCTTTACGCTCATCCGTAATGGTGTATCCATTCCAAATGAGATCAATACGTCCGCTGTTCAACTCGGATTCTTTAGCAGACCAGTCAATTGGCTGGAATTCCACCTGTTTGCCCATTTGTTCCCCGGCCGCTTTCGCATAATCAATATCAAAGCCGGTCAGCTCATTATTTTCATCTCTAAAGCCCATAGGGGCGAATTTATCATCAATGCCAATAATTAATTTACTGTCATCCTTACCGCCGGAACATCCGGCCAACACGATCATCATCAATCCAATTAACATCGTAAACATGGCTGCTTTTCTCATCTTATTCCCCTCCAACAATGGTGACCCCCCGTATCCAAGAACAGGTGGCAAACGCTTTAGTTCGTTAACACGTTATCAGAGTATCATCATAACACACCGCAGGGATACTCGTCGAGAGGAATGAGCGGAATCTTAGCCTTATATAAATGGAAAACCTGTGACGAAAATTTGACCTGTGTTCTATAATGTAAAACCTTACCTTGACATGTCACCTAAACCGTCTTATTATTTCCTAGTATTCTTATATACTTTTACTTATATTAATTTTTTAGCAGCAATAGTATGTAAATCAGCTTGATAGACAGGAGAAATTAAGCCCCATGTACATTTTAAAGCGTCTTTTTACAATGTTCATTACACTGTGGATTATCGTCACCTTAACGTTTATCATCATGCACATCATTCCGGGTGACCCATTCTCGAACGATTCCAAAACCATTCCGGAAGCGGTATTGCAAAACATGCGTGCCAGGTACAATCTGGACAAGCCGCTCGCTGTGCAGTATGTGCTGTATCTCAAAAATCTGCTAGTGCTGGATATGGGCCCATCTATTCAATCGAAAACGACGGACGTCAATATGCTCATCGCCCGAGGTTTTCCACCTTCTGCATTGCTGGGTATTCAATCCATCGTGGTCGCGATTATTGCCGGTATTTCGCTCGGAACACTGGCTGCTCTGCACCATAATCGACCACTGGATTATATCTCGATGTTTATCGCTATTGTTGGTATTTCCGTACCTAGCTTCATATTGGCACCGCTGTTAATCAAGTATGTTGCCGTCAAGTGGCACCTGCTTCCGGTCGCCTCATGGGGAACCTGGCAACATACGGTGCTCCCGTCGCTGGCTCTCGCTGTTTCACCTCTTGCCATTATCGCCCGCTTTATGCGGACGAGTATGCTGGAAGTCATGCATGAGGAATACATACGCACTGCCAAAGCAAAAGGGTTGTCTTCTTGGGCAGTAGTCCTTCGTCACGGATTACGCAACGCGTTGGTTCCGGTGCTTTCTTTTATCGGACCGCTATTCGCTTCCGTCATTACAGGTACCTTTGTCGTTGAAAAAATATTCGCCATTCCCGGCATCGGTAAATACTTCGTAGATAGTATCTTTAACCGGGATTATCCAGTGATTATGGGGACGACCATTTTCTACAGTGCCATTCTAGTCGTTACTTTATTTTTAATTGATATTTCTTATCGCCTTGTCGATCCACGAATCAAATTAGTCAGTAAAGGAGATTAACATGAAAGCAGCACCTACTGTCGAAAAGGACAGTCTGTTCAGTCTTGTAGATCGTAGCCAGATCCCCACCCCCACGTTGACCAGACCCAAAGAATCACCCTGGCGGGATCGGCTACGCAGACTTTTCAACAACAAGCTTGCTCTTTTGGGGCTTTCCCTACTAATCATGATTATTGTGCTAGCGATTGTGGGACCTTCCATGGTTCCTTATGCACCTAGTGATCAATCCCTTTTGAAGACGAATCTCTCTCCTTCCAAAGAGCATTGGTTTGGCACGGATGATCTGGGGAGGGACGTATGGGCACGGACATGGGCCGGGGCTAGAATTTCACTCATGATCGGCTTTGCCGCTGCAGCCATTGATTTGGTGGTAGGCATTCTCGTCGGCTGTGTTGCTGGCTATTGTGCTGGGCACGGTAAAACGGGCGACCGGATCGACAGCATTCTCATGCGTATTATTGAAATTTTGTATAGTATTCCTTATCTGCTAGTCATCATTCTGCTGCTCGTCATTATGAAGCCAGGTCTGCTCACGATGATTATTGCATTATCTATTACTGGCTGGGTCGGTATGGCCCGTGTAGTGCGTGGGCAAATCTTACAGCTGAAGCAGCAGGAATATGTGTTAGCAGCCCGTAGCTTGGGGACATCTCATTCACGTATTATCTTCAGACATTTGCTACCAAACGCAGCGGCAATCATTATCGTGAATTTGACGTTCACTATTCCGTCGGCTATTTTTGCCGAATCGTTCCTGAGCTTTCTCGGTTTGGGGATTCAGTCTCCTTCGGCCAGCTGGGGGACGATGGCTAACGATTCACTTGGCGTTATTTTAAGCGGCCAATGGTGGCGCCTATTTTTCCCCGGGCTGATGATATCGCTCACCATGCTAGCGTTCAATACGCTTGGAGATGGGCTTCAGGATGCACTTGACCCGCGTTCACAGCATTAATCATTGAGACGTACAAATGAAACAAGGAGGGATGTCTACCATGATCCGCAGCTTCTCGCCTAACCGCAGGAAAAACGGCAGTTCCTTTATCGAAGTGCGCACACGCGGCATACCTGCAGGAAAGGAGGATGAATAAACCCCGGTACGGTGTACTTTATTTTTTGCATAACTAACCACAATAATGGAGGAAAACCACGATGAAAAAAATGCATTGGATGACGATCATCTTACTTTTGGCCGTAACGGCTTTGGCTGGATGCTCTGGTACTACGGACAAAACAGCAAGCAACGACCCGTCCGCTGCGCCTCAAGCAGATATCCCTCAAGAAATGACTGCCAATCTGGCAGGTGGAGAGCCTTATACACTAGACCCTGCTTTTGCATCAGATACAACGTCCTACTTTGTAATTGATAACTTGTACGAAGGGCTGTATACATACGATAAGGCCGGTAAAATCGTAGAAGGCGCTGCTAGCAAAGTAGACGTATCTCCTGACGGCAAAACCTACACTTTTACCATTCGTGACGGTGCAAAATGGTCGAATGGTGACACGCTGACAGCTAAGGATTTTGAATACTCCTGGAAACGGGTACTGAATCCGAAAACAGCTGCCTACGATCCTTCTGCCCTCTACTACATCAAAGGTGCAGAAGCGTACAACACAGGCAAAGGTAAAATTGAAGACGTGGGTGTTACAGCTAAAGATGATAAAACTCTTGTAGTTGAGCTAAAATCACCACTAAGCTTCTTCCCAACGATCGCAGTGGGTCATGCTTATCTGCCAGTAAACCAATCGGTTGTTGAGAAAAATGACAAATGGGCAGCAGAAGCGGACACAATTGTCGGCAACGGTGCATATGTAGCCAAGGAATGGAAACATAACGAGCAAATTACGCTGACGAAAAACGATCAATTCTGGAACAAAGATGCCATTACAATGGCAACGATTAATTTTAAAATGGTTCAGGACTCCACAACGTATTATCAAATGTACAAAACGGGCGATCTGGATCTGATTTTGAGCCTTCCTGTAGATACACTGGATCAGGAAAAGAGTAACAAGGAATTCCTGTCGCATCCATCTTTCAGTGTGTACACCTATTCTTTTAACGTAAAACAAAAGCCGTTTGACAATAAAAAAATCAGACAGGCCATTGCCTACGCGATTGACCGCGAAGCACTGGCTACCAGCGTAACCAAAGGTGGCGAAACTCCGGCTTACGGTTACGTTCCATACGGAACAACAACGCCATCCGGCAAGGACTTCCGTAATGAAGCACCGAAAAAATACTATGAGTTTGACGCTGCAAAAGCGAAACAATTGCTGGCCGAAGGTCTGAAAGAAGAAGGTTTGACCAAGCTGCCACCGATCACCTTCAAATACAACACTTCAGACAAGCATAAAAAAGTAGCTGAAGCGATTCAGGAAATGCTGAAAACAAACCTGGGCGTTGCAGTGACGCTGGAGAATCAGGAATGGAAAACGTATATTGATACTTTTAAACAGAAGAACTTCCAGATCGCCCGTATGGGCTGGGAAGGAAACTTCCTGGATCCACTCGGCGTATTGGGGCATTATACTTCCAAAAATTCGAACAACTTTACTAATTGGAGCAACCCGGAGTATGACAAACTGATCGAATCCTCAACCTTTGAGCTTGATCCGGCAAAACGCTTTGAACAGCTCCATCAGGCAGAAGACGTATTGATGGAAGATCTGCCGATTATTCCGATCCAGTTCTCTGCGGACACCGCATTAATCAGTCCTAAGATTCAAGGTATCGTATTTGATGCTCGTTCGAACCCAGACCTGCGCTTTGCGAAACGGGTCGAAAAATAATGATTTTACGTTTCGGGATCACTGCCCTGGTTGTCGGTACTTTAGGATTTCTGTACGCCACCCCCCATCTCTTGTATGGTCGTGAAAACATGGCTACTGCAAATCTGCTATTCCTGTTGGGGTTGCTGGGCTTGGTGATCGGTGCAATCTTCCACGTTCTGCAAAGTGGTTTTCTAACCCTCTTCCTGCGGGGATTTGCCGACATCGGACAGTTATTCATTCGTCAATCCAAGGCATTACGAGAGGAAAATGAGCGTTTGCGTTCCAATGAATCTTTGTCAGCCTGGAAAACATCCATGTTCCGCCACCTCAAGGTATATACTTCGGGGTGCGGAGCAGGGCTTATCCTTTGCTCGATGATATTAATGGGGATGAGTTAGGTTAAAACGATTAGAAGCCTTTGGTCGGTTGGTGGGCGCTGCGCGTGCAGATTGTTCTTCCGATCGCGAACGCTCCGCTTCTTTAGAACAATTCTGCCCGCTCCGCTGGCAACCGCCGTAATGCTTCTATACATTTTAGAGGTGTGTAAAGAAAAGGAGAGTTTCGCAAAGCGTCTGCTAGCGGAACTCTCTCTTTTTGCATTTTTTATATATTAAGCTTTGAAAAGAGCTCATCGTACAATACTTAGTAGCCTTAATAAATCTGCTTTTCCTTCGCTTCTTGCAGCCATGACGGGAACTCGTTAAGCAATAGTTCGTACAATTCATTATCTTCCATAGATTCAATATCTTGAATTTGAAAGAAGTTAGCGTTATCTACCACGCGGCCTTCTATGTTGTCCAGCTTCTTTAATACGCCAAATTCGGATTCACCCACACCTATAAATTGCCAGAAAATCGGTTCTCCTGACGAATCAATGACTGCGTTGTCGATATTATCTCCTTTTCCACGCTTCACACCGCCATCATTAATAAAAATAACAAAGGCCGGATCAGAAGAGGGTTCTTCCTTGGTGTATTTGGCGATGACATCGCGCATCACAGGCGGCTCATCATTGCGACCGAACTTGGGCAAATAATCATTGGACAGAATATGTCTTTCAACATAGTTGTCAACGTCATTTTCGGTAACGGACGGCAAACGTGAAAAACGGTGATCATACACCCATACGTCCAGTACACCATCATCATCCAAAGCACTCGCTACTGCAACAATTCGTTCCAACACCTTTTGAACGGTACCATTTTTGTACAAACTTCTCATAGATCCTGAAATATCGAGCACCAATCCAACTCTCGCAGTCACATTCGTTAGATTCTTTTTAGTCAGTACCAGTTGCGCATTCTTTTTAAGTAAAGAAATACTGCTCATGTTCCCCACGCTCCTCTATGATGTTTGCGTTTGTACGTCTAGTACGTCTACTCTACCATCTGCGTCGTTCGTCGCCTCTCAGGGGAAAGTCGCTTAATTCTCCGAGTTGGTCATGTGCAGCCTTATAAATGCGAAGAATAGCTTGTACCTTGTTAAAATCATTGTCTTCCGGGCCGAATCCTTCCATATACATCTTTTGAATAATGTTTTGGAAGAAATCTATACGCTCGCGGACGGAATCCTGCTCAATTTGCAGTACCTCTTCAAAGCTGTGTGTCTCAGCAAAATCAGACAGCTCATCAAACTCCTGTTCCTGATATCGCTCTCCCCGAGTTTCGGGATTGAGATCAATAGAGGTACGCAAGGTTGACAATAAAATATTTTCGCGCGCCAGCATGACATGAAAATCTTTGTTCTTAAACAGATCCGTAACGATCAGACGGCACATTTCCTTGTTCTGCAGCAGAATCCCGTCAAAAGGATGCAGCGTCCACACACCGTAGTTAAAAAATAAATTAAAATTGAAGTTGCTGCTTCCATACTGATATACAATGTTGATTTTCGATTCGTCTATGATTTCAAATGAAAATTCCAGCATGCATTCTCCTTTGGGATTCCAATATTTAACTCTATCCTATCAGAAAATGCATGATTTTCAATAAAAAATTTTATTTCACAGAATCATTTAACTCCACAATTGAATCTGCTTTTTCGCTACTGGCAGCCACGAGTAAATAGACAATCACACACCCTAAAATAAAGGACATCATACGCTCGCTCTCTCCTTTTGTCATTCGCTTTTTAAGAGTTTATGCACGAGAATGCTATGTATGTTCATCATGTCCTTTATTAGCTGCTGCCAAACCAAAAAAAGACGCTTTCGGAGTCATCCGGCGTCTTTTTAATAGATTAGGTCTATTATTCTAAATTGTCATCAGTTCAAAAACGAGCTTAGACCCTCAGAAGAATTACTATCCTTCAGCGGTTTGGGTGGTTCTTTCCCTTCGATCCCCAAACGTTGGCTAAGGTTGGCATTGATTGCTGTCATTTTACTTGTATAATCATGGCAGCTTTCAATAATCCGACGGTTTGATTTTTCAGACAGATCCAAAGCAGATACCAAATCACCAATCGCCTGATTCACAGCTTCCAGTGACATAGAAGGCTTGCTAAGCAGATCTGTCGTTCTCTCGGTCGTCGTTTTGAGAAGCTTCGCATTTTCCTTGAATTGATCTTCAATGGTACGGTTGGTCGCATCGACGGCTGAAATGATTTTATCCTGATCCGCCAGCGCCATCGCGATCATAGCCGATACAGTGATCAGATTCGATGTTTTATCAATCGCATTATTTACAGAATCAATCAGTTTATCATTGTTATCATTAATAATATCCGTTGCCGCAATCGCCTGATTGTATAACAAAATCATTTCGGTCATCGACTGCGTACGAGTAACCACTTTGCGCAATCCGCGCTCCAGATGAGGCTTACGGTTTTCATTTTCCGGCTTGGTAATCTCGGTCTCAAACAGTTCTTTCAAGCGATTACCAAAGGCAATCTTCGTCTGTAAATTGTAGATTTCTTCAATGGAAGCCTTCTTCAACTGTCTCATGCTGACGATGTTTTCTTCCAGATTATCCTTACCATCTCTCAAGGCAGTAATGATCTTCTCGATGTTCGTCTTCACCGACTGATACTTGTAAATGTAGTTTTTTAACGGACTTTTACGCAGAAGCTTGCCAAAAAAACTCACATTTTTGCTCTGCTGGAGTGTTTCGCATTCATCACGCAGCTTTAAGATCATATTGGATACCTCAGCCCGATCACCGGACATGAGGTCGTTTACCGGACGATCCAGCATTTTAAGGGTCTGCCCCGCACGTTCCTGCGTTTTAACCCCCAGCTTACCGATATCATCCATCAAGGTATCCAAGCTCATGACATCGCTTTGTGATACCTTCTGAATCAGCTGTGAAGCCTCCTCAGTCACCTTCTGTTCATCTTCTTTTTTCAATTCAGCCCATGGGGTCGCCATACGCTACCTCCTATTCTAAAAAACAACTGTTCCCAAGTATAATCGTTGTTTTTCAGAGCAGCTAATTTGCTACTTTTTTTATTTTCTTACAAATCGCCTACAATTCGGAACTGCTATAACGCTGGTGAATAAGCTCCGCTTTGCTCTGTAATTCCATCAAATCCTTATGCTCCACCGTAGATACAATTACTGATATTTTACTATCCACATCCCGCAATCCGTTTAATAACGTCCTCCGGTTGGTCCGCTTCGCATCGCCGCTGAGCCGAAGAAACGGATTAATCAATCCGTTCAAATCCTTCAAAATCAATCTCCGAACCGTGTGATTCACTTCGCTGTTATTCAGTTCATGCAAAAGCGGAATGACCCGCTGCAAACGTGCAAATAGAGCCAGCGCCTTCTCGACAATCTCGTTATCAAGCGCATCCTTCTGTCCCTCGGAGATCACCATATCCTCCAGTACCTCCAAATACTCCATCACCTGAGCAAATTCACTGCTCACCTGATCTGGTTGACGTACTTGTCCTGTTATAGACTCCGGTCGAACGGCAGCTTCCTTTTCATGCTGCTGTGTCTCACCGACCTGTTCCTGCACCACCGGGATCACGGAACCGGTCAGATTGGGGCGAGGATGGCGAACAGCCATAATGGCGCTGTATCCTCCCATACCAACGATCGGAATCGCCAAACACACAAACAGTGGCAACCAAAAACTTAGTAAAAGTGCAATCAGGTAGCTAACCACAGCAATCGTGGCACCCCACATTTTTGACGTCATAGCTTGTACCTCCTGACGTAAACCCTTACCATATTGTAGAAAACAATATTTGTGTGTGTCAATGTACGGATTTACGTATGGTGATTGGCTGCTCGATATGACTGGCTAAAATGTCGTATTGCGGATGAAGTGAACCGATCTCATGACCCAAAGCCGATTTTACCGCTAGATAAGGAAAATTGATACCGGACAAACATGATACATGAAGTCCTCCGGACATCCGCGGATTGATCTCTAGCAGCTTGGCATGCTTGCCGTTATATTTTACCTGAATGTTATAATTGTACGGAATGTGATACGCCTCAGCGACCTTCTGTGCCACCTTCAACAGCTCGGGATGCTGCTCCAGCAGCCGTAATCGCCCTCCTGCCTTCCTGCGCGGAACTGCCGCTAGCAGCTTTCCGTTCCGGTCAGCCAGGCAGTCAATACTGTATTCGTATCCCTCCAGCAGCTCCATCACCATCAGATTGGGAAATGATTCTGTGGATGACAATACGCGGTGTGCTTCCTCGAACGAAATTTGATTCAGCGCATGGCCGAACAGTTCCTCCAGCGGATTACGTTCATTGTCGATGATACGAAAGCCCATTCCACCTTCTGCATTACATGGCTTGAAGCATACCTTATGCCCAAGTGCTATTAACGACTCATAAGCCTGTTTAAACTGCTCGGCATTGCTGGCAATGGCATAATCGGGAATCGTGACAATGTCCTTTTGACGAATGGATTCATAAAACAGATCCTTTTCCATCAGTTGCTCCAGCAGTTCGGTATCTTGGCATACCATCACTTTTGTCCCAATATCATCGAACAAATAAAGATGCTTGCTAATATCGAGCATATTCCACCGTGGGATAAAGACATCAATTCCGTGCCGCCTGCAAAAATCAGCGCAAAACCGTGCGTATTCCACACCACTGGTGCGAGGCTCTACTTCAGCTACATCACTGGCCTGTAGCGCCATATGCTGCGGATCAGAGTGTGTCGCATAGATCTCGAACGGAATACCGTCCTCATTGTTACGAATAGCATTCATATAATGATACGCCACTGAAAACCAGCGGTTAAAATACACCTTAACCTTCTTCACAGAGCCACGTCCCCTATCTATTCTGAAAATGAAGTTTGAGCTGCGAACACACTCCGGTGTATTTCATGAACATACGCCATGATTTCGTCCGCTGCATAAACCCCCGACACTTCTGTAAAACGGTAATTGACCTCCAGCTTATCCCGCAGCTGTTCCCGATACAATTCACCATGACGGGGAGCAATCGCATAATTGGCATAGTCCAGCAGACAACGGTCCAGCAAAGAGTCCCCGGACGCAACTACAGCCCCTCCATTCGTGAGATTACGGATATGCTCCACGGCTGCTTGTTTATTCACGGCTGCAGGCACCAGATATATCTTACGACCTTGAATGGATACCTCCCAGCCCATTTCACGCATAATCCGCGCCTTTTCCAGCACCTGTTCCAGCGGCATACGATCCCGTTCAATCATGAAAGCATAGAATAACTCGTCGCAAAAGCGTTCGTTTACGACCCAGTCTTCATGCAGCACCTGCCCGAACACCAGACGTGCTTCTTCCGCATGAGCACCATCACGGCGTACTTGTTCATGAATACGCCGATTCCACTCTCGATCCACCTCGCCTCCAACGATGATGTTTCCGCCATTACTCGTCACGGCATATGCGGGAACCAACTCCGTCTGAAACACAGTGATTCGTCTATACTGTTCTATCGTCCGAGTCGTCACAGGCATAAACATCACATCTTCAGGCAGTGTCTTTAGCAATTGCAGGGCTTGTTCAGAAATAAAAGCCGACGTCGCCCCGTCGATCTGTTCCGCAGGCAACAGACCAGGGGACTCCAGCGGTACGCCAAGCGAACGTTGGGAGTAAATCAGTGTCTGATCCAGATCACTTGCGTAGATCATTCTTGTCCCCCCTTGAGCGGCTTGATAATTCCGCAACAGGAATAAGTCAATCCTTCAAATACCTCTACAGGCACTCCACGGTCCTTTGCCAGCAGCATAATATGCTGGAGATTCGGATTATCTTCGCGGTCAATCAGAATTTTCCACGGCACTCTGCGCAGCAGTACACGAGTCGTCTCCCCCACTCCGGGCTTGACCAGATTGATATCCCGAATACCAAATGCCTGCTGAATCGCCTCAATATCCCGTAAGCCCTGCCATGTCACCGCAGGCAGATTCAATGTCATTTGTTCAGCATATGCAACGGCCGCTTCAGCCACGTCTTGAAAGTACCCAGATACCGTATCCACAAACGTATTGGACTGATCCACTGACCGCCAGGATTCATAAAATTTGGCTCCATGAAAATCGTCCGGACCTATCAGATCGTCGCGTAATACCGTCCGACTCATCAAACCGGATACAGTCGAATTCAGACAAGCACTTGGAATCAAATAATCTTCTCGTGTACCAAAGGTTTCCGAACATCTGCCCGGATCGGCCAGCACCGCCAGATCATCATTTAGACGCAACCCGTAATCCGTGTTCATCTCACGACAGGCCTCAATCAATACCTGGCGAATCGCCCCTTTCCCCGTCCAGCCATCAACAAACTGAAGTTCAATCCCCAGTCCATGCTGCTGTAAAATGTATAAAATCGCATTCCGGTCAATGCCTTTGCCACGAATAATAGAAATACTGTAATGCGGCAAAGATACGCCATACTTCCAGTCAATATAACGCTTGATCAGGATACCAATGGGCGTCCCTGCTCTGGCAAGAGAAACAATCGCCGTGTTCAGGCCTCTTTTTCTCACAATCATCTCAGCCACAGAAGCTGCCGCTAATGCAACCTTTTTGGCAGATTGGGCAAGCGTTTCGTGAAACAATGCAATATACTCTGCTGTCGGCTCGTATTCTACTGGCAGCATTTCTGAATAATGGACTCCCGACTGAATCGCCTCTTCACGATCCTCCGTCCCTTTTTCCAACGTAACCTGGCTCAAATCCTTCAATAAAAAAGTGACATCCGAGGCAGGATAACTGCCCAGCGGTTCGGGCGGATGAATGTTCTTCTGCTGTATTTGCTCCATAAGTGCTTGCTTCATATCTGCGCTCCTTTACTCTCCTGTCTAGCTAAACCGTTAAAATAAACGACATGCACTTTATCGCAGCCCAGACGGGTCAAAGCTTCCTGCATGGGTTTCATCCGCCCTGGGTCTGACTCCCTTTCCATCAAAACGAATATTTCGTCATACTGACCGGGGTCTACATTATAAATAAAATTGCGTACCGTACTGTCCTCAGGCGAAGGATATGTCACACCACAAGCGACGCCATACCCTTCTTCTCGGTGGGGATACACCGGGCTGCGTGTCGTCGATTGAAAATATACATCCGGGCCTAACTCTGCTGCAATCCGCATTGGAATGTACATGAATTCCCCCGTGCCCATAACCAGCGTGCGTTGCCCAGAACGAAGTTGGTTCAGTCGTTCAGCTGTACGCGTGATTTCTGCATCCAACGCTGAATTGTCAGCGGATTGTAGACCAAAACGGCCTGTATATTTTAGATAAGGAGCTGTATTGGTGTACCCGTCCGTTGACATGGAGCTGTGTACTACCCGCTCGAAACCGGAAGTATCCTGTTCAAAACGGTGGTCAATTATTCCAGAAGCATCTTTATTAACCTCTGCCATGCTAGTGGCTGCATGTTCTGGGTGCCCAGCCTGTCCAGCATATTCTGCGTGATCCAGTATTGGTACTCCCTGTACCTCAATCTTTCCTTTGAGCAAGCTTAAAGGCGTAATCGTAATGCCTAGCTCTGCCTCCAGATCAGTAAAAGCCTGCTCATCGCTGTCTGTTCGCCAATCCAATAACGAAGCAATCACATACTGTTTACGCGGAAAATGCTGCTGAATATCCCGTATGATATTAAGCGTTGTTTTTCCCGTCGTAATTTCATCATCTACCAGCACAATCGGGCCATCTCCCGCAAAAGCACCTTCATCCAGTGCATAGCAACGATGATCAACAGCGTGCGAATGCTCTTCTTCAAACCGAATAATAGGCCGAAGGCCCGGAATATCCTCGCGCGTCGTATGAATATACGAGGCTCCGTCGTCAAACAACCGATACATGCTGTGTCCCAATGCTGTAGCCGTCTCGGCAAAACCAACAAACTTGATCGGCTCCGTAAAAGCAAAAGATAAACGTTCATCCATCAGCTTTCGGTAGGCCTCTTTCGCATAGTCCGGGTCAAGAAGTCCTCTCACGGCCTCTCCAATCAGTTCATCCATCTGTTGTCCCGCTTGTGGGACAAGCTCCTTATATAACAGGATCGCCAGCGCCGCACCACTGAGCAGAGAGGTGTATGGATTTACCGGAATATGCTTGCCCAGCACCTTGCTGACAAATAAAAACGAACGCTTTTTATTGACCCGTGCCGCCATCGCAAACAGCTTGTCCACAGGAAGACGGAATGGATTATGAGTCTCTGTAATTTTAACGCTGAACTGCTCCAGAATTGGCAGCAGGTGTGTTTTCGTGGTTGGGTAAGAGACTGACAAAATGTTGTTGTTCATGTAACACCCCGTATACTTTTGATCTATTTATAATTCGATGAGCCCAATTCAAATGCGGCTTAATTTCATTCATTTTGTTGGCATAGGTACTTTTGAATACACCCAGACTACCGTCGTTACGCTCAACAATTTCAAGGGCATCCATATATTCTTCATGTGTCACCGCATACATGGCCTGTACCGGCTTAATATGGGAGGGATGAATAATCGTTTTGCCGATAATCCCATTCTCTTTGTCCATCATGACTTCTCGGATCAGTCCGTCTACGGCATCTGAGATGAAGTCCATCCGCAAGTGTCGGCCCGGATTCCCAAGTGCATCTTCGAAAGGAGACACTCTTAATTGAGGTTTAAAGACACGTTCTCGGTGAGAAAAATACTCCCATACAGGACCAGAAATGACGTAATTTGAGCCCACGCGTCCAAACAAGTTAATAATATCTGCGATGCAATCCCGAATGACGGCAATTTCATAAATCGTAATATCAGGGCTGCGTCTCAAGCCATATAGACTGGAGAAATCGGTTGCTCCAATTCGTACATTCAACACATATTCCTGGTACTCGTCTAAAATTTCTTTAATCGACAGCAGCTCTTTCCAGCGGGTTTCCCGATAAATAATTTTGGAGCTTTCAAGAATCGGTAAACCGTACAGCACAGGCATGTTGCTTTCGTTTCCTGCCCCTGTATGCCTACTCCGGTTATATTCGGAGATGAGTGCAAAATACGCCCGCCCATTATCAGAAGAGAACTTGGGCAAGACAAAGCCCGTGAGCAGCGACAAAGATTCTCCCAAACCGTTCAGCAGTCGTTCCAACTGCTCCACAGAGCGCACACGCACAAATAACAAAGGTAATTGCTGTTCACTCATCATCCCCGTTCGTACATAGGACAATAGTTGAAGCAGTTGCTGTGCCAGCGATTGTTCCGCCTGACCGACCTGCTGATCCCCTATAGCATCCTCCAAATCCAAAATGACCGTTGTTAGCCCTTCATGTTTTCCATTTTTGATCTCTTCCGCTACTTCCGAGCGGGTGGCTGGCATGTACAAAGCCGCTCCTATCGCATAAGCCAATATACTTTTGGGAGAACGGTTATGAAACTCCAACGGTGGAGTATAAAAGATCGCTTCTACTTCCTCAGAGGTTAAATCATTAAAATATTTCAGGGCCCTTCCCCTCCTCTTGCTCTTTCTTGCCTGACTAAAGCCCTGTGCTTCGGGTATAAAAGAAATCCCCCCTTAGTTTCAGGAGGGATTTCGCTATACTTTGTACATTAAGCCTCTTTGTCGGCCTTTTTCTTTCTTTTCGCCGAGCTGATAACCATTGTGCCTACAAAGACAGCAATCAAAATGCCGAAGAATAAAACCTGCGACATATGAAAGCCAAAAGCAGCAGCCAGCATTTTACCCCCGATAATGGCGATCATAATAAAGGCTGTCTGTTCCAGTTCCGGAAATTTATCAATGAGCTTGAGGAACACTTGAGCAACACCACGCATCATCAGAACGCCGAGAATACCACCCAGGAACAAAACCCATACTTTCTCGCTCACACCGAAAGCTGCAATGACGCTGTCAATACTGAAGGCAATATCCATCAGTTCGACCATTAATACCGTTTTCCAAAAAGAAGTAGGTTTGTTTTTCACTTCTCCATCACCTTCGGACTTGAATAAGCCCTTATAAGCGATATAGAGCAGATAAGCCGCACCCAGTACCTTAATCAGCGTGAACTTAATCAGGAATGTACCCAAGCCGATAGCCAGGAACCTGAATATATACGCACCCAAAATCCCGTAAAATAAGGCTCTCTTCTGTTGTTCCTTAGGTAAGTGTTTAACCATAACTGCGAGAACCAAGGCGTTATCCGCCGATAAAAGTCCTTCCAGCAAAATGAGAGTTCCTATAATCCCCCAACTCACTGGATCAGTAAGCGTAGCTACAACATCACTCCATGAAAAGAAATGGCCGTAGTTTTCGCTGATATTTTTAAACAAATCATTCAACATGAAAAGAGTGCCTCCGATAATTCAATTTATTTGCTACCCTGCGACCAGCGCATGCCCCAGTTGTAGGCCCGATCCAACTCACGATGACCGCCATAGAACTGCACGAGTCTTTCAATGCTAAACGTTTCATCGTTTACATTTTGGATCATGGCAATCGCACACATCCCTTTGCGATTGTCATGCTCATTCATGTGAACGATAATATCTGGCCCGTCCTTCTGGTACAGCGTGACCACACCGTCTGCTTGCGACCAGTTTGTGACTCCTTCATAGATGAAGGTAAATACCAAAATTCGCTTAATTTCAGAAATTTTAGCGCCATTAATGCGAAGATTTTCCCCTGTTTTCACAGAGCCTGTACGATCGTCGCCATCCAGAGCAATGTACGGAAAGCGATTTAGAGAACCGAAAACTTCCCCGAGCGCCTGTACAACGCCTTTATCTCCATTCTTCATCTCATATAAGCAGCCCAGATCGAGATCGACACCCTTGGAGCCGCGATTGAAAAAGCCCTTGCTTTGCTGCACCTGATTCCAGTTCAGATTGATCAGGATTTCACCCAATCCGCCTGAGCCCTTTTTCAGATTAATGGTGTCGCCCTTCTTCTTCAGCTCAATTTTCCGCAGATTCAGATTCACCGGTGTTGCAGATGGCTCTGGCTTCGGAGCAGGTGGTACGGGTGGCGGCGTTGGTGCTGGTCGAGGCGCTGGAGATGGAGGTGTAGGCACTGGCGTGGGAGGAGACGGATTATTTTCCACTTCAATCCCAAAATTAACGCACAACGCATCCAATCCACCGGAAAAACCTGCGCCAATCGCGTTGAATTTCCATTCCCCGTTATGACGATACAGTTCACCAATGACAATCGCCGTTTCCACTGTAAATCCACTGTCCAAATTAAACCGCAAAACCTCTCCGCTAACCGGATGTGCAAAACGAATGAACCCACCTTGAACCTGTCCAAAATTTTGCCGTTTCTGATCCGCATCATAAATTGTCAGCGTAAACGCAATCTTCTCGATGTTTGCAGGAATTCGCGTCAGATCAAGGGCAAATTGCTTTTTGTCACCGGACTGTTGTCCGTCTGAATAGGTGATAAAGGGCGTGGTCGGATTGTTATAAAAAATTAAATCCTCATCGCCCGATACTTTTCCTCCAGGACCCAGCAAAAATGCCGAAGTATCCAGCTCCAGAGACGCTGGGGACCCCCAGCCAATCCCTACGTTGACATGGGTCAGGCCCGGATTTGTTTTCGTCAAATCCGCCTTCTGTCCCTTTACTACGATAACAGCCATGATTGTGTCACCTTTCTGTCCGTTTGTCATGTGTCAGCGTATGCTAATGTAGCATTTTGCATCATTCGATTCCCAACGCTCATAAGTACAATATATAGCCGAATTAAAGCGTTTCGATCTATATATTGCTGATTTGAAAACGCTCTTGGGAATTATGCAAAATGCTCAATGTAATAGCTTAAAAAGAAAGGGTAGCGCCCTATGGACACCACCCCAAGTGGATATTATTGAGCGTCCAAGCCATAGTTTTTAGCAAGCGCACCCAATCCACCAGCAAAGCCACTACCGATAGCCTGGAATTTCCAGTCTGCATTCTGACGGTAAAATTCACAGAATACGACGGCCGTTTCGGTGGAGAAATCTTCTCCCAAATCGTAGCGCAGTACTTCACGATCCGTTGCTGCATCTACCACACGTACAAAAGCATTGGACACTTGTCCAAAGTTTTGCGCGCGTGCCTCGTAATCATAAATGGTAACCGTGATCCCGATACGGTGGATGTTCGCAGGAATCTTCGAGAAATCAACGATGATTTGCTCGTCATCCCCATCGCCCTCACCTGTGCGGTTATCGCCTGTATGGGTAACCGATCCTGCTCCACCTGTCGGGTTGTTGTAAAATACAAAATCATCCGCAGCTTTGGCTTTACCGTCTTCATAAAGTAGGAAAGCCGAAGCATCCAGGTCAAAGTCCGCGCCACCACTATATTTATTCGTATCCCATCCAAGACCTACAACGACACGAGTCAAGCCAGGATTCGTTTTGGTCAGATCAATACGTTGTCCTTTGGAAAGGCTAATGGTCATTCCGCATACCTGCTTTCGTTGTATAGATTTTTTTATGCCAAACCGTAATCGCGCGTCAATCCTGCAAGACCATCTTGGTAGCCGCTACCAATGGCATTGAACTTCCACTCACCGCTATGACGATACAGTTCGCCTACAACAACGCCTGTTTCGATCGAGAAATCTTCTCCCAGATCAAAGCGGACCAATTCTTCATTGTTTGCTTCGTTTACGATACGAGCATAAGCACGGGACACTTGTCCAAAGTTTTGGCTGCGTTCTTGTGCTTCATAGATTGTAATCGTAAAAGCGATCTTTTCTACGTTAGCTGGCACGCTGCCCAGATCAATTTTAATTTGCTCGTCATCTCCGTCGCCATCACCTGTGCGGTTATCCCCTGTATGAACGACAGAACCGTTCTCATTTTGTGGGTTATTAAAAAAGACAAAGTTCTTATCGGATTCTACTTTACCTTCCGCATTAGCCAAAAATACGGATACGTCCAAGTCAAAATCTTTACCGCCATCGTATTTGTTTGTGTCCCAACCGAGACCAACCATAATTTTGGACAAACCTGGATTTGTTTTCGTCAAATCAATTTTTTGACCTTTGGATAAGTTAATTGCCATGAGTAAGAACCCCTTTTCACATTAAGTTTTGTATGAGTAACTAAAATTACATATAACGCTGAGCCAGCACATCAATATGTACGGCATGGGTTCCTTCACCAATTGCAGCAAACTTCCATTCGTTGTTATGACGATAGAGTTCTCCACATACCAGTGCGGTCAGCCCTTCATAATTATCAGATAAATTAAACGTCACCAGCTCCTTGGAATTAGCACCGTCCAGAATGCGGATATACGCCTTCTCGATCATGCCGAAATCCTGTTTCCGGTTTACGCAATCATATATATTCACAACAACAAGCACTTTGTCGACATTGGCAGGAATACGTGCCAGGTCAATCGCAATTTGTTCATCATCACCGTCGCCTTGTCCGGTCAGATTATCACCGGAATGAACGACTGAGCCGCATGGGCTTTTTTTATTATGGAAACACACTACGTTATCTGACTGAGTCAGTTTCCCGTTTACGTCCAGCAAAATGGCAGAAGCATCACAATCAATGTTCGGTTGCTTCTTGATGCCAAAAAATCCTTTGGACTGCACTGGGTCCCATCCCAATCCAGCTATAACCTTGGTTAGTCCTGTGTTGCCTTTGGTCAAATCAATTTTCTGGCCCTTGACCAGATTAATTACAGCCACTGATTAACACACCTCCCTTCCGTAAAATTTACAGACTAAATTCAGACGGATTCAAACCAAGCGCGCCACAAATTTCAGCCACAATTCGCTGTTCATTGGCATCAAAGTCACCGTCAGCTGCACCAATGGCACTACATACGCCAACAACGAGTCGGCCTACTTCAGGCTTGCCATTCAATTTACCAATCGCCTTCAGTGCTTCCTGTTTGCCGATTTGAGGTGAAAATTCAAAGTTCGCTACATAGTGATTGAAACGGTTGATGACCTCACCCATATCAAACACTTTCAATTCTTCACTGATATTTATGTATCCGGCCATTTTTGTTTTCTCTTCCGGACTAATCGTACCGTCAGCAAATGCTACTAATGCACAGCCTGCAACAACAGCTTCCATAAAATCTTTATTCTTAAACTTCTTAACTTGGTCTCCAAGTCCTTTTTTAGTTGTATTCAACCAATTTTTAAATGTACTCATGGTTACCTCCACAATTACGTATTTGAGTAAAATGCATCCTAGTTAATTTCTTCCTTTACTATAACCTGAATTACGATCTTTTTCTACAATAATATACAAAAATACGGTAAATACGATCTATTTATTATTGGTATCCTCTCTATCTTTAGCCCTATTTTCTACATAAAAGGCCCTCTTCTATCATCCATCATTTGGTACCCCAATTGCAAGTCTGTGGAATGGTAGAGTTGATAGAAAGGCACAGCCTTCCAATTCAACAGAAGCACTGTGCCTTTTACCATAATCCACGGTTCACCACCGCTTTTTTTAAATTTGTATAGAACGCTTCAAGATCCGTGTGCTCGGGCAGTCCCGAAACTTGCCCATCTCCCAATTCTATAATAATCCATTGTCCTGCTTGTGTACGAGCAATATCCATTGTGAAAAATGGACTTTGAATTTGACGTGCAATCTGAATAAATTCATCCAGATCTGTAGGAACGGTCTCATATGCGGCCTCATCCCAGTAATTAACCGTAAAAACAGGCTCTCCGAACATAAAAAAAAGACGATATTCTTTAGACAAGGGCATGCCACTTTTGGGGTGAGTCGTAAGAAATTCTAAAGGTACGAACTCCCTTAACACAATTCCTCCATTCAATTCTGTCCCCTGAAGTTCAACAAAACGACGAATCACCCGTTCCACATGCACCTGATCTGACGCATCCGGGATATAACAGGCGTCCAGCCAATCATGTTTACGTGATTTAACGAAATCCTTCACCATTATTGCTTTCGTTCCAAAAGGCATGACCGCCTCTCGAATATACTCCGCATCCAATTGGTCCCGCTCCAGCCATACACTCCGAGGCGTAAATTTTTGAATTAACGAGTATGAATCGGGAAAATAGTGACAGTTCCTATAACTCTCAGCACTTGTCAGCATCCTGATTCGATTTGCCTCCAAGGCTGCAGTCCAAGCATCATATACTTCGGGCCTTAACATCCATCCACGGTATAGCGCGTTCACGTACTCGCTTCCCTGTTTAGCAACATACTCTCGCATATTCTTAGAAACAATATATGGGTTAGACCCTGATCCTTCCCGTTCATCCTCATTCAGATTATCGAAATTGACCAACCCTGTATCAAAACCAAGACTCCGTGCAACCTCGCACTCTTTACGGTAATCCATATCTACACTTTTAGAATTCAGAGGATCGCTACAAAATAGAAGATACATATGAGTTCCTCCTTTTAACAAACGCATTAGGTTTTTATTTTATTCACCATAAATATAATTATTTTCTATTTAATTTGCTCATTTTGTCTATAAATTTATAATCCCATCTCTCTGATCCGATCTGAGTTATCAACAGTTCTTTAAATTGTCGGCGCTCCAGTCTACTAGAAAAAATCCGCTTGGGGACCAATATAAACTTATGATTAGGCAGCAATATATAAAAGGCAGTCAGCGTATTAATGACCCCCTTTACTTCATCCCAGTTGTAACCCGCAGAGTACGTAAAGTGAAGGCCCTCCTTTGAAAACTCATAATCTTTTTCAATAGGTCATTGTGGGTGATTTAGGTAGTTAGCTTTCACTTCTTTAATAGTAAAGAAAGGAATAATTACAAAAACTAAGAATGGAAAGAAGAACATCGCTATCGTATTAGGATCTACTTCATTATCTACTATAAGCTTGTATGTAGCCATAATGACCAACAGAAACTGGATTGATGCCATCAACTTAAGCCCAGTAGACTTCTGATACTTCAAACAAAAATTAAATAACATGATATCTTTCAATGTTAGCCTGTACGTGTACAGTAATGTCTCTGATTGTTGCATATAGTAACTCCTCTCCCTACCCTCTCAAAATAACACGACTACTAATGGATGTTTTTCATTTACTATTTCTCCCTCTAAAACTAGTACTTTAATCTTTTTCTAATATTCAATTAAATTACCTTGGATATGTATTCTATCTATTTAATATATCGGAATTCAGTAAAAAATGGTAAACAAAAAAATCCACAGACCTCTCCAGCTAGCGAGTTGACAGTTTCCACTGCCGCTCACCTGTTCCAGAAAAAAAGACTGTAGATTTTGTGGATACTCCTAAACACGTTATTATCGTTCACATCTCAAGATCTAGTTATAATCTTCCCAATAGCGATACTCCATTTCATTCTCACCTTTGGTGACGATGATCATATTCTCAATATGTCCGGTTTCTTTATTCGTTCGGTAGATCATGGTACGGGTTTCGCCCTCATCGGGTACGGAGAAAAGTACTTTGTCACTGAGCATGCCGCCACCAATGCCGACGACGTGTTCCCCCCAACCGGAGGCTGCACCAGTACCGATGCCCTGACCTGCCCCACTAACACCAGCCCCGCGCGACAAAATAAGACCTATTCCATATCCGGTGACGGTCTGGGCCGTTTTACCTAGAGCGTGCTCTCCGGCTGATTGGGTATGCTTTTGGACCCAGTAATCGTATTTATCCGTATTTTGCTCATAACTCACAACATTCCCTTTTTTATCTATAGATATATCCGTTTTGCTTCCGTCTTTACCTGTCAGTTCGGTGACGGCGACAAGGGAATCGGATGTGATCTTGGAGGTCTCTCCTGTATTGTAATCTGTACGGGTAACGGAGTCCTCATATTGCAGCTGTAGGACATTCATCTGGTCGTGAATCTTCTGCATAACCTGCTTGTCGCCGATGGCCTCGGCGTTTTTCAGTAGTTCCTCATATTGATGATATTTATCCGCGTCTGCCTGATCCCATTCGTCTATGTTTTTGGGCTGCTTGGCAATTTCACCACCATGATCTCCAGCCTCTCCACTGCCTGCCAGCGCTGCGCTAGCGCTCATTGCCGCTGCTAGGGCTGTCCAGAAGCCACGTGTGCTTTCACCATCCGCATTTCTAAACTTCGAAGCGATGCTTTTCAGCTCAATTTCAATGGATTGAACCTTATTTAATACAGAAGAAAGTGTATATTTAGCCGTACGATAGTCATTATAAAAACGATTCCTCTCCATACCATCCCACTGGCTGTGAAGGTGGTTCATTGTGCTATCCAGGCCATTTAACTGGTTATACAGTGTGCCGTGGGCATTGGCAAATTGGAGGGCCACGCTGTCCAGCTGCTCCGGTGTGACTTGGATTTTTGTCATGGTGATCACATCCCATCTATGAAAATAGGAGATAGAAATTATATTTTACAGTAAGCCTTATTTCATATTGTAAGCTATAGAGGTCGGACATTCATGAGGATTTATACGTATTTGTGTATTCAGAAGCAGTTCCTTTGATATAATGAATCCATATGAGTTCATTTCGACAAATACATTATTGAAAGTCAGGTGTAGGGACATGTCAGACAAAAAAATTATCTTTTTCGATATCGACGGTACATTGCTGGACGATGACAAGAAAATGCCGGTAACGGCAGAAAAGGCCGTCTTTGCTTTGAAAGAGCTGGGACATGAGGTGGCCATCGCAACAGGCCGTGCGCCTTTTATGTTCAAAGATATCCGCGAGCAGTTGGAAATTGACTCCTACGTCAGCTTTAATGGGCAATATGTCGTGCTCCGCGGGGAAGTGATCGCTACCAATCCATTGAACAGAGAAGCCTTGCAAGCGATGACCGATCTGGCCCTCACACATAATCATGCCCTTGTATATATGGATCATATGGACATGAAGGCCAATATTCCTAACGATGAGCTTGTAGAGAAATCGGTCCAAACGCTTAAGGCCAAGATTTCAGTTGGATACGATCCGCTCTATTTCCAAGGAAGAGATATTTATCAGACGCTGTTGATGTGTACAGCAGAAGAAGAGCCTTTCTATGAAACGGTATTCAAGGCGTTTGACTTTGTGCGCTGGCATCCGAGTTCTGTGGACGTTGTTCCTCATGCTGGCTCCAAAGCGAAGGGTATCCGCGAAATTACGTCCAGACTGGGCATTGCCGCTGAAAATCAATACGCCTTTGGCGATGGCTTAAATGATGTGGAGATGCTGACAGCTATACATAACAGCGTCGCGATGGGCAACGGCTGTGATGAAGCCAAAGCCGCAGCTAAAATGGTCACAAAACGCGCAGATGAAGACGGTATTTTGTACGGACTACAAAAGCTTGGTTTGTTAAGCTAACAGGATTGCTGATAGACTGGACATGTTTCGGGAAAAATAAAGTCTGTTTAAAGACTTACATATGAGAAAATAGGAGGTTGTCCTTAAATATGGAGACGGAAGGCTTACGCAATGTCGAACAGCTAGCCATGAAGAAGTATAAAATTTACAAGCAGAGCCTACTCCGGTATTTGGCACGTTCCATGCTGGCGAGTATGTTCATCGGGTTCGGCGTTATTGTAGCCTTCAAGACGGGCAACTTTTTTTACATGGAGCATTCTCCATTCACTTATCCCATGGCGGCTCTCACATTCGGAGCGGCTATCATTCTGATCGCTTACGGCGGTGGGGATTTGTTTACAGGTAACACCTTCTATTACACTTATGCTGCGCTCCGTAAAAAGCTGCGCTGGGGGCAGGTGCTTCGATTATGGGCTGCCAGCTATGGCGGTAATTTACTGGGTGCGGGGGTATTTGCACTCCTTATTTACTTGACCGGGCTGTTTGACTCCTCCAGCGTAAACAGCTTTCTACTGAGCGTGGTTGAGCATAAAATGGAAGCGCCTGCAATGCAGTTATTCTTCCGGGCTATTTTGTGTAATTGGCTGGTCTGTCTTGCCTTTTTTGTTCCCATGTTTATGAAGGAAAATGGCGCAAAGATGTTTGCCATGATGCTGTTTGTGTTCTGCTTTTTCATTTCGGGATATGAACATAGTGTGGCTAATATGTGTACTTTCGCCATTGCACTCGTGTTGGACCATCCGGGTACAGTTTCTGTCGCTGGCGTGATCCATAATCTCGTTCCGGTTACGCTCGGAAATCTGGTTGGCGGCGTGCTGCTTATGGGGGTTATGTACTATTCGGTGAATCTCCCGTTTTTGGACGAGAAAGAACACTAAAAAAAGAAGCCGTGGGACTTAGGTTCCACGGCTTCTTTGCGTTATTTTAGTAATAGATCATCCAGTGTTTACAAGTGCCTTCTTGCCTTTTATCCTTCTTGAGCAGGAAAATGGATAAACTCCTCCAACTCCTTGAACAGCTTCTTGGGATTAACATTGTCAGGTACAACCAGAGTTAGCGGCTCATCCAGCTTCAGCACGTACATGCCTAAAATGGATTTGGCATCTGCCATGCCGCTTTTGCCATGAATCCAGATGTCATACGTATAATTGGATACGATTTGATTGATTTTTTCAATATCCTTAACGTTTTTTACCTTGATGGGTGTCATCATTGCACAGCACTCCCCTGCATTGAATTGGGGCTTACGAAACAAGCCTTAACATCACTTTACCCCATATGAAGCCTGTTGCAAAATCTTAATTTAGAAAATGACATGCGGCGCGGAGCTGATTTTCCAGTAGCTGCCGACCTTTTCAAAATTCACGGTGATTTTCTCATTCGCCTGCTTGGCTTCTGCCGGATAAGGCACGGTCAGCAGGTAGCTGCGCTTCACCGGAGTCATGGTTACCATTTTCGCCGTAGCCCGGTTGAACTCTAACAAATTGCCACCATCTGCGTTCAACTGAGCTAATTTACCATTAACTTCGACGAAAAATTTACCAACAAATTGCTCACTGGCCTGCTTTGTGTAGGCCTGCGTCAGATAGCTGATCAATTTGGTCTTCGTGCCGATGTCCTCGGACAGATAGCGGTAGCTTTTACCGTTCAACTGGAACGACTTACCCACCGGGCTGCCACCACTGATCGCATATTGATAACGAGACTGCGCCTCCAGCACAAGCGGAACCGCACTCTCGTGGTTCAGCTTGTCCAGTTGCGTCGGTTTCACGTTGGTAGCCGCGGCTGCTGGCGCCGCAGTGGACGGCTGTTGCGGCTTAGACGGCTTCACAGTCGAAGGTACGATCGGAGCAGCCGCGGGTGCTACCGATGTAGATGGACGCTGTGCTGGTGCAGACGGAGCTACTGGTGTAGCGGCTTTGGCAGAACCTGCGGCTGCAGCCGGGGTCGAGCTTGCTGGAGCCGACGGCGCTTGCGCCGGGGCTGGAGTCGTAGCCGGGGCGGATGCGGCCGGACTAGCAACACTCGGTTGCGTCGCTTCCGCTGGAGCAGTCACGGCGGGCGCGGCAGCGGCGGCCTGTGCCACGCTCATAAGTGTGGCCGCAATGCATAGTGCGGATAGCTTCGTATTTAATTTCATACTTATATACACCTCCATAATCATATGTCTGCACAAATTGCAGACATTTCTATTATAATAATTTCGCTTCTCGATTGGGTTGCTAAATTGTTTCTATTTGCCTTTTTTTGTTCATTCTGCACGAAGTTTGTCCGTATTTGCCGGGGACGGTTGTTCTGACTGTTTCACTTGCTTTGCCTCCATCTCTTCCAAAGATAGCGACAGTTGCTTAACAGATCGGTCCAGCTCCTCTAATCTACGACTTAGGGTGACGAGGATATATTTTAAAAGAATCAGACTTAATGCAGCAGGGAATCCGACATTAGTTACGAGCTCGATCATGCCTTCAGTCGTTAAAGAACTCACAGATTCCGCCTCCTTTTTCATACATATATTCCATTGATAAGAACTAATGTTCCCATTTTCATGAAAATCATACGTTATCTTGCGGGCTATCATGACAAAAAGAGCTCCAATTAGCTTGGAGCCCTCTCTGTTTTTGTTCATTCTATTTGTTTTCAAACCACTGTCGAACGACATATCAAGGAGTATATATATTCGGCTGCTGGGGCTTGGACATCCCTTCTCCCAGATAAAACCCGGTGTGCGGCGGCTGATTATAAGCTACGTTCTGCCAGGCAATACTCAGGCGATATACTGGATCATGCATAAGCGTGTAGAATCGATGTTCTGACACGTATGGTGTTGTGTAGATACGCAGCGCCGAATTATCACTTTTACGCCAAATGACTTCCTCCCGCCAGTCACCGAACAGATCGGCCTGCAAGGACGGCGTTCCTTTAGTTCCGTTATTAGAACTCGTTCCTGTTGCCGTAAGCAAGTTGGAAGTAGTCGAGTTCGTATAGTTCCACTTGTCTATCTTTCCAGCGCTTGATGAGGTATGATCCAGCAGTTCACGGAGGAGATCCCCATCCCACCAGATGCCAAAATTAATGGAAGACGGTAGCGTGTTGGTGATGAGCTGCCCCTTGGCTGAACGCAACCCAATACCCGGTGCCCACTGCTCGTTCCCTTTGGTTCGCGGGTCAATGTCCGCTGACATGCCTCTTCCGGTATCCTTGCCTGTATTTACGCCCCATAAAATATTTCCATTACGCGGGTCGTACATAGCAGCTCCGTAGGTGGCATTTTTGTCCTCGTTCACCTTGAACACTTCATAGCCCGAACGGTCGGGGTCCAGATCGCCAACATGAAGTGCATCTCCATGTCCCATCCCGGTGTTAGCCAGCTTCGCTCCGTTATCGTCTACAACCAGCGAGCCATACACAATCTCGTCCTTATCATCGCCATCCACATCCGCCACGCTCAAGCTATGGTTTCCCTGTCCAGCCGTACCAGCATTGGTGGAGCTGTTGCTGTCAAAGGTCCAGCGTCGGCTCAGGTTACCATTCCGCCAATCATACGCGACCAGAACGGTGCGAGTGTAGTACCCACGTGCCATCACTATGCTGGGTCTCACGCCATCCAGATAAGCAACCCCGGCGAGAAAACGATCTACACGGTTACCATAATTATCTCCCCAGCTCGATACCGTTCCGCGTGGTGGCACATAGTCAATCGTACTAAGAGCCTTGCCTGTATCACCTGAGAACACAGTGAGAAACTCGGGACCTTTCAAAATATATCCACTCGTGTTTCGATGATCAGCCGAAGCGTCTTCAATCTTTACACCTGTACCATCTACCGTGCCGTCTGCTGTTTTACATACAATCTCTGCTTTGCCATCTCCATCAAAATCATAGACGAGAAATTGCGTGTAGTGGGCTCCAGCCCGTATGTTCTGTCCCAGGTCGATCCGCCATTTGCGTGTTCCATCCAGTTCGTAGCCATCCAAAAATACATTTCCCGTATAACCGGATTGCGAATTATCCTTGGCATTGGAAGGGTCCCATTTTAACACAATCTCATACTCGCCATCCCCATCGAGATCCCCTACGCTGGCATCATTGGCATGGTACGTGTAGTTCACATTATCCGGAGTTGTGCCTCCCGCGGGCTGCTGGATCGGAACATCCAGATAGTTGTTGTTCCATACCTTCACCGCAGGAGAAGCGGCCTGCTCTGCTCCATTGACCACGGCACGAACGGTATACGAAGATGAGGTCGAACCTGCCTTGTCCAAAAAGTTGGTTCTCGATGTAATCGGCGCATCATTCACCTTGCTTGTCCCTCTGTACAAATTAAAGCCGACCGAATCCGCTTCCGTGCCCAGCAAGCGCCAGCTCACCAGTACACCCTCAGGCACCTTAACAGCGACGGCTCCCCGGTTCAGCTTTTCCATTTGTCTCGTAGAGGCAGCAGAGACCTGGCTATCCATCGGGGTGACCACTCCACACAACATGACACCGAGACAGAGTAACGCAGTATACCGAAACCTTTTGTTCATCTGAATCATTAGCTCCTTTCATGGTTTGTATTTTCAATAAATTTATTTTATGTGACTGATAAGTTATTGTTGTTTAAATTTTATGATAGCGCTTACATATATGTAA
Organism: Paenibacillus sp. FSL L8-0158; assembly: GCF_038592965.1. Classification (GTDB taxonomy): domain Bacteria; phylum Bacillota; class Bacilli; order Paenibacillales; family Paenibacillaceae; genus Paenibacillus; species Paenibacillus polymyxa_D. The sequence goes on along the minus strand of NZ_CP151949.1, from coordinate 1,056,869 downwards.
AGGGACGAATACGTCCTTTTTGTTCAAAAATCCGGGCTAATGCTTTAAAAATCAGAGGTCCATGAATAATCGTTCTTCATCAGCAATGCTCTGGATATCCTCCGAGCTGATGCTGATATACTGATAGCCCTCTGCCTGTTGTTTTTTCAATGCAAGTTCCTTCATAAAACGTGGGCTGCCCTCTCCGGCATCCTCATCGTAAACAAGCAATAAACCGTCTGTTTTACGGAAAAGGAGTTCATCCCGTGCCTTGAGTTGCCATATTCCCTGATAAGGCTGACGGCTGACCACTCCCACATAGTCAACTTCGGCACAAATCTGCTGAAAATATTCCTTTTTGTCCTCCTTCCATTTCTCTTCCATATTTTGATAAGCCATCATAATAGAGCATTTTAGGTGGGGATATTGCTGTTTTAGTGCAGTAACGACCTCACAGGCCCACAAGTCCACCCCGTATTGACCAGGGGTAATCACCCATTCCAGCCCTTCTTCGATCAAGGGAATAAGCCTGCCTGCAAGCGCCTTTTTAATATATGGAATGCCTTCGTGCTTCTGACTGAAAATATTCAGCTCATGAGCACGATAGCCCGAAACGAGCAAGTTTTTCATCTTCTCAACGTCCTTCTCCGATTATCATAAAGGTTATTGTACCACTTCAGAGCAGGCCACTAAACACTTCATTTTTTGGAGGAACGAATGGAATATAACGCAAAAGACGAACCTCTTCCAATGGGGCTGGATCAGGTTCGTCTTTTGGAAACTTAGTGTTAATCAGAATTGCTTTTTTGGTGCTTAATGAATTCCTATTACCTCCGCGTATCACTCCTCGGACGAGTTCACGCGCCGATCTTGAATTCTAACATTGTTACTAAATATACCGGCATCACTACTTAGCTTGAACGACGGGTAACTAGGGTCTGCCTCAAGCCGCATTCTGCTATCGAACTGCTGCTCCTGCTGCTGATCTACCCAAAAAGAATAAGGCTCAGACTGTACTGCTTTATCAGTTGCATTGGGCGCGGTGACAACCAAGATAACAAGTACACCGTTGCATCCGCAATCTTCTGTATCATAAAACAACTTGAACATCCCCGGTCGTCCTGAAAGGGCCATTTCTAGCCTTTCAACGGATAAGGAATCCAATTCCAAATGTATGCTCATGAGATGAATCCTCTCCTTTGTGAGTGAAGTGTGTGGAACCGTCAGCCCAAAAAGACTAAATTTAAACTATATGTACATTATAGTCATGTTTTTGTATATGTCTATGTGACTGCACTCACTGCTATAAATGATCCCTTTTATCATTACCTCTTTGTTGATACATAAAAAGGTGTAACCCTCCATAGTTGATGGGTTACACCTTTTTAAGAATTCATGACCTGTCTTCAAAAAACAGCGATCGCAGACAAACATACCGTTTATGGTGTATGAATGCCGACAAATTGAAAGCTCCCTTTCGGGAACGCATTCCACTCATCTGGCTGATTATAGGCAGACGATCCGTAGGATATTCCTGGCTTGCGGACGAACGTTCCTCCTTGTGGAGTAAACTGTTCATGTGAATTTGGATTTCCTAATACATCCACCACTTGTCCTTGGTATTTTAAAACGTATGCAACAGTGTTAAATTCGTTCGGGTTGTAGAAATCGCCCTCATCATTGAAATACCAAGCATTCGTAATATCCATGAAATCATAAAAGATAGTGTCGATGATTATATATGGCATGGCAGGATAAACCGGATTAATCGGTAGAGTGGTAACTTTCATTTGGTTTGTTTTCTTCATCCATTGATGAAACTCCAGTGAATAACCGTCTGCCCGGTGGGAAGGATCTCCATTCCCGTTATAATGCAATTGCAAAACAATTCTTCCATCCCCGCCATCCACATATTGCGAGAAATATACAGCAGGCGCTTGCTGTGGTTCCTGTTGGACCTGAAACACGACAGCTCTTCCATCCGCTCCTACCACCCATACCAGTAAAGGTTCGGGGGAAAGGGGAATGGAGGTGCCCATGAGTTCTACAGGACCGATGAATGTCGATGATGGCGTTCCTCTATATACCAGGAATTTAGATTGTCCTGGGAAATAACTGGACAGATCCACGGTTCTGTGCGGCAAGCCGTATTTAACCCCTATCGGAGTGATCCCCCCGGAAACCAGTTCGGCATTGCGTGTATTCAACGTGTATTGCACAGAACCCCCCCGACCATCCGTGGCTGTAATGGTAATAGCGGCAAGACCGCTACCTGTTCCAGAAGCCACCGTTAAGATACTGCCATTAATTGATGCACTCACCAACGTCGGATCACTGGAGCTGACCGTAAACTGAAGCACATCTCCATCCTCATCGCTGAACAGCTGCTGCAAATCATAATCTCTTTGCTGTGTAACTCCGGGAGTCAATACCTGCTCGTTTATAGCCGCTATGACTTGAGGAGCTTGATTTAGCTGAGGCATGCTGACGGTAACCGGGAACGTCGCTCCCTCTGCACGTCCGTACTGATCATACACACTGAGTGTTACACTCGTGGTCCCTACACTCACTGGGTTTAACTGTAGTTTCTGACCATTCATATGGGCCGTAGCAATTCCTGGATCATACGTGTCTGCTGTCACTGACAGGGATGCTAGATCCCAGTTCAATAGGAACGGTGAGAGATCCAGTTCTGATGCAGCATCTCCCAATTGAAGCAACTGCTCAGGGATCGCTGTAATAGCCGCATTTTCCAATAGATGAACCTGTAGGTCTGTGCTAATCTCTCCGCCTCTATCGTCTTTAGCCGTGATGGTAATCACGGTATTGCCGCTAGTCAGCCCATGAATGACAAGCTGATCATTTTGAACTGTAGCATCTGCCACGGCTGGATCAGACGCACTGATCTCATAACGAATCGGATCATGATCCGGGTCAGCAAAGATGGTGGACAGATCCACGGTTCCGTCAGCCTTGCCTAAAATCAGATGTACAGCGTCTGGTGCACGGGTTACTACCGGGCTACTGTTAGGTATGGGCAAAACCGTTACAATCAAGGCAACTGTATCTGTTCCACCCTTGCTGTCGTCTGCCGTCAAGGTAATACTTACACTCCCCGCTTGCAGCGACTGCAAAGAAAGCTGATCTTTCATTATGGTAGTCTGCACGATGGTAGCATCCGTACTGATCGCTGTGAACACCAGTGGGTCGCCATCTGCATCCGTAAATATCGTGGAAAGATCCAGTGTCATATCCGGCTGACCCAATGTGACGGTTAACGGCTGAGGGGCTTGTCCATGCGGAGCATGATTAGGAGCGCCCTGAACTGTTAGCTTGAAATCAATCTGCTTTTGGCCTGTACTGCCATCTTCTCCTTGCTGTCCGTCATTGGCAGTGACATGAACGCTCGTACTGCCCGCTCGAAGCGGACTCAGACGCAATTCATCCTCCGCAAGCACCACCGATGCTACAGCAGGATCATCAACCGTAACCTGATACGTTAAGCTTGCATTTTCCGGGTCCTGAACATAATCATTCAAATGCAGTACCGAGTCAGATTGTCCCACAGTAAGCGCCTGATCTGGTATACCTGCAGATACTGGCTGGCCATTCACGGTGATTTTGAAGGTAGACGACACCCTTTTTCCCCGTCCATCATTAGCCGATACACTGATGGATGCTTTTCCGACACTGACTGGCGTAAGCTTTAATATATTGCCCGATACGGACGCCCGTACGATGCCGGATTGAAGAGAAGCTGCCGAAAAGGTCAAGGTATCCCCATCAGGATCGGTAAAGAATTGGCGTAAATCGTACAACTGTTCACCAGCGCCTTCTGTAATTACACGTTCTACTGAAGCATTCACGACTTCCGGTGAACGGTTAGCGCTGCTGGATGAACTGGATGAGCTTCCAGAAGATGAGGACGTACCTGTTACACTTGCTGAAGCTAGACCCGTAACAGCGTTGGAAGCTACTCCGGTACCCAGTGTGACCGCAGATACCTGTACATTTCCACTCACATTGACCCTAGTTGCCGGATTGCTGACTTGAATATTTTCAATATTGCCTGTAGTTTTCAATTCCAAGGCACCCGTCCCTGTGACGGTCAACTGCTGGATTGTGCTAGTACCTGTCATTTCGACGGACTGGCTACCAGTTACCTGAACGGTCTGAACCGTTCCCTGAAGATTGACTTTGTTCGCCCCTTCATTAACATTCAGCTGCGGCAAGGAAGCATCCGCGCCAACCTCAATGCTTGCGCTGGATTGCACGTTCATGACTGTCGCGCTTGTGGTACCACTGAAGACAACGTGAACTTCCGGCTTTGTGACATCCATTTGTGTCAACGTTGAGCTATCAAATACAACTGTATTGTTATCTCCGCCATTAATATGGGTCTGTCCCTGCACCTGTACATCCTGTGCATAAAAATCCTGCTGTACTCGGGCATCCACCGTTAACTGCTGTTCCACATTCAAATGCAGTACGGATGTAAAATCGCCAGCGATCACCAAATCCCCGTTCAGCGTGGAGCCGTGTCCGTCCAGCACAATGTTGCCACTGAACTCCGCTTCGCCGTCACGAGCCGAAGACCCGCTGCTGCGAAGCTCCAGCCAAGTAACCTTGTCCACCGTCCGGCCTGTGGCATGGAAACGAATGCCCGCGTTGCGCAGCGTGGTCTGATTATCCGCGTGAAAAATGCCGCGCAGCGGCTCTGCCACGTCATACGCGATGCCATTGATCCGTATCTGCTTGCCGTCCATTTCCTCGAGCTGCGAAGCACGCTCCTGTGGAAATAAAGCAGATACGAGCAGGCTGGCCGCATCTACGCGGCTTACCGAGTCTTTGGCGTGTAGATTTCCGCCAAATTCACTCATCAGCCCGTTATTCAGCGCCGCCCGAATCATCGGGGCCGCCCACGGGCTGGCATCCTTCCACGCCGTCGGCAGCGTCTGTGCCGACAGCGAGTCGGTTGTGCTGGCGGGCGTGCCCGCAGACGTCCCCGTCCCAGCAGACCTGACCAACAGCGCGACCAGTTCCTGGGCGCTGATCAGGTCATTCGGACGGAAGCGTCCGTTGGCGTCGCCCTGCATCAGCCCGGCCTTACGGGCTGCCTCTATAGCCGGGCGCCCCCAACTATCGGCGGGCACGTCCGTGAAGGAGGCAGCGCCGTCCAAGTTGCCCGTCGGAAGCTGCAACGCTTTGACCAGCAGTGCGGCTAGCTCCTGACGTGTGAGCTTCTGCTCAGGTCTGAGCGTTCCGGCGGGGTCGCCTTGGATAATCCCGAGTTCACGGGCTTTTTGCAGTTGTTCCAATTGCTGTGTTGTAAGCTGCTGTACGTCCGTCCAGGTGGCAGTATTGTTCCCTGTCGGCCCATTGGATACGGAAGCCGTATCTATCACGGTAGCTTGCTCTGCTCCGGCAGGAAGCGAAGGGGTCAGCAGCAGCAAGGCAGCTGCCAGCTGAGCGGTTAACTTCTTATTTTTCATGGTGCCATTCTCTCCCTACCGATAAAGTCTCCTAGATTAACAGGGTAGTTCGTCCCCTCAACATTCCATTCGCCAGCCTGATATGGATCTGTATTACCAATGACCGTACCACTGTTCCGTCCCAAGGCCTGCCCTTGACCAATAACTGCGATATCAATGAGCACGTTGTTGTAGTACAACTTAAGCGTAACGGGTTCCGAATTGTTATTTTGTAACTGCAGGAAGGTATAATACCAATCTTCCGATCCGAACGAACTCAAATCATTCGCAATCACAAAGGTTTGCCCAGGCATAATTACATCTCCGTCATTGGCATTTATGATAATCGGGTCTGGTTGGTCGGATCGCTCAATCCATATTCTATTTTTCTCCAACGGTCTGTTGGTCGGATTGTACAATTCAATCGCCTGGTCCAGATAATCCGGTTCGCCTTGCCACACGACTTCGGAAATGAACAAATCTCTTTTCTCAACAATCACTGGAATCGTAAAAGATGTCGTTTCACCACGATTATCATTTGCTGTCATCGTAAGGAACGTCACACCATTACGCAACGGTTGTATGAAAAGTGCAGTCCCTTCTACCTGCCCCCCTGCCACCAATGGATCAGAAGACACTACAGTATAGGTCAGCGTGTCTCCATCCTCATCAGAGAACATATCATTCAGCTGCAATATTTGCTGACCATCTCCTGGGTCCAAATATTGAGGTTCAGGCACACGGGTCACTACCGGACGATGATTTACGGGTTGAGGAGCTTCAACTTGGAGCATAAATGAAGTGAAAGAAACGCCCCCACGGCCATCATTTGCCGTAATTCCAATCATCGTAATACCGGCATTATGCAGTGATACAAATGAATCTTCTCCATTCTCCACCACACTGCCTACTTGGGGATTGGAGGAAGTGAGGGTATACGTCAAGGTGTCGCCATCCTGGTCCATAAATAACGAACCTGGATACAGCATCAGCTTGTCCTGTAACACATTAGTTACTACGATAGGTAAATGAGGCAAAGCCACAGGTATGTGATTCTCAGGCTGCGGATCAGGCAAAGGCGCATTCACCATAGCAGCAAACTGAATCGAGGCTGTGCCTCCTTTGCCGTCACGGGCTGTTATCGTCATTAGACTAATGCCGGCTTGAAGCGGCGTAAGCATAAGCTGATCGCCTGTAACTTCTCCTGTGGCCACTTCTGGCGAAGCCGATTCCACCGCGTAGGTCAGTGCATCGCCATCCTCATCATTAAACAAGTCAGACAGACTAATCTGCTTGCCACCTTCGTTTAAGAGCAAAGGAATGTCATTAAGGCTGTTGCTCGCGACAGGACTGTGATTAATGTCCTCCTCATAAGTAGAGCTGGTCACTGTATAGTTGAAAAACACGCTCGCTTTACCGCCTTTTCCATCCTCTGCCGTAACAAATACCTGCGTGCTTCCTACTGATTTAGGTTTTAGTGTAAGCTGTTGATTTGCCATTTCTGCTTCTGCTACGTATACATCCGAAGTGACCGCATGATACGACAACTCATCCTGATCGGCATCGAAAAATACATTTTTCAAATCCACTAGCGTATCTCCGGAACCCACAATGGCATATTGATCGGAAGGAACTATAGCTGAGACAGGTACATGATTAGGTGTTGGCGTTGGATTCGTTGTAGAACTGCCACCGCCACCACCGGATGAACTTTTTTTAGTGCTTGTTGAGGATGTATCCGAAGATGCATCCAACGTGGTATCACGTATAATTTGAGTCTCTGTTCCCCGCTCCGCAAGACGGGTCTGTACAGTCTGTATCCCATTGGCAAGACGTACCTGTGTGTCGGCAAAATTCAGTTTAAGCTGCTGCCATACACCACTTCCCTGGATCTGAATAGGCTCATGCGTATCCACGATCATTTCGTTTACGTCTGCATGAATTTCTACATTTTTGGCGCCCTGCATCAAGGTTACCTGAGGTAACGTATCTCCTTGAATTCGCACAAAATCCGCTGCAATAGCTAACTTGCCTTTAAATTCTGACCCTTTGCTATACAAAGTCACCGGATGTTGGGCTGTACCACTTTGCACAATTTGAAGCGCCGACAGATCAGCTACGTTTCGGTTCGATGCCTGATAGGTCAGGGTAGCCCCTTGAAGCGCCGGCACATTGTCCGCTCCGAACAGTTGCTTCAATTGCTGGCCGATCAAATAGGGCTTTCCATCCATATAAGCGATATCCCCGTCGATACGAGAAAGGATTCCCGTCCGTTCACCCGATTGGAACACATTCACCAGAAAGGCTGCGATATCTTGACGTTTTACCTGTACTTTAGAGTCAAACCGATTATCCGGCGTATCCATTAATCCCAGTTTGAGAGCTGCTTCTACGTTGTTTTTGGCCCATGAACTCACCTGATCCCCATCAGAAATGTCTTGAACATCTCCGCCTTGAACATGGGTTCCTCCAATCGCTCTCACCAGAATGGCTGCTAATTCCTCACGGCTCACCGCAGCATTCGGGCGGAAAGCACCTGATTCATCTCCGGTCATTAGACCTGCCGCACGTACAGCTTCTATATAAGAAGCGGCCCAACTCCCCTGCGTATCCTTAAAAGTTACTGCTTTCTCCGTTGCGTCAAGCTTAAGTGCATTAGCCAGCAAAGCTGCCATTTCCTTGCGCGTTAACGGTTGATCTGGACGGAAGGAACCATCTGGATAACCCGTGATCAGTCCTTGCTTCACAGCCTCCTGTACCGCCTGTAATGCCTGGGATGACATAGTGGATTGATCTGTAAAAGATACTGTACTGGCTTTAGTCACAATCGCAGACGTCTCCCCTTTCGTTTCCGCATGAACAAGCTGGGGCCCCCATGCCATACCTGCCAGCAACGTTACCATCAGCACTTTTTGCCATTCTTTATTTGTTTCTTGATTCATCAGACTCTCCCCCGTAAACGGTTCATTCTTGTTATTAGTGAAAAGATCTTATCATCCGCCTCTGAACCAATTCTGAACAATATTAAAATTTTATTTTTTTCTCAGTCTGGATTTTGTAGCAAATGAAAAAAGAGCGCTCAGCCAGATGGGCTAAGCGCTCTAAAACTTCTATAAAACGTTGATGTACAGGCCGTGTCAGGAAGCCGTAGGATTCCATTGAAAGGTAGCCGCGGACTTGGATGGAAGAGTAGATTTGAAAACCTTATTTCCCTGCCGAACCTTAAATGTCTTTGTGTTCTCTCCCGTATTAGCGGCAATCAGGACAAGCGTACCATCCGGGTTGCCGTAGGCGACCGTTTCGATACTTCCACTATAATGTGTAGAATCAATACGTACCGCACCTGGACGGACAAATTTGCTGGCGTGCCCAATCGCATAGTACTCCACATTTTTCGTAACTGCACCGCTTAACGGGTCGATGGTCACTACACCTCTACAGTTGGTGCACCCCCCATTGGTCGGACCCCCGGACGGGTCAAGTGCGATATTCCAAAAGAGGACATTTTGCGACCAGTTTCGGGGTGCACCAATGATCAGTTTGGACATATCCCAGCTCAAATCATCTCCAAAGCCCGGGCTCCACGCTCCCCCACTACATTCTGTCATATATACAGGCTTATCAGGAAAAGCATGATGCACATCTTTCATCGCCGTAGGTTCTCCTTTGTAGCAATGAAAGGCCGTTCCGTGCGTATAGTTTCGAGCTTGTTCATCTCCTAACACGGTCTTGGCATATTCACTCCCTGTATCCCAGTTATGGTCAAAGGCAATGATCTGAGTAGATAAATGGTTGCGATTTAGGGTCGGGCCCAGATATTGTTTAATAAAATTCGCCTGTTCTGCTGCCCCCATACTCATGCTGGGATACTTGGACGTAGTGAATTCTGGCTCATTTTGAATGGAAATCGCCTGAATCGGAATCCCTTCGTTCGCATAAGCCTGTAGGTAACGAACAAAATAGTCAGCATACGCCTGGTAGACGCGCGGATCGGTATAGTCCAAATACCAGCCGTTATAAATCTGCTCCCCATATTTCATCCAGGGTGGAGCTGTCCACGGGGTCCCCATAATCTTTAAATCCTGGTTTCTTCTCAAGATTTGCTTCAGCACATCGATTACATCCCGATCCTTGGCGATGGAGAAATGATTCAGCTCATAGTCCTTGCCTGTTGCCACATCGTCATAGGTATAGCTGCCAGGCTGTCCCTGTTCATCTACGGAATAATCCGATGCTCCAATGGTATGGCGAATATAACTCAGTTGAATGCCACTGGCTGTAAATAAATCATTTAGCAGCTGATCACGCTGATTGGCAGACATGCCATGATTCATCAGGTATGCAGACGAACCGGACACCGCTGCCCCAAACCCTTCCATCGTCTGGTAACGAATATCTGGCTTAACCTCAATCGTCAGTGTATCCGCATTCGCAGCATTTTCTTTACTGCTATCCTTATCATCCTTATCCCAACGGATCGGGGCTTGTTGGGTTAAACGATTCGCCGGGTTGGGTGTTGTTAGCCACATGTTGACGTTATTTTCTGCTTTCGGCCCCGGAACATTCCGTATAGCCATACTGGCCAGGACCGCACAGATCAAAATGGCTACCCCAGCTATAAGCAGCCAGATGTCAGTACGTCGTTGCTTTTGGAGTTTCTTCATCTAATATCCTCCTCTCCCCATCACTAGCCTGTCCCCACTCTCTCTACTATTTCAGCTTTCACTTGGGTTTCCCTTTGCATACATATGGCAAAAAGAGAGCCGGTGCTTGTGCCCGCGCTCTCTTGAATATAACCATTTTAAAACAAATGTAACGGGATTACTTTTTTGCCTTTGCTGTAGAGGTAGCCGGAATCGTAACACTTCCTGTCAGTCGTAAATCCTGAGAGGAACTGCCCACATAAATGGGCACTTCACCCGCCGGCATAACCCATGCTTTGGACTTTTCATCCCAATAAGAGAAAGCTTTCGGGTCGAGCTCAATGCGAACCTTCTTCTCTTGACCCGGCTTTAACTCCACCTTGGACCAGCCTGCCAGTTGACGGGATGGAGTCTCTACATTTGTCGGAAGCTTACCGCTGTACACCTGTACAACCTCAGCTCCGGCTGTTTTGCCAGTGTTCTTCAATTTGAGCGAAACTTCTACGGAACTCATACGATCGGATTTTTTTCCACTCGCATGCTGCTTTGTTTTCAGATCGCTATATCCGAATGTCGTATAGGATAAACCGTGTCCAAAGGAGAACGCCGGTTGAATCCCCGATTTCTCATACCCACGATAGCCTACAAAAATCCCATCTGAATAGTCACCTATACCGTTCACACCCGGAAACTTCTCTGGTGAGGACACGGGTGTAGACTGCTCGTTAACTGGGAAGGTTACCGGCAACTTGCCTGAAGGATTTACATCTCCGAATAAGACGCGCGCTATAGCATTCCCTTGCTCTTGTCCAGCAAACCATGCTTGTACGATGGAAGGGACTTTATCCTGCCATGTATCCATTTGCACGGCTCTGCCGCTCATTTGTACGACAATGGTTTTCGGATTTGCAGCCGCAACCGCACGGATCAGCCGATCCTGATTGTTCGGCAGTTCCATATCGGAACGCTCAACATATCCCTCGCTCTCATACGTACGCGTAACAACAATCGCAACATCCGATTTTTTCGCTAATTTCACAGCATTGTCAATCAGCTTATCTGACGTATCTGCTGGAGGCTCCCAGCCCAGACGAACCATACCACCGGAATCACGACCATTTGTCGGATAATCAGCGCGGTATTCAATACGTATTTTGTGCTTTTCACCCGCTTTAAGGGAGATGTTTTTCTTCGTAGTGCCCAGCTTTTCACCTTGATTATCCACGAATAGCTTATCGTCGAGATACAGCTTGCTTGATCCCAAACTGGTTAATGACAATGCATAGTCACCATCCTTGGGAGCTGCAATTGCCCCTGTCCAGCGTGCAGATATCAAGCCGTTCAATGTCGTTGGTGTATTTGGAACTTTAGGGGACTTTGCATTGAAGCCCTGATAATTATAAAATCCAAGGTTCATATTGACTTGGTCATCATTGCGTACAAGAATCGGATTGCCTTCCATCTTGTTATTCTTCCAGTATTCGCCTCGAAGCCCCTGTTCGCCATCTCCATAAGTCGCATATCCAACACTGATATGCTCTTTCTGATCAGATGTAGTCAGCAGTGAAGACGGAACAGCCGATGGGCCTGGCATAATGTCTCCTGCAGAGATCGGGTCTGTGCCCGGTGCATATTGGACGGTAACTCCTTTGCCGACACGATTGCGGATTCCCTCTAACGGACTCACGGTATACGTCGGGTTCACCAACGAACTGCCTCCGCCTGCCACAGTGCCGTTATCTGCATCGGGGCCAATCACTGCAATGGACTTGAGTTTATCTTTAGACAACGGTAATGCATTGTTTTTATTTTGAAGCAGTACCATACTTTCCTCAGCCAATTGACGGGCTGTCTTGCCATGGTCACGTGCATCAATTTGGTTATTTTGAGCCGGGTGATCGAACAGACCTTTGCTGAACATTTGCACCAGAATGCGCTCAGCCTTTTCATCAATCGTTTTTTCACTTACCTTACCATTCTTGACAGCAGCCAGCAGCTGATCTCCCCATTTTCCATAAGGGGTTCCGGGTGTTTCCAGGTCCAAGCCACTATTTGCCGATTCGATGGTACTCAGGTTCGCGCCATAATCACTCATCACGAAGCCCTTGAATTGCATTTCCTTTTTCAAGAGATCTGTCATGATGGTCTTGTTCTCACATGCCGATTCGCCATTGACTTTGTTAAAGGAGCACATAGCTCCGCCCAAATCTGCCTTGGCAATAGCCTCCTGAAACGGACGTATGTAAATTTCATGCAGCGCACGGTCACTGACTTTGACATTTGTTGTGAAACGCTCTGTCTCCTGATTATTCATAAGGTAATGTTTGGCAGTCGCCAAAACAGGATGGCTTTGTATACCTTTGACATAAGCGGTCGCCATTTGCGATTGCAGTAGCGGGTCCTCGCCCATAGATTCAAAGTTTCGCGATCCCCATGGAATACGGGCAATATCCATCCCGGGTCCAAGCACCACATTATGAGTTGTATTAAAAGCCTCGTCTCCGAGCAAATCCCCATACTGTTGGGCAGCTTGGGTATCCCACGTTGCAGCCAGCGCAATTGGAGCAGGCAACGCAGTCGATTGCTTGTCCTGCACATCCGGATTAGCGATACGTACACCTGCAGGTCCATCTGCCATCGTCAGCGCCGGAATGCCCAACCGCTCCATCGAATTATTATAGAATCCATAGTAATTGTTGACCTTGCCAGTCACCAAATCTATTTTTTCTTCCAGCGTCATTTCCTGCAGCAGCAGCGCTGTCCGTTTCTCAGCCGACAGGGCCGTGTTCATCCAAGGCCGATCTGTCCGACTTCCTGCCGCTCCTGCAATATTCATAGGTCCGATCACAACAGCCGCAATGACTGTCATCATCACCATACGGAACAACCATGTTGATTTTACTTTCACGTTTGTAATTCCTCCTTGATGTTTGGTCATGAGATGAATGCCTATTCAACGCTCACAGGCTTGCAAAGGCTCTCGATCCTGCGAGCTCCGACAAGAATCCAGAGCCACGGGATAAGCAAGCAAGTCAGCAAAAGCCGCAATAGCTCAAGTGACACGTTTACCACCCTACCGTACATTTTCGAAAATTTCATTGAAAGTTTTTGGAAGTACAGCACTAGGACCATCAATCTTTTTCATGAAAAGATAGCGCTCACAATTCAGTTAACTGATCATAAGATTACACTTTTGTAACTTTTTAATGACGGTTTTTTAACTAATTTAAATCACAAAAAATGATTCATATGTCCCACTCTTGATTTACTCATATGGCATTACCTAGCGTGTGACCAAAGTCGCTATTTGGGAATTGGAAATACTTATGTATGAGAATTTTTCAAAAATCCTGGTATGAAAAAATAACGCTCATAAACAAAAAAATTCCAGAGAACCTGAAAGGTCCCTGGAATGAATGTGATTATTCAAACGGATACCGAAGTCCCCACTGTGAACGAATCTGATCCATCAGTTTCATAATTCCTAATGATTCATCCAAAGGAATAGTAGAACTTTCGAGCAAGCCTTCGTTCAAGCAACGCCCGACTTCTTCTGCTTCAAAGGCATAGCCTGTAGAGGATCGGTCATCCTGAAAGTTTTGTGCCTCTTCACCGTCCACAACTAAAGTAGCCGATGTGCTGTTCAAGAATGACGGAATGTGGATATAGCCCTTGGTTCCATGGATGTATGCCTCATTCGTCAACCCGAGACGGACTGCCCCGTTAAGCATAGCCGTGCGTCCTTGTCCATAATCCAGCAAGATCGAAAATGTCTCGTCAACGCCTGTCTCCCCAATATGAGCAGTGCTCCATACATGCTCAGGTTCAGGACCGAAGACCATTGAAGCAAAAGAAACCGGATAAATCCCTGCATCTAATAGAGCACCTCCGCCCAGCTCAGGGTTCAAGAGCCGGCCCTCCGGGTTCCAATCTATCCGAAAACCAAATTCCGCCTTAACCAGCTTTACGTCGCCAATGTGTCCCGCATGTATCCACTCCCGCACTTGGCGAATCGGAGGCAAAAAACGTGTCCACATTGCTTCCATCAGGAATAGCTTACGCTCACGTGCAAAGCCGATCATTTCCTCCAATTCTTTGCTGTTGACGGTGAAGGGTTTCTCACACAAGACCGCTTTGCCCGCCCGAAGAGCCGTCAGAACATTTTCTTTATGAAAAGGATGAGGAGTCCCTACGTAAATAGCATCTACCTCGGGATCTTGTGCTAATTCCTCATAGCTCCCGTAAGCCCGTGATATTTGATGCTTAGCTGCAAATTCGGTAGCGCTTTCAATAGTACGTGATCCAACGGCATACCCTTCTCCATTCGTAACATGCACCAAATCCGCCACAAATTGATCCGAGATCCAGCCTGTGCCGACAATTCCCCATTTAATCTTTTTGCTCATACTTGTGTCCCTCCCAGCAATTTGGTTAACGTTGATTTACAACATACCCTTTTATTCTAGCAAACGCCTGTCCTAAACAAAAGGAATTCCTGCTCGGCGATAGTTTATATTGCGGCTTGGCAGCAAGACGACACGGCGGTCACTAAGTCACACATTTTGAACTGGAATTTCCCTCAGCCTCGTCTTGGTTCAGGATCATTTTATTGAATGATGTATATGTAAAACTTTTTATCCACTTTCATGATTGGAAAACCAATCGGCAATTCTCCTGGATCTACACTAACAAAGCCGTTCTTCTCATAAAAGCGATGAGCTGCTACGAATTGTGGTGTTGTTCCAAGATAGATTTCTTCAATAGACCTCTCCCTGGCCCAACCTATGGCATGATGCAATAATTGATTCGAAACATTGAATGTTTTACCTCTATAGTTTTGTTTTACAAACATCTTTCTGAGTGCTGTCTTACGGTTCCCAATATCTAACAAAGCAACCGTCCCTACTACGGTTCCTTCACGAAGAGCCACCCAGAAGTTGCCGTTACCACGCTGATAAAAGTTTTCAATATCCAGCAAATCTGGCTGATCTTCTTTGGTTATGGCGATATTATATTCATCTTTTTGAATATGTAAAATTAAATCGACAACTTGTGATTGATACTCGGTTGAGTACTCTTTTAGAAAGATATTATTAATCATCGTTGTGTTCTCCTATGACCGTTAATTGATATACTATTAGATTCCTATCAAATCATAGAACATAAAATATTACCCCTGACTCTTTATTCGCGCTTGATACACGCTTAGTATTAAATAACTCAACCTCCGCAACTAAACTGAGTTTCCACCTGCACAATCGAGGATTTGAACCCATTATCTAGGTGCGAACGTTGAGTTAATTATGAATTGCTCTATATCAGAATTTCTATCCTACGCTTGAAGCTGCGCAAGAATTTGCGGGTCCTTGATCTTCTGATCCTCGGCCAACAACACAATTTTGGATAGAATCTCGGCTGTTCTTGGGTCTTCGTCCAGAAACGGCAGGAAGATGCGTCCACGATGCTGCGAATGCACCGGAATAATATGCAGCGCTCCCTTCGCTTGCTTGTAGACACCCCCGCTTCCCAGATGTACAGCATATTCGCCAAGAGTCCCGTCTACACGAGCATAATTCCCATCCACGCGTACATTGCTAATTTTCAGCAGACGAAGTGATTCCTGCACAATGACCCTACGCATTTCAATGGTCGTCAGACTGGCCTCTGGATCAACGCCGCCTACATGAGCAACACTGACGACCAGATCCACGTCCCGCATAACTTCGGAGAACAGAACAGGAGGAACCTCGTTCAACGGTACGCTCTTATACGTTGTCCGATCAAAGAACTGCACTGTCTCCAGCGTAGGAGCCTCGGTATCCGCTGGTGAGAACCAGTCCGCCATGGCATACAGGTTCGCAATCAAATTCTCGGCATAGTACACCTTCTGGAGTCCATCCTCATAGCTGACCGTCCATTGGCGACCTTTCAATAGGGATACCGTCTTATTCGGCTGTACCTGGTGTCCCGCATATCGACGGGAAACGGTCGCGTTGGCACGTTCATCAGCATTCAGCAGGTACAGCTCACGGAACACCTGCTTAAATGGCTGGCGTATCTGGCGGTCGAATAAGTCCTTCTGGAAGTCGCTCCAACGACCACTTTCGAACAAATGAAGGGGATGAGCGATAATCAGCTTGTCCTCTTCTCCTATAGTATGCTGTTCGGCAAAAGGAACCGTCAATACCAACGTTTCCTCATTAAAATATCCAAGGTGATCATCAGCCTTGAAAACCAATGTCCGCACCAACGGAGCAAGCACAGGATTACCCAGCAATCCTCTCAATTCCCTCACCATAAAGGTCGTACCAGACTCCATAGAGCGTTCCAATTCTTTGCGAGCTCTGCGGTACTGATCCACTAGATCTCCTTTAAGCTCCTTCAGCGACGTAACATACTCATCCTTCTTGAAACGAGCCGGAATGGATTTCAACGTCTTGCCTTTGCTGACAATTTCAATATCTGCCGCTCCTTCATCATCAATGACGAGCTGCACGGTTGTAGTCTCGTCCAAAGCATGTGGCTCAAAATAAGATCGGAGATCATCCAGCTTACGAGCTTCCATGTCCCAGACAAGACGGGTTACGTCATCATAACCTGCGTTACGCGCCAAATTCCCAAGCGCAATCCGCGAAACCAGCGCCTCACTAGCCTTACGCTGTGCACCGAATTTTTTGCTTTGTTCCAGAAACTTCTGGATAAAATCATAACGTTCACGTACATCTGGTTCAGGCGGCTGAGCAAGTGGAATCAAACTGTAGGTCAGCAAATGGTCTTTGTTTCGCTTGTCTTCCACTGATTTTTCCATTTCACTCCGTTTGAGCTTACCCAGCGTCGCATCCGCAAACAACTGGGATCGACGATGATTGGCTCCAGCCGAAATATACTTGGCACAATCGTACAGCAGATCAAAACGTTCCTCGCCCAACGTCTCATAAGCCTCATGAAACCAGTGAATATCGAAGGCGCCATCATTAAAATCTTGCGGAGCAATCGGCGAGTAATGGGCTACAATCGTTTCCTTCTCGGCCGAAAAACCTTCATTGATATGCGCATGGAAATACCATGCCGCACTGCGAAGCCCTTCCCAATCGAGATAATCTGCTACAATCTCAATCCACTGCGGGGCATACATAGCAGCCTCCAGCAGACGTTTATCTGTAATTTTAGTGTTCTTCAGCTTTTCCTTGAGCAACGTGGCATCCTCGCCATCACTTGGATAACATGCCTTGAGCAAGTGGCTGAACGATTCCTTTTTGGTAATACGATCACCGTAGCCGTACACATAACCACGCACGAACGTTTCCTTATCGAGCCCCTCCAGAATACGGATGAAATAATTCATGCCTTCAATCCGACTCAAGCCCATAACCTTTGGCGTAGCCTCGGTAGGCAAATCGCCTCGAACCAATTCAACTTCTAACAGTCGATCAATAACCGTGCGACGTATTTCCAAAAATTCCGGTTTTCTGGAAATCCATGCATTGCGAGCATTGGTTAAGGTACTCATATGTCTTCTGCTTTCACTACCGGCCAGCAGTTCCCGATATACTTCACCTACACCGATCAACCCTTTTTCATAGGCTTTGAAATAATCCTCCAGATCCAGCGGAGAATAAAAACGATTTTCTGCTCCTGGCAGTTCTGCATAGTTCACAAAGGTATGGAAAAAGCGCTTAAAGGACTCATCATCATGAACCTGCCCCTTCTCCAGCGCCACCCACGGGCCGGACAAGAGATGAAACATTCCCATATCCTCTGTTGGTCTATCCTTAGGCATGCTTTGCATTAGTGAATTTAAAGCAAGGTCGATTACGTCAAATGTTTCAGCTCCGGCTGTGTCCATAAAATAAGCATTGATTAATGTGCTTACCTGATCGGAATAGGTCAGCTCTGCCATCCACTTTTGAACCTCGTTAATCCGATCCACAGGATACATTTGCTCAGCGAAGTCTTTACGCCATCCTTCCAGCAGCTTGTGCTTGCTTAGCTCTGAATAGTCCATGTTAAAAGAAAAGTATCGAAAGTAGCGATCCAGCGTTCGGTTCATAGGCTCCAACCGGTCATAAAAAATAAGCTCCAGCAGTTCACGTGCTTCTATGCTGCTTTCCTGCAAATAGCGGTTCCACTCCTCATATAGAGGATATAAAGACAGTCTGGAATCTACCTCTTCATCGACCTGAACCAGTCGTAGAGGGCGAAGGTTCGTTCCAATAAGCAGTGTATCTTTGTAGCCTGAATAATACTCCGCAGTATATTCCACATCACGATGCTGATGAACAAGCTCATCCAGTCCAGTCAAGAACTGCTTGAGCTTCTCCAATGGACTAACAAAAACATCGGACAATCGAAAATCACCCAAATCAACTTTCTCTTCCAGCCAAGCTTCCTTGACATTCGGATCGTACAGGCCAAAACCGTTAGCCCCTGTATAAGCATCCTCCTGTCCCAGCTTGGACAACAGCTGCTCCTCTTTGGCTGTAGGTTGCTGAATGATATCCGCCAAAGCCCGCAGGTTTTCATACTGTTCGGCACGATCCGGGTCTGCATATATCTTCGTCAATACTTCCAGTCCACCCAATCGTTGCAGCTCCGCCTTAGCACGAAGCAAGCGTTCCAATGAGCCAGCGAGCGGCTCTTCCGATTGTGAGAGCAACACACCAATGACACTTTGTCGCAACGAGCCCGTCTTGAGCTTTAATAAGGCTTCCATTTGTTGCATTTCTGGTTCCGACAACGTCAGCTTACGCGCCTTGGCTACAGCGAACTCACGAATGCTCATACTTTTGTCCGACAAACTGGAAAAAATAAAATCACGTTGTACCGTATCCTCAGGATTTTGCACAAAATGGTTCAACAGTTCGCCACGCAGATTAGGGCTAATCTGTTCCTTTAAGGCTATGATTTCCCCAATCCAAGAAGCGTCCATATCATAACCAGCGAGATACAGCATTTTTTGAATAGGCGCATCTGAGCGGTGATACAGATTAACAAAATCCAGCACCTTGGAGGGCTCTGTGGACTCACCCTTTTTCATATGTACGAACAGGTTATGAAGTCGTTCAAAATCCTTACGCCGCTCCTCTTTGCTCTCCAGCAAAGGGGTGCGCACCACTTTAACGATCCGATCCGCGACCGTCCCGCCTTCTATCCATTCATAAAAATAATTGCTTGTATAGTTCGTCAGTATCCAATATTGAAGCTCCGGGTCCGTTTCATCCAGATATTCTCTCGCAATTCCGAGGCGCACATCCTTGTTGTCACTGTTAGACAGTACGTACAGTGCTACGATCTTCTGGTAAGTTGCTCCTTGCTCCATGAGTTTCCGAACCTGTCCATACAGATCACGTTCCTCATGTACTGCGGTAGCCCACAAACTCATATACACTTCATTAGCATTTGAGCTTGTCAGCCATTCCTGGCGCAGTTCACTACGAGTCAATGCTTCATATGCCTGCTCGATCAGTTGGCGAACGACCCGCTGATTGGCGGATTCCAAACCCATTCCCGTCCATACTGCAAGCGCCCGCACCACCGAACTGTAACGAATGAAGCCTTGGTCGATGATCAACTTTAACAGATATATGAGAGCCTCCGGGGTTCCCTCATCCATTTGTTCCACGATACTTTGGCGCAATCCCTCCTGGAGTTTGGCGACCGCCAAGAGCTCTCCAATCATGCGATAATTCTCCTCCTGATGACTCAGGAGCATGCCTTTAATCATATTGCGTGTAAGTAACGCCGCCTGATTATCCCCATAAATAATAGCTTTTAACGCCTCAAGCACCTGTAAATTACCGTTATCCAGCTCATAAGCAATCCAGTCACCAATCGTTTCCTGAATCCGGTAATCTCTGCCTGGTTCATAATCCTTTTTTGTTAAATAATCCATCACGGAGAACCCGATACAGTCCATTCGGATCAACTGCACCATTTTTTTATAAATCCGGGAAGTATGGGCCGTAATATCCGAAGTGCGAAACGGTTTTCGCGCATATCCTGTGCTGTATGGATATTCAGTCACATGCTCTGTTAGATGTGCGAATACATCCCCAGCTGTTTGTCCAATTAGAGCACGTAATACCTCTGTCAGTGGCTTGAACAGCGGTTCTCCGCTTTCTGTCGCCCGTTCTTTTAATATTCGCTGACATTCGTTAAATGGCTCCTCGTTCTCCTGTATGTAATGAAGCTTACCCAGTTCCACAACATACTGAGCCAACTCCTGTTGTTGCCCATCCAGTTGCGCCGCGCGCTCCTTCAGTGTGGTGAAATATTCTAGCTCATTGTTCTCTTGATGCATATTTCGTTTCCCCCTCTACCATAGGCCTCCAGCCAGCATTGTGAAGCGTATAAATACAATCTCATTCCCATCCTTAAGTGACAAAGGAGCATCCAGTTCAATAGCTTCCTCATCACACACAAAAACTCTGTATAAACCATCTTCAAAAGCCTGCATTGCCGTGTTCACGGCAGCCTTAATATCCGGGACACCCTCATTATATATGGAACCGAATCCTACTTTGCCTATCTCGCCTTGTGCCTGAACTTCCTCTCCCGTGAGGAATGGAATCAGCGCGACACTCTCCTGCTTTTCCCGTAGCTTTTGAACATTCAGAGCAACGGTTGCAGTAATCAAATCTCGCAATGTTTCTGGTGCAGGACTCAGCTCTACTTCCTGTCGTGCGAGTGCGGGCTTGCGCTTTCCCAGACTTTTTACAGTTACAAACAGCTTCATGTCGTTCCCCTTCCTTTTTATTCACGCTTTTGACCCGTTGTCAGCTGAATTTTTTGACCCATATAAAAACACCGTTAACGAAATCGAAAACGAATGTTTGTTCGTATATTTATTTTAATAGGTTCCTTATCATTACTCCATCACCCTTTATGACCAAAATTCATAATGCTGTAATACACTAAAATCTTAAAAAACAAGACTTTGTACCCTGATTTCGATGAAATTTATCCATATTAAGGATGAAAAAGAAAAAGACCTGCACAAGGGAGACCATCTGCTCTTCACAGACTTTCTTCCATTATACAGGTCATATTTCATCATAAAATAATGTTTCAATACTTATTTCAGGATTTTGCAAAATTCGATTCCAGTCGCTCCAACGTGCAAGATATAGACGAACTAAACCATTTCGATCTATATCTTATTCATTGGAAGTCGCTTATTGGATTTTTGCAAAATCCTCATTTATTTAAAATGCTGGAACAACGCTATCCTTGTAATTGTCCTCAAAAAATTTACGTACTTCCGGTCCGGTCATTCGCTTTGCCAGCTTTTGAATGGCATCGGAATCTGCATTATCCTTACGCGCTACCAGATTAATGGCAAAGTGTGTATCGTCTTTTTCGGTAATCAGCGCGTCCTTCTTCGGTGTCAGACCGAGCGGCTTGGCATATGCGGGATACATGGCAGCCATGTCCACATCATCCAGTGAGCGCGCCAGCATCAACAAATCCACTTCTTTAAACACAAACTTTTTCTTATTCTCAATAATATCAGCCTGTGTAGCATTATAGCCTACGCCTTCTTTAAGCTTGATCAAACCGTTTTGTTCCATCATTACCAAAGAACGTCCTGTATTGGCCGGGTCATTGGCAATGGCAATAGTCGCACCTTCGGGCAGGTCTTTAACGTTCTTGTATTTTTTGGAATACGCGCCATAAATGGCGTTGTAAATTGGTTTTACCGCTACCAAATCGGATTTGTTGCTTTCATTATATTGTTGCATAAAAGGAGCATGCTGAAAGAAGTTAGCATCCACTTCATGGCTTGCCAATGCGTTGTTCGGTTGGATATTGTCTGACAGCACGACGATTTCCAGATTGACTCCGTCCTGTTTAAGCAGTGGCTTCACGATATCCAGCACATCTGTCATCGGTGGGATGAGTGTCGCTATTTTCAAGGTCACTTCTTTTTGGGAAGTCGCTTCTTTAGACTGTGTTTCTTGTGCAGCCTGCTTTTGACCACCGCATCCGGCGACCAGTAGCATAACGACAGCAAATAGTGTAAGTAATTTCAAGTTCGTTTTCATGTTGTTTTTCCGACTCATTCGATGTGGAACCTCCAAAATTAGTTGTGATCGGGAAGATAAAAATGAGTTACAGTATAGCCGCTTCGCGAATGATTTGATCTTACGATCGCTGTTGAAATGGGATTCTCTCTGATTTATAAAGTGATGTATAGGTTAGAATCCCATTTCAAAGGCGAACGCTAACGCTTCTCCAGATTCAAATCCTTCTCTCCGCTTTTGAGATACTGTAAAGTCATTTTTATTTCCCATAGTGAGTTGTGCAAGTATAGTGAAAGTTACAATTCCACCTTACCGCTTGTCGATCCGGCGGGATATGGTGCTTCCGGTAAACTGGATCATTTGTACGAAAATAATCATGACGACGATGGTGAACGCCATCAAGCCTGTTTCAAAACGCTGGTAACCATAGCGGATGGCAAAATCGCCTACCCCGCCGCCGCCCACAATGCCCATCACCGTGGAGTAGGAGATGAAGCTAATGGTGGATGTGGTCAAACCCAGTACAAGCCCGGAACGAGCTTCCACGTACAGAAATTTGAAGATAAGCTGAAGGGTGGATGCCCCCATAGAAGTAGCGGCTTCAATTACACCCTTCGGCACCTCGAGCAATGATTGCTCCACCAGTCTCGAATAATAGGCGATGGCCACCACTGACAAGGGAACCGTAGCAGCCATCGTACCCAGCGCCGTCCCTACGACCAGACGTGTAAATGGAATCATAAACACGACGAGCAGCAAAAACGGGAACGAGCGGATGACATTGACCACACTGTTCAATAGGGTGAACAGCAGTCGATTTTCATATTTTTGCCCTTTGCCGCATAGATACAAAATCGTTCCTGCCGGAAGCCCTAACAGTACAGCTGCTGCGATAGAAATCCCCACCATGATAAACGTCTCTCCGATGGCTTTCCATATCTCAGACTGATATTGCGCAATGATGCTCAGCATTTCATTCATCAGCTTCACCTGCTTCCGCTGTTGAACCTACCGCAGTGTCAGCTACACGTTGCGTGGAAAGTAGCTGTCCATCCCGCATTTCTGATACACGGGTACAAATATTGCGTACCACGTCCATATCGTGCGTTACGATTACAATGGTAACTCCCAGTTCACGGTTGATCTCCCGTAACACGCCCAGAATATCCGCGGTCGTCTGCGGATCAAGCGCCGAGGTCGGCTCATCACACAGCAGCACCGCAGGACGATTCGCCAGTGCTCTGGCTATCGCCACACGTTGCTTTTGCCCTCCGCTCAATTGTGCCGGATACTGTTCTGCTTTATCAGCTAAACCGACGAATTGCAGGCATTCGCGCACACGTTCTGCTCTCTCTTTTTTCGCGACACCTGCCAGTTCCAACGGCATTGCTACATTTCCACTGACCGTCCGATTGTGAACAAGATGATAATGCTGAAAAATCATCCCTATGGATCGCCGCGCTTCACGGAGACGTTTTTCCGGCATGCGAGTCAGATCTTCCCCGTTCACAACCACGCTTCCCTCATCCGGCCTTTCCAATACATTCATTAACCGGAGCACGGTAGACTTACCGGCACCGCTGGCACCTATAATACCGTGGATTTCCCCCTCCTCCACTTGAAGGGACACGGATTGAACCGCATGAAATTGGCCGCTTGAGGTGGTATAATGCTTGCTTACCTGATGCAGCGAAATCATGAAACCTGGCCTCCTGATGATCCATTTCTCAGGGAAAATGTAATAAGCCCGCCAGCCCAGGCGGGTCTGTACGAGCCGTCAATTCCCATTGCATTAATATACCACAGAGCAGAAAACGGGCAAAGCCTTTTGACAACAATTAACGTACATCCCACACCCCCACATAAGGAAAGTGGATACCGAGTCCCCAAGCCAGCGTAAGCATGACAACAAAATAGAATATGAATACAATATCTACAGCCGAATAGCCAATTGCATAATAATACGTGCGTTTGGTTTCATTGGTAAAACCCTTGGCTTCCATAGCAATAGCAATGCGCTGAGCACGCCGAATACTTTGAGCGAGTAACGGAATCGCATACCTGCGAAGCGTGGCATACATATTCCATTTGGACACATGCTGATGTAAACCTCGAATACGGTGGGCTTGTCTCAATGCCTGAAATTCCTCCACCATCATGGGCATCAACCGCATGGCTGCCAAAAAGCTGTATGCATACTTCGGAGGGAGCTTCCATTGCTGCATCAGTGAATAAAAAAGGTCCACCGGACGAGTCGTTAAACCAAACAGCAAACCTACCGCAGCCATACTCAGCGCACGAAAGCCCAGATGCATGCCTCGGTAAAAGCTTTCCTGCGTAATATGGATCAGGCCCCATGTCCACCAGGTCGTCATCCCTTTGCCGAACATCATCATACCCGTTGAAGTTGAAATAAACACCAATATAAAGGGAGATCCATACAGCAACAGCCGCTTCCATGGATGGCCTGACCAGACAAGCAGCAGTAGCATAGCACACGCAACATTAAACATGACATTCGGATCATGGATGACTATAACGACAACAAACAGGATGGAAAACATCACAAGCTTTAGGCCCGGATTCACGCGATGCAGCCATGTTTTATGATGGGGAAAGGACAGGTTCATACTGTAATTCCCCTTTCTGAATCCGCCATATATCGGTACAATATCGACGGACAATTTCCGGGTCATGCGTGACCATCACAATGGCCGTGCCTGCCGCTCTCAGCTGCTCCAACATATCCAGCATGACAAAGGTATTACGCGCATCCTGCCCAAAGGTCGGTTCATCGAGCAGCAGCACTTCCGGCTCACGAATCATAGCCGTAGCAATACTCAACCGTCTTTTTTGGCCCAACGAAAGCTGATACGGATGACGCTCGTCCAACCGCTCCAGTCCGAACTGTATGAGCATCCGATTGACCCGCTCCCGGCACTGTTCGGCGCTAAACAAGCTTTTGGGTAACGAATACTCTAGTTCCTTTCGTACGGTATGCGCTACGAATTGCAGCTCGGGATTTTGAAACGCGAACCCGATACGCTCTGCCAGTTGTTCCGTACTGCCTGCCTCAATTCCGCGCACGCTATAACGTCCCTGTGTGCGAAGTAAGCGCATCATGGAGAGCAGCAACGAGCTTTTGCCAGCTCCGTTTTCACCAACCACGCCAATCCAGTCGCCAGGCTTCACCTGCGCTTGCTTCACATAAATGACAGAACTCAACCCTCGAAGTCCACTAAAATGTTCCAGCTCCAGCAAATCAATCCCCGCACCATTCTGTTGCGTCACAGACTCCCTCCAACGCGGTGAAGACGATTCATCCCATACTCCCGGATACCACACGCCGTACTCGGACAATGCCTGCCGATGCACATGAAATACTTCTTCGGCCCTTCCATCCGCAATGATCTCCCCTTGAGCGGAAAGCACCACAATCCGATCCACATCATGGACAATTTCATTAATTTTATGTTCCACAATCACCAGTGTCTGGTCTACCGAAATGTTCCGAATGGTATCCCACACCTGTGTAGTGCCTTCCTCGTCCAACAAAGCCGTGGGCTCATCCAGAAAAAGCACTTCTGGCTCCATAGCCAGCACAGACGCAATCGCCAGCCGCTGCTTCATTCCCTGTGACATGCTGCCAATGGGCATATGTATATCATCCGTCGATAGACCAACCTGTATCAGCAGCTCGCGAATACGGGATCGCATTTGCTCACGAGGAACCTGATTATTTTCCAACACAAAAGCCAGTTCCTCGTCTGCATATGACATACAGAATTGCGTATCAGGATCTTGAAATACAATACCTGAGACACTTGGGATTACAGCAGCATCGCATTTCATAGGCACTTCTATCGTGCGTGGAATCAGACCACTTAACACTTGGAGCAGCGTTGATTTACCGCATCCACTCGGTCCCAGTAGCAGCAGCTTTTCCCCCTTGCGGACAGACAAAGACATATTGTGAAAAAGCAGCTCTTGCTCACCGGGGAATTTCAACCGTAGACGGGTGATCGAAGCCACCACATCTTCGGTTGCCCGGCTCATCAATCCAGCCCCTTATAATCTTGTTCCGTTGCAGGCCTCAAACTTCGCGTGACTCCGGTTACCTCCAATGCCTTAGCCAGATAGAACGCGAATACCCCGGCAATCACAATGCTGCCAATCATGCGAAAACCAATATACAAAACATAGTTCCAGGTCGATAGCTGATCAATATACCCGTAGCTGAAGTCTAGAATCAGAGAAGTGACAGCCGCCCCAGCCGCAGCTAGCGAAGCAACCCACAAGTTTGCGTTCCGATACAGAAAAGCTGCAAAAAACAGCTCCGCTCCCAAGCCTTGCAGCAGGCCATAGTACAAAGTGGACATGCCCCATTCGCTTCCCAAAAAAGCACTGACCGTTGCCGCTGCCACCTCTGCCAAAATTGCAACACCCGGCTTGCGAATGATGAGATAAGCAAACGTGCCTGCCATAAACCACATGCCATACATCAGTTGCTCGGCGTGTAGACCAAATGGTTTCATCAAATCATAGGCAGGCCCCCATATTTTGTAGATCAACCCGAACACAACAGCGATCACAATCGTGACCAAAATATCCGTCAGTTTCAACCCTTTGGACGCTCTTACAGCAGTATTCATTATTGCGTGCTCCCCTTTTTCCTTATAGTTGGCCTCTTGGCCATAAAAAAAAGCTTGTCTGGAGCTGAATCTCCAGGCAAGCTTTATGCGCAGTAAAAGGTAAAGCACCATACAAAACATCATTCGTCGATATGCCTTATATAACCAGTAGTCTAAACTACTACAATGATACCAAGCCAAGTCAGGGTCAAGGTAAAATGCTAGGACATACATTGAATCTATCGACAACCGCAAAAAAAGGCGGCATTCCTGTATAGTGTTCTTGGTTTCTCTACGCTGGCATTACCCAGATCAGATTTCACGGTCAGTGGCAAGGGCCACCCTCTCAGCCTGACTTTCTCAAGCTCCCGACAATGCTTTTTTAATTCACTATAATATATACCACATCTATGGCTTTGACAATCCTATAATCCGAAGAAACGTTTAGCCGTTTCCGTCGTCGCGATTTCGATCTCCATCACACTTCGGCCTGTACATTCGGCTATCGTAGCAGCAATGTGAGCGAGATACATGGGCTCATTACGCCCTTCTTTGGGCTTCACGGGCAGATTACGCGGGGTCAAAAATGGAGCATCCGTTTCAATCATCAGACGGTCCAAGGGAATATCTCTGACCAGTTCACGCAGATGTTTCCCCCGCCGTTCATCGCAAATCCAGCCGGTGATTCCGATATACAGTCCCATTTCTACATACGTATGCATTTCCTGTTCAGTGCCGGTAAAACAATGCACCACCGCTTTATCGACAAGCCCTTGATACTCCCGAAGCATAGCGACAAAGTCCTCATGTGCATCTCGTTCATGCAGAAATAACGGCATATTTAGCTCACCCGCCAGTTGGATTTGCTCTCCAAACCATCGACGCTGCACATCACGCGGAGAAAAATCACGGTTATAGTCCAATCCGCATTCCCCTATGGATACGACCTGCGGCTGACTCGCCAGCTGGCGGAGCTGCTGAATCGTGTCTGCGCGGCAGTCTTTGGCATCATGGGGATGCACGCCAGCCGTCGCATACAGCTTGCCCGGATAACGGGCCGCATACTGAGCAGCCTCCCGACTGCTGCGGACACTGGTCCCGGTAATAATCAGCGGTGAAATCCCTACAGCCGCGGCTCTCTCTACCACCTGTTCCCGATCCGCATGAAACGAACGGTGCATCAAGTTCACACCAATATCAATTAACGGTGTACCCCTTTCCATCTCAATCCCTCCCTCGCAAACTACAATCTTGGATCAATCGGCTCTGATTCCAGAGATAGCGCGGCAAGGACGCATTCATGAATACGATCTACCGTATCCTTGCGGACAAAACGTTCCACGCCTTCCATACCAAGCGCTCCTTCCATCAGGGCATGACGCTCTTTTTTGTTAGTTCGACGCTGCTTCAGACGCTTTAAATTCTCAGGGGCAAGATAATCCATACCGTAAATGATGTGCAAATACTTCCGGCCTCTCACCTTAATTGCAGGCTGAATCATCTTGTCCCGATTTTTCATCAAAAAGCGTTCCGGCTTGATCACAATCCCCTCATGACCATCCTCTGTCATCTCGGTCCACCAGCGAATGACCTCTTCCTCGCTTGCTTCATCCGTGATAGCGCGATACTCTGTCTCCATAAACAGGGAGGACAGCCCAGCCAGCTCCCGGTTTTGCTCCATATGCCAAATATGAGAATGGTCGAAAAAAGTCTTTCCGCTGTGTGCCAGCGTATGAAACGGTGCGATACGAATTTCATCCAGACCGTCCACATCCCAGCAATATTTTTGAAAAGCCTCTTGAAACGTTACGGCATTCGCATACTTCTGTTCCATTTCCCCCAACCAGTCTCCAACTTCTCGACCTGCAACCTTCGCCTGCTTCAGCTTGTCTACCAGCTTACTGCGATCCAGCAGAGCTGCTTCCCCCACATGCGCATACTGTGCAGCAATCAGTTCCCGAGCCTTGAGATTCCACGGCACAATTTCCGCATCCAGCAACACAAAATCCGTCTGGTTCCGTTCAAAATATCCAGCAGTCCGTAGATCCACATTCAGCTTCTCCAGCACTTGCTTCCCAAGGCTTTGTTCAAAGAAAGCTCTCCCGCTCCGACTGTAGATCGTGCCTAATGTCGGGTATCCTACATACTCGACAGCGGCCTGTTCGTTTTTGAATAATAGTAGAATAGCCCGGCTACCCATATGTTTTTTCTCAGCCACCATCGTTTGTACGCCTTGCCCGCGATAATAAGCTAGCGCCTCACGTGGATGCTCCAGATATCCTTCCTCAGCAGACACCGCTGGAGCAGGACTCATCGTCGGTGGAATATACACCAGCTCCTCCATGGGTACAGTTACATGTGACACGGTATCTATAGCGGATTTGATCCATTCTCCTTGTACGCGCACTTCGCCATACGATTCCGTCAGCACACTGTAACCAGCGATGAGCTTGCGCAAATTCGGCGGTGAAAACCGTTTTCTCTGCCAGCGGACAAGTGGGCTATCGGGATCATTCGCATAATTCTCATGTGCCGGAACGCTGACAAATTCCTTTTCCGGATAACGATAAGCAGTCAGCATACCGCCAAATACCACACCCTGATCAATATTCACCGTCTGGTTCACAAGGGTAGGCTGCGGTCTCGGATCATGTCCCCATACTACTATTTCTCCCGATTCATGGTCTACGAACCAATCCTTGCGGATTGGTTTTCCGTTCGCGTCCTGTCCTTCCGTATCTCCATAACGGCAATAATCAGAAATACGTGCCGACTGTTTGCCGATAAAATGATCCTTAATCCCGGCATGAGCCACGACCACGTGTCGCAATCCATTTCTGCCAAAAATAAGATGAGAGGGTGCATGTAGCAGAAAATCCCTTAACTCGCTTCTAAGCTGTTCCGCCGCTGCCTTGCCCGCTTTTTGTTCATACTGGGCCAGTTCCTCTGCAAATCGTTCATCCCCATGACTGAGAGTCACCTTTCTCCCATCAAGGTAACGGCCGATTTTCCAGCCATGATTGCTGTCAATCATATACGCTAGTCCGGCATCCACATGCTTTTTCCAGAACCGCACCGCTTGTAGCGATTCGGGGCCACGGCTCATCACATCCCCGACAGATACTAGTCTTCTGCCATCTGGATGATGGTATAATCCTTCCGTATCTTCCGTATATCCTAGCCGCTCTACCACTTCCAGCATCTCACGGTAGCACCCATGGATATCACCAATGATGTCAATCCCTGAGCCAATCTCATGAAACAGTGGCTGCGCACGGCGAACAAAGTTCATTTCTTCTACATCCTTGAGGACATAGCAAGCGTTAAAACCTTCCTCACGGATCCCACGCAGGTTCCGCTTTAACAGCTGTGCCTGCTGTTTGACCCGTTGGCGTCCACGCGGATGCTCCCTGCCTGAATCACGTTCCAGCAGCACAGATTCGGGTACGTCCAGCACCAAGGCCATAACAGGAACATGCGCCTTGGCTGCCAGCTGTACATATTTTTGACGATCCTCAGCATATAAATGGGTGGCATCCACAACCGTCAGCTTATTCAAGCGACAGCGCATAGCCAGAATCGTATCCATCGCCTCAAACGCCTTGGCTGACATTTGCTGATACTCATAGAACAGTACGTCCGATTCCAGTCTTGGAAGTCCACTCCAGTCTATAAATTCCGTATCTCCGACCAGCTTGCGAAAATGATCCGAGGATACCACTTCTGTCTCCAGTAGAATCCCTTCGCTCACCAGCCTGTCCAATAATGTGGTTTTGCCACTGTTGGAGGCCCCCACCAACACAACCAGTCCAGCATGCGGTAAATGAATCGTACGTTTGGATGAATTGCTCATGCTTCCTTCTGCTCCTTTCTGCGCGTAAATATAGCCATTTGGGTCGGTTGTCCAAAGCCTTCGGCCTCTTCTCCGATCCCCTTCAGCGCTACCGAATAAGGAGCTTCCACAATCCACTGCTCACATCGTTCCTGAAACTCGCTTCTACTCCATTCAAAACGGTGATCGCTATGCCGTAGCTCTTGCTGATTCATACGATATACTTCATTATATTCACGATTGGGAGTCGTCACGATCAGCACGCCCGGCTGATACTCCGTTACAATCGTCTTCATCACCCGATTCAGACGATGCTCATCCACATGCTCAATGACCTCACATAGGATCATCACATCTTTGCCCCGCAATTGTTCATCATAATAAAAGAGTGAGCCCATCATGGGTGTAGGACTGATAGCGTCAGCATGTCTTTCCAGCTTGGCAAAACGCTCCACGGCTCTCACCTGTGCATACGCGGACGGCTCCACCGCCCAAATCTCTTCAACGCCCGTCATTCGGGCCATCCGAGCCGATAGCTTCCCTTCCCCTGAACCAAAATCTACGATTTTCTGTCTGCGAGGCAGCTTGCGAATTACGTCCATAATAGCCTGATACCGCAGCTCATTTAGCCGTACTGTAGGCTGTTGCTTCCCTTCCTCCTGTGGCTGTTGAATCTGTTCGTGCTTATCCTTTTGAGCTTGGACAGTATCTTTTTCAATATGTTTTTTAGTGCCTAGTTCAGCCGAATCAGATTGCTCAAATTGCTCAATCAGATTGGTAAAACGAAGCGTGCGTCGAATGATAAGCTCGCGCAGCGGATGCTCTTGCAGCCAGCCCTCACCGTAACGTCTCAGCTTGTCAAACTCCTCTTCACTAATGTAGTAGTGCTTATAGTTATCCAACACCGGAATCAACAGCAATAACTGACGTAGCGCATGCTGCACCGTCTGATGGCCACTTAACGTAACATATCTGACAGTGCTTCGATTTTTCAGCTGAAAAGAATAGTCCGCTTCCCCTCGTTCTATGTCCACTTGATAGCCCAGCGGAGCAAATAGCCCCTCCACCACAGCATCCGGCAAATCCGAAGCAACAGGCCCAAACGATAACTCCAGCGCAAAAGGGTGCGTCACCCATCCTGCATAGTCTTCCTTGGGTTTACCGTTCAGGGCTGTGCCAAGCGAGCCACGAATATAAGTGCAAAATAAGCTGCTGGTTACAAACTCCCGGTCATTAATATATTGTGTAATATCATAGCTGTCCGGACTGTTTTTGACTAAATCAATCGAATCTGGCGAAGCCTGAATGACGATCTCAGCCTCTTCCTCGGTAAAAACGGTGTACACCATGCGTACACGTGCGCCTTTATCTGTGCGATCATACGTATTATAAGGATTCTTAGCAAGCAAATGCGAAATCATCCCTGCATGGGTTCCGGTTGCTTTTAGCGTGATGTGCATACTCCACTTCTCCTTCTCAGCTTATACTTTCCATACTTCATTCACCGCAGCGCGGAACAAATCATCCAACTGCTGATCACGTCCACTCTCCATATGCTGAAGCAAGGGCGCCTTTTGTTCAAAATAAGCAATTTGCTGCTGGATAAAATCATTCACCACCGAAAGTCGTGGCTCCATATCCAGTTCCTCGCCCGCTTTTTTACGTTGCAGCAAATGTTCGATCACCTGATAAAGTTCGGTATCGGCCGGAATGAATTCCTCCAGCAAGTCTACGAATTCCATCGGAGGTATGCTGTTGTGATGTTCAATCCAGCCACAGGCCAGCAACGGGCGCAGCACGTAAAAATACTTTTTAATCTTCACCTGTTCTCCCTGCAAATAATCCCGATAATTTCCCCGCGCCATATTCAGATAATGGTACATACAGGACTTCGGAGAGAAGGTTAACGGCGAGATCGCACGAATCTGACCAGCCACTGAATATTGCTCCAGATAGGGAATCGGAGATTGCAGCCATTCCAGCAGAGGCGGATTGGATTTGCGGAACAAATGGAGCGCCTTTTTCAAATCCCAGCCGTTCATATCCAACAAATCGCTGACTGGCCGCTCAATCACATCCCGCTTATCAAAAATAGATAAATACCATTCTATGGGTCTTACATAGATAAATCGTACATCATAGTCACTGTCCTGTGAAGGAAACCCCCACGCCCGACTACCTGATTCACAGGCATATACAATGCGCACCTGCTCCGCTTGCTCCAACGCGCGCAACTCACGCAAAATCGTCTCACGCATTTCCGGTTGAATGAAACCCTGCCCATGCTTCACATCTGTCATGTTGTTCCCTCCCTTATCATTAAAGTATTTCCCGAATCTGTTCTCTAATCGACTCCTCCGTTTCAGCTACCGATAAGCGGCGAAGGCGCTCCATCGTCTCCTCTCCCCACATCTCAGAAGGCCATACCTTGAGCACATGAAGCGCTGCACGGCGATTGGAGGTCACCGGACTCCAAAGTCCGGCAGCAACTAACTCTTGTCCCATTCCGTCGTAAGAAGACAATAGTTGCAACAGCATACCCAGACATTGATGCGCTTCATACTCCGGTCCAAAGCCCGGCACATCAGCAGGACCGGAAACAATCTCTCCCAGAGGCAAGTGCTTTTCTGCAAAAGTCACCAGCTTACGAGCCCGATGTTCATCCTCTGTCTTGATGAGTTCAAAGTACAGATTAGGCTTGACTGGGTATTTGCTTAATTGATCAAATAGCACAGGCCATACATCTAGTGCTAGCATTCGAGCTACGCGAATGGCATAGTAGAGATGCGGTGAATCTGAATGCTGCAGCTCCTGCTCTACCAGCTTCACCCACTGCGGATCATCCATCATCTGCTGGCAAATCGACGCGTAACGTTTACGCAATTCCGGCGTCCATTCATGCTCATAACGTGCCTCCCATGAATCGTCCTCTTCATCCAGAAAGTCTGCTATATCCATAATGATCGTAAAATGCTGCACAGTCGTACACATCGCCTTGGCATGACGAAGATAGTTGCCTATGACCATAGCGGCATGCTCATAATCGTCTATACTTTCCGCAGGTCCACCTGCGGCCAGCAAGGCCGACAGAATATCGCCTGCTCCGTCAAACAACTCCTGATCAATCTGCGGAACGGCGATGGCTGTATGCAGCTCGCCTTTATGAGCGCACTCATAAGCAAGATATTCATACATGACATTATTGCGGAATCCTTCCCGCAGTAGCCAATCACGTATTTCCTGACGCGCAGGCTCCAGCCGTTCTACTACGTGAATTCGTCCCCAACCATGTACCTGTGAGGCTAACCTATACAACTGCTCATTGGCCTGCTCCGAAATATTACGGATGGCCACAGCCGCATATAGCGTGAATTCATCATGTTGGGCTAGCGTTAAAATAAGCTCGTGGTGCTGCTCTGTCTCTAGCAATCCAAGCAGCGCAATACCGATCTTCACCACATTGCGGTGTGCTCCATGTTCAGCCAGCCAACGCGCTTCCTCATACAATCGATCCGGCTGAATTGCTGGATGCTCGCGTACCGCATCTAGCAGCGGATCAATTAGGCTGAGCG
Source organism: Paenibacillus sp. FSL L8-0158 (assembly GCF_038592965.1). Lineage (GTDB taxonomy): Bacteria > Bacillota > Bacilli > Paenibacillales > Paenibacillaceae > Paenibacillus > Paenibacillus polymyxa_D. The sequence continues at coordinate 1,022,718 of NZ_CP151949.1, read as the reverse complement.
CATTTTCCTCCATCAAACGTACATACGTCTCACGTCTCGTCTTCATCCCTGGCTTGCGGCATTGTCTGGACAACAACTGCGCCAGATCCTTAATTTTGTCAGTCTCTCCATCTCCGCCAGCGCCATGATGCCCAAACGCTCCATCCAACCCTCCTGCCACCCAACGCATCGTGTGACCTGCCCAATATTCTTCATCATCCGGTAAATGATCATCCGTAAGCCTGCCCTGAGTATCCACTCCCTGCATAATCGTTTCATAAATCGAAAGCTTGCCTACCCATGGATATAACACTTCATTTTTGCGTCGTCCAAACATGTTGCATCACCCTTCTGTTATGTATTGCTTCTTATTTCATCGTGCTATCTTATATCCCTATAATGCTTTATTTTGGTAGTCGTGAACATGGTGGAAGTATTACAAGGAAGAATAATTTCCCTTTTTCCTGTTTCCCTTCCCTGTTAGAATAAAGGGATACTTGCTTTCGGAGAACGGCAATAGAAACGGGGAATGCATCATGGCGAGAGAGAGTTTTGATAAAGAAATTCAATTCCTGCGTATGCTCACATTGACCAGCGGCGCTTATAATCGGCAGCAATTTGCAGACAGACTGGGCATTTCGGTGCACACCTTTGATAAAACAATCCGGCGTCTCAAGGAAATCGTCCACTCTGTTCAACAGCAGTTGCCTGAGAACCAGGGACATGATTTTAATGAGATGCTGCGCTTTAATTACTACGAATCCGCTGATCCACTACTACTATTCTTGTTTCGGGCCAAATCTCTCAAGGAATCAGAAAGCGTCCGCTTAACTCTTCTGCTGACAGCGTTACAGTCACAGCCTATGACCACTATGGAATTGCTGGATGCTTGCTGCAACGGACTGCCTTCCGACAGTTCGCTACCGGATGAGAAGACGATCCGTTCCGACCTGAAATATCTGGTCGAAGTCGGCGTAGTTCGCAAGGAACCCGGTGGCAGACCTTACCGCTATGCTGTTCGCAACGATCTGGTGACAGGACTGACGGACGAGGAATTGCTGGACTTATATGATTTTGTAGACATTATGGCCAACACCCAGCTTCCCTCTGTTCAGGGATATCTGTTGCGAGATCATCTAAAAAAAGCCATGCGCCGTCAAACCGGAGATCGGGATATGGCCGAACCTTTTTTATATAAATACCACTATTATTCACGTATTCTGGACGAAGCCCATATTCATCCGCTTCTACACGCCATTCGGCAACGCCGCTGTGTAACTTTTTTATATTTTTCGACATCCAAACGAAGCATCTACGGGTCACAGAACACAAACCCGCTGTTTGAAAAAGAGACGGAGGGCCGTGAACACACCATTCTGCCCCTGCAAGTCATCTATGATCATCAATATGGACGTTGGTATGTGCTTGGTCATGTAGGCGGTAAAGGAATCATGAAATTTCGTATGGAGGGCATGACTCAATTGGTGGAGGGCAAGCCTGTACCCGAGCAGTTTCATGCCGACCTGCTAGCGGTATTGGAAGAAAAAATGCGGTACAGCTGGCTTGTTGATACCGGTCGTCCTGTGAAGGTACGGGTACGTTTTTTTAATCCTGAAGGTGCGAAGCGCAACTTTATTCGGGAACGTGTGCTGTCACAGGGACAATGGGGTACGATTACGGAGGAAGAAAGTGAATCCTTTATCTATGAAATCACAGTGAATGGAATCACCGAGATTAAACCGTGGATTCGCAGCTTTGGATCAAGCTGTGAGGTATTGGAGCCTCAGCGGCTGCGTAAGGAATTCAGACAGGAATGGAAGGAGCTGCAAGCCTATTATGAGCCTGTTCGAGAAAATATTTAACTACCAGATCGTCTCTCGGCTGGATGAATCGGGCGCTTTTGCTACCACATCGCAGGAAAGAGTCTGGCTCCAATCTATGCTGGCAGACTCGGCAGCAATAGAGGCTTTCACCCCGTCTACGCTTAATAAGCTTCGGCAGATGCTCGCAGACGACGAGCCGCTGGAGGCTGATGGAAGTTTGCGGGAAAAAGCAGGTATCCCTGCTGTCTCGGTATACCATCCACTCCTGCGTGAATTGCGTCCCATTCTGCGATCCCGTTCAGGCATCTGTATGACCTACAAACTGCGCAACGGACGCATGCATGAGCGAATGTCCGGTTTTCCATATAAGCTGGAGTTCTCCATGGTCAAAAAAGAATGGAGCCTACTGTGGTATAACCGCAGACACCGTGCGCTCATGTCTACCAAGCTGTCTAATATCGTGAACATCACGGAAGATGAGCTTCTACCCGAAGAGGCCGAAAAATTCACCCAACGTATACACGGTATACTGGAGTCGCGCAAAGAGCAAGGCATCATCGAAATTATTCCTATATACAACGGGGAAATGTCACGTATTCTATATGCTTTTTCCTGCTTTGAAAAAGAGGTCGAATATGTTCAGGAAGCAGATACCTATCGTATCACACTCACTTTCCAGGCAGACGAATGTGAATATGTGCTATCCAAAATCCGTTTCCTTGGCAAACGTGTCAAGGTCGTCCAAGGCTCCCGGCTGATCTCACGAATGAAGGAAACAACGGCCAAGGCCCTTGCACGCTACGAAGAGGAATAGTTACTAAGGCAATATGAGATGCATCCATGTAAATAGGCCCTCCCTCCGTCTGTTAATGAGACGAAGGGAGGGGCCTTTAAACGAGTTATGGCAAGGCTTGTCCGCGCGCACTGACGTACAATTCATACCATTCCTCACGGGTCATCAGCTCGCTCTGGCGTTCCGCATCCTGACATGCTTTGATACGTTCAGGATTGGCGCTGCCAATGACAGGCTGAATCCGTGCTGGATGTTTCATAAGCCAGCCCAGGACGATCGCTTCACATGTCGTTTCCTTTTCAGAAGCCAGCTTCTGCACCAGCTCTGCCGTCTTAACGACATGCTCAGGCTCCCCTTCCAAAGAACCTCCGCTAAAACGTCCCTGCGCTAGCGGTCCCCAGGCTTGGAGCTGAATATCCTCGGTTTGGCAAAATTCCAGCAAACCTTCGCCAAAATGTACATTCGTCCCCGCCTGCTGGTTCACATGTACGGTCTGATCTACAAAATGCAGATGCGCCAGGCTCATCTCCAGCTGATTAGCGATCAGCGGCTCCGTCAGGCTACGCTCCAGAAACCGAATTTGGCTTACATTCATATTGGAAACGCCAAAATGCCTTACTTTGCCGGATGCTGTAAGCTCACTGAACGCCTTCGCTACTTCTTCCGGCTCTACCAGCGGATCGGGGCGATGCAGCAGCAGGATGTCCAAATATTCCGTACCCAGGCGCTTCAGGATACCATCCACGGACTCCATAATATGGGCATATGAGAAATCAAAACGGCCGGGGAGCGTACCATCTGGCAGAAAAATGCCACATTTGGACTGAATTACGATCTGTTCACGCAAGCCCGGCTGTCCCTTTAAGATCTGACCGAAAATTTCTTCCGCTTTCCCCATACGATAGATATCCGCATGATCGAACATTGTAATCCCAATGGATTGTGCAGCTTCTACAGCTCTCTCTGCTTCAACGACATGCTCCTGCGTAAACGGTGCATGGCTCCATTCACCACCAAAAGGCATACAACCAAGCGCCAGCCGACTATCGGAGATTCCACGTTTCTGTAAAGGCATAATCTTCATGCTGCTCCTCCTTTAATCTTCAAAGTATTCCTTCCTTCATCAACATCGAATAGTTCGTCAAACCGCAAAAAATAGACGGAAAACATGTCGTTTCCCGTCCAATTTTTTATTTTAGTTACTTATTAGACAGCCCTTCTTATATGTAATAATCAATAGCCAACTTCAGCAGATAAAGCGCGAGCAAATGCAGCGGATAAAACAAATAGAAAAAGGTTCGTGGGCCTTTTCCCCTCTCTCCATTATATCGGGATAGCAGAGGGAGTGCAAAAATACAGGCCCCGCCGATCGCAAACGGATAAAGATATTCGTTCATTGTGCTGGCGTTGATGCCCATGATGCTGAGCGAATCGGGAACAGCCCATATAATGATGACTCCGAAAATGAACATAAGCGCAATTATTGCAATAATCCATCCGTTGTAAATCTTCTGTTGTTTGCGAGCCACATAGAAAGCCAGAACCAGGAGCACTCCAATTACACTCCAGTCTCCCAAAAAAGAGACTACGCAAAGAGCCGAAATCGCCAAGTATTTAAGTACAGGATTGGTCGTGTTGTCATAGAACCATATTGCCAGTAGGCCCATCAACAACGTTAGCATGATGTTTCCCGAAGTATACCAATCTTTAAATACCAATCCGTAAGGCACCACACTGGCTAGCCCGGTTAGAGCAAGGCGCATTGTATATTTTTTGAAGCTTCTGGTATGGATATATCCTTCGGCTACAAAAAAAGCCATGATAGGCAATGTAATTCTGCCTACCACCTGAAAGCCCAAAAAATCGGCAAAAAATAGCCCTCCAATATGATCAATTAGCATTGCCAATACTGCAATTAATTTTAAACTGGTGGCATCAATGCCTTTCACCTCTGCTTGAACGGATAACCTTTGTTCCATATTCCTCCCCTTTTCTTCCCGAAGGACTATGCCCTCCGTATCTATTCTATTCGTAAACAGGTCTGTTCAGGAGGCTCTGGTCTCCCATCTTATCTAGGAGGTGTTTCAACAATTGGCGGGAAACGGGAATAATGCGCCTTGCTTCTCCGGAATTCTGATTGGTTTGAAAAATGATCTCCTTCTTGCTCTTATCTATAGATTCCACCTTCATCAGGTTTACGATAAATGCCCGATGACACCGGAACAACCTTGGGTCCTTAGCCTCAATATCTTTCAAATCGCCGTAAAACTCAAGAGTTCTGTTTTCGGAAACCAGACGGATTTTGTGGGGAACACCGGTTGTTTCAAAGTAATAAATGCTGGAGAAGGAAATTTGAAATTTCGTAAATTTATTGTCGAGTATAAACCAATCGTTGACATCCAATACAGGCTTTCTTTGATGGGCAACAGCAAGAACTTCTCTGACTTTTTTTTTCATTTCATCCTGGGTAGCATCCTTGATAATGAAATCAAGAGCTGCTACCTTGTATTGGAAGGTAAGCGGAGACAGATGACCGTGGGTAGTTACAAAGACAATATGCCCATACATATCATATTTTCTGATTTCCTGGGCAACTTCCAGTCCCTTCATCTGGCAACCCGAGATTTCAATATCAAGGAAATACAAGTTATTCGCACAAGCTTTAGATTCAAAAAGCAGGAGATCCGGCTTACTGGTGACAATGAGATTGCTGCAGCAGATGCCAAGTTCCTCGCAGCTTTTACGGACCATCTTTTCCATTATGCGCTGCTGGATAAACTGATCTTCCAGGATAAAAATATTCATGATGTCGCTCTCTTTATAATTAATGTTTGCGTGAAAAAATCCGGTTCCTTTTTGGTATCCAAAGTGACATACTTGTTGCTGCGCAGCACCTTTGCTATATTGTACAAGCCAAGACCCCGATTGTCCGCTTTCGTTGAAAAGTTCCGTTTGTAGAGATCATTCACCTTAATCCCGTCAAGTGCAGACTGATTATAAGAGTTTCGTATCGTCACCGTCTGAATATCGTCTTCATGGATCAGCACAATATTTATGGACGGATTACAGGTCTCCAGTGCTGCATCGATTGCATTGTCCAGGAAACAAGAGATTACTCTGCAAAGGTCTATAATATCCATATACATTTCACTGATACCGCTCTCAATTTCCAGTTTCACGTCAATTCCACGCTTCTTTGCCACCAGCATCTTGGAAGTAATAATACTCTTGAGCTCACTCACGTCCAGATTAATCAGGTTATCCAGACTATAGGAATATCCGTTCAACTGTGAAGCAGTAGGTTGGATAGAACTCTCATATATCCGCTTGATCATTGCCAAATCCCCAGTTCTGATCCCCTCGTCCAGCATTAACAGGATATTGGTATAGTCATGTCTGAAGCCGCGGATGTCTTCGTACATTTTTTCAATCTCCATAATATAAGCCTCCAGCTGCAGGTATTGTTCCGTCTTGTTCTTCTCTAGCTCACGTTCACGCAGGAAGCGATACAGCCAATTGATCGTCATCAGGAAGATGGAGGTCAAGCCGATCAGCATCAACACAATCTTTAATCTGCTTGGATACGGATTGTTGCTTTCACACTCCGAATAGATAATGAGTCCGAGTCCGATGATCCCCAAGACCAAGATTAAAGAAGCTCCGACGATAAGCTTAATCCGATATAACTTCAAAAGCCTGACCGCCGGAGTAGGAAACAAATAAGACACAAGCTTTCGGAGCGCCAAGTAGATCAGCGGAGGTGAACAAGCGGTTAGGAAGGGCGCCGTCCATTTGTTTTTATATTCATAAGGAACCGCATAGCTAATTACCGTTATGAAATAACCCAGCAGTGTCGTAATAAAGATGGTAAGGATGGCGTAGAAGCCTATGACCCACAAGGATTCATATTTGTCGGTCAACCACCCGTATAATGCCAGTAGCACAGATAGAAATAGGTAAACAATCAGTCCGAAGTTATCCAGAGCTGTTATTCCGATAAAATAATACATGACCAAAAACAGCAGCAGCTTATAATTCATACGGAAAACGCTTAGACCATTGCCGCTGACCATATGATATATTACAAGATAGCTGGTGTATTGCAAAAAATAAATGCCAGATGTAATCATTTTTTGATCAATTTCCGAACTTTTGGATTGACTGGTTCATAGAACAACCCGAAACAAATCCCTCCTCCTTCACCTCTTTTACTCATATGCTCCAGTAGCTTAGTCTTGAGTCTCTGGTTATGGTTGTTTCTGTGTTCTTTAATATTCTTGATATTGTTCATAATTGGCATAACTCCTTCTCATTATGGAATAGAATACTGGTGTGATGACAACTGCTTCAAGAAACAGCCCGAATATTAACCAAGGATAAAAATCTAGTGCGATGGCCACGAAAACAAACACTATACTTAAAAAGATAGCTTGTAATCTGCATAGTCTTCTGAACTTCGGATCCACCAATGGATTGCACTCCGTATCGGCCGGAGCGTATCTGGCAATCAGAATGATAGAAAGCAGACAGAGCGTCGCCAAAAAAATGCGGTTCCATTCTACTTCCTTTAAGAGCCAGGGAACAAACACAAAGGTCAGTAGACTGACCCAGGTGCAATGATGCGACTTGCGAGCATGCCAGCCAAAAGACTTTCGCCGGACCACTGTATAGGAAAGCAGAATCGCAGCCGTTTCGGCTAATACACTGAGCAAACAGGCACTGACCAATACAAGAAGTATTTTTTCTGTGCCAGCCAGTATGTTCTCCAGATAATAAAGCACATAAGCACGCTTCTCCGCTTCCAATTCTTCGTCTTGAAAGTATTTATCAACGATCCACGTTGACAATTGATGATACAACGCCACTGCCCCTCCCTAACTTAATTGTGCGGGAAGCTGGAATTGAACATAATCACGATATTTATCATGCCAACTCATTAATTCGTGATGCGTGCCTACCCCCGTTACTTCTCCTTTATCCAAAAAGATTATCTGGTCCGCTTTGTAGATGGTTGACAAACGATGAGCGATAACAATGGTCATTTTATTCTTGGAGAGAAGCTTGATTACATCATGTACAAGCTGCTCTGACTCGCTATCCAGATTGGCGGTAGCTTCATCAAACAGCAGAATCTCATGGTCTGAAAGCAAGCATCTGGCAATCTGGATTCGCTGCTTCTGTCCCCCCGATAATTTGACTCCCCTTTCTCCAACAAAGGTATCCAAACCATCCGGTAATTGATAAATTACCTCCTTCAAGCCTACTGTATCAAGAGCCGCATAAATCTCATGGTCATCCGCGTCTCTGTTTAGGCCATATACCAGATTGTCTCTCACTGATCCTACCAGTAAGTCACTATCCTGCATAACATAGGATATTTTGCGACGCCATTCTTCCGTCCTAATCTTATCCAAATATACATTATTGTAATAGATTTCTCCATTATATTCTGAGTAAAATTTCTCTATTAAAGAAAATATTGTTGTTTTTCCCGAGCCGGAAGGCCCTACGATCGCTGTAGTGGTACCGCCTCTGAAGGTTAACTCCACGTTGGATAATACCGGTTGGCCCTGGTTGTACGAGAAAGAAACATTGGCAAAATGCAGGATATCCGAATTCTGATCATGACTTTTCATGTCCGGCACACTGCCTAACTTTTCTTGCTTCTCATCCTGCTGGTTATATATGGTATAAATTTCCTTACTTGCTCCCTTGGCCTTCTGATACTGCGAGAAAAAACTGCTGAGCTGGGTCAGAGGCGAAACCATTGTAAACAAATAAAAGATCATGGATACCAAAGTACCTGTAGTGATATGTCCAGCGGCAACGCCGGCGCTTCCATACCAAAACATTCCTACCAAAGCTAGCATGATGATAATTGTGACAATCGGCTCAATGACAGCTGACAATATTCCCTCTTTGATGTTCAAGCGAAAGATACGTCCAAGTATCTCCCGAGTATATTTCATTTCAAGCTTTTCCGACGTCGTCGCTTTAATGAATCTGATGTTATAGAGAATTTTGGATAACTCACCGGAAAAATCTGCGGCTGCATCCTGTGCCTCAATCGCTACTCTATTCATCCTTCTTCCAATGGGATAGATTAGTAGCGCCGTTATAGGAATCAGAGCAACGAGTACACTCATTAATCTCCAATCCAACACAAATAACATGATGATGCAACCAGTGACCATCAGGACATCAGCCAGAATAGAAGGCAGAGTGATAGCCAGAAAATTACTTACAATAGCAAGGTCGTTCGTCATTCTGCTGATGATTTTGCCGTTCTCGTTGTTATCAAAATAATTAACCGGCAAATGGATAATTTTTTCCCAAATTTTCAGTCGCAGTTCCTGAAAAAACTTGCTCCCCACATATCTGAGGAGCAGAGAAGACACGGCGTTTAAAATCCCTCCGGCCAGAAACAGCGAAATAAGCACAGCTGCGGTCTGGATCGTCAGCTCCATAGCTGAGATCTTATCGACAAGCTTGCCTGTAATGATCGGCAATACTAATGAAAAAGCGGCGGAAATCAGTGTAAATACGATGCTCCAAGCAAGCGCAAGCTTGGGCCATCTCGCAATTTTGATTAACTCCAGCAAGGAATGGGCCGTTTGTTTTTCTTCACCAATCTTTTTATATGCCGTGCTCTCCATATTCAATTCCATTATGGCTTAATCACCTATTTCTCTTTGTGATTTTCGTATTCTAGCAAAAACTTCATTGCCATTGTATAGACACCTGCGGCTATCGCTACCATGACAATATAGGAGAGCGACAGCTTGGTTCCTATCCAGTCCGTTTGGTTGCTTAATTGGAACAGTAAGAAGCACACGGCGCTTCCGGCAAGAAACTCCAAAGAGTAGGAGAATTTCCGCCCTCTCTTCAACCTATCTAGTATAATATCCACTATAATTACAGCGGATGTAAGCATAAAAGAAATTTTATACAGCATAATCTTATCTCCAGCAACAATCTGCTGATCCTCAAAACTTGCAAAGTATCTGGCCAAAATTGTACCGATTACTAGGTATAATACGACAACTAGCACATTTATTCCGACACATTCGGCTGTGCTGTAGGTAATAGTCCCTTCGCTTCGTTGAACCAGGGTCGCTGCCAAGCTTGAAATAAACAGGACCAGAAACCAAATATAAAAATATGCATCCAGTTGAAAAGAGAGAAAATCGGTAATCAGTCCCACCATGACTGTAATAATTTCTTTTAATAAAATGAACATTACCGTCTCCTCCTTTTAGCTAAATACCAGCATCTGCTTCCATGTACTCAAGTTCTCATTATCACAGGTCAGCAGTGTCAGCAATACACCTGCACATCCATCGAGCAGCCCTACTTTATCGAGAGATAACGGATCATCGACGCTTCCCTCAAGGTCTGTAAAGGGTACTGCCTCTTGAGTATTCCGGTATGATAACATACGATGCAAAAAATCATTCTTGAACGGTATGGCTGCCGTACGGCTGAAATGGTGCTGAATCAGGAGCAAGCCTGCATAGCCGTGACAGATCGTCGGTGAAATTACCTTTCTTAGCGAATCTGGTCTGGAGTAGACGGTATTGAACAATTGCAGAGCCTGCTGCTGCAGCGCTTTGTCCTCCAGGGCCAATCCCAGCCGGAACATAGCCACAGAAGCTCCCGGTGTGCCGTAACACCATGCATCTCTGTGATAACCTGGATTCCGACTAGTCTCTGCGGATTCATCCGGTGTGAACATATTAGGTATGACAAGGGTGCCGTTCCACTCTCTGATATTTCCGAGTAGAAAAGTCTTGGCAACTTCCAGTACTTCTCTCAATCCTGTTAACGGGTAGCGGCGGAGATGTGCAACAGCCAGCAAATTAATGGCTCCTGTAATTCCGTGCGCCATGCCAAGATTATAGTAAATGGTCTGTTCGGGAAGTTCCCCGAAATGTCTCAGCTTGCCTACAGCATCCGTAATCAGTTGAAGGATCTTAAGGAGCACCGCATCCAGCTTCCCAGCGTATCTGTCTTGGCGTTCCTTAACCTCCATTAATGCAGCTGCAATCCCCGTCCATCCTGAAATCAAATCCAAGTCGCTATCCTCAATCAAGGAGTCTTCCAATTTCCCCCTTGTCTCCTCATAGAATTCCCCATAGCTGCTAAGAAACATATCCAGCGTCTGTGAGAGCACATTCGTATATCTTGTTGAACCTCTTGAACACTCGTTGAACAGATAAATAACACCTGCCAATCCGGTATACAGTGACAATGAATGGAACGGTATATTGCCGATTAAGCGCACAATCTCCTGATTGTACTTGAAAGCAAGCGCATCCCACCCTTCCCCCGGGTAGACTTCATCTAGTTTATCCAGAAGAAGGCTGATCCCGGGATATCCTGAAGCCAATGATATCAGCTCCATTTCAGGGTAATCATGCATGGCGTGCTTCTTGATTAGCAGGGTTACAGTATCTATATCTTTGTAAATTTCTGCGCTTTGCCTGACTATTTCAGATAAATTTCCCGGGACTTGTTTGACCGCCATAAGCTCCTCCTCAATAAGCAACATGGTATTTGCTTACCTGTAAATAATCTTCCAAACTGTAGTAGCACAGGTGTAGGGCAAGCTCTTCCTTTTCCCGGTCCAGGCCGAACACTCTGTTGCAGAACATGTGCATGATGCTGAACATAATATCATCGTAATAATTGGTTCTGTCGTCAGCTTCCCGGATAGCCGTGAAATATGCAGCGTATTGCCGCAACCTGTCGCCTGTATCGCTTGCTGGCAAGGATATGGAACGGGTCTGTTGAATTCTTTGGAATAGCGCTTCTTTGTGTTCCCGATACTCCTGTCTGAATTTCTTTGGATCAATAATCGCAGCCATAGCCTTCAATTGATCTTCTGCCAGCGGATACGCGCAGTTCACAACCTCAAAAAGTCCGGTACAGCAAAATAACATCTGATCGGTTGCATTAATTGACCTCTTGCCTGCATAATAGCCTGAAACTAGATAAGAATCGATAGCAAATAACCTCTCCGCTTGTTCAATGAAGGCTGCGCCGCCATACCGCAAAATTTCAGGCCGGTAAGGAACAACCGAATAGGAACTAACCAATCCGGACGAGGTTACAGTATTCAGGAAATCAAAAACATAGTTCAAGGCCGTGAAACGCTGATGCTCTACGCTTCCCGACATTTTGCACCTTAGCCTGATATGCGGCTCCTTATCTGCATACTGGACAAAAAAAACCTGGTCAATGAAGTACTCGGCGCTATTGTCCATGAATGTCTTAAATGCACTGCCCAGCAAATCGGTTAGCATTTCCTGATTGTAATATACCTGCAGGGATATCCAATCCGAACCTGGATAATAAACGGCATTCACCGAAGAACTCAGCACTTTATTTAAGCTTTTATCGGTAGCCTGTGCAGACAATCTGTCTATCGGCAAGTACTGAAACATCGGGCTTTTGCAAAAAAATACGCACTCCTCCATATATCGGTTAGCGGAAGCGAACAATTCTTTCTCCGTTTCCATAATAACGGCCGCCTTGCCTTCCGGATTCCGGGTATATTCTTTGTGCAAAAGCTTTCGATGATGATGGCGATCCAAATCCAGCAACAGCTTATTGTCCAGCTCCACCAAATATACATATCGCGGAATGTTATACTTTATGATCCAATCCTCCAGAAAGGCCAGAAACTGTTCTTCGCTCTGGAGCTGTTTATCCGCATATAATGTCCATTTTTTGGGGCAGATGATGATATTTTTATAGGTTACTCTCGGTGTAAAAGAAGAATCATAGAGATACTCCTCCAGATGGGACCATCCGGTCTGATACTGCAGATTAATATCATTCAGAAACCGGATCAGATAAGGCGCCAGCTCTGTATTGTACATGCTGCTGAGTTTGGGAAATACCAGTTCGCCTGTTTCCCTGTGCTTCAGATAAAAGTATCCGGAATCCTCTACCCCTACCAGTAATTTGGAAATGTCCAAACTCCGATTCTCGGGGAACGTGGCCATATCCATGGATTGATCCGGTGTTGGGCCTGCCGTCATAATATTAGTTATTTTGGGGCTGAATGGGTAAAATGAGATTTCAGCGGCGCTCTCCCCTGCTTTCTGATCCTTCGGGTTCCTGACAAAACGGAAGATTTCATCACGGCTATCTTTGTCAAACATGTAGGCAAATCTTCCGAAGCTCTGACACGCTTCCAATGATCCGGCTCTGTTGTTTAAATAAAACGTAACTTCACCTTGCTCATTCTCCATGCAGGAATAATACAAATCGAACGAGACATGGACATTCTCCAGACTCAATTCAGACAGCTGTTGGATTTTGGCCTCGTCAAGCACGATATCCGAATGATTGGCAAGCGCTTCAGTCTGCCACTCCGCAATTAGCGCCTTAAGCTGTCGGAACCTGCCTTCATCCTTATGCCTGTACTTATTTCCGTTCTGGTAGTGGCTCTTGTACTCTTCAGGTTTGCCGAGCCCCAACGTCTTACTGAACAACTGCAATAAGGGCACTTCTTCATATACTCCGTACTTCTCAGTAAATTGCTGACGATAGTCGGAAAGTGTATCCTCTTTCCTGTACGTAGAAAGCATGCTCAATATTGAAGCTACTAGGGCCAACGCTTGCCTATCGCTGTCCGACAAGTGAATTTCATTTGCCTGATTCAGCCTTACGTCTATTTTGACCAAGTCGCCCTGATAATCGGGAAGGATAAGCTGGACTAGTTTTCGGACAGCCTCAATGCCTTCGCGTTTGACCGCAGCAACTGTGATGTCCTGAATGGCATGTTCAACTCTCTCCAAAATATCTGCGTAATATGCTGCCTTGGGAGCAGCAAGCAGCTTTAGTGTACGGATCAGATGCTCCAGAGGAGCGCTATCCCGAGGATTGGGAATCATCTCACTTACCAAAAAGCCTTGTTCTATCAATTGCTGCAAAAAATCTGTGCTGATCGTGTCATCCACGCCGAAGGCATCTTTTATAGCTTGCATAAGCTGCAGAAAAGTCTGCTGCTCGTTATCAAGGATCTTCATGATGAAATCTATGACCGGGGTTTTGAGAATAGATATATTTTCAGTGCTTCGTTCCTCCTGATCTGCTGCAAACAGAGTCTGATAAGAGATGACGAGCCTGTGATGGTCAATGTAAGAGGTGTTATTTACACTCAGTCTCAATTCATTGCGGACATCCGCATCCCCATGGAAAAGCCCTATTAAGCGGTAAATTAGGCTATAATCCGGAGTTGCCCAGACGATATGTTCTCCGGCGCCTCCCGTGTTTTCAAATCGGGAAATGCCTACTCCCGCGAACAGTCCAAACGGTGTTGGTCTACAAATTGCCCGCGAAATGAACTTGCTTAGACTAAGGATAAGATTTCGCTTTTTTTTGGACTTCAATGTTCTGCCTTGTTCCAAGCTTTGCAGTGCAGCGTAGGTCGAGGGGCTGGAGACATAAATGGAATCCATCAACCCTTGCTGCTGAACGAACCGTACAAGTCTGTCAAGATATTCATCATCATCTAGTTGTTCATGATCAAATATCCGCGTATAATACTCCATGCCAAGCAACGTCTTCCGGTACATGTAATTTTCTGAGATTTCAAAGTTCTCCAACATGCAATCAACCTCTCATCTGTCTTAAAGCACGAATTGAACCGGCAAGGCTTACTTCATAATAATTCCGCTGAACATCAATCAGTCTCGCGCCTTGACGGAGCAGACACTCCATTTCTGTGCGCCCGGCATTCATCCCCTGCGCGATAAGCTCTCCGCTAAGAGAGGCAACAACTCCGCTGAATAAGGCGCTGGCAATACTCGTACCGATACCTACTGTGTATGCTTTGTCAAATCCCAGCACTTCGTATAAATAATCCTCTGTATCGAAGCTTGATTTGGCAACCATTACCCAATCATTGTTGTAATTGATTTCATACTCATCACCACTCGGCGCAAAAAATTGGCCGCTGAGCGTATTGCTGAACCCGGAGATATCCCCGTTCTTATTAGTTGATCCAATTGGGTATACTCCCTTTAAATTCGCAGGCACTCTGTACTCCTGCGTAATATCGCGTCCATCGTTTCCTGCGGAACAGACTACCCAGATGCCTTGCTCATTGGCGCAGTCAACCAAAGCCTGAAACCGATTGAACTCGAATAAGTCGACCTCATATTCTGTACGATAGCTGATGTTGATAATCGGATATCCTTTAGCAATACCCTCTTCCAGCGCTCTATACAACCATTCAAGCTTGCTTATTCCTTTTTTGTCCGTAATTTTGTAGACAGCAACCCGAGCGAAAGGGCATATCCCCTTCAATATATATTTGCCGGTAACAGAGCTAACCATTTGTGTGCCATGCCCGACGTAATCGCTTAGACAAGGCTCATAAGGTACAAATGACTTGCATTCTGCCTCAACTAGATTACCTTGGATCTCTGAGTGGGATTTATCGACGCCTGTATCAATAAACAGGATAGTAAGCGGCTGACCAACAGTTGCACCACAATTAAAATGATCGGTCAGCCGGGCTACATGCCAATTGTATATATTAGGTTTTATCATGCAATCTCCATAATGTAAGTAGGGGTAGCCCATTTCACTACCCCTGACTTACGAATCGCTTATGAATTATTTACAATTGGAACAAGAACCGGTACAGATACAGGTAAGAGTTTTACATACTGCTTTGGATACCTTAATGGTTGTCTTGATGATTGAAGCTTGTGGGCTAAGCTCACTGGCCTCATAGCTCTTTCTTAAATCAAGGTCAAACATTTGATCTACTTTCATTTTCCTCTTCCTCTCTGAATTAGATTATAATAAACATGATTTCAGTGGTACCCCTAAATCACGTTTATTGTGAGTGACCGTATGTCATATCTTGCTGTCAATGAATAAAGAATATATCTAATTCTCCCGTTTTTTATACTTTATTCCTGAAAGGTATTCCAAACCTCCTAAATTGCAGTCATTTTGCTGCCCATGCGGCATGGCATAAAAAAATACCGACACAGAGCGAAACGATTGACGCTTAGAGCATGGCGTATGCTTGCAAGAATCCGATATGTTCTTATACAGGTGTCTCGTATAAATCGGCTGAAGAAGAGATGCTTAGCATGAAGCGCTCGTCCTATGGCTACGATGTGCTGGCTCTTGTGGACGAACTGCGATTCAAACAGGACATGACTGTAAAGGAACTGACTGACGCACTACAGGCATCCCAACAAGTACCCAAAATCTGTTGAGCGATATCAAGCTCTTTTTGCTGCATCTCGATGACCATATTCGTACGATACTGGCCGAAACGACGGAACAAAACGGTGACGTTCTCTTGTCTATGGGTGGAGTCCAGCCGGAAAAAGGCAATGAAAAATTGTACGTCTTGCGCGAAGTCTTTAGTGGAAACGTACTAGCCGCCAAAAATATGAAAAGTGAGGCAGCGAGCGAATCGTTTGCTGTTCGTCCATTTAACCTCTATAGGTGCGTTCGGAAGAGTTGTGGCCTGATGGGGTGCGAGTGGTCACAATCGATACGTGGACAACCGATCAACCCACTTGCGTAGCCGCTGCATATTTTTGATAAATAGCTTGAATTGGGTATAATCGCTGCACGAATATTAGAGAAGCTAAAAAATGTCAGCGTACATTATACCATTTTCCACAACCATTTAAGCAGTCAACTAATAAGTTGACCCGTTTGAGGCAGCTCTTGCTGAAATGGATAATAGGCTCGGTGTTTCCTTCTCTGATTATTTGGGTTTTTCAAGAGGATCCTGAAGAGACAAATAAGATCGAAGAACGGAACATGAACCGTGAGACTTTTAAAATTCTCACGAATTTAAGCTATAATCGACAATTAATAAGCCATAACCTTATGGATTGTGGCTTATTGATTTGTCAGGAGTGAAATTAACCTATGAATTATGGCAAGGATGTATTCAATGTCTATGTTCCTCCATTGAAAAAGAATCTACTATATCGCGCCCACCGTCCTTTATTCTTTCAAAGATAATATTTCAAGGTCGAGCTATAATAGGCTAGTGAAGGAGTAGGATCTCCAGGAATCATCCTGTTTAATTGTGTATTCTTGATTGCCATATCGCCAATTTACTTTTGTTACTTCGCTTAATGAGGCTGGATCTTACATATAAATGAGTCGAATCCCTTTGACCCCATTCTGCGTCTTTTTATCCGAATATCCCCATGCTCAGATAACGCTCTCCGGTATCCGGGGCAATGCAAAGTACCCGTTTGCCTGCTCCCAAACGCTGAGCTTCCTGAATCGCCGTCCATATCGTAGCTCCGCTAGAGGGGCCCACCAGAATCCCTTCCTGGGCAGCAATCGCCCGTGTCATTGCAATCGCATCCTCATCCGAAACCTGCACGATTTCGTCATACACTTCCGTATTCAGCACGGCAGGAACAAAGCCTGGACTGGTGCCAACCAGCTTATGTGGACCGGGTTTTCCCCCAGATAGCACTGGCGAGCCCTTCGGTTCAACCACAACAATCCGCAGATCCGGCAAATGCTGGCGCAGCACTTCACCTGTTCCCGTAATAGTACCGCCCGTTCCCGAAGAAGCGACGAACACATCCAGCTTCCCTTCCGTCTGTTCCAAAATTTCAAGTGCTGTGGTCGTACGGTGGATATCGGGGTTTGCCTCATTTTCAAATTGATGCGGGATAAAGCTCCCTTCAATTTCAGCCCCCAGTTCGAGTGCCTTGCGAATTGCTCCTGACATCCGTTCTTCCGCTGGTGTCAGGACGACCTCAGCCCCGTAGGCTTTTAAAATATTGATCCGTTCCTTCGTCATATTCGAAGGCATCACCAAAATTGCACGGTAACCTCGGGCTGCCGCATTCATCGCAAGACCAATTCCCGTGTTGCCACTCGTCGGCTCAATAATGGTGCCTCCCGGCTTGAGATGTCCTGCCTGTTCCGCCTCGGCAATCAGGTTGCCTGCCGCCCGGTCTTTAACACTGCCGCTTGGATTAAAATACTCCAGCTTCACATACACTTCCGCATCTTGCGGCCCTGTGAGCCGTTGGAGCCTTACACAAGGTGTATCTCCTATTAAATCTGTAATACTATGTACCACTTTAGGTGCCATCGTTGTCTCCTCCTTGGATCGTTCCTTACAACGTCATTTACGATCTTCATATCATACTACCAAAATAACACACTTGGCTCCTTCCTACCTGTCGCTTTTGTAAATTACATAAAACTTATCAACTTAGTATGTAAAATTCTTGCAAAATGGGTCGCCAGATATCGCCTGTAGTGATATACTCGCATTACTATTTTTCAGGAGGATACAAGACACTTATGAGTACTCAAGAAAATATGACAGCAAACCGCTTCCCTCCCTCCTTGCTATGGTTGACCCTTGGTGCCTTCGCCATCGGCATGACCGAATTCGTCATTATGGGACTTCTGCCCAATGTAGCCCATGATCTTCATGTTACGATTCCGCAAGCCGGGCAGTTAATCACCAGTTACGCGCTTGGTGTAGCCATTGGCGCACCTGTGCTTACTGTATTAACCCATAAGGTTCCGCAGAAAAAGCTGCTATGTCTGCTAATGACCATATTCATTTTAGGCAATCTTTTTTCCGTCATTGCTCCCAATTACGAACTTCTGATTGCCGCCCGTATGGCTACTGCATTATCGCACGGAACCTTTTTGGGAGCCGGTTCCCTGATCGCTGCCCGACTGGTTCGTCCTGACAAACGCGCAGGTGCCATCTCTATGGTGCTGACCGGGTTGACCGTAGCGAACATTATAGGCGTTCCTTTTGGTACCTTTATCGGGCAGCAGCTCGGCTGGCGCGCTTCTTTTGGAGCCATTGTGATCATCGGCTTGATTTCTCTCTTCGGTATCATTCGCTACATTCCGGTAATTCATCAGGACAAGCCTTCCAGTCTCAAACAAGAAGTCAAAAGCCTGTTTAATCCAAAAGTGCTGCTGATGTTGCTCACAGGTGCAGTCGGTTGTGGGAGTCTGTTCACTGTCTTTACGTACATTACGCCTTTACTCACGGATATTAGCGGCTTTGCCGAGCATAGCATTACCTGGATTCTCGTCCTGTTTGGCCTAGGGGTAACGATCGGCAACATCGTTGGCGGCAAGCTCGCAGATTGGAAACTGCTGCCATCCCTGATCGCAAACTATGCTGTACTGGCTATTATTTTGGCCATTCTGACATTTACCCTTCAAAGCAAGGTATTGGCCGTCATCACAGTCTTTATCTGGGGCATTGCTGCGTTCGGCATCATGCCGGGTATTCAGGTTCGCATTATGAATCTGGCCTATGAGGCTCCTTTGCTTGCCTCTACCTCCAGCCATTCCGCATTGAATCTGGGCAACGCAGGCGGCGCTTTTATCGGGGGAGTCGTTATCAATCAAATGGGGCTAGCCGCTATTCCATGGGTTGCATCGCTAATTACTGTCGGCGGTCTGCTACTCATGTTAGTTAGCTACATTGTGGATCGCAAAACAGCTCATATTGAAGCGATAGCAGAGATACAGTCATAGAATCGTTTAGCAAGTTGGACGTAAACGAATGGTTCATTTTTCATAGATTGAGAGACATTGTCCACTCTCTTCTTCCAAATTCCTCATAGTATGACATTGTAATACCAATTTATGAGGAAAGAAGTGTGAATGATGAGCCTTTTTTTTACAAACAACACGAGTAACACGATCTATGCTGCCTATGCTTATCCGGATTCCGACTGTCATCCCATGAATTATTCTAAAATGGGCTGGTATCGGCTAGAGCCTGGTGATACGAGAGAAGTATGGAGCGGGTCCGTAGGAGGAACTACATTCTATTATTATGCTGAAAATCACTCCAGTAGATGGCGTGGTACGTACCGCACACGGCTTCCGAGAAGTACTGACCATGATTTTCATTGGTGTTGGAACGATAGCAGAGGATCAACCAGACGAGTGGGGATGCGCCGACTTGCCATTGATTCATCTGTAGACAATTACACTGTTGAGTTCAGCAGAACCAATCAAAGCCAACTGTCAACAAAGAAAACTCGTAGAGCATTACCTTCCAAATCGGAGGACTCCGGCATTAACAGAATTCCGAGAAGACCGGTTCGCTTTAAAAAAGGAACCCCGGTTCCAGTAAAATCCAAACGGTAAGTCAATGATAAACCGTAACCCGCAAGATAGACATTTTGAAAAAAAGTGACCCCCTTGCGGGTTATTTTTATTTCACTCTGGATACCCAAACGCGAGTTGCAACCACAGTATTATGCCTCGCTGCTCAGCTTAACCAATGATCAAAAAAGTCCCGATAGCCTTGCTTCATCACCTGACTTGAAAACTGTTCCATGGCGTATGCCTGATTTTCTGTAGAAACCCGGCGGGGTGAGGCGGCAGCCATATTGACCAGCTCAAACCAGTTTTTCTCATTCCCTGAAAAAGAATGCATAGAGCTGATATGTCCATAGCAAGGATGCTCTGGCTTCACGACGATTTTACCCATAGCGAGCGCTTCAGTCAGCGGCATGGCGAACGTATCGAATTTGGAGCAGCTCCAATACACCTTCGCCGTATTCATCAGTGCAAACACCTCATCTTGCGTCAACGCAAATTGAAGTTTAACATTGTCCGGGATATCGTACTTCTTCATACTTTCCTTATAGCGTTCACCGCCAAATACCATATAGACATCCTTGTCAGGATTATGCCTCGCATACTCCAGTACCAAATCCGGACGTCGGTTCTCCTCATCTCTACCAATCCACATCACCCGGTTCTCTACCACTTGCGAGGGATCAAAATGCTTTTCCACCAGCCGCTCATTAAATCCGATCGGGATGACTGTCACATCGGTTACCCCAAACTTCGAGGCCATCTCCTGCTTGAGAAAGGCAGTCTGTACGATAGCCTTGTCCACGATCTGATAAAACGGCTTCATCATCTCATAGCCTGTAAGCGCCGGATCAGGAAAACTATGCGGAAAAAGCACGCTGTTTTTAAAAAACATATTCAAATAGGTAAAGCCAGATACCGTATAAATAACGTGCTCAATCTGCTGCTCATGGAGTTGGTCCAGTACGACGTCATAGTTGACCAGGTCGCCTTTTTCGTGTTCATAACCCGGAAGCCAGTCATGACTGCTCACATGGCGCTCCGGTGATACAAATACGATGTCCACCCCCAATTCCGACCCGATCTGCTTCAGACGTTCTGCAAAAATACGAGGACCCTGAGCTTCAGCAAATTGTATTTTTCTCATGACCAAACCGACTTTTTTCATGGTTTATTTCCCTACCTTCTTTTGCTAACTAAATACAGCCTATGTCTTAAGCTACTATCTGCATCGTTGGGCTTGTCCCCAATCCATCATTGCTGCACATTGGTTCAAACAGGCTAGCGTTTCATCCAACTGGGACTCTAATTGCTCTTTTGACCATTTGTCGCCATTTCTATGCAGGTTCGGTCCAATCCTTTGCAAATCACTTGTGATTAACAACAGCATCCAGAGCGAAAATACTACCGCAAACATGCCATATTCCAGTATAAATGCCGTTCGATCCACCCTTATCCCCAACAGCTCCAGCTGCTCCACATATGTGTCCAGTATACGGATACGCAATTCGGACGTCATGCGTCGGGGAAACAACGGATGGGACATGTCGATCAGATGATATACATCCCACAGCGGTGTGTTCAGATGAGCATGCTCCCAATCCAGTACCATAAGCCGTTCCCCGCTCAGCGCATAGTTCCCCGGATGAAGATCACCATGAGACAGTACTAGCTGCTGTGAAAAAGATAAATGCTCCAGCTGTACATAAATACGCTGTATCTGTTGCTTAGATAATCCTAGTGAGCTGCAAAGCTGTAACACATCCGGCTTGCGCGTGTATAGCTCGGAAACCATCTCCTGAATGAGTGGCTTTGGTCCCCGCAGCGGTATCCCAGCAAAACGATCCGTCGGCAAAGCATGCCACCATGCAACAAGTCTAACAGCTCGCAATAAAGTTTCGTCTGCGTGTAGATGATGTAACGGACCAAGATCCTCAAAAACCATCCATTCTTCTCCGCCATCCACACCTGCATCAGACCAGGCTAGCAATCGGGGATAGATCGGTGATAACGCAGGAAGCACATGCTCATACACCCATCTCTCCCGCCCCTTCTGATCATCATTGGTTAGCGGTTTGAATATATAACTTTCAGAGGAAGACACGTAAAAACGTTCCACATGTCGACCATTCGTACCTGTATATAAAATTTCACGATTCTGCACCAGCGTATCATTCAAAGTGCCGTCAACATCCACATATTGATAAAGAGGATTCATAGCTACCCAACTTTTTTGTATAAAATGTAATAGCACGATCATATCACAGTCCTCGT
Source organism: Paenibacillus sp. FSL L8-0158 (assembly GCF_038592965.1). Classification (GTDB taxonomy): domain Bacteria; phylum Bacillota; class Bacilli; order Paenibacillales; family Paenibacillaceae; genus Paenibacillus; species Paenibacillus polymyxa_D. Next base: position 1,000,734 of record NZ_CP151949.1, on the reverse strand, counting down.
TCCGAACGAAGCCCAGATCATCTAGGGGTAACTCATTGCACCCAAAAAGGGGCTTGTCCAAGCAGATCATACGACCTGTTGGGCAGCCCCTTATCACATCCGCACTCCTATCCTTACTCTATTCTATACCAATTAATATTGAGTATTGCCGGACTCGCTCGTATTACTGGATTTAAAACCTTTGAACAATTGTTTTACATTATGATAACGAGTATTCGTAATTTTAGCTTTGCTGTTAGGACCGTCCGATCTCAGGATCGAATCCTTCACGTTGGAAATATCCGAGTTATCCAAAGTCATATTCACTCTAAAAGTAGAGCCCCCAAGTTGGCGAACCAGCTTACCGATATCATCGGCTCTAAAGTTTTTAATGTTAATCGTGCCTTCGGCATTAATTTGGAACACTTTATCATATGCGTGGAACGCTCCACCGCCCGTAATGTTTACCGTACCTGGTTCTTTAAGCGTCAACGCATCTTCACCGACATCCTCCCACGTTACGTTGGAGATTGTGCCGTTGCCATATACATGCACACCATCCGCAGCAGGGGCAGCGATGATCACATTTTTCAGTGTTGCATTATTTTCAAGCTTAAAGATAGGCTTCTGAGCCTCTTTCTGGCTTCCGTCTCCCAAGGTATCGGGATCAGCCACTACAGTCTTGCCTTTACCATCGTAAACTTCTCCTGCTTTAACAAGTATAGTCTTATGGACGACTTCTGGAGCTGCATGTGCAGAATAATTGCCGACAAATAAGGCGACCAACATTCCTGATAAAGCGATACTGATTCCCTTTTTCAATACGTTAGCTGTGTTTGTTTTCATTTCAATTCATCCCTCTCGTAGATACTTTTCATTGTTCCAACTCTTCGTTGACTAGAACGCGTAGACTGTATCACCACCTTCGCACAATGAACCCAATGACCGATACACGTCTATAAAGCATCATTTAACTATTTGCATATGTATACTTGGTTTTTGGTTCAAAGTGATTTCTTTTTATAAACAATATAAAGCACAAACTGTAAATAGAGCGATTACATTTACAATTTGCATAACTCTATTATAATCACACTTCCAGTAATTTCAATATATTTTTCGGCAAAATATGTCCTTTTTTTCAATTAAGTACACAAAATTGCCTCTTTTATACTTGTGCAACTTTATTTTTGTCAATTTAGGCATCAAAACGCTGAGTATCTAGCCTCGTATGCGTGCTCTATGTCACTACAATGGTAATCAGAACCTCATTTCGTTCAATACCTCATTTTTGATGTGGTCTATACTATTGAATGACACGTTTGATGAACGTATAATGTATTTAGTGCTTTGAAGCGTCACATCTCAACATTACTGGTGAGAAAAGAGTGGTTATCGTGCAAAACAATAGTGAGATTCCATTAAAAGAACAAAATATTGTGCTCATCGGCTTTATGGGTGTAGGCAAAACAACGATCGGTTCCCATCTAGCGCGCAAGCTGTATCGCGATTTCGTGGATATTGACCAGGAGATTGAACAAGAATACAACATGCCAACAACAGAGATTTTCAAAGCTTACGGAGAGAAGCGTTTCCGTGAGATTGAAAAAGAGCATATTTTGAAGTTGTGCAGCAACACACGCCTAAAAATCATTTCCGTTGGCGGTGGTGCATTTTTACAGGAAGAGGTGAAGCAAGCTTGTTTGGCTTCATCGATTGTTTTCTTCTTGGATTTAAATTGGGATTCCTGGAAAGATCGGCTCAAGATGCTGATTGATACCCGTCCTAATCTACAAAACAAGACTTTAGGGGAAATTGAGGATCTCTTCCGTTCCAGACAGGACATTTATGCGGTGAATCACTCCAAGATCGATACGGATCAGTTGGATGCGGAAGAAGTCGCAGACTATATTATTCAAACTCTGAATCTAGGTTGGGAGTTATATGAACCTACTCGGGGATTGAATTAAGAGTACACAAAAAGGAGGGCTCCAGCATGCTTACCGCATGGGGGCCCTCCTTTTTGGTTCACTGCAGATATATTACTGACTAGCGAGTATGCCATCCATCTTTTAAGAATGGCTATGCAGCACCGTCAATATCTCTCTCAGTTCAGTGACAGGAATCTGCCCCGGTGCGGAAGCTTTCTTAGCGGCACCAAAGGTCAGAGCCGAACCAAACAATTCTCCGGTCAGACGGCTCACGACACCTTTTCCCGCCATCGACATCGTAATAATCGGCCGATCTGCATACTCTTCTGCCATGGTACGCGTGGCATCCAGCAAAGTGAGTACATCAGCTGTATTGGTTGGCATCACCGCTATTTTAGGCAGATCGCCTCCCAATTCCTGCGCCTTACGTAACCGGGACACAATCTCCTCCTTCGACGGCGTCTTATGAAAGTCATGATTAGATATAATCACATACACGTTATGCTTATGTGCTGCTTCTATCAGCGTCTTCACATCAGCTTCCTCATTAAAAAGCTCTACATCAATAAGTTCGACTTGCCCCGTTTCGGCTACCGTACGGTTCAATTCCACATAACTCGCTGCGCTGATTTCCTTTTCTCCGCCTTCCCGAGCGCTACGGAACGTAAATACGAGTGGAATATTTGCTAAAATAGACCGAATTTCATGTAAGGCGGCTTTAACCTTTTCCAAGTCCTCCACATGTTCGAAAAAATCGACTCTCCACTCTACGATATCCAGGTCGAGCGTACGCAAATAAGTAGCTTCTTCCTTCAACTGCTCCAACGTTTTTCCTACCATTGGCACACAAATTTTTGGCGCTCCTTCACCAATCAGAACATCTTTCACCTTTACGATTCTAGCCATCTCTATCTCACTCCCAAATTACAGTTTCAAGTCGAACATGTACAATAATTCATAGTATAACGCATTCTGAATAAGCATGCAGATGATATGATCCAGTCGTCGTTATTTGGGTTCAAGTACGATATTAGGTGTCAATTTGCGACTTGCTGGAAAAACTAAACTGTACCGAATATTAACAAACACCGCCAGTCCGATCCCTAGCACATTCACAATAATAGCTAGCATAAAAACACTGGATATCTGAGAATGCTTCAACAGAAAGCCTGTAAACACAGGAATGATCGTGTATGACAGCGAGGTTGCTGTATAAACAAACCCGGTAATCTGGCCTTTTCGTTGACTAAAAAATTCACTCATTACGGTTAATGTCAGCTGAAGTACACCTGATATTGAAAACCCGATAACACTCGCACAAATAATGGCCGCAGTCCCTGACTTGAAAAGGAGAAGCGCTCCAAAAGCCAAGAGAGAAATACATGGATAAATAAGAATAATGTGAACAGGTTTAACCCATTTTCTTAACACAATGACCAATACAAACACGGAAATCAGTGAACCGACATTGTAATAAACTAATAATCTTAGAGACTCTGATTCGGTCATACCGATAAACTGTTGTCCAAAAGTAGGCAGCCATAACTGCACAATATAAAGCAAGGTAGGTCCTGTAAATCCGAGCAAGATCAGGCATAGCCCTTCCTGCCAAAACCGCGGCTTACTCCGTTCATTTGCCTCCAATTTCACCGGTTGCTCAACGCTTGATACAGAAGTATCACCAACTGGCTCCTTCTTGGGTGACTGAACCCGCGTGTCTGGGAACTTCATTTTGAACAAGTAAATTGCATTTAAAGCAAATATGAGGGCTGGTAAAAAGAAAGAGAACCCGTAGAAAATATCATGATTCATAAAAAAGATAATCATTAACGGTAAAAATGCCGCCCCGACGGATATAAAACCTCTCACCAACACTGTAGCCGAGCCAGAGGATTGGGGGAAAGCTTCGATCAGCGCTGGATAAGTACCTGAATCAAGAAAAGAATTCGCTACGCCTGCCAGCACAGCCAGCACAATCGCCATCTCAAAGCTGGGACTTAGCGGTATACCGACCAAGAATACAGCCATCAGTAGCCCTGCTGCCACAATAAACGGCTTACGACCATAACGGTCGGAGAGCACCCCGGATATATACAGTGTAAACAGCCTGCCAAATCCCATTGCAGAAACCAAGAGACTGATGCCCGCCTGATCTGTATGCAAATTCTCTGTTAAAAAGGACATGTGTGACGCCAGCATAATATTAAACATACCGAACAAAAGATAGTTTACATAAAGTCCTGTCGCCACTGGAAAAGAAGAACGTTTCATCATGAATTCACCTGCTTTTGTAAGTAAGTCTTGTAGTATTAAAAATGTGAATCATTTCACATTACCTGTGTCGATGATGAAGTATAGAACACATTTTAAGATTTATCAAGTTTAAATATTGCGGAACCCCGGCCTAGACGCGCTGATGCGTTTTCAGATAAAACTCCTTGCCGTAGCTTAGTGCAAAGTTCCGAAAGTCCACTACTGCCGGGGATAAATATCTATTTTTGATGCTGGCCAGATAGATAAAACGCTCGTATTCCGGATTTACAATAGGCAATGTTTTGACGTTAAAATAATCTAACGATGAAATTCGAGGCATAACCCCAATTCCGTAATTGACAGACACCAGTCCTGCCATTGCTGTATCCTCTTCAATCTCGCAAATAATCTGTGGCTCAACGCCCGCTTTGGTAAACAAATTCTCAATAATGGGCCGAACCCCACTCTTTTTGTTGAAGAAGATCACCGGATAATCCGCTGTATCCTTGAGATCAATTTGGTCTAGAGTCGCCAGTGGATGATCAGGCGAAACAATGACAACCAGTTCCTGCTGAGCCAACGGAATAAACTCCACATCCGGTTCATTTTCCATGTGAGAGCAGAACGCCACATCATAATGTCCCTGCTTCAGCCCCTGGATAATATCGTTCGTATTCCCTTGGTGAAACGAAAAGGAGATATCTTTACGAGCATCCAGAGCTGAAAAGGCTTGAATGATCGCTGGAATGAAGTGTGAGCCTAACGTGTAAATAAACGCCAAATCTATATTTCCATGGCTTGGACTCACTAACTCCCGTAAATTGTGCTCTCCCTTTTCTAATTCATCCATCGCGTGCTCCACATACTTCAGAAAAAATCGTCCGTATTTGTTTAATCGAATATTTCTCCCCTGCTTCTCAAACAGATGAACTCCCAAATCTTTTTCTAATTCTGAAATCGCATGACTTAAACTGGGTTGAGTAATACATAGTCGCACAGCTGCCTGGGTAAAATGCTCCATCTCCGCAAGTACACGAAAATATTGTAAGTGCTTCAGGTTCATAATTATGTAATTCCCTTCTTTAATTCATATTTTAAATTATAGACCTAAACTATGAAAAACGATAAAAATATGCATTGGATTTATAATAACACTCTCTATATAATAATGACATAGAAAGAATGTGAATAATTTCACTTATCTGTAGGCGTAATGTAATACAGCTGGACGATGCCTACCTAGGCCATTGACCTAAAATTTAAGTTGGGAGTTACACTTATGAAAAATCCTTATATCAGAATGGCAGCAGGGCTTTACATCAACTATTTTCTTCTGGGTATGATCAATGTTATTCTTTCGTCGAACATGAGTTTCCTGACCGTCCAATTGAACACGGATAAAGCAGCCATCGGCTATCTGGTGTCCGCGATTGGAATCGGTAAGCTGCTCGCTCTCGGAGTAGCCGGAAAGATGTCAGACAAATACGGAAGAAAACCACTCATTGTTATTGCATCATTTGCTTATTTAATCTTTCTGATCGGCATTCCGCTTGCGCCTAACTATTCGTTGGCATTCGTGTTTGCCATTATCGCAGGGCTTTGTAACTCTATGATGGATGCGGGGACGTATCCTGCACTAATTGAAGGCTTTGGAAAAAAAGCCGGATCTGCAACAGTGCTGGTCAAAGCATCCATCTCGATCGGTGCTATTGTGATTCCGTTCATGATTGCATTCTTTATTAATCACGACATGTTCTATGGATATTCCTTCTTTATTCCAGCAGGGATTTATCTGCTGAACGGTATCTTCTTGTCGATGACAGCTTTCCCCAATCACAAAGCAGAGGAACAAAAGGCTACAACTGAGGCTGCCCAATCCGCTGATACTTTCCGCAGCGAGCCTAAGTTTTGGCAAGAAGGTATATCTCTGATTATTATCGGTTTTACTTCTACTGTATTGTTCATGATCGTGCAGCTATGGCTTCCTACCTTTGGACAAGAGGCCCTTGGCATGGACAAAGCCAGTGCCATTAAACTGCTGAGCTACTATAGCATAGGTTCATTGGTTTCAGTTATTCTGTTAGCTGTGGTGCTTGGTAGATTCATTAAACCGATTACTGTCATGATTGTATATCCGCTTATTGCCCTGCTTTCTTTGTTGGCTTTAATTACATGGCACAATCCTGTCGCTACTTTGATCAGTTCATTCCTAATCGGCTTGTCTACCGCAGGCATATTCCAAATTGCCCTCACGGTCATGACGGAATTTTTCCGCAAGAACAAAGGAACTACAACTTCTCTCGTGAACATAGCAGCCAGTCTTTCGTTCATCCTGATGCCTTTGGCTACCGGGGGCATGTCCAAAAGATTGGGAATTACCTCGGTATTCATTCTGGATATTGCGATTGCTGTAGTTAGTATTTTGCTGGCCGTGTTTGTTGCTTATCGATATAAAAAAGTGTTTCATTAAACTACACAGATTATTTGGAGGCTTATATCATGAAAAATGCTGGACGTATTGACGGAAGAACACAATTAATCGGACTGCTTGCTACACCTATCGGACACTCTTTGTCCCCGGCTATGCATAATCTTGCGTTTGAAAAGCTGGGCCTGAATAACGCGTATATGGCCTTTGAAGTAGGAAATGAACAACTTGAAGAAGTGGTACGGGGGATGCGCGCTCTGAACATACGCGGTTATAACGTGTCCATGCCTAATAAAACAGCTATTTTACAGTATCTTGACGAGCTGGACGATAGCGCTAAATTTACAGGTGCCGTCAACACCGTCGTGAATACAGATGGTAAACTGAAAGGCTACAGTACAGATGGATCTGGTTATGTTCGCAACTTGCGTGAACACGGCATTGACCTCAAAGGTAAGAAAATGACACTCGTCGGCTCTGGCGGCGCAGCTACACCGATTGCTATTGAAGCGGCTCAAGCAGGTCTGGCTGAAATTTCAATTTTCGCCCGTAACGATCAGTTCTTTGCTCGTGCAGAAGAGAATGTCCGTATTATCAATGAAGATATGAAACACACCCAAGTCAAGGCGAATATTTATCCATTGGAAAATCAAGAGCAGCTACGTGAAGAGATCCGCACAAGCCACATTCTCGCTAATGGTACAGGTGTGGGTATGAAACCACTGGAAGGCAAAAGTGTGATTGAAGATGTGTCCATGCTTCGTTCCGACCTGATCATAACCGATGTAGTGTACAGCCCAGCTAAATCCAAGCTGATGGAACAAGCCGAATCCGTAGGTGCAACCGCCATTAACGGTCTGGGCATGATGCTGTGGCAGGGCGCACTTGCCTTCGAACTGTGGACAGGACAAGAAATGCCAGTCGCTTATATTAAAGAACAACTTTTTGCTGACAAGCTGTAAATATAAAGCTACTAACAAACGCATCAAGCAATGAATTCTTTCTATTATATACTCATGCATGTACTCAAAAGACTATACTCAGCGAATGAACACTTCTGCCGGGCATCGTCTTTTTATTAATCCTTATACGGGTCAAATTCATTGGCCCCAGCCATGCACACCCCAATAGGCTTCAGTTCATGCATAACTTCCACGGTCTCAGAATGAGCGTTCAGTACCTCGTGCAGTTTACGGTAGACGAACGGGCTTTCATCTGTACCGGCTCCGCGCAGCTCGACACCATAATTCAGAACAGCCTCCTTCATCTGTACGTCCGTGATCTGTCCACCACTCCGTGTGCGGGTTTTCCAATTCATTTTACCGGCTGCCTGGGTACGACTCATAATACGCCCTGCGCCATGGACTGTACTATAGTAGGAATCCCGATTTTCTACCGAATCTTTTCCACGTACAATCACCGAGATATCGCCCATGCTTCCTCCAATAAAGCCCATTTGACCAGGTGCCGAGGGGGTTGCACCTTTGCGAACCACAATAGTGTCGCGTCCATCATGCTGTTCTTTCCACGCGTAATTATGGTGGTTATGCACTGTAAAGTCCGCCTCAGTCCCCATAATACTAAGCACTTGTTCTATCACATAGTCACGTCCCGCATACGCATAGCGTCCGGCAAGGCGCATCGCACGGTAGTACATGTCCCCCAACTCGCTGTTCATATCTAGCAGCACAGGCGGCTGGTCCATATGTTCTCCCGGCGCCTTTCCGAGAAACTCTCGTCCTGCGGCCAAATTTAGAAACCCGCTTGCTGTTTTGTGTCCAAAGCCCCGGCTGCCGAAATGATTGGCAATCCAGACCTGTCCTGTCGCTTCCTCCACGAATACATCAACAAAATGATTACCACTCCCTACTGTACCCAGCTGTTCTCTTGCCAAGGACTTCAGTTTGTCATGTTCTTGTTTCCCAATCGCCGCATATACTGCCCAATCCGGGTCATCGAACAGCTCATGGTCTACCTGAACCTCATTCACACGACCTACGCCAAACGAAATCTGACGTGCAATCTCATTCATCACTTCTGAAATACGCGGCATAATATCTGCTGCAAACAGCTTGGTTCTTACCGCCTTATTCCCGCAGCCGATATCATACCCGACACCTGAAGGCGAAATTTGTCCGTCATACACCATCACACCGCCAATCGGTTGACTGTAGCCTTTATGATGATCTGCCATCAGCAGCGCTTGAATTACATTACCGTTTTCGGCACATGTGCGTGCTTGAGATAATGCCCCTGGATCAGGTGCTCCCCATACGCGTACTCCATTGATTTCTTGATAAGCCATCGTCGTTTCATCCTCCTCTAAGTGACTCTATGTCCAAACTTATACAATCGTTAATTGCATTATGTACGTTTCACCAGCTTCCGAACAGGGCGTAAGTATTACAAGCACAACATCAGACGTCCCCATAAGAAAATGAAAAAGGATATCCTTGCAGCCAAACAGGCTGTAGGATATCCTTTTATGATCATTTAGAAACCATTAAATCAATTATACTAATATTTTTTGATGATTCCGAATTGATCCACAATAAAAGGTTTGGCATCATTTTTGTTTTGATCAATTTCATACGTTACGGCTGTAAGTTTATTTTCGTCTACGGTGATGCCAACAAAATTCTGTACCTGTCCTCGTGTAGGTCTACGATTGTCACTCGGATCCGGTCCATATACTGCCGCATGATTCTCTTCAGCTAGGTCAAAGAGATTATAGTACTTATCTCCAAGTTTTTCACTCGGGTTCTTGTAGTAGACTTTGGGGCCAGCGGTTGCTGGGATGACATAGATACTTCCATCTGGATTCACACTATATTCAATCGTCTTATCATTTAATGTATCTTTTAATTTGGTTGGCGTTGTTGCTTTACCCTCTTGGTTGATTGATTTCGTACGAGCATAAATATGATCGTGCCCCTGCACGACAAAGTCGATATCAAGTTCGGCCATTAGTGGAGCGATTTGGTTACGAACTCCATTCTTATCCATGATGTCAGAATCTGTTGCATGATTAGAGGTAGTGTAAGGACCCTTATGAATGTTAACAATGACCCACTTTGCACCTGCCTTTTTGGCTGCCGCAGCATCTTTCTTTAACCATTCGACTTGATCTTCAGAAAAATTGGCATATTTCTCTGAGTCCTCATTGGAGTTCAGTACGATAAAGTGAGCATTGCTGTAATCAAAGGAGTAGTATGCTCCTGTTTTAGTAGCAGAACCAGCTGGTTGGTTAATATTAAAGTGCTCATAAAAAGCGTAGTTCTCATCCTCGTGATTACCTGCTGAAGGAACAATCGTTGTATTCAAAAGACTTTTTTGTGAATGCCCCAACAACCAGTCCCACTGCTCTTCTTTGGTACCGGTATCTACGATATCTCCGTTGTGGACTACAAACTGAGCATTATTTACGGTTTGAAGCGCTTTTTCGAGCGTCTGTGAAGACAATATGGCTTCATCTTCGCTTTTTGCTTGTGTATCAGCTAGATCAATGAAGGTAAATTCACCGCTCTTAGGAGCCGTTTGAAACGTACCTGTTTCGCTCCATATCCCGCGCGCTGCATCACCCACACGATAATAATAAGCTGTGTCCGCTTGAAGACCTGTAGCTACGGCTTTATGGACAAGCTCTTCTGCAGAATTGGTCGATGGAGAGGAAGTGCCTTCAAATGTAAGAGCACTCGTAAAATCAGCTTCAGAAGCTGTTTTCTTGATTACTTGAACAGTGCTCTTCGTGGAAAGTTTTGAAGTATACCAGGTAAATCCTTTGGAGCCTTTTGTGTCTCCATAAAATGTAGCTGTAACTTTACTAATACCATGATCTGTATTCCCTGCTGACTCAGCATGGACAGGTAAGGCTGACATGCCAGTAATCAAACCTAGCGCAAGAGCAACAGACATAGATGTTGCTGACCATTTTTGAAACTTCTTAAACATGTGTACACTCCTCTGTGTAGTTAATATGTAAAAGTTATAAATATGATCATATCAATCAAATGTTAATACGTTGTTTTTGGAAATATAGTAATTTGTAAAAATGAGGTTATAAGTGACCTAGCGATTGAGGAGAAGGATAGCTGCTTTACACTTTTAGGGCTACAAAGCCAAATAAGGCTAACCGTATATTTGCAAAGTTTGCAAAATCGGCAGCCCTTTGTGCATTGCAATCTCGATCATTCCACTGACTAATGTGCAGAAGTATTTTTCAAATCTGCTTCATAACGAAGGCCGAATTGTTGTCTTGCCTCCTCCATCACTTCAGCGACTGTAAGTGAGCACTCCAAAGAGTTAATGGAACTGTTGCGTTCACCACTCTTGATCAGATCTATAAATTCCTGAATTTCATAATACATGGGCTCACGCGTCTGAGCTTTGGTCAGATCCTCAATCGTGCCGTCCCGATAATGAATTTTCACCTCATAGGGCTGACTGATTTTGTCGATCACCATCGTTCCATTCTCACCCTGAATTTCAGCAGGCAGATAGGAATCTGTAATTTTGGAATACATGACGATAGCATCCATATCCGGATACTTCATCACGATACTGCCCTCGCCATCGACACCAGAGGATAAAAGTACACCAACCGCCCGAACCTCCTCAGGTTTGCCGAACAAAGTCACCATAGGATACAAACAGTACACTCCAAGGTCCATCAAGGAACCATTGGAAAAGGCCGGATTAAAGGCATTCAATACCTTACCTTGCTTAAAAGCATCAAAGCGGGAAGAGTATTGACAGTAGCTTGCAAAATAGCGCCGAACGCGGCCTATTTTATACATATGATCCTTTATTATTTTAAAGTTAGGCATAAGTGTGGATTTAACGGCCTCCATCAGCAGAACATCGTTGTTACGTGCGGCTTCGATCATGTTCTTCACCTCTGCTGCATTAGACGCAAAAGGTTTTTCACACAACACGTGCTTTCCGTGATTCATACATAAGATCGCCTGCTCCGCATGTAAGGAATTGGGGCTGGCAATATATACGGCATCGACCTGATCACTTGCGGCCATTTGCGCCAGGTCTGTAAAAACCTCCGGCTGGCTGTTATATTTGTCAGCAAAAGCTTTGCCTTTATCCTCTGTGCGTGAGTATACCGCCGTCAGGGAAAATTCGTCCGTCTCCATCGCAGCTTGAATAAACCTCTCTGTTATCCAGTTGGTTCCAACAATACCAAAACGCATCACAGTATCCCATCCTTCCCGTGAGTCATTACAATTCATATGTACCTATTCTCGCATTCCAGCCTAGTCTTGTCCACTATACCGTTAGTCATATCTCGTGCTTCAACATGTTCATTCGACAAAAAAAGACTGCGGTCTATCAGCTTAATTTATACTGATTGTACCACAGTCCCTGTTATTTATTTGGGGTTATATCTCTATTTTTTTGATATTACTTTTCCTACTTCTTCCAAAATGGCATCCATGGAAGCAGGGTCGTGTACATCATACTCATCAATGTTCAGACGCAGTACAGGACAGGCATCAAATTCGTTGATCCAATTGGAATATCTGCGATGCATTTGCTCCCAATAAGAACGCTCGGTCTGGATCTCCATCTCGCGACCGCGCTCCTCAATCCGACTCAGTATGGAGGGCAAGCTGCCTTCCAAATAGATCAACACATCAGGATGCGGGAAAAACGGTGTCATCACCATCGCCTCAAACAGACTAGTATACGTTTCATAATCGGTAGGGTTCATCGTTCCTTGATCGGCATGCATTTTCGCAAAAATGCCTGTATCCTCATAAATAGAACGATCCTGCACAAAGCCTCCACCAGACAGGAAAATATTCTTTTGTTCCTTGAAACGTTCCGCAAGAAAATAAATTTGCAAATGAAAGCTCCATCTCTCGAAATCGTGATAAAATTTCTCCAGATAAGGATTATGATCGACCTGCTCCAAAGAGGTTTTAAAACCAAGGCGTCCGGCCAAAGCACCGGTCAGCGTGGATTTACCTACACCCACTGTGCCTGCTACCGTAATCAAGGCATTCGCAGGAATGTTGTAATTATTCACTATATAAGCTCCTTTACATCGGAAACAATTTGTTTAAATTGTGCCTGATTTTCTACAAAGTCAATTTCATTCCCGTTCACGATCAATATACGAGGGGAAGGGGACTGTTCAGCGAGAAACTGCATGCCTTTATCATAATCTATGATCAATTGCTCCAGATAGGCGGGGTCCATCTCCTGTTCAAAAGAGCGTGCACGCTTGCGAATTCTCCCCAGCAAGGTATCCAAATCTGCCTTAATATAAATGATAATGTCCGGCTTAGGCATATCATCTGTGAGCAAATGATAGATTTGACGATATTTTTCGAGCTTTACACCCTTAAGCGTACGTTCAGCAAAAATCAAATTCTTGTAGATATGGTAATCAGAAATAACGGGCTGAGCTTTCTCGATATATTGCAGACCAGTATCCTCCAACTGCTTATACCGATTGCAGAGAAAGAACATTTCCAGCTGAAAACTCCACTCATCTATATTTTGATAAAATTTATCGAGAAATGGGTTCTCCTCGACAATTTCTTTGATTATCGGCAAATGCAGCTCGGTTGAAAGCATCGAAGCTAACGTCGTTTTGCCTGCTCCGATTGGCCCTTCAACGGCTATAAATGGGGCTTGTTTCATGGGGTTCTGCTCCTCCTTGTACTCCAGTCCATCCTGTGGACAACTATCCTATTGTATCACAAGGTAGTACGCTAAAGGCATACCAAATCTATGGATAAAACAAAAAAACAGAGCGCTATATTTTGCTTCATAGCGTCCCTGTTTCTCATTTAAACCAACCTTTTTCATTAAAACGTGTAATCGCTTCGATCCGGTTACTGACACCCAGCTTATCGAGAATGACTGAAATATAATTGCGCACCGTCCCTGTCGTTAAATACAGTTCACTAGCAATCTCTTTTGTGTTCTTTCCGTCAGCAATAAGCGCCAACACGGTCCTTTCACGTTCAGTTAGCGGGTTGACTTCGGCATAAGCATCATCGACCAGTTCCGGGGCATAGATACGCCGACCTGCCATAATACTGCGAATGGAGGAAGCCAGCTCTTCACTGGGACTGTCCTTGAGCAGATAACCGTGTGTCCCCGCCTTGATCGCTCGTTCAAAATACCCGGGGCGAGCAAACGTAGTTAAAATCAGCACCTTGCAGTTCAAGCCTTTGAGTTCCTCAGCCGCATCCAATCCGCTCTTTATCGGCATTTCGATGTCCATAATGCATATATCTGGCTGATGCAGCTTCACTAGTTCTACAGCTTCTTCCCCGTTGCTTGCTTTTCCGACTACTTTCATGTCCTCTTCCAAGTCCAGCAGGGAAGCTAGAGCACCCAGCAGCATACGCTGGTCCTCCGCGATAACAATTCGAATCATGGCCCCACCTCCTCATTCGGCTTTTCAGGGATATTGGGCACTTTAATGACCAAGGTCGTTCCCTGATCTGAACGTAGCTCCATACATCCGTTCACGAATTCGAGCCTTTCCTTCATACCTTGCAGGCCGTTTCCACGAAGGGTTCCATTTTCTCTCGTAATACCGACTCCATTATCCTGAATCCGAAGAGTCAATTCCTTACGAGACGGCTCAATCGTGATGGAGCAAGCGGTGGCTCCGCTGTGCTTAACCACATTAGTTACTGCTTCCTTCATACACATACTAAGGACATTCTCATTCATTAATGATGTATGCTCCAGCTTTGGGTCGCCCTCCAGGGTCAATTCAATGTGAGCAGCCTTTAAAATCTGCCGAATACGTAGCAGCTCATCCTCTAGTCGCATACCGCGCATTTGAGTAACCATTTCCCGCACTTCTTTTAACGCGCTTCTCGCCGTGAGACGAACATCGTTAATTTCGACATGAGCCCGCTCCGGGTACTGATCCATCAGTTTGCCTGCCAAATCGCTCTTCAGCCCGATGAGTGACAGCTTCTGACCTAAGGTATCGTGTAGGTCACGCGCAATTCTTTGCCGTTCCTCCAGCTTAATCAATTCCGATATTTTCTTATTGGCATCCTCTAATTGGACTTGGAGCCGATCACTTTTGTTGCGATTAAAATTCGTAATTGGAAGGAGAATCACACCGATCAGATTGAGCAGGATAAAAGGAATCTGTTTAATAAATACGGGATTCTGAGAAACAAAACCATAATTGATCAATCCAATCGTAATAACCATTAAAATAATATACAGCGTCGTAAATGCAGCCTTACTTTTAATATTACCGATCAGATAGGCGATAAATATGGAAAAGTACATATAGCTGAACAGCAGTGTCATGGTAATCGATATGGCAATCTGTACACTGGTCCAAAAATATATGAGCCAGCCTTTTGAGACAAAAGCCAGTACATAACAAGCAAAAAACACCAGAATAATAGCAGTACCCAGAATAATATGACTTGTAGATGATGAGCTAAAATAGTAAAAGGGCAGGATATAAAAGACGACCCACACATAAGGGCTAAGCCCGGTATTTCTTTGGAAAATCTGATACCATTTTTGCATCCTGCCCACCCTCTTCTACTTCACATGACTTATATCCCTTATCTTATCATACCAAGTTTTGTACAACGTTATTTTCTTTCTGTGCTTACAACAGGTGTAGGGATGGGTTTCGTAACAGCAACACGTTTGCTGAGGAGCGGCTTCACTTGTTTAAAGGTCAAAAAGGTTTTCGTATTTTCATCCCAAAGTCGGAACTTCAACGATTGCAGACTGCTACTCACTGTGATCGTGGTCGCCTTTTGAAGTAACGGTGTCGCTTCATGCGCTTTCTCCAAATTATAATTTGGCACTTTGGGACTCAAGTGATGAACGTGGTGAAACCCGATATTGCCCGTAATCCATTGCAATACTTTAGGAAGCTTGTAATAAGAACTGCCTTCTACGGCTGCATTAATATAACTCCACTCTTCATCGTGCTCAAAATAAGAATCCTCAAATTGGTGTTGTACATAGAATAGCCAGATTCCCAACATACCGGATACAAAAAAGATAGGTGCCTGTACGAGAAGGAATGCCTGCCATCCAATAGCCCAGCACAACAGTGCATACAATGCAACGATGGATATATTCGTCACATAGGTGTTCATTTTTTCCTTGCGTTTGGCTGTCTTGATATTAAAGCGGTAGGAAATCAAAAAAGTATAGATCGGACCTAGTCCGAACATAACCCAAGGATTTCGATATATCCGATAGGCCAGCCGTGTCCATGTGGAAGCCTCTGTGTACTCTTCTACCGTAAGCACCCACATGTCACCTGTGCCTCTTTTATCCAAATTACTGCTGGTTGCATGGTGGATCGCGTGACTATTTTTCCATTGGTGATAAGGGCAGAGCGTAATAATACCTGTAATCGTTCCCACAATGTCGTTCAGCTTGCGGCTTTTGAAGAAGGATTGATGACCACAATCATGAAAAATAATAAACGTCCGTACCACAAACCCCGATGCAACAATGGCAATGGGAAGCGTCAGCCAGTACGAAACCGACAGGCTAAGATAAGCAGCATACCACAATAGGATCAGTGGACCCAAGGTATTGATGAG
Organism: Paenibacillus sp. FSL L8-0158; assembly: GCF_038592965.1. GTDB lineage: Bacteria > Bacillota > Bacilli > Paenibacillales > Paenibacillaceae > Paenibacillus > Paenibacillus polymyxa_D. The sequence goes on along the minus strand of NZ_CP151949.1, from coordinate 984,565 downwards.
TTGCAGAACGCTGGATTTCGTGTTTATTTTCTCGTAGGGAGCCATATTTTTTTTCAATTGGGCTAATGGGAGTTGTGTCATACTCATTATGATCCTCCTTAAAAATGACGCCTATACCTTGATCCTGTTAGGCGTACATGTTGATCTAATCTCAGTATAAGGTGCAGCCTGTAGGCGCTGTAGTCATAAACGTCAGTTCGTGTATATGACATTTGTCATATAGACAAGTAACATAACCCGTTTTCCAAATGTTCGCGGGTTTCTTTTCTAATGATTGTTTGTTAAAATATAAGGTATAATAACGCTGTATGTGACTGGCGAAGTCAGTGGAATGAACCACGAGGGAGCATACAAAAAAAGCGTACCGTTCGCCTGGGAGAAGTATTTGCAGAGGATTCGTCTGTCTTGACGACCTTGTGCAAATACTTTTTTTTCGTTTTGACACCCTGTTGATTCCATTATGCGATAAATTCAGAGGAGGCTCGGACTATGGCTATTATCATGAAATCCAAAGAAGCAGCTGAGCAAGTATATGCAACGATCCGTTCACAGGTAGAAGAAATGAAGCAGCAAGGGCACCGTCCCCATCTGGCAACCCTATTGGTAGAAGGTGATCCGGCATCTGCATACTATGCACGGACCAAGCAAAAAATAGCAGAGAAGCTGGGCATCTCATTTCATCTCCATACTTTTGATCGTCATGTTAGCGAAGCCGAGCTACTGCACCTGATCGGCAGTCTGAACGATGCATCCCATGTACATGGCATTATGCTGGAACTGCCGCTTCCCCAACATCTTTCCGCCTCCGTTATTAAACAATCCATCGCCCCCTACAAGGATATTGATGGGATTACACCTGATAACAAGCTGGCTACCGTAACAGGTGACGCCGGACTATACCCCGCAACACCTCAAGCCTGTATCGAGCTGCTCAAGCATTACGGTCATACCTTGGCAGGCAAAAATGTTACACTCGTGGGCATCGGGCAGACAGTGGGACTTCCCCTTTTCCACATGTTGCAAAGAGAAAATGCCACTGTTACCGCTTGTCATGCAGGTACGCGTGATATTGCAGAGCATTTGAGCCATGCAGACATTGCCTTCGTCGCAGTCGGGTGCCCTGATGTGATTACACAGGATATGGTTCATCCTGGTCTGATTCTAATAGATGCGGGAATTAATGAGACGCTAGAGGGAAAAATAGTGGGGGATGCCGCTTTAGACGTGGGGGAAAAAGTACATGCTATTTCTCCGGTTCCCGGCGGTGTTGGCACCTTAACGACTGCGATTTTGTACAAAAATCTGCTCAAAGCGATACATCTGCAACACTACTCCAGAGAGGTGGTCTATTCATGAGTGAACTGTCGTGGAATCATTCCATCGGACATTTTCTGAAAGAGGCTGCAAGTGCAGCGCCTACCCCCGGCGGAGGAAGTGTATCCGCACTGGCTGCGGCCCTAGGCGCGGCTATGACCTCTATGACCGCCAACCTTTCACAAGGAGAAAAATACGCGCACATCCATGAACAAATCACGGACGTCATTAGCAGCATGGAAAGATTGTCTACACATTGTGAGGAACTAATGGTCGCAGACATCCAATCCTTTGAACAGTACATGACCGCACTGCGTTTGCCCAAGGAAACAGACGAAGAAAAGCGCTATCGTACCCATTCCTTACAGACAGCGGTGATCGCTGCCATTGAAGTACCCATGCGCCTGCTGGAAGTATGCCGAGACGGATTGTCGCAAGCGTATAGCATTGTGGAAATGTCCAATAAAAATGTGATTTCGGATCTCGGCATCGGCGCGATCCTGTTCGAAGCCGCCGCTCAATCTGCCCTGCTTACTGTTGACATTAACCTTGCCTCGTTAAAGGACTTGGATGTCAAACAATCCTACGAAGCTAAAACAGCCGCACTTCTTCGTGAAATCGGACAAATTAAAGAGCAAACCTTGTTGACCGTACGCAGTCGAATAGCGAATTAATCTGCCCGAACACACTGTCTAGTCCGTCTAACCCATATCTTCTGGGTATTTGCAAAAAATAGTAACCTCCAAATCCATTTCTAATCGTGGGTTTGGAGGTTTTTTTATTGCATTTCACTATTTATGGAAAACTTTTCTATACTTTCTTCGTCTATGGATAGGGGATATTCTCCAAGATATCATTTTTTTATCTTATACACATTGATCAAGAAATGAGGAAAATCGTATGAAAAGACGGGCTCTATTACTCAGTATAATCACGTTATTGTTATTCAGCTCTAACGCGTGGGCGAACGAAAGGGAGTCTACATCCCGTATTCGTTCATATGATTCCGGGAGTCTGATTCAATCTGATGGAAGCTTGTGGCTGTGGGGCTATAATCAATCCGTACCGACTCGTGTAGAGGGTAAGCCGGACGTTGTGAAAACATTTTCTAATATCATCAACGAGGGCGATCTGATATTTACTTTACAAGACCACTCTGCTTGGTATGTGCCTAGAAATAATATTGCTGAATCCGTGAAATTCGTTCCTCTGGAAGGACTACAGAACCTCGTAGCTGTAAGTAGTTTGAATGATCATGTGCTCGCTCTGAGCAGCGAGGGCAGCATATCTTCCACTGATCGACTCGACAATGGAAACATTTCTAGTCCTTTTCAAGCCCTATCTGGCATCGACGAGGTTGCCCATATAGACAGTTACTATGAAGAAAGACCGAAATATGAAGAACGTTGGATATTCCTAAAGAAAGACGGCAGTGTATGGAAAAATACAAAAGCCTTGCAGGGTTTCGAACCTATTTCATCATTAAAGGATATTACAGCAATCTCTAAAAACATAGCCTTAAAAAAAGATGGCACCGTGTGGACGTGGCCCAAAGAATTTGATAAAAATGTAACTCCGTCCGAAACTATATCCGTATCGCAAATTCAAGCTTTATCGGGCATCAAGACAATCAAGGCCAATAGGTATTCCAATTTCGCGATTGATCAGCAACGTCGGCTATGGTTCTGGGGTACTACAGTTACAGGTCCCTCAGATAATACAACCTATCACAACGAAAATACTCCTGTATTATTAACAGGAGTACAGAATGTTAAAGACGCCTTTTTCGTTGAACGCTCCATCCTTGCCCTTACCACAGCTGGGAATGTATATGTTACGTCTCCAGATAGTGAAAAGTTATCATCCAATGCACCCTTTACATTGCTTGCTAAAAATATTCAAAGTATCAAAGCAGGTCCACGGCACGTAATCATGCAAAAAGCAGATGGCGCCTTATGGGGCTGGGGTGTCAACAAACACGCGCAGCTTGGTATAGGGGACTATGAGTTTCTTTATAGTTCACCAGTTCCTGTACAAAAACCGATTCTTGTCCGTCTCAATGGTTCGCCTGTCCCTCTGAGTAATGGTGTCATTTCCCGCAATGGGCAGGCATTTATTCCCCTACGTTCTGTTTTTGACAAACTGGGGGCCGAGGTCACATATGATTACAACAGCAAAATAGCGAAAATGAATCAGTCTAAGACAGAAGGCCATCCTGTCTCTCTAGAAATAAATTTCAAAACTAGCCAAACAAAAGTGAACGGTAAAGCCGTAAAACTCACCAATCCGCCCTTCATGGTGAACGGTATTGGTTATCTTCCACTAAGGCTGATCAGCGAGACACTAGGAGCCAAGGTAAATTGGATACAAAAAGAAGATACTATCGAAATTACGACGAAATAGTAAATAAAAACCAGTCTAAACATGATTTATGTTGGACTGGTTTTATAGCTATATACTGCGTATATTATGCAACTTCCTATCTGTTTTGGACAATTCGTCACAACGCAGAATCTCACACCTATTGTTTAGCTTTATTCTCTTTTTCTCTTTCGACCAGCATATCTACGATCATATCAATCTGTCCTGTAATAGCGATTGGATCGTAGCGATAGTACGTATCAAAATCGTTAAAGAACACTCTATTGTTCTTCACCGCCGGAAGATTCCCCCACACAGCGGACGACTTCAGTTGTTTGAGTGCGTCACCCTTTTTCTCCGGGTCATACGTAGTCAGGAACATATAATCTGCATCATACTGCGGTAATACCTCCATCGAAAGCTGCACCGTTTGTTCCTTGGAGTTAGCTGTTTTCTTTGGCATGTTCAGATTGAGCGCATTGTACACGGCTTGTCCGCCGCGACCCGCATTGTCGCCAAAGATCCAAAGTGCGTGCTTGTCCGTCAGCTCATACAGACCGAAAGTTGCCTTTTCGTCAATCACACCTTTAAGGCGTGCGCGACCTTCAGCGGCCTTTTTATCAAATGCAGCAATAAATTGCTCAGCCTTCTCCTTTTCCCCGGCGATATCACCGAACAGCTTGACCGTGTCATAGATATTAGTCGTCGTACCGTACGGAATGTACAAGGTAGGTGCGATTTTTGACAAAGCCTCATAATTCGTATCCTTCATAACCACGATCAGATCGGGTTTGAGTTCCAACGTCTTTTCCAAATTGGTCGGATCACCCACCTCTTTGGTTCCTTTTTCCTTCAGCAAATCGGTCAGAAAAGGATTTTGAAACGCAGTCGGCTCCACACCCACCACGTTAGTACCTACGGACAGCAGTTCTCCGCCGTAAAAATCCGTTACAATACGCTGCGGCTTAGCGGGAATTTGAATATCCCCCTTAACCGTTTTAAAGCTTCTCGTCTCTCCAGTAGTAGCCGACTCTTGCTTATTTCCCGAAGATGAAGCCGGATTACTTCCATTATTATTTCCGCTGCAAGCGCTGATGAATACAGACAATACAAGTAACATAGCTGTCATCATAAAATACGATTTTCTTTTCAACTGATTAGCCCCCTATATATTGTGGAGATGATCTTCCAATTCACATGATAATGATTATCAATATCGTAAGAAATATATCAAGCGTCGTCCTTGCTGTCAACTGAAAAACTAACTTTGTACATTCCTCCTTAATAAATCAAAAGACCTGCCAAAATGATGGCCAGGTCTTTTTCGAGGAGTCGTCTTTAAAAACCTACACATTGGGGCTAGGTTGCTGAAGGCTGCTTTCTGGTGATCGCTGTTTTGTTTTATATTCTTCTCCCCAATCTTTCATCAAGTTAATAATCGGGATGAGCGTTTTTCCGAATTCGGTGAGAGAGTATTCAACCTTAGGCGGAACCTGTTGGTATACTTCACGGTGAACGACACCATCCTCTTCCAGCTCGCGCAATTGGAGTGTCAGCATACGCTGGGTGATCCCCGGACAGATCCGCCGAAAATCACTAAATCGCTTAGTCCCATACATGAGATGATATAAAATAATTCCTTTCCATTTGCCCCCAATCACGTCCAGCGTGAACTCAACTGGACACGCCTGATCATTCCCAGCGGTACATTCCCCAAAGCCGCCTTTCCGATTGCGCATAGGCTTTTCTCCTCCTTAGTATCATTTTATATACTACAGCACATTAATGTGCGTACTTCAAAAACGATCATGTATATTCTAATATTAAGCATGTCACTTGGTAAGCGTCAATTTTAATCACATCCATAAGGAGTGGAATAACGATGGAAACCTTAGCTACTACTAAAGATCAAATCTTATCTGCATACGAGTTCAGACATGCAACGAAGGAATTTGATAGTCATAAGAAAATTAGCGATTCTGACTTCGACTTTATTCTTGAAACCGGTCGTTTATCTCCAAGCTCGTTTGGCTTTGAACCTTGGAAATTTGTTGTCGTTCAGAGTAAAGCTATGCGTGAGAAGCTACTGCCTTACTCTTGGGGGGCCCAAAAACAATTGCCAACAGCCAGCCATTTTGTACTCATTCTCTCTAGACTTCCTGAAGATATGGTAGCCTCCTCCGATTATATCAAGAGTATGATGGAGAACGTGCAACAATTACCAGCTGACGTGATTCAAGGCAGAGAGAAAGTGTATGATGCCTTTCTAAAATCAGATTTTGGGCTGGAGGAAAATAAAAGAGCCTTGTTCGAGTGGGGCTGCCGACAAACCTACATCGCACTGGGCAACATGATGACTGCCGCAGCTCAAATCGGCATTGATTCCTGTCCGATCGAAGGTTTTAATAAACAGGAAATCGAACGCATCCTCTCCGAAGAAGGCATTATGGATGCCGAGCATTTCGGTATTTCTTGTATGGTGGCATTTGGCTACCGTCTCAACGAGCCGCGTGGCAAAACTCGGCGATCTGTAGATCAGGTTATTGAGTGGGTGTAAAACCTTTTCTCTAAAACAAAGGGGTGTCCCCACAGCCATTTCGATGGCTGTGGGGACACCCCTTTTTCATAAAACCTTAGCTCTTAATTTTTTCCAATTACTTACTGATAATTTACTTCTTCTGCAAAGTAAATCTCCTTCAAACGATCCTTTACGCGTTGAATTTCATCTGCTGTTAAAGGAGCCGTTGGACATAGCTTGAAGTTCCTTCCGGTGACATAGCTTACGTCCGTGTGACCATCCAAGTTGTAGGCCATCTTCGGAACCGGTTTTCGGGTATAATCGGTAAAGTCAATAATGGACCATGCCGCATCTCCATCCTCTTTGGATAAAATAATCCGCTGTGAGGCATTTTCGGTCCACAAATAGCGCAGATTCGCTGGTGAATTATTGGAATCCATAGCCGTCTTAATGCCAGAGCCCCTAAACATAAGCGTAAACTCCGTATGATCATTATTGGATCCTGCTACCGATTCATAAATCTGTTTTAACCCGTTTACACCCACAATCTCAACCTTGCGATCAACAGGGAAGTGGTTCACAAAATTCTCCCATATTGGAGCCATGTTATGTGTGTTGGCAAGTGCGTTGATGTCCAAAATAATGGACAAGTAGTTTACCGTATTTATACGTTGATAAGGGTTATCCAAATATTGCTGTACTATATACAGTTGTGGTGCTGCATCCGTCTCAGTCACATATGGGTCAAGCGGATGAAGAGTCCAGCGTGAGGAATCTTTCGTATAGCGTGATCCAATCGGATCAATCGTAACCGAATTCATGAATACGGTACCGCTATTATCTGCAAGTCCCTGTGCGGGAACAATCGAATTGTCCTTATGGGACCAGTAAGGCATCAATGGAGAGCCCTCACCATACATGCCGTTGACATTATATTGTGTAGCCGACCATCCCATCGCGGATGTAATCCGATAGTGATCTTCAAGCCATTGAGTCTGTTCGGGATTCACCGTAAAGCTGGTCAATGATTTCGGCAGATACTTCCGATATTGGTCTGTATCCATGCTTTCAAACACAGATGGTGATCCCATTGTACCGGATTGGTGCAGCTCATTGAATGCATTATAACGATACATATACAGCCACTCATCCATCTTTGCTTCCCAAATAGGAAATTTCAACTGGTTCGGATACCCATCCAACATTCCGACTTCGTCGTCATATTGATCAACGTATGCCAAAACCTGTTTAAGCTGCGGGCGATTTGCTTCTACAAAAACAAATCCGTTTTCCATCGCCCACGTCACTTTGATATTGGGACCAAAGTGGTCCATCAGCAATTGGCGCGCTTGCTTGATTTGATCTACCGTCGTCGCGCTTCCCTGCAGCATGATGGAGACAGCAAAGTATTGCTTTTTGCGTTCCCCGGGTTCTACCGTTAATTCCGCATCAGATGTGAAGAGAACCCCTTGAGATGGCGACTCAACCGTGATCTTTAATGGAATGACCGAGTTCACTGTCGGAATCAAATGAAGGTTGGCAATCTTTCCATCCTCGTCAAATATTCCTCTGGAATCCTCTACCCGAAGTATCAAGTCTGAGGGCAGCAATCCAGGAGCTATAACCTCTCCATTAGCATTATGAAATACGTAGGACATATTCCAAGCAGCAGGATCTAAAGTAGCAGCCTCTGAAATAGTATATGTGGCCAAGTATACGGACCTGATTACGTTCGGTGGCTCTGCCGGCGGAGTCTTCCCTTTCACGATCAGCTTGGTCTGAGCTGTAAGAACCTGATAAGGTTTGGCAATAGTGACCTTCATTTCTACAGGAATGAAGCTATCCGTAGCCGGAATATTTTCGGGATGTGCAATTTTCCCTTGTTCATCTAAAATACCTAACCCATCACTAAATGTGTACGTAACACTTGTGACGCTGGCAGCAGGAATGCTTACGGGTCGCCCTTTATTGTAGAGCTGAAAGGATAGCTGATATGAAGGGTAGGTTTCCGGTTGATTTACCAGCTCCTGCGCCTTGATTACGACCTCATCTACCAGAAAATCCGAAGAATGATCCGATGGATCTACCGGAATTACTGGTGGTTTGGGATTAGGTCCCGGTGGTGTAACTGGCGGTTCCGGCTTCAGTTCTGGTGGTGTCACCGGAGATACTGGTGAATCAGGGCTTGGACGATGCCTTTTGGGCTCCTCGACTTCCGAATTCACAGGTTGTTGACTAATTTCCGGTGTCACATCGACCGCAATCTTCTTCGATTCTTGTTGGCTGGTCGTCTGAGGCATCGTTGCAGTTCCATTTCCTAATGACCCTAGCAAACGCTTGGCACGTTCTCTCAGACCGTCACCGCCTAACCATATTCGATAAGCAACCAGCGTGGCGTCCTGCCGTCTCACAGACTCTTTAGGATGGAAATAGTGATTCGTATCTCCCTCGATCAGTTCCAGCCGTTCCATCAGCCATACGCTCGTTTGTGCATAACCTGATATATCAGATTGATCCACAAAACTGGATATACCAGCCGATCGGGTATCTTCAGTAACACCAAAATAGCGGGCATACCAAACGGCCATATCCTGACGAGTCATATTGTGCTTGGCACCGAATAATTGATCACTAATTCCTTTCGTAATGCTCTCTTCCTGCAAGGCCTGTACATAGGGTAAAGCCCACGGTGACACATCACGAAAAGAAGTTATGCCTCTGTTATTCGATGTTCGCTTTAAGGTTTTAGCGAAAATGCTTGCCCATTCCTGTCGCGAGATAAAATGTAAAGGTCGAAAGCTCCCATCCTGATAACCCGTAACATAACCTTGAGCAGCCATGGCCTCAATCGCATCAGCTGCATAGGAATGTTCGATATCGTTAAAGGCTCTGTCCGCAAAAACAGGCGCACTATGTATACAGAACAACCAGACAGCCAGTAAACCAGCCATGTAATGCCTAATTTGTTTTAACTTTTTTTCATAATTCATTATTCGGAATCATTACACCTCCTTTACGCGATAGCACTGAGCCACTTTCGCCTGTACCTTCATATCAACTTTGAAAATTAATCTCTCTTGTTTTCAATCGGTTTTTCATTACTGTTAACACCAAACTGTATATACTTGAATTATCGGAATAATCGCCCTAGGATTGAATAAAGCCAGTAAAAAAAGTGGTTTTGGCAATCTACTATCCTGTTTATTCACCATCCTTTTTTAAGCCGTAATTCCCTATCACTAAACAATGGTTTTCATTGGTAATTAAATATTTATCATCTTTTTGAGTTACTATGTTGATCCCGTATACAAATAAAAAAAGAGATAACATCTGTATCCGCATTCGCTTGGAGAATACAAAATGTTATCTCGTTCTCGTGTATATATACTTATTAAATACTGTCTGCTCTTTTAATTCTCTTTAAACTCTGAACCCTTATAAACATAAAAGTAGCCGTTTAAAGTTCCGTTTTGCGGATAAGCAGCAGGATCTCTGTCTTTTATTTGGCCTACCAACTCTCGATTTATAAGCGTAGGGGGGCCTTCCTCAACTAGTGCTTCAGCAGACATTTCAGTGATTGATTTTACTGTGCTGGACCAGAATGTAACTAAGTAGACATCGTCAGCATTAAAATGATAGCGTCCTTCACTTGGAGTTCCCTCATAAAACAGCTCTGCCAAAGAAGCTGCCTCAGATCCTCTCATAAAAATTCGAATCTCATCGGTTCCGTTCCATGTATGAGGAACTCCGCCTTTTGGATTAACGTATTCTACAGTTTCTGGCTCCTTATCGCTAATAAAATCAACAACTGCATATTTATAAACCTCATCTGTTACACTCTTGGTTGCAATTTCAGTTGTTTTCTCTGTTCTATAGCCACTGAACTTTCCATACACATTCGGGGTTTTGCCAATAGCAGCTAAGGCCTTTTCCTGATCCATAAATCCAGCTCTTCCAGCTACTGGTGTCAGCCTGTACGTCTTGATTTCAGTCCCCTTGTACTGATCCCAAGTGTATTCGTAATAATATTTCGCATAAGATATTCCACTGTTCCAGCCTACGGATAACAGCATGAGAATACCTATCATGAATACTAATGGCCATTTTTTCAACATTATACCCTCAACCTCTTTTCTCCAAGTACACTCAAATCATCATTAGAATTATAGCCTTTCAATAATTCTATCGACAGTTAAATATTAGAAGAAAGTATGGATAAATTATGTCCTTGATAATTTACTATTTGCCTGTGTTTTACTGATCGGTTGCAGCTTTGAGACGTTTTTCCATTTCTGTAGACACCATAATGTTTAATAGCCCCATAAGATTATTGGTCTCATCCCTTGCTTTTTGATAGGCCACAGCGAAGGCCTTTTCATTCGCGGCAGGGTTTTTAATGTCACTTAGTTTCTTCCACTCGGGCTTAACGCGTTGATCGTACATATCGTACAAGCTGATGTCTGTAGGTGTCTGGGCAACAGGCATCATAGACTCAAATTCTGAAGCAACCTTAAAAAATCCCAGCGTATTTTGGACCGATGGACTAGAGTAATCATGCGTCTTCATCGCTTCTTCTAAAATATGAAGTCCCTCGCGTGACAAATAGAGCATTTTGACGAGTCCTCTTTCTGTATTAGAAGTTTCCTCCCACTTCTTGTAGGACTCACCTGGAGCAACTCCCTCTGTAAAAAAATTATAAGCTTCATGGATAAGTTCATCTGTATTCAGGTGGATGGGTTCTTCTGTATATAAATTCACGACAGAATCACTGTAATTTGCAATGTTTACATGTTTCCCGGTTGGATCGGAAACCCGCCGAATCGGATGATCCTGTACTCGTACCAGCCCATAACGATCTGCAAAGGTAAGAAGCTGCTCCTGCGTCGTATTTAACCCTATTTGTCCTGCTGGCTGATCGGGTTTCGTTGCTTCTTTAGCCACGTCGGAATACGTCTTCCCATTACCTTTTGTAGCTTGGTCTGTAGTATTGCTCACAACACCATCCACACCAGCCTGTTCCGCATTGTCCACCTTGGCATTCTGTGTAGTCGTAGTCGTTGCCGTTGCTGCTCCAGTCGTAGATTCACCTTCAATTTGCTTCTTGGAGTCACCGCATGCAGTCAGCAAAGCAGCTAAACTTATTACAGCAGTCAACAAAATAATATACGCTTTTGCCTTCATTAGTACCTTCCTCATTTCCTTATGTATCATTCTTTATACCTTTGCGGTCTGATTGTAGTCTTCAATAATATGGAATTAATCTTATCAAAAATAAAAATGAGGGAATACTGGACCATACTCCTGATTATCCTCGATGATTCTATAGTAATTCGTTGTTTTCTGAACTAAAGTCGTGGCTCTCAACCTATATAATGGGCAAATTGCCCGTTGACTTTCGGAATACTTGATCCTCGGTACTACTCCTGTCTGTTCAAGTTACATTATAGTTGGTTCCTAGTTTTCTAAAGCCGATCGCGCTGTTTTAAATCAGTAGGTTGTAGTAAATCCAATATTACAAACGAAAGCACCTGTAATTCATATAAAAATGGATGAATTACAGATGCTTTTCTATTAGTTAGTAATGAGACTCCCTATTTTATTGTTTTTATGAATATTTTCCGTTCCGGCTTCCAATGCAGTTTTGTAATATGAGCATTTATGTTCAATAACTTCCATTGTTTTTTTAAGTTCTTCCATTTGTGCTTCTACAGTAGCTTTTCGTTCCATAAACATGTCATATCTTTGTTGTAGTGTGGAATCCCCACCAGAACACCAATCAATGAAATTTTTAATTTCTTTGATCGGCATCCCGGTAGATTTTAGACATTCAATTATTTTTAAAGCGTCGATATCGGATTCTTTAAATAATCTTGTTCCGCTAGATGTCCGTTCTACAAAAGGCATAAGTCCCTCCTTGTCGTAGTAACGCAAAGCGTATGCTGTAAGATTCAATTCTTTTGCAACTTCGCTGATAGAATATGTCTTCATCATGTATCTCCTATTTTTAATGACATAGACTTCGAGTTAACTCTATGATATAAGGGGGATTCTATCAAGTTATTTGTTGAATGTCAAAGTCCCCTTATAGGAAAAGTAGAATCAGGTGCTATCTAACGAAATATAATTAGCAAGAAAACAACATTACTGGATAGAGGCTTATAAATCTGCGCTTGACTTAGAGTTAACTATAAGGATTAACATTGATTTGCAAGAGAAAAAGTATAAATGGAAATAAATGAAGAGGAACTTCAACCGACTTCAGCTAGTTTTCAATTTATACCGATATAACTTCATTCTCTTGAAAAATACAAATAATAGGAGGCTGTTTATGATAACTGCTAAAGCACGAGCTGCCGATGGCCCAGACAAACCATTTCGATCGGCTGAAATTAAACGACGGGATCTTGTTTCACACGATGTTCTGATTGAAATTAAATATGCCGGCATATGCCATTCTGACATCCACACTGCTCACGGCGAATGGGGGCCAGTGAACTACCCTCTCGTACCTGGACATGAAATTGCAGGGATTGTCACGGAGGTAGGATCTGAGGTTACAAAGTACAGAGTTGGTGACCGGGTAGGGGTTGGCTGTATGGTTGATTCCTGTGGCGAATGTGAGAACTGTCGTAAAGGAGAGGAACAATACTGCCTTAAAGGGAATGTCCCTACCTATGCTGGTGTTGACAAATACGGCGAGCCTACACAAGGCGGATATTCTACCCACATTGTCGTAACTGAGGATTTTGTAGTAAAAATTCCAGATAACATTGAGCTTGACGTGGCTGCTCCATTACTTTGTGCAGGTATTACGACTTATTCACCGTTGAACCGCTGGGGTGCTGGTCCAGATAAGAAAGTGGCCGTTGTGGGAATGGGAGGCCTTGGCCATATGGCTATCAAGATCGCACATGCTATGGGTGCTGAGGTAACCGTTCTATCCCAAACATTAAAGAAAAAAGATGATGGCTTGCAATTTGGTGCGGATCACTATTATGCTACAAGCGAACCAGAAACATTTGAAAAACTTGCTGGGCACTTTGATTTGATTATTAACACGGTAAGTGCTGCCATCGATATGGATGCTTATTTTGCACTACTCAATCTAGATGGAACTTTGGTGAATGTCGGTGCCCCTGGGGAGCCGTTGTCACTAAATGTGATGTCCCTTATCGGACATCGCCGTTCATTTGCTGGTTCAATGATAGGAGGCATCCGTGAGACACAGGAAATGTTGGATTTCTGTGCAAAACACAATATTGTTCCTAAAATTGAAGTGATTTCGGCCGACCAGATTGACGAAGCCTACAAACGAGTGTTAGCTTCTGATGTGAAGTATAGATTCGTGATTGACATTAGCACAATGTAAGCTATGTAAATCATAAGTTGTACAAGTGACTTTAATTGTGAAGGTGTCCCCAAAGTATTACTTGGGACACCTTCACTTTATTCTGTCTACCATCTTTTTGTCCATTTCCTCTTTTTGTATTTATTTGTAATCCAAAGATTCCACCCTTAGAATATAATGCAATAGGAATATATAGGAAGGTTGGACTTATCTATGTTTAAGAAAATGGATATTTACAGAATCCTCACTTTAATATTTGCTGTAGTTGTTATGATCTTTTCTTCTTTATCCCTCGTATATCCAGATACCTACAAGCATTCATACAAAATCGCACAATTTTTTCTTAGTCTCGTGCTTTTATGTTCTGGCATCACGGAGTTTAAGGCCAATCGTAAAAGTATGGCAATAGCCAGCTTTATCGTTTCCCTTCTCACTTTTTTTGTATTTGTATTTACACTTATAGTGCGAACAGGCTAACCACACGGTTCTATACCTCAGTAATAACCTTCCATAGCCCTCTCTCTCGTCATGTAAAAGAAAAGCCGAGCGACTCAGGATCATCTGAATTGCGCTCGGCAAATGTTACGTATTTAGTAATCTTCTTTTAGTTTTCCTCTAATTCTTCAATTCTCTGCCGCTTTCCTATGCCAAAGATAAAATATCCAACAATGACGATCGCCATGAATGATGCCCCGACAATCAACGACAAGCGTGTGTCTGGATTAAACCACATTCCAACGATCACAAGCAACAAAAAGACAATAGTGATGTAATTACTGATTGGAAAAAAACGAGACTTAAAGGTGTGATCCTTCATTTCGTCCTTCCACTTTTTCCTGAATTTAAATTGGCTGATGGCTAATGCAAACCAAGGTACCATACCCGGGAGAACACTGGCGCTGTAAATGTACAGAAACAGTTTTGAATCAGGCATTAAGTAGTTAAATAACACTCCTACCAGCAGCAAAGAAATGGTCGTAATAATACTATTTCTAGGAACACCGCTTGGGGAAACTTTCCCGAAAAACTTGGGAGCTTGTCCGTTCTTAGCTAATGTATATAACATTCTGCCCGCACTGTAAATACCACTGTTGCAGCCGGACATCGCAGCTGTAAGTACAACAAAGTTAATGATACCCGCAGCGGCCACAATTCCTACCTTGGCAAAAGTCAGAACAAATGGGCTACCGATCTCTCCAATTTGGTTCCAAGGATAAATCGTAACAATGACAAAGATTGCACCCACATAGAAAATCAAAATACGCCAAATGATGTTTTTAATAGCCTTTCGCAATGTCGTTTTCGGATTTTCAGCTTCACCTGCCGTAATACCTACCATCTCTATCCCTTGGTAAGCCGCTGTTACAATGCAGAGTGCAAATAGAAACCCTTTCAAGCCACCTGCAAAGAAGCCGCCATGGCTGAACAGATTGGATAGACCTATCGGTTGTCCACCGTTACCGAGTCCAAAGAAGATCATCCCCGTCCCAACCACTAGCATGAAGATAATAGCGACAATCTTAATCATCGCAAACCAAAACTCAAATTCCCCATAAAATTTCACAGCCGCCAAATTGGCCAATGCAATAATAATTACACCTGCCAAAGCTGGTAGCCATTGCGGAATATCTGGAAACCAGTAGCCCACATATACCCCAATCGCAGTGACTTCCGCCATCCCTACGGTAACCCATAAAAACCAATAGCTCCAGGCGGTCAAGAAACCGGCCAAAGGGCTGATGTATTTATGAGCAAATGTAGCGAATGAGCCTGTCACCGGTTCAAGAATCAGCATTTCCCCCATGATCCGCATGACAAAAAACATAATAATCCCAGCTAAGAGATAAGCCAACAGTACTGAGGGACCTGCCCATTTTATCGTACTTGCCGACCCCATAAACAAACCGACGCCAATCGTGCCTCCAAGCGCAATCAACTCAACGTGCCGTGGCTTTAGCCCTCTCGTTAATTGTTTCGATTCCAAAAGAACGCTCCCCTTCGTATATGTTCATCATCAAACGCTAATGATCCGGAAAACTGCCCCAAACATTATTAATTTTTCAGACTGACGTGGTCGTGAGTGAACGACTACAAAGTAGTTCCACGATTCTTAAATATACAAGGAAACCACGTCCTATTTACCGTCCAAACCTTACTGTTTCTAAGACCGAGTCCGTAGCATTAGATGCATTGTATGACAAAAAACGCCTAAATACAACTGCTAATTAGCAGACATATTTAGGCATGAAATGGAAAGGAAGGTGTTTCATGTTTTCTGAACAATGGTCAATTTAATGCGATGCATTAGAGTACTAAACATAACTAGTTTTTCAATGATAAATATCACGATATTAAGCCTGTTTGAAATCTGCATTCAAACAGTGGAAAACATGAATTCCGATGAAAGAGCAACATTTCAAACATTACCTTGTGATATAACTAGGCATGAATTCTAAACAAGGAGATAAAGATATAACTGGTCAATGGGTTGATGCAAGTGGTGGTTCTCATCTATAAATATGTATTTATTTGAGATTTTTTATAAAGTTTTTCTGATCCTTGGTAAACATATAGCCACGTCGTTCATAGAACCTGTGAGCCTGTATCCGACTTGGGTGAGATAACAGTTTGATCCCAGAAAATCCATGGGACTTTCCCCACTGTTCAAGACGCTCAATCAACATGCTACCTATACCTTGATTTCTATACTTTTCTTTAACAACAAATCCTAGTACATTTACCAAAGATTCAGAAAAAAGTAATTCATATGGGCTTCCATGAATATATCCTAACACCCCGTTGTTTTCTTCACAAACAAAGATCACATCTTTTGATTCCTTTATAATCATTTCAATTTTCTCTTTTACTTTTACTTCAGGAAATAGATCTAGATTGGGATTAAAGTCTTGGTTTAACAAATAAATATCATGATAATCAGTTCCCCTAATTTCCCTAATATTTTTTTCTTTCACTCTTGAATGCCCCCTATTTTCATCATACGATGCTTTATGTCGAATCATTACTCCTCGCACTCTTGCCCGTTAAAACTCTTCAGCATATCAATAAACGCTTCAAGTTTGGAATCCTCCCATGTTGAAATGCGTTGGTAAAACTCATTTTCTTTTTCTTTTAAAGCTTCCAAGGCTTTCTCACGACCAGTAGCTGTCAGGGATATCAACACTCCCCGGCGATCTTCAGGGTGAGTTTCACTTTTTACATAATTCAAGTGTTTAAGCTGAGTTACAAGTCGGCTGACAGAGCTTCGATCCATAGCGGTGGATTCCGCCAAAAATGTAGCGCTTGCCGAGCCGTACGAAAGAAGACAACGTACGATCAGAAAAGCCGCAGGTTGTAATGATGGATCGAAAAGTGCCGCAGTTCTTACATTGAGTGCATGTGACGCACTTATAAGTGCATTAAGTTGTTTACCAAGATTCAGTTCTAATTGCTCTCTTATAGAATTTGGATGTTGAGTTTTATGATCCATATGTCTCCACCTTATTTGAATTAGTTCGAAGTATATTTGACATATATCAAACAAAATACATATACTTGATATATATCAATCATATTTTCAGCTTTGGTAAGTGTCAAGCAGAAGATCTACAGTATAAAGCATCCACAACCGTAAAGCGTAGACATGAATATGGATGTAATTGGTTCGAGAATTTGGAGGATGATCTATATGTCGGCATATCCGATTATTGTAATCACTGGTGCTACTAACGGTCTTGGACAATGGGTAGCAATTGAATTAGCTAAACGTGGGGCCCATCTAGTCTTAACAGCCAGAAATGAAAAACGTGCTGAAACGACCAAGAACATTCTAAAAGATCTGGCGCCAAGTACAAAGGTAGACTTTTTTTTCGGGGACCTGTCTCTTATGAAAGATGTCAGGCGTATTGGAGATGAAATTAAAGCTAATTATCCAAAGATTGATGTATTAGTGAACAATGCTGGATTACATGGATTTGAACAGCGAATAACCTCAGAGGGTTTGGCAGAAATGATAGCAGTAAACTATCTTGCCCCGTGGCTGTTAACGCATATACTGCTCAATTCATTAATCGAATCCACAAATGCTAGGATCGTCAATGTGGCTTCTGAAGCGTCACGCAACCATGGCAAATTAAAATTACCGGAGGATTTAACAGATACATCTGCATTTACCGCAAGAGGTTCATCTAAGATATACGGAAAGACTAAACTTCTTAATATCATGTTTACAGAAGAACTTGGACGTCAGTTAGATGGAACCGGAATCGTAGTTAACGCTCTTAATCCAGGGTTTAACGTTACCGGCCTTGGCCGTGAGTTAGGATTTTCTTCGGTACTTGCAAAAATATTGAACGCTTTGCATATTGGAGACCCACGGAAAGGAGCGGACATCATTATTCGTTTAGCAACAGAAACCCAATATCGAGAAGTGACAGGCGGATATTTTAATGTTGGCACTGGTAAGCCGATTGTGCCGACTTACCCCGGTGGGGATACCGAGATGCAACGCGTACTTTGGAGTACTACAACCCAATTGTTGCGGCAAAAAAGGGTTTTGGAATGAAATGGAATTTAAAATCGAACAATGTAGCCCCGCAACGATTGGTTCATTTTGTAAACTAAATCTCTCTTTTAACCGATAAATACATATGTTGGTTCTGTACTTAAATATCTCCTCCCATCTTTACATATTCAAGTACAAACGTGTATTTTTCCTAAAAGGGGGCTTCCTATGAACTATCTAGACGAGCATATACTTAGCCTCAAAGCTAAAATGGTGGATCGGAAGAGAGCTAATAACGATAATGTGAAATCCATTTCAGCTCAAACTCAGAAATCGGAACAGGACGGTTCCATGTTTGAAGAAACAAAGCTACTTCATATTGAAAACGATTATCTCGCATTGGAGCCCATTACAATACTACACGGAGAAATTGGTTTCTACATTCCCAAGTCCTTTACTCCTATGCCAATGGAGCAAGCCATAATCAAATATCCTTCAGAGCATCGACCAAAGGTCATTTATACCTCATCTGAGGAGACCATCAATATCACTTTTAATCCTACAGATACCGCTCTGGAAGCAGAAGAGCTGCCCGATTTTGTAGAGCAAATGGCGGATATTTTACGGTCTGTACAACCGATTCGCAACTGGTTAGGTACCGAGATGGTTACCAACGGTTCCGGACTTTCAGTTGGGCAGATTCGTTTTGTGGCGGCGGGGATCGACGGTAATCTATACAACGAAATGCTGCTCTTCATCCACAAAGGACAAGTTGTGATAGGTTCCTTTAGCTGTCTGGAGGTAGATCTCGAAGTCTGGTTACCTGTAGCAGAATACTGGGTTCAATCCCTTTCTGTCCTTCCACCCTCCGCCTATTCTACAAATGAGAAAGGAATGATTACACCATGAGTCTGGGATACGATCAAATTCACATTCACCCTTATGAACAAATTGATCTGGAGGAGCTTACCTTAACGAAAAAAGTTAACGAGCATACTCGGCTTTATTTTACAGGAATTATCCCCGAAGATTTGCAAGACAGTTACGTGGAAACGACAGAAAAAAATACCATCATTGAAGTCAGCCAGCAAGATGAATCTGGCACAAGCAAACCGCTATTTAGTGGGATTGCCCTCTCGGTCGAGGTAAAAGTCGTGCGAGGTGTGTACTATCTGGAGGTAGAAGCTATTTCCCATACGTACCGGATGGACATTAAGCAGCGTACTCGTTCTTTTCAGTATACGAAAATGACGATTCCTCAAATGCTAGAGCACATTGGTAAGGACTATGAAGGACTGGATGTGATCGACGGGGCTACTGGAGGAGAAGCCATCGGACGGCTTGCCATTCAGTATCAGGAGACAGACTGGGCGTTTTTAAGACGCATAGCCTCCCGTTATCATACGAGTCTGATGCCTGTAGCCCGTTTTGACAGTCCTAAATTTTATTTTGGTATCGAGGACAGCCCTGCACAGACGATACTGGATCATACCCGTTATACCGTACGTAAGCAATTGCTTCCTTTTCGTTATTTTCAGGAAAATGAGCAAACCAAGCTAAGTGAACACGATTTTATTTTTTATGAGGTAGAAACGGATGAGGTACTCGACTTGGGCGCTCAGTTGAATTTTCAGGGGCATAACCTGTATGTGATGGAAGCCTACACCGCCATGAGTCAAGGACTGCTGCGGCATCAGTATGTGTTGGGTTCTTACCGGGGATTTCGGCAAAAAAGCTACTACCAGGATAAGCTGGCAGGAGCCTCATTAAGCGGTACTGTGCTGGACGTGCGTCAGGATCAGGTGCGCATTCATCTAGATTGTGATGAACAGCAGGACGCAAGCAAAGCACATTGGTTCAACTATTCTACTGTGTACAGTGGCGGTGGCCATACCGGCTGGTACGTCATGCCAGAAAAAGGCGATTCAGTTTCCCTCTATTTCCCCGGTAGTCGGGAAGAAGACGGCGTGGCAGGTAGTGCGGTGAGACGGGCAGATCGCAAGAGTACGCATAACCATTTTTCCAATCCGCAAATGAAAATATGGCGTACCCCGCATGGCAAGGAAATTCGGCTGGGACCGGATGAACTGGTCGTTACAGGCAAGGACGGCGCTATTTATATCAAACTGGACGATAAAGAAGGCATTCATATTGCGAGCAGCAAACAGGTGAATATTACGGCGGGAGGCAATCTCAGCCTGTCTGCGGGGAAGACGATGAGCCTGTCCGCAGGTAGTCAGCTCCGTATGGATTGTAATGGCAGTCATATTGAATTAAGCGGGTCGGCGGATATGAAAGGCAGCGAAGTGAAGTCGAATTAAGGATGATTAGAAATGGAAAAGCAAACAGATGTGTTAGATCAGCAACAGGCGGCTCTTCATCAGGCTTGGTCTTTCATTCGCAAAGAATGGGCGTTGAAATGTAAATCAACACAAACACAAAGATTACAGCATATAGTAGAACATTTTCGCGCCTTTTGTGAGCTGATTCGGCAAAAGCAACTCACAGGTCGCAAAGGTCATATCGGTTACATCACCTACTCTATGCTGCGCACCACCTGGCTTGAACAGAAGCCCGTTTATCTTGTTGAAGCTACGGATGCCTTATGGATACTTGATGCTGAGCCCGTTCAGTTGGAGTACGATGCAAGTTGGATTTTTCTCTATTGGACTCAATTACGTGAACAGCTTGGGGCTGAAACTTTGAAGCAGCAAGTCTCCCTTTCCGAACTTGAATTGGAACAGATCATGCTGGAAGCAGCGGGATATCTTCATACGATGATCGTTAGTCTGGTTCGTCAGGCTATGAAGCAAGCAGTCCACCTACCAGAGTTTGAGGCGTTGGATCGTGAAGAAGCTTTTGAGATTCGCGTCGGAGAGTATATGGATCATAGTGTCTCCGTGTACCGGGAAGATCGGAGATCCATGGATGCAAACATCATAAAGTCTTGGCTGGAGGAAAAAGAAGAATCGGCCTATAGCTACCAATCACTGTCTCAAGTTCAACTGTCGGATGGAGATTACAGTTCCTTGGATTTTCGCTATACAGTCTTTCGCCAGATCGGGATGCAACAAAGTCGATTGCATCACTGTATCCTCGTAGGCACGGTATGGCAAGATGCTCAGCTAGATGGAATCGACTTTTCGCACAGTCTGCTTCACGGAGCCGATTTCAGTGGCTGTTCCCTGCAAGAGGCTGTACTGGACGAAGTTATAAGCAATAGCGAATATGGATCGGATGCTTGGCTGGATTGGGAACCATTAGGATTGGATGGAGTGGATTTTACAAAAGCGAATTTACAAGGAGCTAGTTTTCAACATGCACAGCTTCAGGGGGCTGCTTTCCAAGATGCCGCGCTGCAAAAAACTTTATTTAACGGCGCGGATCTAACAGGTGCCAGCTTTGAAGGAGCTGATGTTACTGACGCTTCGTTTATAGATGCATGTTTAGTAAACGCTAATTTTACAGGAGCAAAGCTACACCGGGTAATCTTTACAGATGAGCAACTAAGCGAAGCCATTGGCCTCGGTACTGTGGACACACCTCTGGCTACACAGATAACAGATGCAGTGCGTAAAGGGGAGTGGATGTCATGAGGTATTACCGACTCATGGTGGACGAGCGCGTAAAGCATCGGGTGGAGACTGAGCCCCTGGCTCCCTTGCAGGTGGAAGAACTCCTTTCGGGTCATACCATTCAGGCGGAGGACACTCCCCTGTTTTTAGCAGTACATACAGATCCACGAACCGTATATCCGGATTTTCTGGAGTTCCCTTTACCACTGGTTTCAGACTCCATGAAAGCCCTGTTGGAAAAATATATGCCGGAGCTGGAATGGAAGGCCGCTATACTTACCGATTTTCAGCAAGCCAGGCAGGATGTGTACTGGGTACTGCGTCCACCTGTGGTGGATTGCCTTTCCTTACAAACCGAGTGGTATCCCGACCATACCTTGAAGCAGTTGGTACTTAAATACGGGAACATCGAATCGTCTATATTTCGGATCGCCGGCTTGTTGGAAGCACATATTTATATCAACCTCGCGGTAGCGGAAAGTCTGCTGCGTCGTCCATTTACAGGTGTTCGTGTGCAAAAAGTGGAGATGGCCACAAAGGAGGAATAATCGTATGGAAGAAGCAAGTGTGCAGCCTGGAACAGGTGCGAAAAAAAGCTATGTCGTGGCAGGTGCGATTTTAAGCTGTAGTTACGGTACACAGCCTACGCGTTTGAAGCGCCCTTTTAGCCACGGGGTGTATGTCAAAAATAAAGCTCAGATGAATATTGGAGATTATGTGCCTGGAGTGAACATAAAATCTTTTGGGAATTGCTCCAGTCCGCTGAATCCGGCTGTACAAGCCAGTGAAATGGTCGATATTTATGGGGTGAAAAAGGCCCCGTGTATTCCTGTCCTTACGATGCCTTGGCTGAACGGAAAAAGCGACATGCGCATCGAAGGCCAGCCTGCTCTTACGCAGAACTGTACCCATCAATGTCTTTATTGTGGACACATACAAATCGAAAATGACGGTCAAGAGCTGGATTAATTAGTTGCAGCCTACCAAAATAAAAACAAAATGCGCTGGTGAGAGAATGGCTATCTTCTCCACCAACGCATGAAATAGGTTATCATCGAGTTGTTCAACATGATTACATTACATTAGGTACCGCAAAAGGTTCGGTATGAGCAGTTGGATTTCTCAGGCAATGTAGAGTAAATAGCCTGTTCGTCAGAATAAGCATAAGGGTTCGAAAGAACTTCAAGGAGTTGCTCCATCACATGGTAGTCTTCTCGTTCCACCGCAGCTTCCAATGCTTCTTCTACTCGGTGGTTGCGCGGGATGATTGCAGGATTGCTGCTGCGCATCAGCTGATGCGATGAATCTTGGGATTCCTGCTGTCTGCCCCGTCTCGCCTGCCACTGCTCGTGCCACTGGGTGAATTCCTCAGTGCTGAACAGAACCGTATCCTCCAGCTTGTCCAAAGTTAGGGCACGGAAGGTATTGGTGTAGTCAGCACGATGCTTCTGCATGATATTCAGAAGATCCTCAATAAGAGATTCATCCTCCTGCTCTTCGTTAAAGATCCCTAGCTTCGCTCGCATTCCTGCAAGCCAGTGACTGTGAAACATTTTTACAAAATCTGAAATTGCATCCTCAGCCAGTGTGACAGCCTGCTCCCTGTTGTCATGCAGCAGTGGCAAGAGCGTCTCAGCAAATCTCGCGAGATTCCACGCAGCAATATGCGGCTGATTGGCATAAGCATAGCGTCCCTGCCTGTCGATGGAACTGAATACCGTCTCAGGATCATAGGTATCCATGAAGGCGCAAGGACCATAATCAATGGTTTCTCCGCTAAGGGTCATATTGTCGGTGTTCATCACCCCGTGAATAAAACCAACCAGCTGCCATCTGGCAATCAGCTCGGCCTGACGCTTAATCACTTCCTGAAGCAGTGAAAGGTAACGGTTTTCGTCATTGGCAACTTCCGGGTAGTGTCTTTCCAATGTATAATCAGCCAGAGCACGGAGATCTTCGGACGTGCCCCATGCTGAGACGTATTGAAAGGTTCCGACGCGAAGATGACTGGCAGCCACACGGGTCAGAATGGCACCGGGCTGCTCGGTTTCCCGGATGATCGTCTCACCTGTGGATACCACCGCCAAGCTGCGGGTGGTAGCAATACCTAGCGCATGCATCGCCTCACTAATGATGTATTCACGAAGCATCGGACCAAGTGCCGCACGCCCGTCACCACCACGGGAGTATGGCGTTCTGCCAGAGCCCTTGAGCTGAATATCAACCCGTTCACCCAAGGGATTGATCTGTTCGCCAAGCAGCAGAGCACGACCGTCTCCTAACATGTTAAAATGCCCGAATTGATGTCCTGCGTAAGCTTGAGCAAGAGGCGTAGCCCCTTCAGGAACCTGGTTGCCGGCCAGCTCCGCTACGCCATCATTCCTTTGCAGCGCCGTGCCGTTCAACCCCAGTGATGCTGCCAACGGATGATTAAGTATAATCAGCTTTGGTGAGCGGATAGGAGTCAGGTTGAGCTTTGTAAACATGGATTCCGGCAGACGAGAGTAACTGTTGTCGAAGTTCCACCCTATTTTATCTGCTATTTCTTTTTTCTCCGTCATAGTGTCTCCTTTTCTGCTGTGGTATCTTGGATTTTCCCCTTTTAGTTTTTACTTCTGTCCATTTATTATCCACTTTTCACCATGCTATTGTGCTTTTTAGCTTTTAACAACCTTTTTATTGTAATCGATTATCAAACATTAATTGTATTTGAATACCGAACGGGTCTTCAATAATACCGTAGGCTTGGCTAAACATATTATTAGATAAAGGCACGATAATTTTCACGCGATTATCTGTAATTAGGTTATGATAAAAATGTTTAATTTCTTCTAAGTCAGCACTTTGAATACATAATGAAGTGTTATTACCAACTGTATATTTTTCACTGGGATTCATTGTATCTTCTGCTATCATTACTTTTGTTTTTCCGATGGATAAGACTGAATGAGAAATATAATTTTTATTTTCATCCGTAAGCTGTATGGAGCTGTCACGTTGGGCCATGTCTTGATAGGTAACCAGAAACAATTCCTCTGCGTTGAAGTGTTTTTTGTAAAAATGTATAGCTTCTTTTGCCTTTCCGTTCATGGATAAGAAAATAGCTACTTCCAGTGTTGTACTCATGGTATCAATCTCCTTTTATATATACTTTTAGTCAGGATTTTGCAAAATCCTCAGGTAGATATCTTATGAATTTGATAAATTCCCTTGAACTTATTATCATATAAAAAGGTATCAAAACATGACACCTTTCTAAGGAGATTTAGATGAAGAAATCGGAAAGATTAAATGATATGATCAGATACCTAAACAGTCGAGAATTCTTTAATTTAAATGACCTAATGGATAAATACCATATTTCAAAAAGCACAGCTCTACGTGATATTAGTTCATTAGAACAATTAGGTATGCCTATTTTCTCGGAACATGGCAGACATGGACGATATGGTATCTTAAAAAATAGATTGTTATCCCCCATTATTTTTACGATGGATGAAGTATATGCTCTGTACTTTGCAATGTTGACGTTAGAAGCTTATCAATCTACACCCTTTCATTTAAGTATTAATAAACTCAATGAAAAGTTTGAACACTGTCTTTCTAAAATACAAATAAACCAGATTCATAAAATGAAAAAGGTTCTACAATTTGAAATATATCAGCATAATCATGTTAGTCGTTATTTAGATAAAATTCTAACAAGCATTCTTAATGAGAGTACCTGTAAAGTTAAATATGTAAAAAATAATCAGAAAAAAAGTTACTATGTTCAATTTTTCAAAATTTCCGCTAAGTTTGGTCAATGGTATGCTACTGGAATAGAGTTAAATACGAATAAATATAGAGTTTTCAGATGTGATCGAATCACCTTTATAGAAGAAGAGGAGAACAATTCTCGCTTTTCTATAGATGAACTCCTCAGTCGTTCATTAGAAATGTATCAATCCGAGAAGAGCATTGGCTTTGAAGTAGAGATTTTAGAACAAGCCAAGGATATTTTTTATAAAGAACATTACCCTTCTATGAAAATAGAACAGGGTCATACAACAGTCATAAAAGGATTCTATAATCCTGGAGAAGAGGAGTTTATCGCTAATTATTTTATGAAATATGGTCATTATGTACAATCAGTGAAGCCTGAATCTTTAAAACAGATTATTAAAGATAGAGTTGAGCACCTCTTAAACCACTATCAAAAATTATAAGATTATTGAAGGTTTGTTTAAAATTTTCTCTGCATTTTAGCAAGGAAAAGGAGCCTTAAGCTCCTTTTCCTTGCTAACGATGACAATTGAATTATGGCTTCCGTTTGGCGATAACAGCATAGGATACCGTTCTTGTGAATCCAGATGGATTCCATGCAGTAAATACCCATCTGTCTTCGGCCGCGGAATAATTATTGAGAAGAAACCCTTGTTCATTTCCAGAGAAAGTCCATGAACCGCTAATCAGATTGTAGGCGTTACCGTTAATCGTAGTGCTTCTAAAGCTATTGGGAGAAAGAGTGATTGGAGCGAAAGTGAAACGTGCGAATCCATCTCCAAGTTGAGTTACACGAATGGCTTTTTTAAGATTCATAATCACGTGACTTCTTTTTTTCAGCTTTCTTCCCAACTTAGCTTCCGCATTTTTAATTTTCATTAAGGTTGCCTTTCGCAAAGAAATCATCTCCTTCATTGTTATACCTATAGTTAATGATGGAGTAGATACTTTTGAATGGACAAAATCCCCGGTAAATTGGCTTAGTTTTCTGGCGGTGCTGAAACAAAAAGTCCTTCCTTAAAATAAAGGAGGGCTTGATACCGCTACTTCTTATTAATTTCTGTTGTTAAGCCAATATGAGTGATCATGGTGTCATACGGCTCTAACTCCATGGTTTGTTTGCCATAGTCCGTTTCAATCGTCGTTCTTTGCAGTTGATCACTATTGTTAATAACAACCAACATTTTACTTTCTGGATAATAAGCACACTCTGTATATAGGTTATCTGTAATGTACTTCGTTTCATGTAACTCATTGCCTGCAAACCGAATCATATTCAGCAACAACCTTGTGTTTTCCCAGCTGAATTCGTAAGAAGGAAGGTAGATCCCCTTTCCTTTACCGAAGGCATGCGTGGATAGTGTTATCATTCCATTCGTTTCACCCGCTACCACAGCTGACCCATCAGTAAGGTAAATGCCATTTTTTGGCGTTATACTGGCTCCTTCAGGCATCAAACCATGCTCATCGCTAGCCTCGTATGCCCATCTTCCATGACCTACTCTGGAGCCTGTATCCTCATCCAGTCCGAGAACATGCGCCATTCTGAAAAAGCTGTCATGGCCTTCGACGGCAGAAGGTTGGTTAATGCCAATAAAGGTACCCCCCTCATAAACCCATTGGGTCAGTAAGTCCACACACTTGTTGTCATTCCAGTGCTCCCCACCACTCCATGCTGAACCAGCAGAGCCGGCATTGATCACTACATCACAATTCTGTAGAATTCCCTGACAGATATCTTCAAAATCAATGAACTGCACTTCAATCGGCAATCCGGATAAAGCCTCATTGACATGAATCAAATCATGCATATACGTTTCATGGAAATGTCCGGACAAGGTCCACGATCTCAATTTACCCCAGCTATGCAGAATAGCTACCTTCGTCTTGATGTGATAGGGTTTGCCTTCATGATGCAGTTCTTTAATTTCTCTAAATTCATTGGCAATCTTTTCGATGTAATCACAAAAATCCGGGTAAGGCTCGACAAGATGCAAATATCCGCCCAATCCAATCCGGTCAATAGGCTCCCGCAGCAAGGCGCGCCGGATATTAATCCAATACTTTTTGGCATCCAGCGTGGGGTTTCCCCCTTCCATAAAGGTAGGGAGCCCGCCTAAACCAACCGGAAATAAGTATGGATGCAGCCGAATCTCATGCGTATTCACTTTTACACCTGAACACAGCCTCGCCTCGTAACCTGAGAACACACATTTAATCACCCCGTCAAATCCAAACTCTTGAAAACGGTCATTGTAGGGCTCCATGCCAACCCAACTGTCATCATAGAAAACATAGGCCAGCTTGTCGTGCTTATGCACAATGTCAATTAATTTTTTGCCAAATTCGATTACAAAATCATTGATAAATGCCATCCAATCCAGCTTACGCTGCTCAGCCGGGATATGACTGACGCGGTATTTGCCGCCATTCACAAAATCCTCGGCAGTCATCGAATACCCATATTTCTTGGCAAACAGATCAAGCGCCCTTGAACTTACCGTAAAATCATATGAACCCCAATCAGAGAACAGATGGCGATTGCGCTCATTACTGCCCCAGATCCAGGCGAAATTATAAAATAAGGAGGTAAACCGGACAACCGTGGTTTCCTTATGATGAAGACACCAATCTTCCATCCAATCCAGCAGATACTTTTGCGTTTCTACATAGATGGGATCAATCTGCATCAAATGCTCTTTGTCCCAATGATTCGTGGTGTGATTGTACATAGAAATCTCTTCCCAGATTCGGTAGGCCATGAAGCTTACCGTGTATTTATGCCAAGGAGCAATTCCGGTAATGACCACATTTCCAGATTCCCTTTCATAATTCCACTGTTCTCTTGGAACTTCCTCCCCAGTCGTTCTGTCAAAAACCTGCCAATAGTTAAACGCTTCTTTGGAGTCATTCACTTTGAATTGTTCAGCAAAAAAATCCTCCATCAGATAGATGGATACATAATCCTGTACAGCTACCTTCGGATTTGTTATTAAAAAACACTGTTGCAGCTTATCTAGATTGTGGGACGCCCACTCGTTATGATCTCTGATGATACAGATTGTAGAATAAATGCCGTACCCAGCGTTGATAATCTCATCGGACAATTGCGTGCCGTCACTATCACGGATGACATCGGCACCCCACCGTTCAGCTAATTTTAGGGTCAGCGCCTCATAACCGGATTCTCCCGGTAGTGTAAAGCCCCCCGTTGTTTGTTTGGACAACTTGGTTCCCTCCTAATTCAACATATCGGATAGATAAGCCAATGCCAGGCCTTGACCCCAGCCCTGAATCCAGTCTTTTGGAATATTGCGATACCCATCCCGATCTTTCATAACCGCTGTGCCGCCCGACACACCCAGTACCCGTCCGTCATCGCTAATATGGTTCAAGATGCCCTCCAATGCCTTATGCACGTATTTGGTATGCAGCGGATTGCCGTTATTGATCATGGCCGCCGCGATACCGCAAGATGCCGACACTTCTTCATAGGACTCCTCGTCATCCAGTACCGTCCGCCACAAACCGTTCTCCGTTTGAACACCCTTCAGTGCCGCCAGTTGATCCCGAAGTGAACACTCCACATCCATGCACTGCGGATACAAGTACCAGTCTTTTAAATGAATTTTGACTTGCGACATGGTATATGCTCCCCAAGCATTCGCTCTCCCCCAGAAAAATCCGGACATGTGATCCTGCTTGACATTATTGTAGCCATGGTACCAGAGACCGCTACTAGGGTCTTGCAGGTATTTGATATGCCAGTAATATTGATTTAAGGCGTCCTGGATCATTGCCTCATCCTTTAATTTGGTTCCTACACGGAGCAGAAAAAATGCCGCCATAAACAATGTGTCCGCCCATGCCTGTTCTGGAAAATCATTAGCCACGGATACCGTATGCTGCAGAACATGGTCTCCGAACCTGAGAGCATTGTTTTGGATGTAATCCACCTTGCTCATCACAATATCCCAATATTTTGGGTCCCCTGTTTCTTCATACAATGTGATTAGCATATGGCCCATGGCACATGTGTTTACCGTCCAATGCGGCAGACCCAGCTCGATATATTCATCTGCCCACTGCACGAGCATATTCAAATACTCTTTATTTCCTGTTTTCGTATAGGCTCTGGATACACCATAATAAGCCACACCGCAAGGCCAATCCCACGTTAAATCCATCGTCATTGTTTTTTTGACGACTTTGTCGATGACTCTTAATATCTCTTCCTTGTCATAAGTTAATTGAAGCATCTATGTTCTCCTCTCTTTTGCACACGCCCCCAAAGGCGCTTGAGAGCTGTTCATCACTATTTTGAAAACGCTTTACTTATTCCATTGTACGCAGTAAAATAGTCTCCATCTAAGCATATTCGCAACAAAACTGCGCAATTCCAATCATTTATGTGAGGATTTTGCAAAAATCCAATAAGCGACTTCCAATAAACAATATATAGATCGAAATGGTCTAGTTCGTCTATATATTGCACCTTGGAGCGATCCGAATCGAATTTTGCAAAATCCTGATGTATATCTGCTGGTTAAAATCAAAGTCATGGGAGTATTGAATATGCCCAGAAAAAAGAAGCCCGTTATAGAATATCGACACTACAGCTTGCCCATAAATTTCCCTGTCTTGCTATTAAGCGGTGAACGCTGGAAGATTTCAGATATTAAAAGTGAGCATCTCCATTTCCATAACCATTTGGAGATTGGTATATGCTATTCAGATAGCGGCATCATGGAGATCAAAGGAGAATCTGTACCCTTCAAAGCCGGCGATGTGACCTTCATCCCCAGGTATCTTCCTCATACCACATACAGTTCGCCAAATACAGCCAGTCTTTGGTCTTATATCTTTTTTTCGCCAGAGGACCTCTTTCAACATTCATTTAAAAGTGCTTATAGCAACTTCGAGCCCAATTTATGGGCAGTAAAAGGAAAAAACTGTATATTGAATAAGGAGCAGTATCCCAAGGTATATACACTTGCGACTTCAATCGTAGAGGAATTAAAACAGCAGAATCCTTACTATCAGGAAAGTGCCTACGGCTTATTGCTATCCCTTTACATAGAACTCCTTAGAATTCATTCCAAGAATGAACTGTTGGCAGATCAAGAAACAGAGCATAGCCTGAAAAACGATTTTGTCATTTCTCCGGTTCTGGAGTACATCACAAAAAGCTATATGAACCCTATTACCATGGATTTTTTAGCCGATCTGTGCCATTTAAGTACAACTCATTTCCGAAGAAAATTCCATGAAATTATGGGGACGTCGCCTCTCGATTTCCTAAACAGTACCCGAATCGAAGAGGCCTGCAAGCAGTTAAAAAGCACCGAGGATTCCATTCTTTCGATCTCCGAACAAGTCGGTTTTCACTCCATTTCCAGCTTCAATCGGTGCTTCTCCAGGCTTATGGGAAAGCCACCAAAAGAATGGCGTAAAGGGGCGCAATCCGAAGCACAATCGGCCAAAGCGTCTATACTGGAGTTTACGGGGTGGGTTTAGCATAACAGCAGAAATAAACTTGATAAAACGAACTCAACATCATGAATATGGATTAAACCTGAGCCACATAAATATAGTCTGCATGTGGAGCCTAAAAATAAACGTAATGATGAAATCGGTGAATCTCACAATATGACAACAGATGTTATATTATACTTGATTGAAATTAAGCAAAGGAGATGCTTATGATGAATCAAGAACCAAATCAGCAATTAGGTGAGATTATTGAACAGTTCATACATTCATATATTGCAGAAAATAACAATATTCGATCCCAAAAAGTAATCAACACTGCAGATGGGGATACAATAGCTCACTTAAGAGGAATTGGTTTTCCAAAAAAGGGAAGACCGATCCAAGAGGTCGTCGATGAAATGAGGAAAAACGTCTATCCTCACCAAACCTTCATGCAACACCCTCGCTTTTTCGCATTGGTTCCTGGTCCAATGTCTCTTTACTCGTGGTTAGGAGATATCATGACCAGCGCTTATAATACCCACGCCGGAAGCTGGATGCTGAGTTCGAGCGCAAGCCTTTTAGAGGGGAAAGTGATCCGGTGGATGTGTGACCAAGCAGGATATCCCAATACTGCTGGAGGCTTATTTCTGTCGGGCGGATCGCTGTCGAATTTGACCGCTTTAGCGGCTGCACGCAATGCAAGGTTATCCGAGCAGGAATATGCCATTGGAACTGCTTATGTTTCCGATCAAACTCATTCATCGGTCGCCAAAGGGTTACGCATCCTCGGATTCCGTGGTGATCAAATCAGAAAGATCCCAAGTGATAAAAATTTTCGGATGGATGTTTCAGCCTTAGAAAGAAAAGTAATGGATGATCAGGCGGCTGGCTTTAAGCCTTTTGCGATCATTGCCACGGCAGGCACAACCAATACGGGAAGCATTGACCCGTTAAACGAAATTGCTGACCTATGTGAAAAACATAACATTTGGTTACACGTGGATGGAGCTTACGGTGCATCGATTTTGGCTTCTTCGAAATATAAGCCCCTTTTGAGCGGGATATCGCGTTCAGATAGCATCACATGGGATGCACACAAATGGTTAATGCAGACATATTCCTGTAGCGTAGTTTTAGCCAAAGAAAATCAACAGCTCAGAAACTGCTTCAGCACACATCCAGAATATTTGAAAGATGCCGAGACTAATGAAGAACATATTAATTATTGGGATCTGGGTCCTGAATTAACGCGGCCTGCTCGAAGTTTGAAACTATGGGTGACACTACAAGCTTTAGGAACTAATGCTGTCGGTGAAGCCATAGAGCATGGAGTTCAACTCGCAGAATGGGCTGAAGATGAAATCAAAAAACATAATCATTGGGAAATTGTATCCCCCGCACAGTTAGCGATTGTTAATTTTCGATATGCGCCAACTGGATTATCTGAGCAAGAATTAGATTCACTCAATAAAAGGATCTCCCAAGAAATGATGACAAACGGATACGCCTCTGTGCTTACGACACAACTTAATGGAAAAACTGTTCTCCGAATCTGTGCAATTCACCCAGACACTACGGAACATGAGATAAGGAATACAATTCAGCTTTTATCGAATATAGCACGCTCATTGAATGAGAGAAAAGCTTTTTTACGATGAAAATTTATGAAACTAATTGCTACACTTACTGTAAATAATGAAAATGCTCAGCATCACACAAATAAGAGGGGCACGCCGCCCCTCTTTACTGTTTTCCCAGACATCCAAATTATTTGCCATTGTGCAATGCAGCAACAATGAACAGCACTCAACCCTAAAACGACGTGCCCCCATCAATGAAAGTTATTTATTTTCATAACGTACTACGCCGTAGTTCATAAAAATACTGCACAATGGGATGCTTTAACTTCATCTTCTCGGTTATGTTTAATATTCGCTTTTTTCCTACTCGTCTGTCCACTAAAGCTAGAATATTCAATAAGATATCATTACTCTCTAAGCTGTCTTCTATAGAAGTAGTTAAAAACTTATTAGCTATAACGATAAAATTTGATTTACTTAATGAAGCCTGTGCTGACAAAATATCCTTTGCATATTCTGATATTTTTCTACTTCTTGCTATTACTTTTAGACGGTCCTCAGGAACGGTCCCTTTGGTATCTTTTCTGATCGCTTCAATGTCTTCATTGTTGATAGGAACTTGGATATTGGGATCATTCTTAATTTCCTGCTCCGACTGATACCACCTGATTGTGCTCGTTGTATCACTCATATTGAGTACGTTCTTTTTATCTACGGCAATATAACAAATTCCAGGTTTATCAATTAAATAACGGTAACTGGTTGCCCGGTATTCGACCCTTCCGTCTAACGCAGGACAGCGGAAGCTCTCCAGTTGTTGCTTCAATTTACTCCAGGACATATATCCTCCTATGTTTTCAATGCCTACTAACAGCCTGTCCCCAACTTGGCAATTTAATTTCCATATTCCTCTACCTCATCATGATCCTTGCTTCCAAACTCATCAAGCAATGTACGCACTTCACTGGTTGATTTGGCGTTCATTAAGCCGTTTCTGAGTTCACTTGCCCCTCGGAATCCACGGACATATATTTTGAAGAAGCGGGCGAGAGGGCTGAACGAACGTGGCTCCTGCGCTGAATAATGATCATGGAGATCTAGATGAAGCCGCAGCAGTTCAAGCAATTCCTCACTGCTGTGTTCCTTCGGCTCCTTCTCAAACGCAAATGGATTCTGGAAAATACCACGCCCAATCATAATGCCATCCACTCCATATTGCTCAGCGAGCTTCAAGCCGGTCTGACGGTCCGGAATATCTCCGTTAATGGTCAGCAGTGTATCTGGTGCCACCTCATCACGAAGTTTCTTAATCTCTGGAATCAGTTCCCAGTGGGCGTCTACTTTGCTCATTTCCTCTCTTGTCCGCAGATGAATGGACAAATTTACAATGTCTTGTCTCAAAATATGGGTCAACCAGTCGCGCCATTCGTCTACGGTAGTGAAACCGAGCCTTGTTTTCACACTGACGGGCAGTCCCCCGGCTTTGGCGGCCTGAATGATATCCGCTGCAATTTCGGGACGGCAGATCAGGCCGCTTCCCTTCCCATTCTCGGCTACATTCGCTACAGGACAACCCATATTAATATCGATGCCTTTGAAGCCTTCTTTCGCCATACCGATGCTCATTTCACGGAAATATTCCGGCTTATCTCCCCAGATATGGGCCACCATGGGCTGTTCATCCTCTGTAAAAGTCAAACGCCCGCGTACACTTTTGTTCCCCTCCGGGTGACAATAACTCTCTGTATTCGCAAACTCCGTAAAAAACACATCCGGTCTGGCTGCTTCACTTACGACATGGCGAAACACAACATCCGTCACATCTTCCATCGGTGCCAGTATAAAAAAAGGTCGTGGCAAATCACGCCAAAAATTATTCGTCATATCAAAAACTCCTCTATAAATACCAGGACAAATCTTTGGTCCCAAAATGGTAAAGCTAACCTGTTCATGTCCTTGCTTCTTCTTCACATATAACATGTTTAAGCAACGTAGTTCAAACGGCAGTATATGTTAAGCATAGACATCTAAATGAGTATATCATACCCAATAGAGGAGCATACTCCCCAAAAGACTCGCAAAAAAAGGAAGAGCGCCGCCCCTCCTTGCCATCTTCTATAACGTAGCGCCGCAGTTCATAGAAATACTGCACGGCATAACTTCCCCCAGCCTACGCCTTTCCCAAGCGAATGGCTTAAAAAAGAGCCGAGGAATAATATCCTTGACCCTTTTCGTCAATTTCTACACATGAATACCCAAATTTTTCAGCTGTTCATTGATTTTGGCTTCAAGTCCACGTAGCGAGGAATATTTAAGTTAAACTCGTTTTCTTTGATTTCTTCAAGTGATGCCACGTGAGCATATTTATCAACATCTACACGATTTCGGTACGTTTCGATAATCTTATTGATGTTTTTATCAGTAAGTTTGTTTTGATTTTTACCTTTTTCGAACGCCAATACACCTCAACTATTAGTCTTTTCTGACCAATAGTGAACAGCACTCCACATGCACCGTATGCGGAAACATATCTACGGGTTGCACTTCCACTGTACTATACCCGCCGTCCTCCAGTATCCTTAAATCCCGCGCCAGTGTGCTTGGATTACAGGATACATACACCACACGCTCTGGCTTCATCTCCAGAATGGTGTCGAGCAAGCGTGGATCGCAGCCCTTGCGAGGCGGATCGACGACGATAACGTCGGCGGTGATGCCTTGCTCTTTCCATGCAGGAATGACGTCCTCGGACGCGCCTACCTCAAACTTCACATTACGCATTTCGTTCAATAATGCATTGCTCCGTGCATCGTCGATAGCTTCTTTGACAATCTCCACACCATACACCTGGTCCGCATGCTGGGCGAGGAACAAAGAGATCGTGCCGATGCCGCAATACGCATCAATTACCGTTTCTTTGCCCGTGAGCCCGGCATATTCGACGGTTTTGCTATACAGCACTTCCGTTTGTACGGGATTCACCTGATAAAAGGATCGCGCGGAAATCGCAAACTGTACGTTTCCAATGTAGTCGTAGATCACGTCACGACCCCACAGTATACGAGTCTCGTCGCCAAAAATAACGTTCGTTCGCTTCGTGTTCACGTTCTGGCATATGCTTGCCACGTGTGGGATATGCTCACGGATACTGCCGATCCATGCATCAGCGTGCGGAATATCTCGTCCATTCGTGACGAGCACCAGCATCATTTCACCCGTGCGAAAAGCGGTCTTTACAACGACATGGCGCAGTAGCCCACGTCCGGTTTCTTCATTATATGCACTGATGCCCAGCATTCGGCCAATCTCTTTCACACGTGCGACAACTTCGTCATTACGCTCGTCCTGAATGAGACAGGTGTTCATATCCACAATCCGATGGCTGCCACGTGCGTAGAAGCCACCGACAAGCCCGCCCTCTGTGACACCAATCGGCACCTGGGCTTTGTTGCGATATCGCCAAGGCTCACTCATACCGAGTGTAGGATGCACGACTACGCCATGTACATGCGACATGCTGTCGGCATTTCCATCCGCATTCATGGCCGAATCAGCAGTCGTGACTGTATCGGCCTCACCATCTGTATCCGCAGAAGCAGCCAAAACCTGTGCAGTATGCTCACTGGGCTCTGTAGCCACACTCAGCTTCCCGATACGCTCCAGCACATCCACCACGTGCTGCCGCTTCCAGCCCAGCTGCGCTTCGTAGCTCATATGCTGGATCTGACAGCCACCGCATTGATCGTAGATGGCGCACGGAGCTGCAATCCGGTCAGGGCTAGCCTGCGCGATATCCAGCAGCTTGGCATAGCCATACTGCTTTTTCGTTTTTAACACCTTTACTCGAACCTTTTCACCCGGTAACGCACCTGGAACGAACAGCGTAAAACCCTCGACACGTCCTACACCCTCGCCATCGTGGTTCATGCCGATGATGTCTATCACGGCCTCATCGTTCTTTTGCACAGGCAGATCGCTACGCTCTACACTAGACCGGTTACGATTGGAAGCATCCTGA
Source organism: Paenibacillus sp. FSL L8-0158 (assembly GCF_038592965.1). Lineage (GTDB taxonomy): Bacteria > Bacillota > Bacilli > Paenibacillales > Paenibacillaceae > Paenibacillus > Paenibacillus polymyxa_D. The sequence goes on along the minus strand of NZ_CP151949.1, from coordinate 948,110 downwards.
CTTCGTCCACCGTTGGAAGAACGACGAGTATCTCGTCCGTTCTTTCTCTTCTTCCGATCCGAATCATTCATATTTTCATTCACATTTCCCTTTTTATGTTTAATTTCGGCTTGAAGTAGCCCATTTCCAGCTCTAACTTGAGACTGTTCCGGTTCGCTCTCTCTTGTCGCCTTCATAGTCTTTTTGTGCTGATTTCCTTGAACAGGAGTTGCTGTTGCTGCATTCCGGCGGCTTTTTCCACGTCCGCTACGGTTATTCGTCATGATTGTCACTTCTTTCTGTTCTTCTTTTCAAGCTTATCTTCATTCAGCCATATCATTCGAATCGTCATCTAGACGTTTAAACATCAACTCGAAAATGCCGTTACTCCCCACGGAGAACGGCAAGGACCGATATGTTCCCTACAAAAAACAACTATCTTCTCTGCGTTCTGTATATCGAACTGCTCAATCAGCCGGAAATAGAATATTTCCTTCTAATTTCCTTACCGGAAAACATTCAAATGATGCGGTAGATTCCGGAAAGTCGCTGGCAAGGTGCCCCCCAGTTCGCCATCCAGATTAAGCTGGACATAGCCGGGTGAGGTCACTTCCATGTAATCTGTTTTAAAATAAACGATCTTCTTATCCTGCAAATGCTCACCACGCAACGCAAGTGTTACCAATCGGATCATTTCTGCCAGATTGCATTTCCGCACAGCGATAACATCGAGCAGCCCATCATCTATTGTCGCCCCGGGAGCAAGCTTTTCAAACCCGCCCACCGAATTCGTATTCGCAATCAGGAAGAGCATAAACTCGTCGTGGATCACTTCCTGACCCGATGCCTTGATGATCAGCTCCTGTGGAGCAAGACTGACCATCTTCTCCATACCTTTAAAATAGTACGCCAATTGGCCAATCATCGTTTTGAGCTTGCTTGGAACTTCATATGTTAGCTCGGTTAAAGTCCCCCCGCCTGCAATGTTGATAAAGTAGCGGTCGTTCGCTTTTCCGATATCCAGTGGCTTCGGATTTTGACGAATAACGAGGTCGCAATAATCCTCCCAGTGCTTGGGGATGCCCAGTGCTCTGGCGAAATCATTCGTCGTCCCCAGAGGAAACACACCTAGGGGCGGGCGGTTTTCTCTTTCAGCCATCCCGTTAATGACCTCATACAATGTACCGTCGCCACCAGCGGCGATAATCATGTCATACCCACGCTCAATGGCCTCTATTGCGGCACGTGTTGCGTCCCCTTCACCCGTAGTTGCATGGCAAGAGGCTTCAATACCACCTTCATCCAGGCGCTGCAAAACATCTGCAAGACGACGCTTCATTTCCTCACGCCCAGAGGTCGGATTATAGATTAATCTAGCTCTTTTCATTCCGTTACGCCACCCGTATATTTAATGATATTTATATTCACATCGCAGTTCATCAAATTCAGTCTGTACAAAATATCATCATACTGGAAAAAGACCTCTTTTACAATAAAAGAAGCCAGACTTTGCCCAAATAAGGAAATTTAAGGCTGAAATGACGCTATAGCCGAACCAGACTATCTATTACTTGACCTCGCTTGCTTCTGCATGCTTTGCAATAATTCATGAATTTGCCTGTCTATCCAGCTTGTGAGCAAAGGATGCGGCAATAAAGGATCTCCCGAATAACGGTATTCGAGTCCCTGCAAGCGTTTAGGAATCATACGACTTGTAAAATATCCCGAACTCAAAAATAGCGGCGCCACAATAACATCATGACCCCGCTCCTGATTCCAGTACGCTGCCTTGTCGTACACACTCTCGGGATTTAGCAAAGCGTAGTCCGTGATGATACCACTCACGTTTTGCACCGTACGGGCCAACGAAGAAATCCCCTGCTCCCAGCGCTGAAAAAAGCCGTTGTGCACACTGCCGTGACCTACGAGTAAAATAACCTCTCCCGCAGGATCGGCCGACAGCGGGCGAACCTTGTCCCACACCATGTGAGCAACATCTTCTCCGTCATCCAGCGGGCTACCAAAATGCACTCGGGCTTTCAATCGAAACGGCTCCAAATCTGTTTCTTTGTCCGGCGCATCTTTGACACCAAGCGCATAGCTAATCTCATCTACATGCGTACTACCTGATGACACAAACAAAGGTATAACCAATATATCTGTTACACCCAAGGCTTCCAGACGATCAATACCATTTTGAATCAATCTTTCTTTAACCGTTTCCAAAAATGAAACCTCTACCGGTATTTCTTCCGGCAAATGAAGCTTTGCAACTGCCTGATCCACCTGTTCTACCCAATATGGCTCCCTAGAGCCATGGCTGATGACCAGTATCCCAGGGCTCCGCATTAGCGTCCCAGACGTTCCAGAGTCATTTTGTACCCGTCATTACCGTAGTTCAGGCAACGTTTAACACGTGAAATGGTGGCTGTACTGGCTCCTGTCTCTGCTTCAATCTGATTATATGTGCTGCCTTTGCCTAGCATACGGGCAACCTCCAGACGTTGGGAGAGGGATTGAATTTCGTTAATCGTGCACAGATCATCAAAAAATACATAGCATTCTTCTAAATTTTTAAGAGTTAAAATAGCTTCGAACAATTGATCAATACTTTTATCATTAAGCTTTTTAAGCTGCATGGATTATCATCTCCCAAGGTTACGATCTCTCCTCATTGTACCTGAGGAATAGTCGGTTTTTCAAGCATTAACGGTTTCACGCATTACAGAACAACATTATGATCATAGAAACATACCGTACGAATGCCCAAATCCGCTTTTATACCTGATTTCGGGACACGCGCCTAAACCCACTGTGCGTTTGTAACATACAGTAGAGTATCAACCTGCAAAGGAATGTGATCTCATGCCTGGACATTACTATCATCGGAGGGCGCATACGCGTGCCATTTCCGATCCGTATAGTTCAACTCCTTATCCTGGACTCGATCCATACAGCGAGGTTCCGCAAGTCGATTCCTCCGCACTGGTGCCTTACGAGGCGCCAGCGAGTATAACAGACTCTGCCGTGGTTACACCAGACCCCGCCCCTGCCAAAGGAGGACTGCTTGGCGGCCTTGGCAATCTTGGTAATCTCAACGATATTAAAGGTATTATTGACCGTATGGGCGGTATTGACGGGATTGTTGCTACGGTCGGCAAGGTACAAAAGATCATGTCTAGCGTGCAGCAATTTGCTCCGATGGCAAAACTGATTATGGGCTCGCTCCCAGCATTCAACAAAAACGCAAGCAAAAAATCTACAACACAAATTACTGAGGAACTGGATGAATATACACCACCACGCCGACGCCGGAAAAAGACACAGCGCAAAAGTAGCACTACCCCGCGCAGACGTCCGCGCAAACGCACAAGAAAGTAGACTATACTATTTGAACCAGCCTCGGCGCATAAACCAGACCACCATTGCAACACTCAACAAAAACATGAAGAACAGTACGCCAAAATATCCATATTTCCAGCCCAACTCGGGCATATTCGAAAAATTCATACCATAGATTCCTGCAATCAGCGTCAAGGGCATAAAAACGGTCGTAATTACGGTTAGCGTCTTCATAATTGAATTCATGCGATTGGAATTGAGCGATATATAACTGTCTCTCAGGTCGGCTGTCATCTCGCGGTCGGCCTCCAGCATGTCTGTCAGCTTCAATAAATGATCATATATATCGGTAAAATAAGCCATATGATCTCCTTGGCCCTGCACATGCTGCGAATTCAAAACTCGGTACATCAGATCACGCATGGGTACGATGGTACGGCGCAGCTTGAGCAGCCTGCCACGCAGGTCAAACACCTGCTTCATTAATTCCTCTACGGATTCTCGACCGCCCAAGCCCTCCAGCTCGGCCAATTCATCCTCAATCATAAAAAGGCTCGGAAAATAGTTATCTACCAGCTTGTCCATCACCGTATAGGCTGCAGCCAGCGGTCCTCGAGACCATATTTTGCGTTCATTCGCATGCTGGACAATCCGCTCCCAGGCTTGATCCAGCTCCTCCAACTCACGATGGTGATATGTAACCAAAAAACGACTGCTAATAAACATATCCACTTCTTCCGCAGCTAACGTATCTACATCAAGCGCATGCACAACCAGAAACTGCACATCCTCGTAATAATCCAATTTGGGACGTTGCAGAACATGCATACAATCCTCCACAGCCAACGGGTGAAAATGAAAATAACTCGTCAGCAGCTCCGTCTCGCGATCTGTAGGCTCGCTAAAATCTACCCACATCCATATGTAATCCTCCATGACGATCTGATCCAATGGTTTTCCCACTGTTACCTGATGATCATGACCTATAGTCAATGTACGTATCACCGTACGCCCCCCTCGCTTACACTTCGCGTCTGTTATGTTATTTATATTTTATATAAGCCAATTAACATTATACAAATCTCACGCTCTACATTCCCATACACTAAATAAGAAAAGGATATCTCAGGGTCAACAAGCCGTCCCAAGATATCCTTTATCCTCGTGCAGAGCAGTTCTTATCTTCAAAGCAAGCCTTCCACTTCAGGATTTTGCAAAATTCGATTTCAGTCGCTCCGAAGTGCAAGATATAGACGAACTAAACCATTTCGATCTATATCTTGTTCATTGGAAGTCGCTCGCTATATCTCCCTTGGCGCAGCAAGCAAAGCGCTGCGCCAATTCCCTCTGCCTATACCCACTCATTAAAAAGTGGGGCAGGCTTTTGCGAAGAAAGGAGGGATCAGCGAGTCGTAGCGTAGCGGTCCATTTGAATCTGTAGAAGCGGCAGCGTTCGCCTTTGCCCCTGAATTTTCACCTTATAAGGTCTTATACAATCCAAAAATTCAGGGGCAACAGCGATCGAAAGATCAAATGGAACGCGGAGCGGTCTCACACTACGTCCTCACCTGCAGCAAACCTTGCCCACTTACAATACCTTTTCCAAGAAACTAATGGTCCGCTCGTTTTTCGGATTACCAAATACCTCTTGTGGCGTTCCTTCTTCTACGATGTAACCACCGTCCATAAACACAACACGATCGCTTACTTCGCGTGCAAACCCCATCTCATGCGTTACGATCATCATCGTCATGCCTTCACGCGCCAGATCATTCATTACGCCAAGCACTTCGCCCACCATTTCAGGATCGAGCGCCGAGGTCGGCTCGTCGAACAGCATAATGTCTGGGTTCATGGCTAGCGCACGTGCAATCGCCACACGCTGCTTCTGACCGCCGGAAAGCTGTCCTGGCAGTGCATCTGCCTTATCGGCCAACCCCACACGATCCAGCAGCTTCATGGCCGTTTCCCGGGCCTCTGCCTTGGACTGTTTCCCCAGTTCAGTCGGCGCGAACATAATGTTCTTAAGCACGGTCATATGCGGAAACAGATTGAAGTGCTGAAATACCATACCTATATTTTCACGAACTTTGTTAATGTCCACGTTTTTGTCACTCAAGTTGTAGTCATCGACAATTACCTCACCTGCGGTAATTTCTTCAAGCATGTTCATACAACGCAAAAACGTACTTTTCCCCGAACCAGAGGGGCCAATGACACACACAACTTCGCCTTCACGTACTTGCATGTCGATGCCCTTTAGCACTTGATTACTACCATAGCTTTTTTTAAGATCTTTAACGATAATTTTACCCACGGCGAACTCTCCCTTCAAGACGGTTGGAAATTTTGGTCAGGACTGTAATGACGATAAGATACATCACCGCAACTACCAGCCAAATATCAAAGGATTGGAATGTCCGCGCAATAATGATCTTACCCGATTGGGTCAATTCGACCAGACCGATAACAGACAAAATGGACGTATCCTTCAACGTAATAACCAACTGATTGATAAACGACGGGATCATGATTTTCACAGCTTGTGGCAAAATGATTTTAAGCATAGCCGTCCGATAGGGTAGACCAAGCGAACGAGCTGCTTCCATTTGTCCCGGATCAATGGACTGAATACCGCCACGGATAATCTCAGTTACATACGCACCCGCATTCAGGGATAGCGTCAATACAGCTGCAACAAAAAGCGGCATTTTGAAATCCAGTGCCTGTGGAATACCAAAGTAAATAAAGAAAGCAAGCACGATCAGCGGAATACCGCGGAATATATCGACGAAAACAGTTGCAATACCACGGAACACCTTGTTATGGCTTACTTTCATAAAGCCAAACACCAACCCTAGAATAAAGGCTACGAGTAAAGATACAAGTGTGTACAGCAACGTATTTCCCATGCCTTTAATCAGCGAAGGCAGCGAAGCGGAAATCAGTCCCCAGCGGCTGGTCTCAACAGGCGCCACACCTTTGCCCGATTCGCCAAGGTATTTAGCCAAAATCTTATCGTATTCCCCGCTATTACGCAGATTAACAAGCCCTGCATTAAATTTCTCCAGCAACTCCTGGTTCTTGCCTTGGTTAACAGCAAACCCGTAAGAAGCACCTTTTTCCTTATCTGTTACCAGCTTAAGGCCGTTATTTTGGTTTACACCGTATGCCAGTACCGGATAGTCATCAAAGCAGGCAACCGAATTACCTGTTTTGACTTCATCATACATTTGAGAAGAATCATCGAACGGTACTGTAGTAAAGCCGTATTTGGCCTTAATCGATTCTGCGAATGTGTAACCTTCCGTTCCTGTTTTGACAGCGACACGCTGTCCTTTCAAGTCCTCATAGCGTTTAACCGTATCATTATCCTTGCGGACCGCCATGACGACGCCTGAATCAAAATAAGGCTCGGAAAAATCAAATTTCCGCTTACGTTCATCGGTAATACTCATCCCGGCAATGACACCATCCACTTGATTCGTTTCAAGGGCCTGCACTGCCGCGTTAAAGCCAAGAGGCTTAATGGTATATTCAAAATTCTGATCCTTGGCAATAGCTGCCAGCAAATCCATGTCGATTCCGACGAATTTACCATTGACATCTTCAAACTCAAAAGGCGCGAACGTTGTATCCGTGCCGATATCATACTTTGTTTTATTTTCTGCATGTGCCACTACACCGAAATTACCGGACAGGGCAACCACAAAAAACAAACAAATCATGAGTGCTATTAGTTTTCTAGATTTTTGCATAATTTCCTCCAGTCAGTTGAACGGTTCAAAGTTTTCTGTTTATTTTACAGGAGTTATTAAAAATTGACTACTTTGATGTCAGCTATTTTTGAAAAATGTTTCATGGAACTATCTGGAGGTGTGAACTTTGAAGAAGCCGTTTTGCCCCAGAATGCCAATAAGCCCCTGCCGCAAAAAGCGGACGGAAGCTTATTGTGTATTCTATAGTGTGTACCTATTTTTCAAGAAATAATAATGAACTAGAAAAGAATTTTGAAAATCAATCCAGATAACAATGCAGAAATAGGTATCGTTATCACCCAAGTAATAATAATGCGACCGGCCAGCGACCAACGCACAGCGGAAAAACGCTTCGCAGAACCCACACCCAAAATAGCCGAAGTAATGGCATGAGTGGTACTTACGGGCAAATGAAGCAATGTAGCTGTGAAAATAACAGAGGCTCCCGAAATGTCGGCTGCGAATCCGTTAATTGGCTCGATTTTAAAAATCTTGGTTCCCATCGTCTTGATGATTTTCCAGCCCCCGATAGACGTACCCAGCGCCATGGCTGTTGCGGCTGAAATTTTTACCCACATGGGTACTTCCAAATGGTCCTGATACCCGGCCGAAACGAGTGCGAATGTAATAATCCCCATCGCCTTTTGAGCATCATTCGTACCATGCGTGAACGACTGAAGCGCTGCTGTAATGACCTGCATTGTGCGGAATCCTTTGTTCACCGTATGCGGACTACGATGAGCGAAGATGTATTTTAAAATCATCATCACGATGTAACCGGCAACAAAAGCAATCAACGGGGAGAAAATAAGTCCTTCGACAATCCCGATGAAGCCGCTCCAGTTTAATTTATCCGATCCCGCACCTACATACACCGCTCCAGCCAATGCACCAATCAATGCATGAGAAGAGGATGAAGGAATACCGAACCACCAGGTTAAGAGGTTCCAGATAATCGCAGCGATCAGCGTCGCAATGACGATATCAATTCCATTCGTAAGCTTGGTTGGATCAGCAACACTTCCACCAATGGTCTTCGCAACCCCTGTAAACAATATTGCCCCGAGAAAGTTCATGACCGCAGCCATAATAATCGCACGTCGCGGGGTCAATGCACGGGTCGATACCGAAGTTGCAATCGCGTTCGCCGTATCATGAAAACCATTAATAAAATCAAATGCCAGAGCAAGAAAAATAACAATACCCAATACCAGTAAACTTGTATCCATGTAAAAGGACTCCCTTACGAGTTACGCATAATGATGGATTCCAGCATATTTGCAACATCCTCGCATGAATCCGTTGTCGTTTCAAGGCGTTCGTACAATTCTTTGCGTTTAATCAGTTCAATAGGGTCAGTTACAGTTGCAAACAGGTTTTTGATGCAAATACGCAATAATTCATCCCCCTGATTTTCCAAATCATTCAGGCGAATAGTATATTCACGAATGGCCAGCAATTTTTTCTGTGAAAGCAAATGTACAGCTTTCTGAATTTCATAAGCTGATTGACGCAAAATATCAGCGAACTGCACAATATACTCGTCCGGCTCCGTAATGTTGTACATATAAAAACGGGAAGCCGTCGCTTCAAGACCGTCCAACACATCATCCATGGTTGTTGTCAGTTCCATGATGTCGTCGCGTTCCAACGGCGTAATGAAGGTCTTGTTCAGCTCAGTAATAATCGTGTGTGTGTAATCATCACACTTATTTTCATACTTCTTCATTTCATTTGTAAACAAAGTCACATCTTGAAGATTTGAAGTATGTTGGGCAAAATAATCGGCTGCTTGCACGATCGTATCTGCCATATTTTCCAACGTCTCGAAGAATATATCCTTTTTCTTCAATCTCATAACGATTACCCCTTTACGAAAATATCCGCAACCTGTTTCGACTGCAATAGACAACCTTTGCTATCTTATCACACTCATCAATGTTTTTGTAATGTTTGTAAAAGCAAATTTCATGATATACGTATACAGTGCCCGACATATAAGGTCATTATCCGACAATTTTTTCCTAAAAAGGTGTAATTCGTTTTCTAATTCGCTTCTATGGTTACATGCTCCTTTAGTGGTGTATCTGCAGGCACCACATGTATATAGGATGTACCTGGCGTTAACGGAATTTCAACCCCATTCTTCATAAAACGAATCGCATCACCCGGCGTATGTTGCCACTCAGCCTGTATTAACTGTCCTTGTTGAAACACCAGAGCCTCTCCGCTACCGTCCAGTTCAACACTTAATCTGCCTACATCATCCAACGTTCGATGCCTGGTGCTCATCACAATGACATTGGCTGCTGAGAGCTGTTGGTTATTATTTTGATCCACATGTGACTTTTCGTTCACAAAACGCTTATATTGTTGATCCGCTGGATCATAGGTGTAAGATACCCGGTAGCTTTTAAGCAAAAACCGGATTTGTAAAGATGTTGCAGTCTCGTCAACCATAACTGGAATTTCACCGGATTTAAGGTAAGAATATACTGGAACGTCCGTATGCATAGCATACCCTTTACTATCGCTTCCTTTGCGCAGTCTGTTCACGTCTGTGTATAGATTATGCGGAGGACGACGATCTTTACTTCGCCAGAAGTATGCCCCTCCATTTGAAATTTCATCTAAATGTTCCTTCCGCTGCTGCTGTAAAATCTCATAGGCATCTGTGCTTCCCCCTGCGTGTATCGGCAACGCACCATAGGTTTCGCCCAGCTCAATCAAATACGGACGAATGCTACGAACCGGACCAATCTTTACATCTCCACCATGACTTTGGAAAAAAGCGACCAGACGGGTAATTCCGCCTTCTGCAAGAATTTCATATACCATGTCTGCCTGACTAAGTCCTGCCTGCGGACGTGCTGCTGGAGCATTGTTAATCATGACAGCGAGCGGTCGCTCCAAAACTGGCTGCTCCACCGGAAGACCGGTAAGCGGAGCTGTAAATGCCGAAGTAGACTGCTCCTTCGGCGGTTCAAGCGCCTCCTTCTCTGTTTCTTGCTTGGTCGGCTGGGGAACGGGTTCAGTATCTCCCGTATTGGACATAGCAGAACAAGACATCAGCGTCATGCATAACAGAGCTGAGGCCATCACACGCAACCAATGATTTCGTTGGGAAATGGGCCCGGACAAGTTCATCCCTCCACTTAGTTATTTTTCTCATTATAAGCTTTATTTCCTGTTTTTGTCTTGATTGAAGCGTGACCTCTCTATAGAATACTTATCTGAAGACATTAAAATTTTAAAAATATTCAGACTTTGTGATTTTTATCACAAATAACTGTAACTGAACCTACTACAATAAAGGTGTAGCAAAGATGATCATCCCAACAAAATGAAATACAACCAACATTATAGATTAAGAAAGAGGAGTGGTTTGAATGTTTAACAGCTGGTTACGTGAAAACAAAGTCGCAATGTGGTTGCTGACTGTAGTACGGGTTTATCTAGGGTATGAATGGATGACCCACGGACTCGAAAAGCTGACAGGTGGATTTGATGCAGGTGGATTTATCTCGGGGGCTATTGCTAAAACAGGTGGAGACCATCCCGCTGTACAAGGCTGGTGGGGATCGTTCCTCGAAGCCTTTGCCCTGCCGAATGTAGGTTTGTTCAACGTCCTGATCCCATTGGGTGAGTTCTTGGTCGGGGTTGGCCTACTTCTCGGTACATTGACTACACTGGCTGCTTTGATGGCCATGGTTATGAATTTCTCGTTCTTGTTCTCGGGTACAGTAAGCACCAATGCAATCTACCTGCTGTTTGAAATCTTCCTCGTAGTTGCTGGCGCAAATGCCGGAAGAATTGGCTTTGACCGTTGGGTACTGCCCTTCCTGCGTGGACTGTTTGGTAAAAATAAAGATACCTTTCAATCGGACCCTAGTCGAAAAATAGCTTAAACATCCCCCAAATAACCGTTATCCTCCGGGATAATGGTTATTTTTTTGCGCTGTTATGCTCACAAGGAGGATTTTGCCTCCTCCTAACTCGAACTCTTTTATCGGATTCATTATCCTCCCCAAACGTTTACAAGTTGGATACAACATGGAATGCTCACGATACATTTACCCTATACACTACAGTTACATCAAAGAACGTAATGGAGGGTTATATCATGAAAAAAATCACCAAAGCCTATCTCATGCTCGCAGCAGTAACTTTCACAGTACAGACTATGGGATTGGGATATACGGCATCAGCCAAAGCGGCGACGTCTACTACGACATCTCAGGCAGAAAGTGTACAACATATCTCCCAGACCTTCGAGCAGCTACTACGTCAACCCGGCAAGCTACCACAGGCATTCACTTATTTGCAAAAGCATATTCAATCCATTCCAGCTTCTCAAGCTACCCTCATGGTGCTTCATCTGGAAAATGCGCAGAACCAGCAATTGGATTCCTATGCGCAGACCCTATACCCGACCTCTGTTCAAACCAAAATAAATCAAATCTATAAACCCGGTGATTCGTTCACAAATGTAATCAGCCGTGTAAGCGATGCGAACCTGAAAAAGCTGCTAACTCAAACAAGAGATGCCGGCTACAAACTTGAAACCGCAGAAGGCATGTATTACCCAATCATCAACTATGAAAAATATAAAGTATTCGGGAAGCACACCACGGCAGATATCCGCAGCTATATTGACATCATGGCGATGGAGTCCGGACAGGCGGCTACCAAGGATGCCGCACTCCGTATCGGCTATCAACAGTTAGCCGGACGAGTGCTGGCACAGGAATTGTTTTTACACCAATATCCACATTCCAATCGTACACAAGCTATAAAAAAATTGCACGATCTGTACTTCTTCTATACTTTCTATGGCACGAACAATACGCCATTATTCGATTATGATACCGAGAAGATTCACCCGAATGCCAAAAAAGGGTATCAATGGGTCGTTCAACGTAATATGGATTTGAAGAGTACCTACATTCAAAAGCTGAAAGCATTTATGACACTGTTGGATCAAAATGGAGATCAGCGTACTACGCAGGTATCCACCTGGCTAAAAAAGAACGTGCCTTCTAATTAATCGAAGACGAAAATACACAAAAGAACTTCCATTCCCACACAGCATGTGGATTCGGAAGTTCTTTTTTTACATTTACGTATCACTTTCTTGACCAAATGCCCAACAATTGAGACTCAGCGAGCCAAGGACATACGACTGAAAAAGCTTATGCGCGGAGCGCTCATGATCCGCAGCCCCCATCGCATAAAACAAAGGTGAAAAATGCTCTATTCCATAAGAAGGTACCGCCTGTTTGGCATATGGAGCCTTCTTGTCATATTGGAATAAGTGACGTAAATTCCAGTCTTGAAGCTGCTGTGCAATCCAGTCATCATATTGAACGGCCCAATCGGCTGGCTCACTCGTCTGCTTGAGTGTCCGCAAGTTGTGGACCAATCCGCCGCTACCGATAATCAAAATCCCTTGTTCTCGCAGCGGCGCCAGCATCCGTCCAATCTCGTATTGCTCCTGGGGAGCGCGCCGAGAATCAATAGATAACGGTACGACCGGTATGTCCGCATCAGGATATATATGCCGCAAAACCACCCATGCTCCATGATCCAGTCCCCGGTTCCGAACCGGCTGGTGGAACAAGTTATGCTGACTGAACAGATGCTCTATCTCCTCATACAGCTTTGGATCGCCTGGTGCAGGGTAATCGATTGAGTACATTTCTTCAGGAAAGCCATAGAAATCGTGCAACGCTGCATGCTGATCATCCGCGCCAATACATTGATCGGGGCTATCCCAATGCGCGGAAAAAATGACAATTCCTTTGGGTCGGGGCAGGCTCGCGCCCAGCTTTGCAAGAAAGCTGGTATATGCGTTATTTTCTACAGCCAGTGTCGGTGAACCATGCGCAACAAAAATTGAGGGTAATGTCATCGCTGCCAACCTCCACACGCCAGTATAGTGTTACTCTTCCATTTTACTCCGGCGGAGGCTCAATTTCCAATACAATCCGTTACACACTGAAATCAGATCATCCAGTGCTGCCAATCACGTTGAATATTTTCCTGTTCATCCAGCCATTCAAGCGTCCGATCAATGAGCCGTTGCCGCTCTTTCCCTGAAGAGAAAGTGTGATCTCCCTGGAAAATAATCTCTTTATCACAGCGTCCCTCTGGACGCATCCAGAATATCTTTTGAAACAGAAATGCATAATCCACAGGAATAATATCATCCGAGGTGCCATGCACAACGAGCACATCCCCGTTAAATTTAACGGCCTCCTGGAACGGCTGAAATTGAGCTAACGACTCAAAATAAGCAGGCGTAAACTTATAGCCCAAATAATCGGCATGACCGGTTTTAACAGACTCATCATACACGCTTCGCTCCGTAATTTTAACGATGTCGTTGAACGGATAGCCCACTGCTGACCAAAGAACGAGATTTTGTACTCTCTTGTCCCGTACGGCTGTGAGAAGGGCAACCGCGCCCCCCAGACTGTGACCGATCAGCGTCACCTTGGTCGGGTCAATGTCCGCACAATTGACGGCGTAATCCAATACGGTACGTGTTTGATTAATCATTGACTCTAGCCCCTGCTTGCCGTATTCACCTGTGCTTTCCCCACAACCGGCAAAATCAAAGCGCAGGACAAAATATCCCCCTTCGGCCAGTTCACGCGCAGTCTTGACGAATAATCGATCTACGCCGATACGATTGCCTACAAAACCGTGACATATAACAACGAGGGGAACTCGTCTCTGACGCTCTCCCTCATTTGTACGGTTTGGATAATGAATTGTTGCGGCCAGCTCTTCATGTTCAAAACGAATTCCAATTTGCCGTTCCATCCTGATTCCCCCTGTTTCAAGCTACACTACACATTTATGAATTCGAACTCATATAGTAACGTGGAATATCCATCCAGGATATTCATTCACTTTAATTCCGATAAGTTTAATAAGCTTTATAGTAAAATCAGTCTATCATCGCCCTGCTTCCTTGTCAACCTGTCAGTTCACATCGTTAAAAAAGTAAACAAATAGCGCTCCCCGATGCGATTCCGGAGAACGCTATACTACACTTATTAGAGTGAATCCACTACATTCAAAGTGACATTCGTTATTCGTAGCTGTTCCTGAACATTTGGTGGGTTTCCGTTCGTCCTTCCCACTGCAGTTTACAAGAGTCGCCGTTATGTTCATCCTCATGCCACAGGCTGCGGTAGTTCTGTGCACCTAGCTCACCTGCAAATTCTGTATCCTCAGCCACTTCGATATCGTCCAGTATACGGTACGTTGGAGATGTTCCTTGAACGCTCCGGTGACTCACATTTGTAGATGAGGCCGCCCTGCTATTCCCATTCGAAGCGTTTCCCAGTCGTTTTTGGACTAAATAATCTGCCTGGTTCTCCAGTTTCATGATGCCACATCCTCTCAACGTTTATATTCAGGTTGCTCCATGTGCTCACCCTTTATCCAGTTTGAGGAGAATGCAGCGGTAATATACATGCTATAGATAAAGTCTTTTGCCATCCGACGCTTCCTCACGTATACTGTCTTTGTTACGAAATGGCGGTTCCATCAGCCCGGGATACGCTCATAAAGCAGGAGGAAGAAATGAATAAAGCAAAAAATTATGCGCTTATTACATGGATTGCCTTGTCTATGTTTTTTTTGACACAAGCAATTATCGGATGGTTTGTCACCTTTACAGGTGGAAATCTCAAACCCTTTGAAGAAATCAGCCTATCCACTCTTATCATCATTGCCGCAGGAGCCATTCTACTCGTTGAAGCCCTGATGAATTTTATGGATCGTCCCGAAGAAGGCGAGGAGACACAACATCCAGACCACGCCCCTGTAAAGCCCCAGATGAATCTTAAATCCATCTTGATGTATGTTGTGTTAGTTGTCGTGATTCTTGTCGCCGGACTAGCGCTGCGCAGTGTACTGCCAGTATTCAGGATCTCACCTTGGGTATATTTAATTCTCGCCGCCATCGGCTTTATTGGACTCAAACCGATTTTTCTGCGTAAAAAACGTTCATAGCCCGCAATTTTCATTATATGGAGCTGCCTCATTTTGGATCATAGCAGCTCCTTTTCATTTCGATCAGGCAACCGACTTACAGCTGGGGTGTGCGTCAAAAAACCGTATTCCTGGCCTGCAAGAAGCTGCATGGAGGAATACGGCTTGATATATTTTAGAATTTATTTGGAAAATAGTTGTTCTGCATTATCCAGAGCCATTTTGTGTCCCATCGCGGAATAGTCCAGCCAAGGCTGTCCGTCCAACATGTAGACATGCCCTTGCTTCACCGCTTTGAGACCTTGCCATACTGTATTTCCTTCCAGCTGCTTGTATACCTTTTGAGCATCCGCGCCTTTACTGATGATAACAAGAATCGCATCGGCATCATAATCCGGTAAAACCTCTTGGGAAACCACCTGATAAGCCTTGTTGATCTTTTCTACACCTTTGGCTGGCTTCAAGCCCAAGTCCTGATACAACAGCGGTCCTACCGGACGCTTCATCCCCATAACACGAACCTCTTTCGCCGTCACACGTACAGCCATAACCGTCCCGTCCCCAATTTTTGAATGAATCAGCTTTTTGACTCGTTCCCTCTGTGTATCATAATCTTTTAGAAATGCTTCTGCCTGTGCTTCATGTTTGACCATAACGGCTATTTTTTTCAATTGATCCTTCCATGTGCCTTCATCCAGATCAAAAACTTCGGTCGGCGCAATTTTTTCAAACTTGGCGACATCGGTTCCCGAATATTTTTTGTCGAGAAAAATATGATCAGGTTGAAGCTCCAGTACCGCTTCCATATCCGGGTCAGTGACAACACCTAGCTTACGGGTATTTTGAAGACGATCTTTCACATGCGGCAGAAAATCCTTCACATCTCCGCCAATGACCGAACCAGCCGGAGTTATGCCCAATGCCAGCAGGTTGTTCGTTAAATGAATAGACATCGAAGCAATACGCGAATCCGTACTAATGGTTGTCTGCGCACTGCCAGCCGCTTTCGTATTGGCAGTCTGTTTGTCGGCTGCTTGTCCGCAAGCGGACAGCATGATCATGCATACAACAAGAGCCGTGACTACCCATGAACGTTTAAAACCTGAACCCTCAAATTTGTGTTTTCTCATGTTTATTCTCTCCTATGCTATAGAAACTCTACATTATAATTGATCAATATAGAAGGCTTCTTCTGTCATTTTGTTCGGGACAACAGGAATAAAAAATACGGAGCTCCTACCACAGCAACCACCACACCTGCGGGAATCGCATTCGGCTGAAACACTGAACGCCCAATCGTGTCTGCGGTGACCAGAATGACGACCCCGACCAAACAGGCTACTGGCAGCAAATGCTGGTACATCGGCCCAACCAGACGGCGAGCCAGATGAGGCGCAATGAGCCCGATAAAGCCGATGCCTCCGGCCATGGATACGCTGGCACTGGATAGAGCCACGGCTGCGCCCAGTAGTAATAGGCGTTGGTGCTTCACACTTGTACCGATTCCAGCCGCGGTCTCGTCGCCCAACGACAGGTTGTTCAGACTGCGCGTTTGCGACAGAACGTAGGGTAATACAATAACTATCCAAGGCAGCAAAGCTGCTGCATGTATCCAGTCCCGGCCCCAAACGCTGCCAGCCAACCAACGTGCGGTAAATGCGTATGTATCCTCATCCAGCCGCAACGACCAATACAGCGTTATGGCGCTAAGACCCGAGGCTACACCGATACCGGACAAAATCAGACGCACCGGCACGATTCCTCTGTTACGGCTATAGGACAACAAAACAATCAGCACCGCCGCAATGACACCTCCTGCAAAGGTAAACAAGGGGATGAGGACGGCGGCCGATCCGTCCAAGTCGCGAAAAAAGCTAACGAACATCACCAGCCCCAACGCAGCTCCTGCATGAAGACCGAGCACTCCCGGATCAGCAAGTGCGTTCCGTGACAAGCCTTGCATGACCGCCCCGGCTGCGCCTAGTCCCGCTCCAGCCAGCACCGTTACAGCAATACGAGGCAGACGATACTCGAACAGAACGATATGATCACGTCCGCTGCCACCGCCAAACAACGTATCCAGCACGCGTAGCGGTGGAATACGAATCGTTCCGGTATTCAAACCCAAAACAAGGACGGCAAAGCTGATTCCCGCCAATACCAAACAAACGAGCCAAGCCTTTTTCCTTCTTGTGTCCCCAATCCCTAAAGAGCGACTCACTATAAATCCCTCCTTTCCTTACGGGCGAGAAAGAGGAAAAAGGGTACTCCGATAAAAGACACCATAATTCCAATAGCTAGCTCCTCTGGCGGATTTGCCATTCTCGCTCCCAAATCTGCCAGCACCAGTAACACGGCTCCCAATAACGCAGACAGCGGCACGATCTGGCGATAATCCACACCGATTAGCTTGCGAGTGATATGTGGGATAACCAAACCTACAAAGCCGATGGCTCCAGCAGCCGAGACAGAGAGTCCGGCCAGTACCACTACGGTCAGCAGACCCAAAAGCCGGATGCGCCTGAGATTCAACCCAAGGTTTAACGCCACTTCATCGCCCATTGAAATCAGCGAAATAGAACGTGCCAGCCCCATAGACCAGGCGATCACAATAAGCAAAATCGGTGCAAGAATCTCAAGCTGCGACCATTTAATCCCGGCTACACCACCCGCATACCAGAAGGCTAAATCCTGACTTAGATCAAAATAAATCGCAATCCCCGAAGTCATGGAACCTAACAGGGCAGCCGTCACAGCTCCAGACACCGTCAGTCTCATAGGTGTCAATCCTCCCGGTGCAGAGGCTCCCAGACCAAATACCAGTAAGGTACTCATCAGCGCCCCCAGGAACGACAATACCATTAACGTCCCATAAGGGAGGTCAGGAAAAAAGGCAAAACTCACAGCAACTACAAACATCGCTCCTGCGTTAATGCCCAGCACACCTGTATCTCCCAGCGGGTTGCGTGTAATACCCTGAATCAGAGAGCCGGCCACCGACAGCGCAGCTCCAATGACAGCTGCACCGAGTACACGCGGCAATCTCAGCTCGTGAATGATCTGATGTGTCATTAGCGAACGATCATAGTGGAATACTGCTGACCACACGGTGCTTACGGTCAAGTCCTTGGCTCCGAGAGAAATGGCGGCGAATATGGCCAAAGCCAACAATACAGCCGAAGCTGTGAACAACAACGCCTGCCGAATCCTACCCGCTCGAAGCACTGGACGTGCTGTTATGACTACTTCAGGAACTGCCCTCTCTGTCCGAGCTGTATGTTTGTCCATGCTGTCTTTAGACTGCATTTGGTGAGGTCACTCCCTCCGTACCTGAAAATCATCACGTCTCTCATAACGATAATGATAATTATTATCAACTTGATACATAATAGCATGTTTCTATGACATTGCAAGCCAAAAACTGTTCCCCATAAGAGGAACAGTTTTTGAATATATCTATATGATTTTACTACACAGGTGACTCCAAACGATCCTCTCTTTAGTACGTAGGCCAGCCTGCCGAATCCCATTTCAAATCACTAATCAGAAGCTTTGGATTTCCATCATCAGTGGCATCATAGGCATGACGCGCAATCACACTGTTGTTATAGACAGATTGGCCGCCCGGTCCTCTCCAACGGTCATTCCCCGCATCCAGTATCGTTCCGCCGCCGTCCATCAGATTTTTGCCACTCTTGTCCACATATGGCCCGGTGATACTAGTGGAGCGACCGTAAATGATTTTGTAATTACTGTCTACGCCTTTGCAGCAGTTATCAATGGAAGCAAACAGATAATAATACCCGTCGCGGTATGTAACATGTGGCGCTTCCAAACCACCAGCCGTACGCTTGGCGATAGAATAGATCTGGCCCGTAGGCTTCATCGTATTCTTGTCCAGTCGAGTCACTTTCAAGCCTGAATTCCATGAACCAAAGGAAAGCCACGGGTTACCGGAAGCGTCAATGACGAGATTCGGGTCAATCGCATTATAATCGTTGGCATCCGTCGTACGCAGCACGAGTCCATCATCTCTCCAGCTCCCCGCGCCAATGCTCGTTGCGGAAGCCAATCCGATGGCCGAGGTCCGGGCACCAAAAGTAGAAATGGAATAGTACAGCCACACCCGTCCATTATACTTTTGAGCATCCGGTGCCCATACATCGTTAGGCTTTTGCTTAGGTACATACGATTTCCACCATGATGGCGGCGACAGGAATATTTGCGGCAATCTGTAAAAATTGCGTCCGTCGTCCGATCTTTGAACCTGTATCCCCTGCCCTGTGGAGAAAATATACCAAGCGTTGCCTTCCTTCGTAATGGACGGATCATGTACTGCCACATCACCAGTTAACGCCCAGTGCTCTGCGGATGCAGATGGCATCACTGAAAGTAACAAAGCAGCCGAGGTTACGGCAGCAAACGCCGTTCGGGTCCATTTACTCCGTACTGATTTTTTCCATGCTTTCAACATTTCTTTCGCACCTCCGAATGAGTATCTTATAATGGAATTCAGGTGACACACCTATTACATTAGTGTTTATACTTATGAAGTTACCCATATATTAACCTATCATATTCAGTTTTGTAAACGCTTTATTTCAAATAAAAAGAAATTTATAAACTACGCATAACGCTATACATACGAAGATTTCGCAAAATCCTGATACCAAAAAGGAGCCCGTAGGCTCCTTCTCAAATTAGCATATTAAATAGATTTTCGTTTTTATTCAGTTCCGTATATTTAAGCCCCTTGCGGTTCATTCGTTCAATTAAAGGAAGATAGTCTTCCTTGTGGAACAGCTCAATGCCGACCAGAGCTGGTCCATTTTCCTTATCATTCTTTTTCGTATATTCAAACCTAGTAATATCGTCGTCCGGTCCAAGCACATCCTGTAGAAACTCACGCAGTGCCCCAGCTCTTTGCGGGAAATTCACCATAAAATAATGCTTCAGTCCTTCGTAAATTAGGGACCGTTCCTTAATCTCCTGCATTCGATCTATATCGTTGTTACCACCGCTGACGATACAGACAACCGTTTTGCCTTGAATCTGCTCGCGATATAGATCAAGTGCTGCAACAGGCAGTGAACCCGCAGGCTCCACTACAATCGCATTTTCATTATACAGCTCCAGAATCGCGGTACATGCTTTACCTTCCGGTACCTTCACAATATCGTCCAAGGTATGTTTACAAATATCGTATGTCAGCTGACCCACACGCTTCACCGCAGCTCCGTCAACAAACTTATCTATTTGATCCAGTGTAACCACCTTGTGCAAACGCATCGCTTCCGTCATCGACGCCGCGCCAAGGGGTTCCACACCAATTACCTTGGTGGATGGACTCACGGTTTTAACATACGTACCTACGCCTGCCGCCAAACCGCCGCCGCCAATCGTTACGAACACATAATCCATAGGTGTATCTAGACTCTCCATCACTTCCATCGCAATCGTACCATTGCCCGCAATAATTTTAGGCTGATCAAATGGATGGATGAAGGTCATTGCCTGCTCGCTACACACCTTCATGGCCTCATCATAAGCATCGTCAAACGTATCTCCGGTCAAAATGACCTCTACACTGTTTCCCCCAAAGCGACGAACCTGCTTCACTTTCTGATTAGGCGTTGTACTCGGCATAAATATTTTACCGTGGATACCAAGTGCATTACATGAAAAAGCCACACCTTGCGCATGATTCCCCGCACTCGCACACACGATGCCTTTTTCCATTTGCTCGGGAGTCAAGCTACGGATCATGTTGTAAGCTCCACGGATTTTAAAGGACCGCACGACTTGGAGATCCTCTCTTTTCAGATACACATTACAGTTATATTTGGCCGATAGGACGGCATCCCTCTGTAAAGGTGTACGTACAATCACCTCACGCAGCATATGATGCGCCCGTACAATATCCTCCATGCCAACGGTTGACGCCGTGGCCGGGTCAGTTTTCTGGGTTTCTGTTGGTTCCATAGGTTCTCCACGCTCCGCCTGAATATTTCTGTATTGAGCATTTTGCATAAATCCCAAGAGCAATTTCAAATCAGGAATCGAATTATGCAAAGTGCTGTATTTGAAATCTTTCAAATATCATACCACGTTTACCTATAGCTTGTGCAGATGATAGCATGAAAATGAGAATGAAAATCAATCAAATCTAAAAAAAGGCAGACCGGGACAATACCCGATCAACCTTTTCTGACGTTGCACATTTCTTGTATTCAATCGCTCCATTTAATACCTCTCCGATTACCCTTTTACTCCACCTGCCGTCATTCCTTCAATAAAGTAACGCTGGAAGAACAGAAACACGACCAAAATCGGTAAAATAGCCAAAACGGAGCCCGCGATCAGCACATCATAATTGTTGCCATATGGCGTCAGCAGACTGGACAGTCCAATTGGCAGTGTCAGCATGTCGTTAGTCCGCAATACAATCATCGGCCACAGGAAGTTATTCCAACTGTTCATCGCCTGCAAAATAGCCATTGCCGCAAATGCAGGCGCCATTAGAGGCATCATAATGCGTACGAAAATGCCATATTCTGAACAGCCGTCAACCCGCGCAGCATCCATAAAATCCTTGGGTACTCCACTCAAATATTGACGGAAGAAAAAGATCGGGATCGGTGCGACGACGAATGGTAGAATTACACCCCATACTGTATTAATCAGCTTCATGCCGATCATTAGCTTGTAGAGCGGCAGCATGATAATTTCTACCGGGATCATCATCACGACCAGCACTAGTGTGAAAATCACATTTTTCAATCTAAAACGGTACATCTCCAGACCATACCCCACCATCGCCGACAATATCAGACATAACACCGTAAACAAGACGGTAATAACAATACTGTTCCAGTACCATTGAAAATAATCCGTCGTCCCCTGAAAGATGAACGCATAGTTTTTCAAGGACATGATGTCCCACTCCAGCTTAAGATTCAAGCCGTAGCGCAACAGCTCCGTCGATGGCTTGAACGAGGCAAGCGTCACGGCAAATAGCGGAAACAGGGCAAACCCGGCAAACAGAATGAACAGGACAACGAGCAATGCGGATAACGAGCCTTTTTGTTTCTGAGCCATCGCTTAATCCTCCTTCCGGAACATGCCGAAAAATTTGAGCTGGATCAGGTTCAGCACGAGTGTAAATACGAGCAATACAATGCCCACCGCAGCTCCGAAGCCCATACTGTTCTGCTCCAGACCTTGGCGATAGAGATAGCCAACAATCGTTAAACCAATATCGTTCGGGGAGTTATTTCCGTTCCACAACATGTAGCTTTCCGTGAACATGGATAACCCCGCATAAATGCTAATCGTAAATACATAGATCGTTACTGGTTTCAGCATAGGAATCGTAATCCGCCAAAATGAATCGAAACGACTGGCTCCATCAATCTGCGCAGCTTCATACAACTCGGGAGGAATGTTCTGGAGTCCCGACATGTAGTACAGCATGTTCACACCCAGCCATCTCCATAATGCCAGCACGATCAACGCTAAAAATCCGGTGTTGGCGTTCATCAGCCATTTATACGGCTCCAGACCGAATACCCCCAACAGGGAGTTCATCAGCGAACCATCCAATTCCCCGAACATGAGACGGAAGATCGTTCCTGCTACCACCACCGAGGTAAGTGCAGGTATAAACATCACGGAGCGAAATAACCCTCTGCCCGGCATTTTAGGCGAATTCAGCAATACTGCCAATACCAGCGGCAGAGGAATCAGCACGACCAGTGTAAGCAGCGTGTACAGGACGCTATTCAATATCGCCTTTCCAAACGTAGGATTGATTAAGTCCTTATAATTTTCCAGTCCAACATAAGTTGTTATCCCTGGCAGGACTTCCTGGAAGCTCATAATGACCGTCGAGATGACCGGATAGGCAAAAAATAGTGCAAAGGACAGTAAAAATGGAAGGACAAACACATACGGTGCCGTACGGCTGGAATGAATAAAGCGACTCCATCGGCTTCTGGTCGGACGCTGAGGTTGTGGCGGCTGACCTGTCGGTACATTAGCGTTCGTATGAACGGGCGTTGCCATGAATCTCACTCCCTTTCCTGTTGGGGTCTATCTCAGTTCATCTGCCAGCTCATGTAGCACCGTGGCTGGATCTTCGCCACTCTGCAGTGTCCGATAAAGTATTTTATTGCGCACAGCACTGGCGATATCAGGCGTTTTCGGTCCGATATGCACCGCATTGATTTCATCTTTGACTTCGATGAGCGTGTCAAAAATATTCGTTCCGAAATACTCCGTAAATTTATTCTTAGCTTTGGCTTCCGGCATCGTCCACACTTCACTACGGATGGGATCAAAACCAAGCTGCCTCCAGATCTCCACATTCCCTTGCTTGGATAGCTTGGCAAAGGCCAGAAAACGCATCGCCAAATCCTGGTGCTTCGATTGGTTCGTGACTACCGTTCCGGTCCCGCCCATACCTGCTGAGCGATAGCCGCCTTTTTCCCACGCCGGCATGGGTCTGATGATAATTTTACCTTTGAGGTCAGGCATGTAATCCGTAAAACGCCCCATGTACCACATCGGCATCCATACCGAAGCAGCCCCACCTTTGTTCATAAACCCGTAGTATTCCTCCATGTGATGCCCGCCGCCCGGTGAGGGAATAGCGACTTTGTCTTTTACCATCTGTTGAAGAAACTCAAGTGTTTTAATATTGGTTTCGTTATCCAACGTCAACTCGCCCTTGTCATCCAAAAAATCTGAATTTTGCTGGGAGATCATCGGCCAATAGCTCCACAGGTCATTCGTTTCTAAGGTCGCCATTGGCTTGCCTGTTTTCGCCAGTACTTGCTTGCCTGCAGCAGCATAGTCTGCCCAGGTGACGATGGAATCCGGGTTTACCCCCGCCTGATCCATAATCTCTTTATTGTAATACATCACTTCGGCCCCAACGTGGAAGTCAATGCCGTAATATTTACCGTCTTTGCCGTAAATCTGTACTCTGGAAGGTACAATGTTATTGATCTCGGGGTCAATCACCGGATTGAGCGGGACCAGTTGCGGTATCCCTTTGAGGAAATTACCGATCTTGTTCACCTCGATATCCGCGATATCCGGCGCTCCCACCCCCGATTGCAGCGCAATCGACAGCTTGCTGTGATGGTTGTCATAAGGAAATGTATTCGCTTTCAAATTAATCAATTCATCAGGGTGCTGTTGGTTCCATTGGTCAGCCATTTGCAGAAAAAACTTCTCATGCAGCTCATTGAACGTCCATAATACAAGTTCTGTTCCCGGCCCATCCTTTTCATCGGTCTTGAAAGAACAGCCTTGCAGCAGTCCAGCCATCAAAACCACCGCCATAAGCATCAAAGCCATGCTTTTTCTTCGCAGCAGCATATCCTTCCCCCTTCGCATGATGAAATCCTAATTCATAAATGATTGCGCTTTCTTTTATTATTTAACATCAATACAAATTAGTTTACAACAACATTATTTATAAAATTTTTATTTTCAACGAAGATTAGCGTCTCCACTGCATTATAGGGGGCAAATGAATTGAATGCGGTTATGATGATTTTTGCATAAAAAAGAGGCCCCACCCGAATTAAAACTCGAAGTTGGGCCTCTCTATTTTTACTACTCTTGGGAATGAGCTGCTTCGTCCTTCACTTCTTCGCGAAATGATCTAATACTTTCTTTACGACGATTATTTTTTTCTTCGATCTGCTGACGTTCCTCGTTGCTGATTTCAGAGGAAAATTCGTTTAGATATCCTTCAGCTTCATGCAGGTTCTGCAGTGTATTCTGAATACTTTGTTGCAAATGTTCAACATTATCGGCTCGATTATCCGGTTTTGCCATTGGTTTGACGCCTCCTAATATAGAATCGCTCACGGGAGCGCTAAACCGTAGCTTGATCGTTATCGAGTTATTTTATACATTAAAATGCTTTCCAAACCATTGGCCTGCGGCGGCAGCTTCTGTACGGGTCAATTGATGACCATTGCGTTCCCAATACGCATTCACCTGCGCACCAGCACCTTCCAGTAAAGCTTGCAGCTCACGGGATTCCGTAACCGGAACGATCGGGTCATTTTCACCGGAAGACAGAAATACAGGGATACCGTTTAAATCAGGCAAATTCAGCCCACGCAGCGGCACCATCGCATGATGCAGAATAGCTCCACGCAGCGCTTTTGCATCGTGAAAGAGCATGCTGGCCGCTATGTTTGCTCCATTGGAATAGCCAAGAGCCACAACGTTGTTACGGTCAAAATCGTATTGCTCCGCAGCTGAATCCACGAATTCGCTCAGCTCCTTGGTACGGAATACAAGATCCTCAATATCGAACACGCCTTCTGCCAAACGGCGAAAGAAACGTGGCATCCCATTTTCCAGCACATTTCCTCTTACGCCTAACACAGAAGCTCCCGGTGCTACCATCTCAGCCAAAGGTATTAGGTCTTGTTCATTCCCGCCTGTACCATGCAACAGCAAAATAACCGGGGCTTGCGGATCATTTCCTTTACGAAAGACGTGTTTCATATCTATTCCCTCCTCTAATTAACTTTAAATTAAGAATCTTATTTTTGTATAAATTGATTATAGCCCATTTCACTACTTTATACAAACATAATTGACCTCGTTAATTTTTTCTAAAATGATGTCTTGTTCCATTGACATGTAGTATAGCTGTATTTTACTATGGTGTTAGATATTTAGAATATTATCTAAATATCTAAAGGAGGAAATGTATTTTGAACGATGCCTTCAAAGCTTTGGCTGATCCGACCCGGCGTACAATCTTGCAGCTTTTAAAGGAAAAAAGCATGAGCGCAGGCGAAGTAGCTGAACATTTTCAAATTAGCAAACCCAGCATCTCCCACCATCTCAATATCCTAAAGCAGGCTGGGCTGGTGCTGGATGAACGACAGGGGCAAAACATTATATACACCCTGCATACAACGGTTGTGGCGGATGTCATCGGTTGGATGTTCAGTATAGCCCACTCCGATACCCCTGCCAGGAAAAATGTGAATCATATTAAGGATGGGGAGGAATCTGAATGAAATTTCGAACACCTTGGAGCTTGACGGATGTTTTGACAACTTTGATTGCCTTATCACCCGCCATAGGCGCTATACTGCTGTACGACCGGCTTCCCAATGTTCTAGTCTCGCATATTAACTTTAACAATACAGCAGACGGGTATACGAGCAAAAGTGGTTCTATTATCATGCTCGTGTTGTTGGGACTAGTCCCGCTGGTCATTCGATTGGCACGCCACATGGACCCCAACAGAGCAAATTTCGAGAAATTTGCTAAAGCCTATGAGGTTACGCGTGTAGGCACTTCGCTCATTCTCGCTATAGCCGGTTGGGGAATGCTGCTGTATAACCTGAATATACGACTGCAAATGAATGCTATAATTTTAGGGTTAATAGGCCTGATGCTGATGGTGATGGGGAATTATATGACTCAGGTACAGCCGAACTATACCTTCGGTATCCGCACGCCGTGGACTCTGTCCAACCCGGAGGTATGGCGTAAAACACACCGTTTCGGTGGACCTATGATGATGCTCGGCGGTGCTTCAGCTTTGGTGGCGGCATGGGTCGATGGAGTGACGGGGACGGTCATTTTTCTCACCGGGCTGATCATATCCGTTATCTCTCCCATAATCTATTCTTTCTTGTTGTATCGTAAGCTAAACCAGTAAGCAGACAAAGCCAAACGTGAACATAAAAAAGGAACCTCCCAATCCACGATAAACGTAGAATAGGAGGTTCTTTATACATTTGAATATTTATTTAAAACAACAGCTTATCGGGATGCGTGCCAACACGCTCATCAAGATGAAGACCATTGATTCGTTCAATATCCTCAGCCGTCAATGCAAAATCGAATAAATCAGCATTTTCACGAATACGATGCGCGGTTACAGATTTGGGAATCGTCACAATCCCCCGATCCAGATGCCAACGCAAAATGACCTGCGAAGAGGTTTTACCGTATTTAGCAGCAATCTCAACGATGTCCGCTTGCTCGGTTAATTTCCCCTTCATTAGCGGGCTCCACGATTCAAGCTGAATCTGGTGCTCCCGGCAGTATTGATGAAGCTCTTGCTGCGTCAGACGTGGGTGAAGCTCCACTTGGTTAATGACAGGAACCATATTGCTGTCTTTGAGGAGGTCTTCGAGATGGTGAACTTGGAAGTTACTAACTCCGATAGCGCGTACGCTTCCTTCTTCATACAGTCGTTCGAATGCCTTCCAGGTTTCCTTGTACTTATCCTTACCAGGCCAATGAATGAGATACAGATCAATGATATCCAGACCCAGCCGCTTACGACTTTCCTCAAAGGCACGTAGAGTTGAATCGTAGCCCTGATCCTGATTCCATAGCTTGGTGGTTACAAACAGATTTTCTCTAGCCGCCCCACTATCACGAATGGCTTGTCCAACCAGTTCCTCGTTGCCGTAGATCGCCGCTGTATCAATGTGACGATAACCAACCTCAATAGCTGTTTTGACCGCTTCGTAGACCTCATTGCCTTCCGCCTTGTAAGTACCAAAACCAAGCCAAGGCATGTGAACTCCGTTATTCAGTACAGTTGTATCCGCAATGTTCCCCATGTCTATTCCTCCTGTTCCTGATTATGAATTATCCAACGGGATGATTACAGTTTAGTTGCATCCTGAAAAGCATTCACTTGAAGCGGAGCAGCCAACAATTCTTTAGCCGCGGCAACAAATGCCTGGAAATGGGCAGAATTATTATGGAAATCTACAGCAGCAGCATCTTTCCACTCTTCAACCATCGTAAATGCGTTGGGATCATTCAGATCCTGCATTAACGTGTAACGTACATTGCCTTCTTCAGCTTGGGATGCGCTGATCAGCCCTTGGGTTTGTTGCAGAAAAGTTTCTCTTTTCTCAGGTAAAACTTTCATATCGGCATGAATAATAATCATATTATGTTCCTCCTCGTATTATGTAACTATTTCTATTATAGACCATTCTTTCAATAGAATAAAAGTGCGGGCGTTTCTGTAATACAGTAAAATGGATCGTATGGAGGAGATCATCGGCTGATCCGTTCCTCCTATATTTTGTTTAACGGCGGTGAAGGCATGTGCGTTTTCAGACAAAACTAATGGTATTCTTATCCCTGTTAGTACTGGTAGTTACCGGGCTGTTGGGATTATCCTTTCGATATATGATCACCTCCGCTCTATATGATGAAATCGGAAAAAGAGCGCTAACCGTCGCCAATACCCTTGCCGTAGATGCGCAGGTCAGAGACGCTCTGGAGCGGACCGAGACGGCGCAATTGCGTTCGCGTATCAACGAGGCCATAAAGCCCGTCCAAGCCAGCAGCGGAGCTGATTTTATTACTATAGCTGATCGTCATCTCATCCGGCAGTGGCATGTAAACCCGGAGCGCATCGGCACGCCTATGAAAGACCCCATGAATGATAAGGTACTGCAAGGGCAGTCCTTGATCACTGAATCGACGGGCTCTCTTGGACCGTCACTACGCGCCAAAACTGCCGTTTATGATCAGCAAGGTAAGGCCATCGGGCTCGTCTCTGTAGGTTTTTTAATGACAGATGTGCAGCAAAATATTCGTACATACACATATGCATGGCTCTGGTTAATGGTGGGCGCGCTGATGATCGGCATATTGGGAAGCCTGGTTATAGCGCAACGGGTACGAAGCGCATTGCATGGACTGGAGCCAGTGGAGATCGGACGGTTGTACCAGGAAAAGCAGGCCATTATTGAGTCCATCGGCGAAGGGATTATCGCAGTTAATAGCCACGGACAAATCACACTTGCCAATCCGCAGGCGGCTCGTTTGATCGGACTCCCCCCGGAAACCTCTATATACGGATGCGACCTTCGTCACTTGACGGGTGTCCCGGATATACTGGCTGATATGCTTGTTGCCGATTACACAGTAGGGCATTCAACGATGGGGCCAGATCAGGGACAGCTCATATGGAACGAGGAAATTGAGGTCCAGCAGCGAACTGTAGTCGTCAGCCGTGTGCCGATCCAGGATCGATCCGGCCGCATTATGGGCACAGTTGCCAGTCTGCGTGACAAGACCGAACTGCTTCACATGACACAACAGTTGACAGAGGTCAAAGATTATGCGGAAGTGCTGCGATCACAAACACACGAATACGCCAATCGGCTGTATCTCATATCCGGCCTGATTCAGTTGGAGTGTTATGACGAAGCGGTGGACTTTATCACCCAGGAATCAGAGGAATATCGTGTACACAGGCCGATTGCCACTGCTCTCCTGCCCGATTCAATCATCGCCAGCCTACTGATCGGCAAGAAGAAACAGGCGCTAGAAAAGGGGATTTTACTCCATTCTGATATTAAAGGAGCATTCTCAACCCAGTCTCCTACGTTGGAGTGGTCCTTTCTCGCTTCCATAGCCGGAAACCTGCTGGATAATGCCATGGAAGCTGTTGCGATGTCCTCCATCTCTGACGGACAGGTCTGGTTCCGGCTTGAAGAAACGACTGAAGCCATCATCGTCGAAGTTGCGGATAACGGATCGGGAATTTCTGACGATATCCAAGAAAAGCTGTTTGTCAGAGGAGCTTCGACCAAAGCAGAAGCAGGACATGGATATGGCCTTGCTCTTGTGCAGGAGTACACTGAACGAATGGGCGGCTCTATAGAAGTACACGAACGGCCTGGTGGTGGAAGTATTTTTGAGGTATACATTCCTTTACATAGGACAGATACGAGTAATGATGCAAAAGGAGATTATGCCCATGAATGAGCGGGTTTTATCGGACATTGAGGTTCTTATTATTGAAGATGATCCGCGAATTGCGGAGATTAACCGCCGATTTATTGAAAAGGTGGACGGATTCACCGTATGTGCAATCGCGACGAACGAATTTGAGGCAAAACTTCAACTGGACGTGCTACGTCCTCCTCTAGTCGTACTGGATGTTTATTTTCCTGATACGGATGGTCTAACCCTGCTTTCGTTCATCAAGCAACACTATCCGGGTACAGATGTTGTTATGCTGACTGCCGCCAAAGAAGCTGAAACAGTGGTACAAGCCGTTCGTGCAGGCGTGTTTGATTTTATCGTGAAGCCGCTTGTATTTGAGAGATTGCGTGCTACCTTGAAGGAATACGCCCGGTTTCGGCGACAAGTCACAACATGGCAAGAGGAACAATCCACGGTGGAACAATCAGAAATTGACAGTTTGCTTCAAAGCGCGGGCACCGGTCGGATGGCAGGAGTCGGAGAACTATGGGCCAAAGGCATCGATAAAGTGACTTGCGACAAAGTGCTAGATCTCCTGAATCGACGGGGCGAGGTGACTACAGGTACAGTGGGAATTGAGCTGGGTATGAGCCGTTCTACAGCCAGAAGGTATCTGGAGTACTTAGTGGAAAGTGGCGATGCGCACCACGATCAGGTGTACGGAACCGTTGGCAGACCGGAGCGTATCTATCGTCGACAGCGGGGAGATGCATAAACCCTCCATCTCTGATGTCCTGGTACTTCCCCCTCCTCCCATTCGTAATTTTAATGAATTTAATTCACCTAATCGATCAAAATGGTTTAAATGACCACATTATTTACGTCCTCCTTCCCGATTGCTAGAATGATCAACAGTTAGTTGATTGATAATGATTATCAGTTTCTCTGATAAGCACACTTGGAACGGGGGATAATATATGGCAACACCGAAACAACCATTGCGCACAGGCATGCTGCTTGCAGTGATCCTGGCACTACTGACGGTCATTATGGCGGGATGTGGAAGTCAGTCCCAAGATAACAGCACAGCAGCACCTCAAGCAACAGGCGACACTCGAATGATTAAACATGAGATGGGAGAAACCAAAGTTACGGGTACACCCAAAAGGATCGTAACCTTGGAATTCTCTTTTGTCGATGCTACAACCCAACTGGGCGTAACACCTGTCGGCATAGCTCAGGAAAATGACGATGATATTGATGGGCTGCTCGGCAAGAAAATCGACTTCACACCAGTAGGCACGCGCAAACAGCCCAACCTGGAAACGATCAGCTCCTTGAAGCCGGATTTGATTATTGCCGATCTGAATCGTCATAAAAGCATATACAAAGAACTAAGTGAGATTGCTCCGACCATTGTTCTAAAGAGCCGCAATTCCTCCTATGAGCAAAACCTGGCATCCTTCGGTGTCATCGCCGATGCATTGGGTGAGAAGGAAAAAGGCGAGCAAATTCTCGCGGCGCATAAAGCTACCATGAAAAAGTTGAAAGAAGGCATCCAAGCGGGCGAGCCACGCAGCGTATTGCTAGGGGTATTCCGCTCTGATTCACTATCGGCTCACGGCGCTTCATCCTTTGATGGACAACTGCTGGAGCAAGCGGGTATCCACAACGCCCTTCAAAATACAAGCGAGCCTACCGTCAAGCTTACGCTTGAACAGATTGCACAAGCGGATCCTGATGTGATCTTTTTGGTGGAAGCCGACGAGAAGCTGATTGCGGAATGGAAGCAAAACCCGCTTTGGCAAAACATTACGGCCGTCAAAAAAGGGGAAGTTTACGAAGTGAACCGGGCACTATGGACCCGGTACCGTGGACTCGGCTCCGCCGAGAAAATACTGGAGCAAGCCATTTCGCTTCTGTATCCCGCGCAAAGTAAAGGAGAAGGCTCCCATTGATCGGACAAGCCTCACGCGACCGGCTGAATAAGCCGGTCTTCTTTGCACTTATCGCTGCGTTGCTGGCTGGATTGCTACTCAGCGTGGCGATTGGCCCGGTCAGGATGGACATCCCCACCATGCTGACTGCGCTGTTCACCGAGCATCCGTCCAAGGATCAGCTCATTGTCTTGACGGTACGCCTACCGCGTGCCGTTATTGGCCTAATCGTCGGGGCCGGGCTTGCCGTGGCTGGAGCCCTGATGCAGGCCATCACACGCAACCCGCTGGCTTCGCCGCAGGTATTCGGGGTCAGCTCAGGCGCTTCGCTGGCTGTCGTGCTGTCCGTCGTGCTGCTGCCGAATATCGGATCGTCCGGCAGCATTTATTTTGCTTTTGCCGGGGCCATCGCAGGCGGCTCCTTTGTATATGTGCTGGCCGGAACGGCGGGCATGACGCCGGTCAAGCTCGCCCTTGCCGGGATGGCCGTGCATCTGCTGCTGGCCTCCATCACCCAGGGACTGCTCGTGTTCAACGAGCAAATATCTGATGTGCTGTATTGGCTCGCCGGAGCCATCGACGGGTCCACATGGGCCGATACGCGCCTGGTGCTACCATGGTTTGCCGTGGGTATGATTCTTGCACTGGCGCTAGCCCCATCGCTATCTGTGCTGAGTCTCGGTACGGAGGTCGCACAGGGATTGGGACAAAACGTACGTCTTGTCCGCCTACTGGCCTCGGCCTCAGTGATTATGCTGGCAGGCTCTGCCATAGCGGTAGCCGGATCCATCGGCTTTGTGGGCCTGATGGTGCCGAATATCATCAAGATGTTTACAGGCGACAATTACAGACGGGTCATCCCCCTATCTGCAATCTGCGGAGGTCTTCTGCTGACATATGCAGACGTGCTTGGACGATTTATTGCATTTCCTTATGAATCGCCCGTTGGTATTGTAACCGCGCTGGTGGGTGCGCCCTTCTTTTTATACCTGGCGCATAAGAACGGGAGGGCTTCACGATGAAGAAACTGTGGATTTTACTCGCACTAATGCTGGGTGGTGCTTTTATAGCTATAGGCGTGGGCAGCACCTACATTACGCCCTCCGAGCTGATCACGGCTCTGGCTGACCGGAATGCCTCTTCCTGGTTCATCGTTCACCATTATCGGCTGCCGCGCGGCCTGCTGGCCATCATGGCCGGAGCTGGGCTGGCAGTAGCCGGTGTTCTGCTGCAAGGTATGATCCGCAACCCGCTAGCCTCGCCAGATGTGGTAGGTGTATCCAAGGGGGCAGGCTTTGCGGCGGTTC
This sequence comes from Paenibacillus sp. FSL L8-0158, assembly GCF_038592965.1. GTDB lineage: Bacteria > Bacillota > Bacilli > Paenibacillales > Paenibacillaceae > Paenibacillus > Paenibacillus polymyxa_D. The sequence continues at coordinate 915,044 of NZ_CP151949.1, read as the reverse complement.
TCGTCATCGTATTGCTGCCCTCATCCCCAGTGGCGCTGTTGCCAGTAGCCGCCTTTGTCGGTGCCGGGCTAGCTGCACTGTTGCTCGTACAGCTTTCGATGAAGGGAGGCATGCGTCCCAATATGCTAGCCTTGACCGGACTGGCGGTGGGCGCTATTTTTCAGGCTGCGACCGACTATATACTGGTCAAGTATCCACTCGAAGCCAGCGACACGCTCACTTGGCTAGCTGGAAGTCTGTGGGGCAAAGGCTGGGATGAAGTGTATGGGCTACTGCCGTGGTTAATCGTGTTACTGCCTCTCGCCTATGCACTACAGCGCAAGCTGGATATTATGAGCCTAGATGAGGAAAGCTCTGCTGGGCTGGGACTTAGCGTGAAGCGTGTGCGTACAGGACTGCTAGCCGTGTCAGTCGCCTTGGCTGCCTCCTGTGTCGCTGCCATCGGTTCCATCGGATTTATCGGACTGCTGGCCCCGCATCTGGCACGGCGGTTGTTTGGCAATCGCCACCGCTATCTATTGCCCGGCTCGGCGATGATCGGCGCGCTGATTCTCGTCCTCGCCGACGCGCTCGGGCGGGGTTTGAAGCCGCCGCTCGAAATTCCCGCTGGCATCGTGACAGCCGTCATTGGCGCGCCATATTTTTTGTATCTATTGCTGCGGGAACGCAAACAGAAAGGTAGCGGATAGGATGAGGATAAGGAGTTGCGCATCGCAGCTAAACGCTGCATTATACCGTAGCGTTAGCTGCGCTACCTCCTCACCTGTACACCGATACGCCAATTAATTTCTTTTCTAAACGATTCATCATGTAGTAATCTCTTTTTAAAATCATTTATCATTTCAGGAAAGTTGGCATTTGTGCTAGGATCCAAATCGTTAAAAAACACAGCTAGCTCTGTCAAATGCCCTTCCTTATCTGTCGCATACATTGCCAGTGTCAAAACGTAAGCAGTTGAGCCACCCTTTTGCCCAGTATGTTTCAGAAATTGCTGGTTTTCAGGAAGAACCATAAGTGGTTTCTCCATGACCTCGGACAATAACTTTTGCTCAACTTTAGTGAACCCTTGACGGCGGTTCAGCTTACTCATTAAAAAGGCATAATCGGCTGTCGTTGAAGCTATAAAACGATCCGTATTGATACGGTCATAATCCTGATCATACCAGGTCTTAATATCTGCGTTTCTTTTGTAAGAACCACTCACATCACGGCGCAGCTTGTTATGAATCACACGGGCATATCGGCGAAACTCCGTGTCAGACATCGCTTGGATGGCTTCTTTGGCAGAGATATTATTCTTTGTATTATTCCAATTCTCACCTTGGCTCTCCTTCATACGTTCGTAAGGAATCAGAATAGAGGATACAAAAGGATAAATGGGATCATGATTTCGCAAACCCAAGTTTGCTCTCGTCCGATTGATCGCTTCCAACCCCAGTCTGTCCATTAAATACTCCGCATTGGCGTTGGAACTGAATTGAATCATTCCCCTAGCGACGTCACGTACAGATACAGTTTCATTCTGTATCCGCCCTTTAGCTTCCATATCCTGTAGCCACGCCGCATGAGCACCACCATCCAAACCCGGCAAATAAAACCTTTCCAGCGAAATCAGCTTCACTCTCTTATCCGGGTTAATCTGACCCACCGCCGCTTGCTTGGCATATTCAATCGCAATGATCGTTTTAACGGTGCTCGCCAAAGGCATCATCCGGTTCTCCTCTTGGCCTGCCAGCTTTTTTCCATCTCTCAGAATCGTAATCGAAACCTTTTCTGCATTCTCCTCCACAAAATGAAGTAAACACTGAGCAGCATCCTGTTCCTTCGTTTCACCCTTAACCTCGGCCACAATCGCCGTTGTGGGCCAGATAGTATTTGGAGGATTAGCCACTTGATTCTGCATGAAAGATAGTAATCCTGTTGCCACACCCATAACGATGAGCACTGTAGCCACAATAGTTGCTATTATGATAAGGCGCTTTCGTTTCACTATAACCTCCCCCTGTATGCATTTCATACATAGGTTTGTTTTCCCATTTTTATATTTCAATTTCTATTTTAAACCAAAATACAGTACAAAAAGTTTCATTACGTGTCATATTTTCAAATAACATAAAAAAGAGAGCCTCCTGTACATAACACAGGCTGACTCTCTTTCACTATCCTTCGACACTTATGCTGGATAGGGTACTTCGGTTCCATTCAATATGAGGTGCATCCGAATTTCCGCTTTTAAGGAATCGGATACGGCACAATATTTTTCCTTACCCATCTGAATCGCTTTCCATACGCGGTAATCCGGAATATCTCCATCTACGTGGAATGTCAGATCAATCTCTGTAAAGCCTGTCGGCATTTCTTCCTTGCGCGTACCTTCTGCGTCAATATCAATGCGGGTAATGTCTGACAAGAAACGATCCAAAATCATTGTGATATCGATACCCATACATCCTGCCAGACCTGCCAACAGCAGTTCCATGGGTGTCATTCCTTTACCATCACCGCCATAAGCCGCCGTAGCATCCATCCCTACCGAATAACCGGATGGTCCCTCCGAAGTAAACGCGCGTTTGCCGTGCCAAGTTGTAGATACTTTCATGTTCAAAGGCCTTCTTTCCATTTTAATAATCTATGATTCATCCTCGATCGTATTTTAAAATTCACTAATTTGACGCAAAAATTTCTGTGTTCTCTCATGCTGGGGAGTGTCAAAAAACGCCTGTGGCGCTGCCTCCTCCAAAATGATACCATCTGCCATAAATACGACCTTGTCCGCCACCTCGCGAGCAAATTTCATCTCATGGGTAACCACGATCATCGTCATCCCGTCTTGAGCCAATTCTCGCATAACCCCCAGCACTTCCCCTACCAGCTCGGGATCAAGCGCCGATGTCGGCTCGTCGAACAGCATAATCGCCGGGTCCATCGCCAGCGCACGCGCAATGGCTACCCGTTGCTGCTGTCCACCCGACAGACGTGAAGGATGTACATCCTGCTTGTCCGATAACCCCACCCGCTCCAACAACCGTTGTCCGATGGACATAGCCTTGTCACGCGGCATTTTTTTTACTGTCAGCAGTCCTTCAATGACATTGCCGATGGCGGTTTTGTGCGGATACAGATTGAATTGCTGGAACACCATCCCCGTCTGTTTGCGAATATCACGAATGGCTGCTTGGCGGACACGAACGGGAGCTGTAGCATCGACCTCAATCCCATTCACCTCAAACTTGCCGGAAGACAGCTCTTCCAGACCGTTCAGGCAGCGCAGCAAGGTACTTTTACCTGAGCCGCTCGGGCCGAGTAATACGACGATTTCACGAGCGGCAACCTGAAAATCAATGCTTCTCAGAACCTCTACCTGTCCGAATCGTTTACCTAATCCGTTAGTTGTTATCATCATCTATCATCTCCACCTTAATAAGCTCGAGCCAGACGCTTTTCCACCCGCTCCAGTATAGCGGAGAATCCAATGCTCATAATCCAGTACATCAGGCCAATTTCGAGCAGAAACGGCATGTAGAGCAAATACTGTGCCTGTAAAAGCTGTGCCTGTCGCATCAATTCACTGACCCCGATAACCGACACCAGCGATGTTTCTTTAAGCATACCCACAAATGTATTCCCCATCGGTGCAATTGCAATGCGTACCGCCTGAGGAAGAATAATACGCCACATCGTTTGACCGGGCGACATTCCCGTCGCATAAGCTGCCTCAGTCTGTCCCTGGGGTACGGCTAAAATAGCTCCACGGAACGTCTCCGACAAGTACGCCCCTGTATTAATACTAAGTGCTAGACAAGCAGCCGTCAGCGATCCGAATGATATTCCATAATCATCCAGTCCATAATAAATGACCGCAATCTGCACCAAAACCGGCGTCCCCCGGATGATCGATACATACATGCGCGCCAGCCATCGAACGGGGCGATTCCCCTTCAACCGGGCCACCGCAACAATCAAACCAATGATTAGGCCAAAAAACATAGAGACAATCGTAATATATAGCGTATAATAAGCGCCCTTTAATAAAAAAGGGACGTTCTCCCACATTAATTCAAGCATCGGTTATATTCCCTTCTTTCAGACGAGTGGCCCCATGTCAGCATAAAAGCCAAGACTGGAGCCAGACGCCTCTAACAGGCTTACGTTATTCTTTTGGCTCCTCGCCAAACCATTTTTTGAAAATTGTTTTGTAAGTGCCGTCTTCCTTCATTTCCTTCAAAGCCTTGTTCAAGGCTTCTTTGAGCTCAGGAGTTTTCTGGTTAATGGCTACACCCGCTTGGTCCGATTTAATTGGTTCGCCTACCGCTTTAATCTGGAACCCGTTTTTATCGATAATGGGCTTGAGGGCATATAGATTGTTAATAGTTGCGTCAATGCGACCAGAGTTTAAATCCTTCAATGAGGTAATCACATCATCATACGTTTTAATCTCAAAATCGCCTACCTTCGGCAGTACTTCATTCCGCAGATAAGATTCATCATTCGTTCCCAGGCCGACACCAATGGTTTTGCCTTTAAAGTCCTCCAGCTTGGTAATATCATTTGTTTTGCTGTTTACGATAATGTTTACATTGTTTGTGATATAAGGCTCTGTGAAGTCAATGGCCTTCTTACGATCCTCTGTAATCGTCACCTGGCTAATCACTGCATCGAATTTTTTCTTTTGCAAACTTGGAACCAGTCCCGAGAATTCTTGTGCCGTGAACTCCGGTTTCACTCCAATCCGCTTCGCCAATTCTTTGGCAATATCCACATCAAATCCGTCCAATTCCTTGTTATCGTTCAAGAAATTGTACGGCGGATAGGTGCCCATCATGCCTACCTTCATTACACCAGCCTTTTTGATTGCTTCGAGCTGGTTACTTGCTGCCACATTACTGCTACCCGCTCCATTGCTACTATTAGAAGCTTCTGGCTTAGTACCGCAAGCGCTCAGCACAAGGCTGAACAATGCCAGAGCCATAAGTGTAGTTACCAAGAACCCTTTTTTACGTGTTTTCATGTATCCTTCTCTCCTGTCTGGATGTAAATGATTGAGTTCATATATGCGATGTTGACCCTCTAGCTTTGACCTAATAATCCGTAAAATTCAAAATTAGCCGCTTCTTCTGCCAATCTTTTAGCAGTTATCTGCGCGATGTGGTCATGTGTTCCCTCTGAACCGAATAGCCAGCGTGTAATGACACCTTCGATCATGCTCATGAGTAGTGCCGCCCTTAATTCCACATCCAATTCAGCAGGCAACATGTTCAGCTCGATCGCTCTTTCCATATTGCGCCGAAATGCCAGTTCCATCGCAGCCCTTGTCTCTCGGATACTCTGGCGCACCGGTTCATCGACACCACTGCCGATCAGCAGCAACCCCATCAGATAGCGGTTCTCCAATGCAAAATCAAATAATCGAACAAATAGCGCTTCCGAAGCCCTAACCATATCATCCAACGTTCCCGCATCACGGCGATATCCCTGTCCAATCGCTGACAGTAGTTGTTCACGACCGGTGGCGATAATCTCCAGCGCCAATGCCTCTTTGCTTTTAAAATGCCAATAAAACGTGCCTTGGGCTACTCCCGCCTCTACCACGATATCTGAAATCTTCGTTTGGTGGTAACCCTGCTCGGCGAACCGCTTCAATGCAATGTGAAGAAGCTGTGTTCTGCGGTCTGTTTCTTCTCCCGCGTGCTCAGCAGGTTGGTCATTTGAGACGGTCTCGGACTGCTTCGCCTTCCGTGGCTGCATGGGTTTCCTCCCCCCGATTGATCAGTCAGTCAGTTTTGTATTTTTAATCCTATAGGATAAGTATACTTTTGTCAAAGAAAAAAGTGTCAGAAGAAAATAAAGTTTTAGACTAGATTTGCTGCTCCAAGCGGCTTTTGAATTTTAAAAACCGACAGATCCCATAAAATAAGTATTAGACTGGCGCCAACAAAAAAGGCAGCGGCAGCCTTAGACGAGAAAATATAGTCTTAGACTACCGCTGTTTTATTAAACTAACGTTTCCCGTTAGCTTAATGACTTAAGATGCTTTTTAAAAAATGATTTAACAACCTCCATCGTTTGCGGCTGTGTGAAGCCAATGTGTCCTGCACCCTTAACTTTATACATTTCCGCGTAGTTTCCAGCCCTGCGCAGGGCCTTAAACATTTCGACGCTCTGCTCATAGGGGACAACGTCATCTGCATCGCCATGCATGATTAGAGTGGGTGGTGCAGAGGGGTGAATGTAACGGATAGGGCTTGCGCTTCTAGCCTTTTCTTTATTCTCCTGGATAGCTCCCCCTACTAATTTAGACTCTGGCGAATGTGGAGAATCGTGGTCAAATACAGAAGGGTACTGGCTCATAGAAAGTAGATCAGTCGGGCCAAACCAATCAACAACGGCTTGAATATTAACCTGATCGTCTAAGCTTCCCATCGCCTCAAGCCCAGCCAGTAAGGCTAAATGGGCACCAGATGAGTCCCCCCATATACCTACTCTTTTCGGATCGATATTGAATTGGGACGCATGGGTTCTTAAATAACGTATAGCAGATTTTACATCTTCAAGCTGCGCGGGGAATATGTCTTGTGAGCTTAGGCGATATTGAATGCTTGCGACGACGTAACCATCCTTGGCAAATTCCGATAATTGCGGGATAAACTGAAACGTATCCTGCTCACTCCAGCCCCATCCGCAACCTTGTAAATAAATAATCAGTGGATAAACTTCTTTATTGCCGTCACGGTTAAATAATGCATCCATTGGATCACGGTAAACCAGTAGATTTAGTTTTAAAGAATACTCCTCTTTTTCTAAATAAACAATATTAGGAATTAGTTGGACGTATGAGTTCCTATCGGATTCCCAGTGTAGCTCTTTAATCTCTTCCTCAAAGTTTTGTCCCATCTTTAACACTCCTTATCGTTTTTTCGGGAGGGTCAGTTTGTTGTAATGAATTTTATTACAACTAGTGAAAAAAAATTATGCTTCCCCTAAGAAGAAGCATGTTTTTTTTGCTTGATAAGCTCCGTAATTTCTTCTAATGACACATCGCGAAGTATCTCTTCCATTGCATGTTGTGCCTTTAGCAGGAAGAGCCCAAGAATCTCATTAATATTCGAGCCCACCCAGCAAATTGGATTAGGATTTTCATGAGTATGAAAGAGACCATCATCATGGACAACATCGACAGCAATAAAAATATCGTATAATGATATGTCTGCTGGCTCTTTTAGTAAGGACGCGCCACCTATCCCGCGTTTCACCTCAATTAATCCAGCTCTTTTCAGTAAGCTGCTGATCTGACGAATAATGACCGGATTAATGTTCACGCTATCTGCTATTTGTTCTGATGTAAGCTGGTCAGTACGAACATTAATAAGTGTCAGCATATGTACAGCAACGCTAAATTTGCTACTGATTCTCATTTACACCCTCCCGTTGTAATGATTTTACTTACAACTATAGATAGTTGTCAATATCTTAACTGTGTTTGAGTTAATCTTCCTCTATGGTTGAGGGCTGAAAACTTCGCCAGAAAACAGAAACAGCGGTATCCACTGCCGCCGTTTTATTGAGCTAACGTGTCCCGTTAGCTCAATAATAAGGTTACGAATTTCACCTCCGGAAAGCGGCTATCCGGTCCTTTCAATAAGATTCCGCCTTGATTTTTCAGATACATATCGAAAAAATCCAATATGTAGGCATTGATAACGGAGTTCGCTCTTTCGGGCGCAATCTTTCCTGCAATGCCCAGCATTTTGAAAATCGGAGAAATGAACTGTACGTCGGCAAAATTCAAATGCTCCGTATTTTCGATATAGAGGACTTGTCCCCCTTCGTCAACCGTTTCGCGCATCCGCTCAAGCTCCAACTTTTTATCTTCCGTTACTTGGTCCTCCCACTCTCTTGTTGAGCCCATACGGTTAAGCTCTGCATCTGTGTAGACACGGTTATCCATCACCCTTTTTAATTGTTCGAAATAGCTTTCCGAGTGGATGAACAAAAACGGCTTTCGCAGACCCTCTCTGTCACGCAGTCGGTAAAGCCCTCCATCAAGGTCGATTCCAACCGCGATTCGCGGATCGTAAGAAGCGTCATAGGCCGTGGCTCCGCCGATGGAATGACCGAACACCCCGACATGACCGAGATCAATCCTCCCTTTTAGATGACTTGGAATCTGTCCCGATTGGACGAGCTCGAACTGGTCCAGCGCAAACGTCACATCGCCGGTTAGAACTTTTCCCAACTTGTCGCGATTTCCTCTACTCGTCCGGTAATCATGGTCAGGCGAGAATAAGTCGTTGGTTGTGCTGGTCGTGATTCGCCCGTCCGGAAACTCGGTTGCAAATGTATTGTAGGTGTGGTCGATCACGGCCACGATATATCCGTGACTCGCGAGATTTTCGGCTTGCGACGTGTGGAGGAACCTGGAAGAGCCGTTGCCGGGATTGGTAAGGATCAGCGGGTATGTAGTCTGTGCCGAAGAGACTTCGGCTCCCGAATAAGCATGACTGGATACGTACTTCAAGTGTTGAAAAGCAAACCCAGGGAAGGCCATAATCCGTGGCCATATAATGCAAAATCTGGGTATTAGGAACAAAGGAAGCGTACTTGCCGGTGCCAGCTTGAGCCGGATACCATACCTGAACCATCAATTCTCTCTTACCATCTCTAGCTTCGTCGAAAATCTCTTCCCTATTTGTATCCACGAAATGAAAAGTTTGCGTTCCTACCTTAAATTCGCCTGTCGGTTCAGGTAGTTTAAATACAGGAAAAGCATACATGAGACCCGCTGTTACGATCAGCATTATCGCTATAGCGGTATAAGCTGAACCCAATATGAATCGTGGGATTTTTTTGGGACCATTTTTTTAAAAATAGCTATAACCTGAAATGGCTAAAAAAATGATCGTTATGCAATATGGGGAAAATAGCTGAACTCTGTATCCTCCCACCGTCCAATGAATGACCAGTAAAAGTGTGGCGATCCTGCTTGCAACGAATACTGGAATTCTACGACGTCCTTTATCTAACAGGACTGTTAATGTAAACAAGGCGATGTTTGACAAAAAAAGCAACAGTTCAAACAACCTCATCTCAATCCTCCTTTTAAAAAATTTCCATTTTCGTTCGTTCCAATCTTATCCTGCCAAGTTAGCCTAAGCACCCCCACTCCTTTCGCTACTTTAATATAAAGACGGTTTCGGAATCCAAAATGTATCAGTTACGTTACTGTAAACTGCCCGTTAGCTTAATTAGGCTTCATGAGTCTTTATAAATTTTTCCGTTCCCTATTGTCGGCCCGTTAGTTGAAAACAGCAGCCAGAATATCCGACTGCTGTTGATTTAATTTCTTTCTGTGCTATCATTTCCCGTTAGCTAAGTGACGATTTAGGTTCTCACGCACCCTTTTCAATCAGCCGTGTTCATAATATTTATACATAGACATCTCAACACTTAATGTGGATGCGATCTCATACGCCTCTTTGATATCTTTGCCATGCTCTATTATTTCGTAAAAAGATCGTAAGATGAACATAAGTGCATCATTACCGTTCGGATAGTCATCAGGTCCGATATATATTCTACAACCTGCGTTCAAAAATGCTTTGGCTAGTGCTGGATCACCTAAGGAGCACCCATTGCCAAAGACCACTTTACCTTCCAGATTAGCAAAACTACTAATTTCGTGTGGGCCAAAGTCACCTCCAGGTTCACCCTCTTCATAGATATCATCTCCGAGCTCTGGCATAACAAATTTCCCTTCATTACCATGAAAGTTGAGTATAACCAGATCAGTATTTACATATAGGTCATCACCAGATAAAACAGAGATAAAATCGTTTGGCCTACCAACCCAATACATAAAGACTCTCGCTCCAAAGTACTCTAGTGTTGCTCTGACTGCCTGACTTTCCATATCACAATCTGGGCCGCATACCAATGCAACATTCACCACAGGTTTACTCATTTTAGCGTTCCTCCAAAGAGCTGTTTTACTGTTAATTTATGATCCATTGGTGGATCCCTAGCAATGAAAGTAATCGCTTTTGAACGTTATAATTCTACAGTCACTTACAGTTCACTTCCTTTGTATAAATAAATATCATACGCTTCAATTAATTTGAAAGTTTCGTTGAACTGCCCTTTAGCTTAATTAGGCATCATGAGTCTAATACTTTATTTTTCAGTCCACTACTTTATTTTCTTTGAACAAAAAGAGAACCTCCACAGAGGTCCTCTTTTTCCTATATGTTGCTGTTACAGCAATGCTTTTGCCGCAATATCCGTACGGTTTTGTTTACCTTCAAAGGTAATACGATCCGCCTGTTCGTAAGCTTTGTCACGTGCCTCGGCAATGTCACGCCCCAAGCCAACCACGCCTAGTACGCGTCCTCCGTTCGTTATCCACTCACCCTGTTCGTTGATGCCCGTTCCAGCATGGAACACAATAGCTTCGTCTATCTGTTCCAATCCGTGGATAGGGACGCCTTTGGCGTAAGCTGCAGGATAACCTCCGGATGCCAGCACCACGCACACCGCCGCTTCATCCTTCCACTTGATCTCCACCTGATCCAGTGTGCCATTTACAGCAGCGAGAAAAATATCGAGCAGATCGGATTTCAAACGAGGCAGAACCACTTGAGTTTCCGGATCACCGAAACGTGCATTAAACTCAATGGTCTTCGGCTTGCCGTCTGGTGAAATCATCAATCCGGCAAATAATACACCTCGGAACGGGCACCCTTCAGCAACCATGGCCTTGGCCGTCGGCTTAATAATCGTCTCAATAGCTTCCTCAATAATGGTATTGGCTATGTGAGGCAACGGAGAATACGTACCCATGCCACCTGTATTCGGTCCTTTGTCACCATCAAAAATGGGCTTGTGGTCTTGCGCCGCGGCCATCGGACGAACCGTTTCACCGTCGACAAAGGAGAGAATCGACATTTCCTGACCAGCCAGAAACTCCTCAATCACGACTTGTGCCCCGGCTTCACCAAACACCTTGGCCACCATAATGTCAGAGAGAGCCTTTTCCGCTTCCTCCATCGAGTAAGCGACCGTTACCCCTTTGCCTGCCGCCAGTCCGTCTGCCTTAATGACGACCGGGATCGGTTGCTCCTTCAAGTATGCATGTGCTTCCTCGTAAGTATAAAACTTGCGATAGGTTGCTGTTGGAATATGATATTTATGGAGCAAATCCTTCATAAAGATTTTGCTACCTTCAATTTCTGCTGCATTTTTACGCGGTCCGAATACGGGAATGCCTTTCGCTTCAAAAGCATCCACAATGCCATCTGCCAGCGGATCATCGGGGCCAACCACGACAAGTCCGACCTTTTTGGATTCCGCCAGTTCTGTCAGCGCGTCAAAGTCGCTCACCGGAATCGGCACACACTCCGCTAACTGTCCGATACCAGCATTGCCTGGTGCGCAATAGATTTGTCCGGCCTTGGGGCTTTTCTTCAGCGCCCACACAATTGCATGTTCGCGGCCGCCCCCTCCGATAACCAAAATATCCATTCAGGTGATTCCTCCCGCTCCCATTAAGATTGTTCAGGTGAAAATGCTGCTGCATCCTCAACTCATACAAGTTAGTGCTTGAAATGACGTACGCCTGTAAAGACCATGGCAATGCCGTATTCGTTAGCAACCTTAATGGACTCTTCATCTTTGATGGAGCCGCCGGGCTGAATAACTGCCGTGATGCCTGCTTTAGCTGCCAACTCCAACGTATCGCCCATCGGGAAAAATGCATCGGATGCCAGTACGGCACCTTTTGCTTTGTCACCGGCCTGCTCGATAGCAATCTTGGCCGCACCGACACGGTTCATTTGTCCTGCGCCTACGCCAATGGTCATATTATCTGCCGCCAGTACGATGGCGTTGGATTTTACATGCTTAACCACTTTCCAGCTAAACAAAAGCTGTTTCAGTTCTTCCTCGGATGGTGCCCGCTCCGTTGCAACTGTAAGTGCATCTGAGTCTACAGCGTGAATGTCATTTTGCTGAACGACCATGCCGCCTTCAATGGAAGTTACGACGAAACGGCTCTCTGCCTGTTCAGACCGGGAAAGCTCACCCAGATCAAGCAAACGAATATTTTTCTTTTTCGTTAAAATCTCCAATGCTTCTTTCGTAAAGCCCGGTGCCAGTACAATTTCCAAAAAGATTTCACTCAGCTTATTTGCTGTATCACCGTCAATAATCCGGTTAGCCGCTACGATGCCGCCAAAAATCGAAGTTGGATCAGCTGCATACGCCTTGCTGTACGCTTCATAAATACTGCCGCCAATTCCCACACCACAAGGATTCATATGCTTAACTGCTACTACTGTAGGTTCGCTGAATTCTTTGACAATTTGCAAAGCTGCATTAGCATCATTGATGTTATTGTAAGACAGCTCTTTGCCGTGAAGTTGTTTCGCTGTTGTCAGTGTACCCTTTGCCGCCAATGGCTCACGGTAAAATGCCGCCTGCTGGTGCGGATTTTCGCCATAACGCAAATCCTGAATTTTTTCATAGGTTACAGTGTAACGTTCAGGCAACGGCTCACCTGTCACATTCGACAAATAATCGGATATCACAGCGTCGTATGACGCCGTATGACGGAACACTTTTGCGGCCAAACGCTTACGGGTATTCAGCTCCGTATCGCCATCCTTACGGATTTCCTCCAGCACTGTGCTATAGTCATCAGCATCGACTACCACACTGACAAAAGCATGATTTTTTGCCGCAGAACGCAGCATCGTTGGACCGCCGATGTCGATATTTTCAATCGCGTCCTCATAAGTTACACCGGGTTTGGCAATCGTTTCCGCAAAAGGATACAGATTCACAACGACCAGATCTATATAACCCAATCCAAGTTCTTTCATCTGACGCTGATGCTCTTCATTATCCCGAACAGCCAGCAAGCCGCTGTGTACCGCAGGGTGGAGTGTTTTAACACGTCCATCCATAATTTCAGGAAAACCCGTTACCTCGGAAATGCCGATGACGGGAATGCCCTCCTTCGACAACAAGCTGCTCGTTCCCCCTGTCGAAACGATCTCCACACCCAATTTGGACAACTCGCGGCAAAATTCCACGATCCCTCGCTTATCCGATACGCTGACGAGCGCTCTTTTAATACTCACCCTGTCTCCTCCTTTAGCTCTTTCAGAATTTCGCAAAATTCTCTTTTATCATTTTATTTCCCGAGAAATATCGGAAAATGCCTGCACAGCATCCTTGATATGACAATGATATGACAAATTACAATCATTCTTAGAGAAGTGAAATCACTTTGCGACCATTTAATTGGATTTTTCCTTGGGCTAATTTCCCAACTACTTCTGGATATAGCTGACGTTCCACGGATTGAATGACTGCGGATAAGGATTCCGCTGTATCATGGTCGCTAACCTCCACGACACGCTGGGCAATAATAGCTCCCGTATCCATGCCCCCGTCCACAAAATGAACGGTGACGCCACTTACCTTGACCCCATAGGTCAATGCCTTTCCAACAGCATCTTTCCCTGGAAATGCCGGAAGTAGTGACGGATGAATATTAATAATTTTTCCTGCGTAGGCATCGACCATGACGCTGGATAGCAAACGCATGTAGCCAGCTAACACGATGAGATCAATTGATTTCTGCTCCAGTAAAGTCACCAGTTCACGCTCATAGTCTTCTCTGGAAGGATATTCCTTGGGTCGAAAAGTATGGCACGCAATTCCAGCTTTCTGTGCTCTAGCTACGGCAGGAGCCGCAGGCTTGTCACAGATGAGCAATTCTACCGTGGCGCCGCCCAGTTCTCCTCGCGCAGCCGCATCCACCAATGATTGAAAATTCGTCCCTTCGCCTGATGCAAAAACAGCAATCCGGTACTCGTTCATTACACCTCGGCTCCCGTAAAGGTCACTATAGAACTGCCTTCCGTTACTTTTCCGATCACATACGCAGCTTCACCCTGTTCCTTCAGAACTTCCAGTGCAGTCTGTGCATGCTCTTCTCCTACAACAATTACCATGCCAATTCCCATATTAAAGGTTGTGAACATGTCTTTGTTGGAGATTGCGCCTTTTTCCTGCATGAGCTGGAAGATTGGCAAAATCGGCCAAGTGCCGTATTCAATATCCACATTGACGTGATCCGGTAACACTCTAGGGATATTTTCAATAAAACCGCCACCTGTGATATGCGCCATGCCTTTTACGTTTACCTTGTCCAGCAATGCCAAAACGGATTTCACGTAAATTTTCGTTGGCTCCAGCAGTACATCGCCCAGTTTGCCGTTCAAGCCTTCGATTTCATCATGCAAATCATAGCCCTGCTGTTCTAATAACAGTTTGCGAACCAGTGAGAAGCCGTTACTGTGAACTCCGCTGGAGGCCAATCCGATAACAGTATCTCCAGGGGCAATAGAGCTGCCGTTGATGATTTTGCTTTTATCTACAATCCCTACCGTGAATCCGGCAATATCATATTCACCCTCGCTGTACATCCCTGGCATTTCTGCGGTTTCACCGCCAACCAGCGCACAACCCGATTGTTGGCAACCCTCTGCGATTCCAGCGACTATTGCCTCGATTTTTTCGGGCACAACCTTGTCACAAGCGAGGTAATCTAGAAAAAAGAGTGGCTCCGCGCCCCCGACGACAATATCGTTTACACACATCGCAACCGCGTCAATACCAATGGTGTCATGACGATCCATTGCGAAAGCAAGCTTCAGCTTCGTGCCGACACCATCGGTACCGGAAACGAGTACAGGCTCCTCGTACTTATCCTTATTCAGGCCGAACAACGCACCGAATCCGCCCAAGTCCGTCAGCACTTCGGGACGGAAGGTACGTTTAACGTGCTTTTTCATCCGTTCTACTGCTTCATTACCGGCAGCGATATCTACCCCTGCGTTTTTGTATGCTTCGGACATTCATGAACACTCCTTCAAATGATTGACCCTCCTAAGTCCTCCCTAGCAGGGAGGACTTAGGAGGCTGCTCCCCCTGGACCCCTCAAGAGTCGGTCAGATGTGTAAGGTTGGGTGCTGCTTGGTGGTTGATTCGTGCAGTGAGTCGCGTGCTTTCCTTTGTGAATTGCGGATCAATCCCGCAATTCACAAAGACACGCTTTAGTGCGTGGCCGCCTTGACAGAAGGCGGCGGAGGCACGTCCCGGGCTGTTTGCTTTGCAAAGGCGGGGACGTGCCGGGCAAAGAAGTGAGCGGCGCCAACAAGCGGCTTACTTCTTTGCCCTTTGAGGCAGGCAGCTTCACCCTGCCTGCTATTGAGCTTCGCTTCGCTGGCTCACGGGCGGTTCTACAGGCCGCCCGTTAAAAACTCATGGCATGAAATAATTATGCCATGAGTTTTTAACTGCCTTACCTGTCCTCTTCCTCATAGGGAACAGAAGAGAGACAGGCACTGCTGCAAAATGCTGCACACCTGAGGAACGCAGCGGGTGGAAAGATTCTGGAGAAGCGAAGCGTTCGCCTTTGCCGCTGGATTCCAACCCTCTAAGGGGTTATTCCAATCCAGGAATCCAGCGGCAACAGCGATCGGAAGAACCTTCCACACGCGGAGTGGCTCTCTCAGAACCACCACCACTTGCTCATACACCTCTTTTGTTCCCTTTTCTCAACAACTACATCCGAACTTTTCTTCACCTTTGAAATCTACCTGAGTCGGGTAATCATTATCGAAACAGGCTAGGCACAAGCCGCCTTTGTAATCCTGTTCGTTATATCCGCCTACAGCGGCAATCAAACCCTCGGCGCTCATAAAGTAAAGCGAATCGGCGTTAATTTCCTCACGAATTTCCTCGACGGTTTTGGATGAAGCAATCAGTTCCCGGCGATCCGGCGTGTCAATACCGTAGAAGCACGGGTTTTTGAAAGGCGGCGAGGTAATACGTACATGTACCTCCAACGCTCCCGCATCACGCAGCATATTCACGATTCGACGGGATGTAGTGCCCCGGACGATAGAATCGTCGATCATAATGACTCGTTTACCTTCAACAACACGGCGTACAGCGCTCAGCTTCATTTTCACACCCTGCTCGCGTAGCTCCTGACTCGGCTGAATGAAGGTACGTCCAGTGTATTTATTTTTAATCATGCCCAGCTCATAAGGAATACCTGTCTGCTCTGCATAACCAATCGCAGCCGAAATACTGGAATCCGGCACTCCTGTCACCAGATCCGCATCGACAAAAGCTTCCAACGCCATCTGGCTACCCATTCTTTTGCGTGCAGCATGAAGATTAGAACCATTCAAGTCACTGTCAGGACGAGCAAAATAAATATACTCCATCGCACATAGCGCTTTACGCTGCTTATCTTCCGTATAACGGTCTTCGTGCAGTCCGTTTTTATCCAGCACCAGCAGTTCACCCGGCTCGATATCGCGCAGCAGTTCTGCACCAATCGTTTCCAGGGCACAAGACTCGGATGCGAACAGATAAGCATCTCCCAGTCTGCCCATTGTGATTGGACGCAGACCATTGGGGTCGGAAGCCACAAGCAGCTTGTCGTTGGTCATAATGAGAAAAGCAAATCCGCCGACAATACGCTTCAATGCATCCTTCGCGGCCTCCACTAAATCCTTGGATGATCGTGCGATCAAATGCGCCACTACTTCGGTATCGCTGGTCGTTTGAAAAATAGACCCGCCCTGCTCCAGCTCATGCCGGATTTGCAAAGCATTCACGATATTCCCGTTCGTCGCTACTGCCAAATCGCCATCACGATACTTGAACACCAAAGGCTGTGCATTCGTTAGCTTGCTGTCTCCACTTGTCGAGTAGCGCACATGTCCTATGGCAATATCGCCTGTCAGCGAAGCCATCAAATCTTTATTGAATACTTCTTTTACAAGACCCATTCCACGATGATAATGGAACTCGT
Organism: Paenibacillus sp. FSL L8-0158; assembly: GCF_038592965.1. Classification (GTDB taxonomy): domain Bacteria; phylum Bacillota; class Bacilli; order Paenibacillales; family Paenibacillaceae; genus Paenibacillus; species Paenibacillus polymyxa_D. Next base: position 898,153 of record NZ_CP151949.1, on the reverse strand, counting down.
CGCCACTGCTCACACAGATGCCTGCACTTTCCTCCCCGCGATGCTGGAGGGCATGCAATCCGTAATATGCTAGAGAAGCGGCATCGGAGTGTCTATACACTCCAAACACGCCGCATTCCTCTTTTAATTTATCAAACAGCCCCTCTTTACCAGAGCCTTCATTATAATAATCTCCAGTCCACAACGTCCGTGCTGTTATTTCATCAGACATGGAATGACATCCTCCCAGATTTGCTTCAAACTGGCGACTGCCTCGTTCAAAGCGGGTTGTCCGTTCACCTCAACTGTCAATTGTGATCCTTCAACTTTTCCTAATACGGTAACTGGAACTTCCAGACCGCGCAGATGTGCTTCCAGAGCAGACGCTTTATCCGGCGATGCAGATAACAAAATACGGGATTGACTTTCGCTGAACAAAGCATGGTCAGGACGCAAGCTCGTTTCTACGTTGACCTGTGCTCCCAATCCTCCGCTAATCCCGGATTCCGCAAGCGCTACAGCCAATCCGCCCTCTGCTAGGTCATGCGCGGATTGTACCAATCCGGCCTGAATCGCTCCCAGTACCGCAGTCAGCAGTTTTTTCTCTACGTTCAAATCCAACTCAGGCGGGCGTCCCTCGGATATACCGTGTATGACAGCTTGGAACTCACTGCCTCCCAGCTCGGCCTTCGTTTCCCCCACCAAGAAAATCACATCACCCTCGGCTTTGAAGCCTTGTGTTGTTATATGATCCGTATCATGTACCAGACCTACCATACCGACAACAGGCGTCGGATAGATGGAGCCTTTGGTATTTTCGTTGTACAAGCTGACATTACCCCCGATAACAGGTGTATCCAGTACACGGCAAGCTTCAGCCATACCGTCTACGGCTTTTTCCATTTGCCAGAAAATATCCGGCTTTTCAGGGTTACCGAAGTTCAGGTTATCTGTAATCGCCAAAGGCTCGCCGCCAGAGCATACAATGTTACGCGCTGCTTCGCTGACTGCAATCCGTCCGCCTACCTCTGGGTCAAGGTATACATAACGTCCGTTACAATCTGTCGTCATGGCAAGTCCCTTACGAGTTCCGCGCACAGTCACTATAGCTGCATCCGATCCCGGACGAACGGCTGTACTCGTACGAACCATGTAGTCATACTGCTCGTATACCCATTTCTTACTGGCTACACTTGGTGAAGACAGCACCTTTTTCAACGCACCGTTCAAATCTGTCACTTCTGCATAACGAAGTGTGTCAATGGCAGCATTTTGCTCATAATAAGCAGGGACTTCGGAAGGCTTGTCATAAATCGGGCATTCATCAACCAGCGCCGTCACTGGCATATCTCCGACCACTTCATTGTGATGGAACAAACGCAAACGACCGTCATCCGTCACTTTACCGACCTTGGCACAAATAACGCCCCAGCGCTCGAAAATTTCCAGTGCCTGTGCTTCATCCTTAGGCTCTACTACGAACAGCATCCGTTCTTGTGATTCGGACAGCATCATTTCATAAGGGGTCATACCCTCTTCACGCTGCGGTACCTGATCCAGATACAGCTCCAGGCCGTTGCCAGCCTTACTCGCCATCTCCGCGCTGGAGCAGGTAAGTCCTGCGGCACCCATATCCTGAATACCCAGCACAATACCGCTGTCGATCAGTTCCAGACATGATTCCATAACCAGCTTCTCCATAAAAGGATCGCCTACTTGAACCGCAGTCCGGTTCGCTTCAGATTCTTCTGTCAGCTCAACCGATGCGAATGTCGCTCCGTGAATCCCATCACGACCTGTCGGTGGGCCCACATAGAACACCGGGTTACCGACCCCTTTAGCAACACCACGCTGGATTTTATCATGGTCAATCAGTCCGACACACATTGCATTAACGAGCGGATTGCCTTCGTAGCTTTCATCAAATACAACCTCGCCACCTACAGTCGGAATACCGATACAGTTCCCGTAGCCCGCAATACCAGATACCACATGCTCGAACAAATATTTCACACGGTCGCTCTCCAGCTTACCAAAACGCAGAGAGTTCAACACCGCAACAGGCCTTGCGCCCATGGAGAAAATATCACGGATGATACCGCCTACCCCAGTCGCTGCTCCTTGAAAAGGCTCCACAGCCGACGGATGGTTGTGGCTTTCGATTTTAAATACAACCGCTTGGTTATCACCGATATCTACAATGCCTGCACCCTCACCGGGTCCCATCAGCACTCGTGGACCGCTCGTTGGAAAACGACGCAATAACGGCTTGGAGTTTTTGTAAGCACAATGCTCTGACCACATGACACTGAATACACCAATCTCCGTATAATTCGGCTGACGTCCCATGAATTCACAGATCAACGCATATTCGCTATCCGACACACCCATCTGCTGGTACAGTTTATGCTCGGCAACCTGCTCTGCCGTTGGTTCCTTAGCGGACACTTGCTGCGCCATGTCGATCCCTCCAAGCGTTCAAAATAGATGTAAACATACGTTTGCCGTCATCCGTTCCGAGCAATGCGTCCACCGCGCGTTCAGGGTGAGGCATCATGCCCAGCACGTTTCCTTGTTCATTACAAATCCCTGCGATATCCGTCATGGAACCGTTTGGATTATCTTTATACGTAAATACGATCTGGTTATTCGCCTGCAAGCGAGCCAGCGTCTCATTATCACAGTAATAGTTGCCTTCGCCGTGGGCGATCGGAATGACGATCTTTTCACCAGCGGCGTAATCTTTAGTAAAAGGTGTTTGGTTATTCGCAACCTGCAACACCGTATCCCGGCATAGGAATTTCATCGACAGATTACGGCGTAAAGCCCCTGGCAGCAGCCCAGCTTCGGTCAGAATTTGAAAACCGTTGCAAATCCCCAAAATATATTTGCCCTCGGCAGCCGCTTTGGCTACTTCCTTCATCACCGGTGCAAACCGGGAAATCGCACCGCAGCGTAGATAATCCCCGTAAGAGAAGCCGCCAGGAACAAGAATACAATCATAAGACGACAGATCCGTCGCAGTATGCCATACATAATCGACAGGTTCACCGACCGTGTCCTCTATCGCCTTATAGCAGTCAATATCACAGTTGGAGCCCGGAAAAACCAGAACTGCAAATTTCATGGAATTAGCCCTCCAGTTCGTAGCGGTAGTCTTCAATGACCGTGTTGGCCAACAGCTTTTCACACATCTCGATGACGCGCTTTTCAGCACTCTCGCGGTCTGTTGTATCCAGATTCAGTTCCATATACTTGCCAATTCTGACGCTGTCCACTTCTCCGAAACCCATAGAATGCAGTGCGCCTTGCACCGCAACCCCCTGCGGGTCCAAAACGCTTTGCTTAATCGTGACATAGACTGTTGCTTTCATCATGTTCCTTCAGTTCCTCCTCCGAATGAGTGAATCCTATTGGTTGAATTATGATTACTATTTACTGTGCCGTCAGACGCCGCCAAATATCCGTATATCTTGCAGTTGTTTCTTTTACGACCTCAGCCGGCAACGGATCGGGCTTGCTATTCTTGTCCCAACCGGATGATGCCAAATAACTTCGTACCGGCTCCTTGTCCATGCTGTCAATCTCAACATCCAGCTCATACTTTTCCTGTGCCCAGAATCGGGATGAGTCCGGAGTGAAAATTTCGTCAATCAAAATAACCTTCCCGTTAACAAGACCAAACTCAAACTTGCAATCGGCTAAAATAATCCCCCGCTTCTCGCAGAAAGCACGTGCAAATTCGTACAACGCCAAACTCTTTTCCTCAAGCTCACCTGTTAGTTCAACCCCGACCAGTTCTTTCATTTGGTGAAGGGAAATGTCCTCGTCGTGTCCAACATCATTTTTTGCAGCCGGTGTAAATAAAGGCTTGGGAAAACGTTCATTTTTACGCAGCCCCTCTGGCAATGGAATGCCATTCACCTCACCGTTTTGTTCATACTGACGCCAACCGCCTCCGGTAATATATCCGCGCACCACACACTCAATGTCAATGCGTTCAGCCTTCAGCGTGACCATGATCCGGTCCTTCAGCAACTCTTTATTCTGTTCGTCGATCACATGCCCGAGCTTGTTCACATCAGTGTGCACGACATGGTTTTCCAACAAGTCTTTCGTCTGCTCAAACCAGAAAGCGCTGAGCTTATTCAGCACATTCCCCTTTTCGGGCACGGGTGGATCTAGCACATAATCAAAAGCCGAAATTCGGTCTGTCACGACAATCAGAAAATGCTCTCCGAGATCATACAGTTCACGCACCTTGCCTTTGTACAAGAGCGGCGCATGGATCAGACCTTCGGCAGTAGACAATGACATTTCATTACACCTCTTTCATATAAGTTGCCCCTCCTAAATCCTCCCCTCAGGGAGAACCCCCAGGGCTGCTGCCCTCGGGACTCCCGCAAGAGTTGGCTTGGTGAGCTCGATGAGGGCGTTTATTATGTGACTGGAGTGGTGTGAGCGCGTTTCGCTGGATGAAGGCTTGTTCGCACAAGCTTTCATCCAGCGACGCTTTTACGTTGGTACAAAACAACGTTTTTACGTGCATGACGCCGTAATACCATTCGGCCCGTGGCCGTGCAGCGAGCATTCCGGCTTCGCCTAGTTGTGCGCATGTGCTACACTGCGCACGGATATGGTGGCTCAAGGCTTTGCATCTTGAGCCTGCGCGTGCTCGTGAGGGCCACTGGCTGTTTGCTACGCATTTGGCAGCCCTCACGAGCACGTTGCTTTGCGATAGAAAGGCAGTGAAACACGCTTTTCTATCGCTCTTGGGGTGGTGCGGCATCTTATGCGCCGCACCTTCCCTAGTTCTGCTCCCACACGAAGGTTGGTGCTGGAAGCAGCGGAGCGGACGGAACCGTTCTGGAGAAGCGTTAGCGCTTGCCTTTGCCCCTGGATTCCGACCCTTATCTGTCTTATACAATCACAGGAATCCATGGGCAACAGCAATCGGAAGAATGATCCGTTCGCGCAGCGACCTCCCCAAGCGCCAACCTTCCCTCCTATTCCCCTAATCCCAGCTTTTTGAAGATCGTATCCACGTTCTTCAGATGCCAGGCTGGGTTAAAAGCATCCTCGATTTCATCTGCGTTGAGCACGGCAGTAATTTCCGGGGTCGCCTCAACGATATCGCGGAACTGGCGTTGCTCTTCCCATGCCTGCATGGCACGTGGCTGCACGGTATCGTAAGCTTTTTCACGACTAAAGCCCTTGTCGATCAGCTTCGTCATAATACGACCGGAGAACGGTACGCCGTACGTACGCGCCATATTGCGCTTCATATTTTCAGGGAAGACCGTCAGATTTTTCACGATATTGCCAAAACGGTTCAGCATGTAGTTCAACAGCATCGTGGCATCTGGCAGAATAATGCGTTCTACGGAAGAATGCGAAATATCGCGTTCATGCCATAGAGTTACGTTCTCATACGCCGATACCATATGCCCACGAATCACACGTGCCAGACCGGAGATGTTTTCACTTCCGATCGGATTGCGTTTATGCGGCATCGCGGAAGACCCTTTTTGACCCTTGGCAAAGGCTTCCTCCACCTCACGGAATTCACTCTTTTGCAGAGCACGGACTTCTGTAGCAAATTTGTCCAACGATGTGGCAATCAACGCTAATGTTGCCATGTATTCGGCATGGCGGTCGCGCTGCAGCGTCTGTGTAGAAATCGGGGCAGGCTTGGTGCCCAGCTTACGGCATACGAATTCTTCCACAGCCGGGTCGATGTTGGCGTATGTTCCGACTGCACCGGACATTTTACCGTATTGTACCTGGTCAGCAGCATAGCGGAAACGTTCCAGATTGCGCTTCATTTCCTCGTACCACAGGCCCATCTTCAGTCCAAATGTGGTCGGCTCAGCATGCACTCCATGTGTACGTCCCATCATTGGTGTATGCTTGTAAGCCAATGCCTTTTCCTTCAAAATTTCAATAAAATTCAAGATATCGCGTTCCAGGATTTCATTCGCCTGCTTTAACAGGTAGCCCAGTGCCGTATCAACTACGTCTGTAGAGGTTAGACCGTAATGTACCCATTTGCGCTCATCTCCAAGACTTTCGGACACCGTGCGAGTAAAAGCAATGACATCATGTCTTGTCTCCTGCTCAATTTCATAGATCCGTTCAATATCAAAACTTGCATTCTTACGCAGAGCCACAGTATCCTCTTTTGGAATAACCCCTAATTCCGCCCAAGCTTCACAGGCACACAGCTCTACTTCCAGCCACGCTTTAAATTTATTTTCTTCCGTCCAAATCGCTCTCATTTCCGGTCTGCTATAGCGTTCGATCATGACTATTTATTCCCCCAAATATTGGTTTGTCCAATCCATTCCAGCGCTTGTTCCGCATCCTGGCACAATAGATTAATATGTCCCATCTTTCGGCCTGGCTTGGCTTCACTTTTTCCATACAAATGCAGCTTGGGTACAACATCCAACCTTTCAGCTTCAACATCCGATTGCACAAACCGCCGAACCACGTCCTCCAAATGCTCACCTAGCACATTGACCATCACGACGGAAGTCAGCAGCTTCGTGCTGCCCAAGGGTAAACCGCAAATCGCACGTATGTGCTGCTCGAATTGCGACGTGGCGCATCCCTCCATCGTGTAATGACCGGAGTTATGCGGTCGCGGTGCCAACTCATTAACGTACAACCGTCCGTCTTCGGTGACAAACATCTCCACAGCGAGCAGTCCCACCGCACCCAGCGACTCTGCCACAGCCAGCGCCAACTTGCGTGCTTCCTCCTGAACAGGTTCTGGCACGCGCGCAGGTACAATCGACGTGTGCAAAATGTTGTTTACGTGAATGTTTTCCGCAGGTGGAAAAGCTTTAGCTTCACCGTTCGTGCTGCGAGCTACAATCACCGAGATTTCGCAGCGAAAACGGATGAACTGTTCCAATACCAGTTCCGCACCGCCTCCTGCCAATTGTTCGTAAGCAGCTAAGGCTTCCTCCGGTTGGCGAATGACCACTTGTCCCTTGCCATCATAACCACCGACTGCTGTCTTGAGCACACACGGTACACCCAGTTCAGCTACCGCTTGGACCATATCCGCAGGACTACTGATTTCACGATACGGAGCGACAGGGACACCAGCAGCTTCAATAGAACGCTTTTCACGAAGACGATGCTGTGTTGTGTACAAAAGACTGCTGCCTTGCGGCACGCTGGATTCCTGTTCCAAAAGTGCAGCCACACCTGCGTCCACATTTTCAAACTCATACGTGATCACATCGCACCGACCAGCCAACTCTCTGGCCGCATGCTCATCATCATAGGCAGCACGGATTTGTTCTGACACCTGTCCACACGGGCTATCCGGTGCAGGGTCCAGCGTCACAAAGCGATATCCTAGGTTTGTCCCTGCTAGCACAAGCATTCTGCCTAGCTGTCCGCCTCCTAGAAGTCCAATCGTTGTACCTGGAGGACGGATGCGACCTGCAGATTCACATGCCCCATTCATAGTGAGTCACTGCCTTCCAGCACCTCATCACGGATACGGTCACGTCTTGCCACAACCCGCTGACTTATCTTTTCGTCAAAAGCGCCTAATATTTGTGCGGCCAGCAGCCCTGCATTCGTAGCGCCTGCCTTACCGATTGCCACAGTGGCAACCGGAATACCACCCGGCATCTGCACAATGGAGAGCAGGGAGTCTAGACCATTCAGAGCCTTCGACTGGACAGGCACACCAATGACTGGCAAGGATGTCTTCGCAGCCACCATCCCTGGCAAATGCGCTGCCCCACCCGCTCCAGCAATAATGACCTTTAGTCCACGTTCGGCGGCCTCTTCTGCAAAACGAAACATTAAATCCGGTGTACGATGGGCTGAAACTACCTTTTTCTCATATCCGATTTCAAGCTCGTCCAGCACAGCACATGCATGCTGCATGGTGTCCCAGTCTGATGTGCTGCCCATAATGACAGCGACCTGCACTGACATGTCCTTCACTCCCTGTTTATCAATAAGCGCCAAAAATCCGGCACTCGAAAATAACGTTATTTTCAAGACACCGGACTACGAAAAAACAAACGACAGAGCCTCTTAAAGGCATGCCAAAAGCAAGCCTCTTCCACCGCATGCAATGCGGCTTCAGCCGTATGTCTCCCGTAGTCCGGAAATTTAAGGTCTCCAGGTAGAAACTTCCGGGCCATATCCCCGGCATTATACGAGTTAGCATTGTGCCTATTCCATACCCGACGATATTCTTTACAAGTATGATCGCGGTTTGTTTCGGCTCAAACATGTGTACCTTATTAAATTGTACCTAAAGTTCATTTTTTATCGACAATACACTTCCTAGTTTAACAATTCCCTACACCTTATGTCAACTTGAAAACGAACATTACAATAATCATACAATAGAATGTTCGTGTTTGATAAAATCAACACCCTTATATACCCACTGGTCAGGACTATTGTATTACGTTTAGCTATCTATTACCTATCCTGATAACAGCGAGCGTACAGCATTCCACTGACAAAAATAAAAGTCGGCACTCCCTATACAGGCAGTAAACCGACTTTTACTTTCTTATTAAGTTATTTTACGACCAGCACAGGAATACGCGCATGCTGCACCACATTGTGGCTTACGCTCCCCAATACAAATTCACGGATACCACCTAAACCGCGGCTACCGATCACAATCACATCGAAGCCATTCTCATTGGCATAATCCAAAATGACTTCGGCTGGCGAACCTTGAATGAGCTCCACCTTGGCATCTACACCTTGCTCAGCAAGCCGCTTTTTAACTTCATCGGTAGTTTGTTCGGCCAAATCGTAATATTCTTTATTTATCGAAGCCGGAATTGGTGCCAAACCTTCGCCCATAAAAATCCGTGGAAAATCAAATGCTGTTACCACCTCAAGCTGCGAGGAAGGTGATGCCTTCACCAATTCAGCCGCCTTCAATAAAGCTTTGTTGGATGCATCCGAACCGTCATAAGCAAGCAATACTTTTGAAAATAGCATAATACGCACCTCTTCCGAATTCAGTTTGTTAAAGCAAAAACCTGTAATTATGTATTCCTGTAGTTGTTCACTTCATTACACCATGTGGTGGCCGAGAATAGTCTTCTCAATCCTCATTAAACTTCCCTGTGAGAAGCTAAACTCCCAACCTTACCGTAAAAAATATCCATAGAGCAATGCGTTCATGAATAGCAACGCAGGAATACCTAATCTGAAACTCATATGCCGTGTTTTATGGCGTTTACGGTACATGGCAATTAGCACGCCTAAGGCTCCCCCGATCAGGGCCAGGAAAAACAACGTCCGTTCAGGTACACGATCACGATGTTTACGTGCTCTCTTTTTATCTTCCGACATTACCAGATAGCCTACTGCATTGATAAACAGCAGCCATACCAACAAGCCTGTCTGCAATGTCTCTCCTCCTTTTGCACACCGTACCAAGTTCAGGTATTAGGCCTTATATAGCGTTCTCTCCCTCATTATAACCCCACCCCTTTTACAGAAACAACGCCTCCCTTGACTTGGATAGCGTTTTTGCGGAAATAGTAAGGTAGCATAAGGGCGATCCCCGAGTGCATCTATTTCGTCTTAAAGGAGGGAACTGCGATGGAAAGCACCCATGAATACGTTGAAAAGCTGCGAGAAAATGCAAAAAAGGCAGAACGCAACCGCAAACAAGGAAAAGGAACTCCCAGCGCCAGCTTGCCGACAAAACAGCATAGCAAAAACCCCTGATCATGGGATCTATATTCAGCTGTAGAACCACGTTATTAACGTAAAATATCAACTTTACCTTGTCCTTCTCATTGAATGACGTTAAAGGTAAACTCAGTTGTTCACCCTTCAACAAAAACAACAAGCGGACCTCTTACGGATTTCTGCTTGTTGTTTTGTTTTTGCAAATATTTTTTATTCTGCCGGGGTCTTTACCTTAAACAACCGACTGTTCATCTTACTACATACACCTAGCATACATAATAAAGCGATTACATTTATAATAAATAAGTTCTAAAGTCATATTTCCTGACATAAGTGTTGACTAAAAACAATTCCACACCCTATAATTCGTGATATTAACTAATTCGACAAAATATTTGTCAGTTAATCTATCATTAATATTAGAGGTTTAAGATTGGAGAGGAGCTTTATATGACTAACATGAAAAAAATGACGATGGTTCCCCTGTTGGCTAGCTTTATTCTCGGTAGTACCTTATGGAGTGGTGGATTTACCGCCAACGCTGCGGCAGCAGCTACAACCAGCACAACTGCAACTGCATCTACCACTACAACTTCGGACAAATCCGAAAATCCTCAAACCAATCATTTACCCAATATTAAAATACTTGCCACAGGAGGAACCATTGCAGGATCATCTTCCGTCAACACGGATACAACCGGTTACAAAGCAGGCGCGTTAGGTGTTGAAACCTTGATCAATGCCGTTCCTGAGATGAAAAGTATTGCAAATGTCAGTGGTGAGCAAGTTGTTAATGTAGGTAGCCCTGATGTTAATAATGAAATTCTCTTAAAACTTGCCAAACGTACCAATGAACTGCTTGCCAGAGACGATGTAGACGGGATTGTCATTACACATGGTACAGATACATTAGAAGAAACAGCTTATTTCCTCAATCTTGTTATCAAAAGCGATAAGCCAGTAGTTGTCGTTGGCTCCATGCGTCCAGCTACTGCCATCAGTGCCGATGGTCCCTTCAACCTCTATAATGCAGTGAAAGTCGCCGGGACTTCGGCCTCTAAAGGTCAGGGTGTACTCGTCCTGTTGAACGACCGTATCGGTGCAGCAAGATACATTACCAAAACAAACACAACAGCAGTCGATACGTTCAAGTCTGTAGAACAGGGATACCTTGGAGCTGTTGTGGGTGATCAAGTGTACTACTACAACAAATCCACACACAAGCATACGACTTCTTCTGTATTCGACATCTCTAACCTGACCCAACTACCGCAAGTAGATATTTTATACGAATATCAAAACAATGGTCGCTATCTGTATGATGCAGCCGTAGTAGCTGGTGCCAAGGGTATTGTCGTAGCTGGTTCCGGTAATGGTTCCTTGTCCAAGACCTCCTCAGAAGGCGCAGAGGCCGCAGGTAAAAAAGGAGTTATCATTGCCCGCTCCAGCCGCGTAGGTAGTGGAGTTGTGTCCCCATCAACAAAAGATGCGGCATCGAACTTTGTGTCGACCGATTCGCTTAATCCGCAAAAAGCACGGATTTTGCTCATGCTTGCTTTGACCCAAACACACGATGTTAACCAAATTCAATCCTTCTTTAATGAATACTAAGAGCATTTATCCCAAATCAAATAAATACAACATTCTTATTATGAAAAAGAAGCAGCAGTTACGGTTGACCACCGTAACTGCTGCTTCTTTTTTTGCAAGACAAGTCTAGCATTAATAACTACTTCATCTAATATCCAATCGTCTTGGTTCTATACAGTAATTCGTCGTCCCTCCCACACAGCATCAAGACTGCTGTTTGGGAATCCCATTCAAGCTTGGAGGATATTTCGCTTGCTTCTCTGGATGAGCAGCAATTTCCTCCTCCAGTATGCTTGATTTATTTTGCTGATTATTGATTTTAAGCGGTTTATGTTTGGGCATAAATACTCACCTCCTCGGATTACCATGCCAAGGAGTGATCGTTTTTATACCGACGTGTACCTGCTGATTATGTTGACTGCAGCACTTATGGTCATCTGTTATTTGCCCTGCTTTTGTTCCATCGCTGCTTTTAGCAAATCACCCAAACTGGAGCCAAAAGATTCCTGCTTTTCAAATTGTCTTACTAACTTTTGCTGTTCCCGTTTGTTTACCCGTTGCTTATCCTTATCCAACGTCTCGGTAATTCCGCAGGGCAGGCATCTTACATACAATCCTGCTTTGCCCTCTTTCATTTCCATTTTCTTATGACACTGCGGACAACGTCGATTGGACAAACGTTTTTCCCCTGAACGACGGTAACCGCAATCCGCACTTGGACATACAAGGAACTTGCCTTTCTTGCCCTTCTTCTCCAATAGCTTTGTACCACAATCCGGACAATGACTATTCGTCACATTATGAGGCTTGTACTCCGCACTGCTATTTTTCACAGTGGAAACCAGCTCTTTCGCCATAGCACGAATAGAATTCAAAAACGGTTCCGGTTGTCCTTGACCACGAGCAATCCGTTCTAGCTCCGCTTCCCAACGTGCCGTCAGCTCAGGTGTTCGAAGCTGTGGAGCTGCCAGTTCAATCAGTTGTTTACCTTTCCCGGTTGGATGCATCACGTTCCCCTGACGCTCAATCGTATCCGAGCTGACAAGCTTTTCAATCAGATCGGCACGAGTAGCAGGAGTACCCAGTCCATGCTTTTCCATCTGAGCGAGTAGGGCTGCTTCTGTATACCGCTTCGGAGGCATCGTTCGCCCAGCTCGCACAAGACAACGCTGCAATCGGACAGAGTCTCCCTTTTGCAGCTCCGGTAAAATAACGCCTCGTCCATTGTTTTCCCGATCCTCTGCTTCCTCATCATCCATATCATAATGGTTTGCGTCATATACAGCACGCCATCCGCTATCTTTTACCGTTGTGCCTTTTACCTGAAACGTCTCCTGCTCCACCACTACTGATACAGCTACAGCATCATAACGTGCAGGTGGATAGAATAGACTGATAAAACGTCGTGCAATCAGATCATACAGCTTACGTTCCTCCGGGCTCAACTGATTAAGCAATAATGTCTGCTCAGTAGGAATAATCGCATGATGATCCGTGACTTTACTGTCATCCACAATTCGCTTTGTGATGGGAAGGTTATTACGCAATAGCGGACGTGCCAAGGAAGCATATGGACCTACTGCTACACTACTGAGCCTTTCCTTAAGTGTGTCCACCATATCGGATGTCAGATAACGGCTGTCCGTACGTGGATAGGTCACAAGCTTATGCTGTTCATACAGACGCTGAAGCAGATTAGACGTCTGTTTGGCCGAAAAGCCGTAGCGCTGATTAGCATCTCTTTGCAGCTCCGTTAAATCATACGCTAGCGGGTGAGGCTCGTTCTTTTCGCTCTTTTTAACACTCGCAACTGTGCCTTTGACCCCCTCAAGCCTACGGCGCAAAGCCTCTGCTTGAGTACGGTCAAACATGCGTGAATCCCCGTTTTCTGCTCGCCAAGTTGCCTGAAAATCCCCGAAATCCGCGGTCAAAGTATCATATTCCTGAGAACGGAATTCGGTAATTTCTTTCTCACGCTCCATAATCATCCCCAGCGTTGGTGTCTGCACTCTTCCAGCCGAAAGTTGGGCGTTATAACGACAAGTCAACGCGCGAGTTACATTGAGACCAATCATCCAGTCTGCTTCAGCTCTACAGCGAGCCGATTCATATAAACGATCAAACTGCTGGCCCGGCAATAGCTTTGCGAAACCTGCCTTAATCGCCTTGTCCGTCTGCGAGGAGATCCATAAGCGTCGGAAGGGCTTTTTCCAGTTTGCCATTTGGATGATCCAGCGTGCCAATAATTCTCCTTCACGAGCAGCATCTGTTGCCACGATAAGCTCTCCAATGTCCTGCCGCTTCATGAGCTGCTGTACAGCTTTGAACTGATGATTACTTTCGCGCAGTACCTTTAACTTCGAACTCTTCGGAAGAATAGGCAGGTCCTCTAAATTCCAGGTCGCATACTTAGAATCGTAATCCTCCGGCTCTGCTAAGCCGACCAAATGTCCCAGTGCCCACGTCACCACATACTGGGGTCCTTCTATATAACTTTTATGCTTCTCGCGGCTACCCATCACACGTGCAATCTCTCTGGCCACGGACGGTTTTTCTGCCAATACCAATACTTTCATGTTACGCTCCTTTCTCTCATAGTGTTAATTATACCATCCTACCATCTTACGATATATTCTAATGCCAACGGCTCTTATTAACATGATCGTACATGCTATTGCTATTGCATCTACATGGGTTACTTTAAATCAGGCACACTCCATTTTAATAGCAAACCCGCATAGGTGAGGCCTCCCCCAAATCCATATAACAACACATGTTGTCCATACCGTAAACGTCCATCATCCAAACCACACTGCAAAGCCAACGGGATGGATGCCGCCGATGTATTACCATACAATTCTACGCTTGTCAGCGTTTTTTCCAAAGGTACTGTACTTCTTTCACATATGGACTCGATCATTCTCAAATTAGCGCTATGAGGTACAAACCAGTCAAGATCCTCCTTCTTCATATTTGCCTTATCCAATAATCGTTCGATTCCAGTTGGAACAGAGCGAACAGCCCATTTATAAACCTCACGTCCATTCTGCGCAATAAATCCATGGTCTTGCAGCTTCTCCCCATTTAAATGATCAGATAGTCCCACACGGTAAAGATGTGCTCCCCCATGCCCATAAGTACCTATATCTGAAGTTAAAAATGATCCCTCATCCTCGTCATATTCAACAAGCGCAACTCCTGCACCATCTCCAAAAAGTATACACGTCGTCCGATCCGTATAATCTGTAATTTTGGACAACGTTTCGGCTCCCACTACTAGCACCTTACGATGCAGACCACCCGTAATAAGACCATTTGCCAAATGAAGTCCATAGGAAAAACCTGCACATGCTGCACTAATATCCATTGACCCTGTATTCGGAATATCAAAATGAGCCTGAATACGTGAAGCCGTGCTCGGAAAGTAGTAATCAGGTGTACTAGTCGCTACAATGATCATCTCAACATCGTTTATATTTACGTCATACAGGTTAATCATGCGTGTAATAGCTTGTATACATAAATCAGATACATATTGATCTTCAGCCGCAATGCGTCTTTCACGCATGCCCGTTCTTTGTACAATCCATTCGTCACTAGTATCTACAAGCTTCTCCAAGTCGGCGTTCGTCAAAATGCGTTCAGGTACATAAGTGCCAAAGGCCGTAAGCTTAGCTTTTGAATTCAACAATCTGATCACTCTCCTTTATAATTCTTATTCACATTATAACACCAGATACTAATACCTGGTACTAAATTATTTTAAAACCGTCTTCTTATTACTAGTTAATATCCACTTATCCAGTTAAACTTATAACAAACTCACTTTAAATAAAATCCCTTTGCCTTATAACGCAAAAAAAGAGACCATGATCTTATAAAGATCATGGTCTCTTTTGCTTGTTGCTTGGCGACGTCCTACTCTCCCAGGACCCTGCGGTCCAAGTACCATCGGCGCTGGAGGGCTTAACGGTCGTGTTCGGGATGGGTACGTGTGGAACCCCTCCGCTATCGCCACCAAACATGAATTTGCTACGCAAATTCTTCCGTATTGAAACTCGGTTCATCACAGCTGTGTGAATGAATTTCAATGCGTATTTCGTATGTATTTCTACATACCTTCAAGGTTACACCCTGAAAACTGGATCCGAAACTCATTTGCGTTTTATCTTAGGATAAGCCCTCGACCGATTAGTATTGGTCAGCTCCATGCATTACTGCACTTCCACCCCCAACCTATCTACCTCGTCGTCTTCAAGGGGTCTTACATACTGGGAAATCTCATCTTGAGGGGGGCTTCACGCTTAGATGCTTTCAGCGCTTATCCCTTCCGTACATAGCTACCCAGCGGTGCTCCTGGCGGAACAACTGGTACACCAGCGGTACGTCCATCCCGGTCCTCTCGTACTAAGGACAGCTCCTCTCAAATTTCCTACGCCCACGACAGATAGGGACCGAACTGTCTCACGACGTTCTGAACCCAGCTCGCGTACCGCTTTAATGGGCGAACAGCCCAACCCTTGGGACCTACTTCAGCCCCAGGATGCGATGAGCCGACATCGAGGTGCCAAACCTCCCCGTCGATGTGGACTCTTGGGGGAGATAAGCCTGTTATCCCCAGGGTAGCTTTTATCCGTTGAGCGATGGCCCTTCCATGCGGTACCACCGGATCACTAAGCCCGACTTTCGTCCCTGCTCGACTTGTAGGTCTCGCAGTCAAGCTCCCTTCTGCCTTTGCACTCTTCGAATGATTTCCAACCATTCTGAGGGAACCTTGGGGCGCCTCCGTTACTCTTTAGGAGGCGACCGCCCCAGTCAAACTGCCCACCTGACACTGTCCTCGCACCGGATTACGGTACCAAGTTAGAACCTAGATACGATCAGGGTGGTATCCCAAGGATGCCTCCCCTCAAGCTGGCGCTCAAGGCTCAACGGCTCCCACCTATCCTGTACAGATCGTACCCAAATTCAATATCAAGCTGCAGTAAAGCTCCATGGGGTCTTTCCGTCTTGTCGCGGGTAACCTGCATCTTCACAGGTATTAAAATTTCACCGGATCTCTCGTTGAGACAGCGCCCAAGTCGTTACGCCATTCGTGCGGGTCAGAATTTACCTGACAAGGAATTTCGCTACCTTAGGACCGTTATAGTTACGGCCGCCGTTTACTGGGGCTTCGGTTCATAGCTTCGCCCGAAGGCTTACCACTCCCCTTAACCTTCCAGCACCGGGCAGGCGTCAGCCCGTATACTTCGCCTTGCGGCTTCGCACAGACCTGTGTTTTTGCTAAACAGTCGCTTGGGCCTTTTCACTGCGGCCCCCTCGGGCTATTCACCCTACCGAGGCACCCCTTCTCCCGAAGTTACGGGGTCATTTTGCCGAGTTCCTTAACGAGAGTTCTTCCGCGCGCCTTAGAATTCTCTTCTCGCCTACCTGTGTCGGTTTGCGGTACGGGCACCTTCTCCTGGCTAGAGGCTTTTCTTGGCAGTCTGAGATCATGACCTTCGCTACTACAATTTTCGCTCCCCATCACAGCCCAGCCTTACGATGTGCGGATTTGCCTACACACCAGCCTCACTGCTTAGACGGACATCCATCAGTCCGCGTCACTACCCTACTGCGTCACCCCATCGCTCATAACGGATTACGGTGGTACAGGAATTTCGACCTGTTGTCCTTCGACTACGCCTATCGGCCTCGCCTTAGGTCCCGACTTACCCTGAGCGGACGAACCTTCCTCAGGAACCCTTAGGCTTTCGGCGGATCTGATTCTCACAGATCTTTTCGTTACTCATACCGGCATTCTCACTTGAATGCAGTCCAGCGCTCCTTACGGTACACCTTCAACCCGCATTCAACGCTCCCCTACCCCTGATGCAAGCATCAAGCCATAGCTTCGGTGGTGTGTTTAGCCCCGTTACATTTTCGGCGCAGAGTCACTCGACCAGTGAGCTATTACGCACTCTTTCAATGGTGGCTGCTTCTAAGCCAACATCCTGGTTGTCTGTGCAACTCCACATCCTTTCCCACTTAACACACACTTGGGGACCTTAGCTGATGGTCTGGGCTGTTTCCCTTTCGACAATGGATCTTAGCACTCACTGTCTGACTCCCGGAACTAAATCTATGGCATTCGGAGTTTGACTGAGCTTGGTAACCCTTGCGGGCCCCGCACCCAATCAGTGCTCTACCTCCACGATTCTTCTTTCCGAGGCTAGCCCTAAAGCTATTTCGGGGAGAACCAGCTATCTCCGGGTTCGATTGGAATTTCTCCGCTACCCCCACCTCATCCCCGCATTTTTCAACATGCGTGGGTTCGGGCCTCCAGTGCGTGTTACCGCACCTTCACCCTGGACAGGGGTAGATCACCCGGTTTCGGGTCTACGTCCACGTACTCATTCGCCCTATTCAGACTCGCTTTCGCTGCGGCTTCAGCTCTTCACCTTAACCTTGCACGGGAACGTAACTCGCCGGTTCATTCTACAAAAGGCACGCCATCACCCGTGATTTTTCCAAAGGAAAATATCATAGGGCTCTGACTTCTTGTAAGCACACGGTTTCAGGATCTATTTCACTCCCCTTCCGGGGTGCTTTTCACCTTTCCCTCACGGTACTGCTTCACTATCGGTCGCCAGGGAGTATTTAGCCTTGGCAGATGGTCCTGCCGGATTCATACGGGGTTTCACGTGCCCCGCACTACTCGGGATCCGTCTCGGAGGGAACAAGTTTTGAACTACAGGGCTTTTACCTTCTCTGGCGGGCCTTTCCAGACCTCTTCATCTAACCGGTTCCTTTGTAACTCCATGTGAGACGTCCCACAACCCCAAGGAGCAAGCTCCTTGGTTTGGGCTAATCCGCGTTCGCTCGCCGCTACTGACGGAATCACTATTGTTTTCTCTTCCTCAGGGTACTTAGATGTTTCAGTTCCCCTGGTCTGCCTCTCACTCACCTATGAATTCAGTGAGTAGTGACTGTCGATGAAGACAGCCGGGTTTCCCCATTCGGACATCCCCGGATCAAAGCTTGCTTACAGCTCCCCGAGGCCTTATCGTTGTTCGCCACGTCCTTCGTCGGCTCCTGGCGCCTAGGCATCCTCCGTGTGCTCTTTGTAGCTTAACCTAGTATTTACATCGTAAATACGATTTGCTTTGAATTTCGGTTCAACACTCACGTGTGAAGGAAATTCAAGGCAGCTACCTTTATTTCACTTGTTTACACAAGATCAGCTTAAAGGAATATTCTAAAACGCAATTTCGTTTCGGTATCCAGTTTTCAAGGTGCAAAGCTGTAAATAACCAGCTTCTTTTGAGAGTTTGAGCTCTCAAAACTGAGCAACGAGTGAGTAACAGGCCTAAACCTGAGTTTTGAAGCTTACGCTTCATATTTGAATGTTTCCATTGCAGGAAACGATTCTCCATAGAAAGGAGGTGATCCAGCCGCACCTTCCGATACGGCTACCTTGTTACGACTTCACCCCAATCATCTACCCCACCTTCGGCGGCTGGCTCCCTTGCGGGTTACCCCACCGACTTCGGGTGTTGTAAACTCTCGTGGTGTGACGGGCGGTGTGTACAAGACCCGGGAACGTATTCACCGCGGCATGCTGATCCGCGATTACTAGCAATTCCGACTTCATGTAGGCGAGTTGCAGCCTACAATCCGAACTGAGACCGGCTTTTCTAGGATTGGCTCCACCTCGCGATTTCGCTTCCCGTTGTACCGGCCATTGTAGTACGTGTGTAGCCCAGGTCATAAGGGGCATGATGATTTGACGTCATCCCCACCTTCCTCCGGTTTGTCACCGGCAGTCTGCTTAGAGTGCCCAGCTTGACCTGCTGGCAACTAAGCATAAGGGTTGCGCTCGTTGCGGGACTTAACCCAACATCTCACGACACGAGCTGACGACAACCATGCACCACCTGTCTCCTCTGTCCCGAAGGAAAGGTCTATCTCTAGACCGGTCAGAGGGATGTCAAGACCTGGTAAGGTTCTTCGCGTTGCTTCGAATTAAACCACATACTCCACTGCTTGTGCGGGTCCCCGTCAATTCCTTTGAGTTTCAGTCTTGCGACCGTACTCCCCAGGCGGAATGCTTAATGTGTTAACTTCGGCACCAAGGGTATCGAAACCCCTAACACCTAGCATTCATCGTTTACGGCGTGGACTACCAGGGTATCTAATCCTGTTTGCTCCCCACGCTTTCGCGCCTCAGCGTCAGTTACAGCCCAGAGAGTCGCCTTCGCCACTGGTGTTCCTCCACATCTCTACGCATTTCACCGCTACACGTGGAATTCCACTCTCCTCTTCTGCACTCAAGCTCCCCAGTTTCCAGTGCGACCCGAAGTTGAGCCTCGGGATTAAACACCAGACTTAAAGAGCCGCCTGCGCGCGCTTTACGCCCAATAATTCCGGACAACGCTTGCCCCCTACGTATTACCGCGGCTGCTGGCACGTAGTTAGCCGGGGCTTTCTTCTCAGGTACCGTCACTCTTGTAGCAGTTACTCTACAAGACGTTCTTCCCTGGCAACAGAGCTTTACGATCCGAAAACCTTCATCACTCACGCGGCGTTGCTCCGTCAGGCTTTCGCCCATTGCGGAAGATTCCCTACTGCTGCCTCCCGTAGGAGTCTGGGCCGTGTCTCAGTCCCAGTGTGGCCGATCACCCTCTCAGGTCGGCTACGCATCGTCGCCTTGGTAGGCCTTTACCCCACCAACTAGCTAATGCGCCGCAGGCCCATCCACAAGTGACAGATTGCTCCGTCTTTCCTCCTTCGCCCATGCAGGAAAAGGATGTATCGGGTATTAGCTACCGTTTCCGGTAGTTATCCCTGTCTTGTGGGCAGGTTGCCTACGTGTTACTCACCCGTCCGCCGCTAGGTTATGTAGAAGCAAGCTTCTACATAACCCCGCTCGACTTGCATGTATTAGGCACGCCGCCAGCGTTCGTCCTGAGCCAGGATCAAACTCTCCATTAAAGACCAACCGAAGTTGGTTTATCGAAAGAGCGATAAGCTCATTTTGAAACTGACGAGATAAAATATCTCTTGTTTGATTTTGCGAACAAAATCGTTTTACTCACTCGTTGTTCAGTTTTCAAAGATCAAACATTCTTTATCCATTGATTCAGCTTGTCGCCTCGTCAACTCTTATAATATATCATGTCCGAACCAACTTTGCAAGCATTTTTTTTAAAATCTTTTTTGTAACACTCGCTCGCAATCTTGTATTTCTTGGCCGGAATTAGAATATACCATATGCATATCCTTTTTGCAAGCATTTATTAGATAAGATCACAATCCTTTATTTATTATTCGTTTTCCTTCTATATAATAGTCCCTTTGTATCTACCCGCCCTAACTACAAAAAAAAAAAAGAACCTCCTCCCTTAAGCAACAGGAAAGAGGTTCTGTATTCTATATCTACTAATTACTCAGAGCCCATAAAGGCAAAGCGGATCACTACAATAATAGCAAGCACCCACATGAGCCAGTGAATTTTAACTTTATTGCTGGTAAATAGATTACTGAAGACAGCCAGCACAACGTAAGACAGAATACCAGCAGAGATACCATTCGCGATTCCACCTGTGAAAGGCATTAGCACGATGGTCAAAAATGCAGGAAACGCCAACAGGAAGTTGTCCCAGTCGATGTTGCGAACCTGACTCATCATTAGGACCCCAACGATAATCAGAGCTGGAGCAGTAGCGGCAGAAGGCACAACCAGAGCCAACGGTGCAATAAACAGGGCCAACAAGAACAGAACACCTGTCGTTACAGCAGTCAGTCCGGTACGTCCGCCTTCTTCTACCCCTGCGGAGCTTTCTACGAATGCTGTAATCGTACTTGTACCCAATACTGCACCAGTACTTACGCCAACAGCATCCACCAGCATCGCTTTACCGATAATTTTCTCGCCTTTTTTCTTATCTTTCATTATACCCGCGCGTGTAGCTGTACCTACCAAGGTACCGAACGTATCAAACAACTCTACAAATGTGAAAATGAAAATGATATCAAACAGACCAATATGCAAAGCTGCTTTCAAGTCTAACTGGCCTACAGCCAAATTACTGAAATCAGGAATCCAGTTGCCTGTTGTCAAGCTACTCAGATTCGTTACTCCCATCGGAATACCGATTAATGTAGTAGCTACGATCCCAATCAGCAATGCACCTTTGACCCGAACGACCATCAGTGCTGCGATAATAAGCAATCCGATTAGGGCCAGCAGTGCATCCTTTTGATGTACCAGACTTCCCAAAATCAAATTAAAAGCATGACCCGGAACCGGCTGACCAACATCTGTCCCTGGAACGATACTCACCATAACCAGATTACAAAGCTTGAAGCCGACAATCGTAATAAACAAACCGATACCTACTGTAATAGCTGTCTTTAAATTTTCCGGAACCGCAACAAGCAGCATCTGTCTTACTCGTGTCACGGTTAAAATCAGAAAGACGATACCGGATATAAATACAGCGCCAAGTGCCGCTTGCCAAGTAATCATACCATTGGAACTCAGGACTACAGTCATAAAATAAGCATTCAAGCCCATACCCGGCGCCATGCCGATCGGCACATTAACGAATAACCCCATCAGGATGGTAACCAAACCTGCACCTACCGCCGTCGCAAAAAAGACAGCTTCACTGGGCATACCTGCTCCAGTCGGACCTAAAAAGGTATTGTTGACCACCAAAATATAAGCCATGGTCATAAAAGTAGTAATCCCCGCTATAATTTCTGTGCGGACGTTCGTGCCATGTTCCTTTAATTTAAAGAAACGCTCCATGAGTCGTAATTCCTCCTACGCAAAGCATACTCGTATTGTTGTCGTTCATTTGAAGTAATATTCGCATTCAATGCGCTATATTATTACATTCGTTATTTTAGGCTCTCACCTACTGCTTGTCAACAGAAAAAGCGAATGTTACAAATTGAACACATATGTATTGTTCGGAAAACAGAAAACCCGCAAGCTATTATGCAGCTGACGGGTTATCATTTAGAGGAATCAGATTTTTTTGTACTTATCAAAGGCATTCGCTGTGTCCGGTATATTTTCCAGATAAATGATCTTACCTTCCTCATCCAGCCGGGCTTTGTCCACTCCAGTAAGTGTATAAACTTCACCTGTTGCTTTTTTACCACACACTGCCCATTTGGTTTGATAGGTATCAGGTTCTCTGGGTACAGGTTTCCAACCTTCATACATATGCTTGATTTCGAGCGATCCCTCAAAAAACATATTCAAGAAGCTTTTCCAACTGTTCATACCTTGTTTTCGATCACCATTTAATACAAACTCAATCTTCTCAGAAAAAAGGTTAATTAATCGTTCTCTACTCTGCTCGTCATCTTTTGCTAAATCATAGTAGTGAAAATAATCTTCTAAGATCTTCATCGCGTACAATTCCTTTCGTGCTGTATATGAGTATGCGTCCTTATGAGAAGGTTATTGCAATTTTACCGACAGCGTGGTAGGTTTCACTTAAAGCGTGTGCGTCATACAAACCTTTTTGCGAAAAAGGAAACGTAGCTCCTACCACTGATCTTACTTTCTTCTGTTCCAACAGATTGGCAATTTCCTGCAGTTGCTGTCCGTTAGGCTCCAGCCATATATTTTTGGCCGTTACGTCGTACTCCTTCACCAGCGCTTCGTCAAAATTACTGACAATGGATATGATTCGTCCGGTATGCTTTTTTATTACTTTGAAGCTATTCCTCTGAACATCCCCGCCCATCGTGTCGAACACCACGTCCACATCAGATAAAACTTCCTCAAAACGAGTTGTACGATAGTCAATGATTTGATCAGCTCCCAATGAAGCAAGCAGTTCATGATTACGCTCACTGGCTGTCGTAATGACATAGGCTCCGGCTTGTTTGGCAAACTGAATAGCAAACATGCCTACGCCACCTGCACCTGCATGGATTAATACTTTTTCCCCTTTGGCCAGTTGACCATGTGTAAAGAGCGCCTGCCAAGCAGTCAAACCCGCCAAAGGTACAGAAGCGGCTTCCTCCCAAGAAATGGAGGCAGGTTTACGTGCCAGCAGGTGTTCATCCACCAAGGTATACTCGGCATAAGTACCGAACCGGGTAGTGTCCGGGCGCGCAAACACTTCATCTCCTACTTTCCAATCGGTGACCTC
The DNA here is from genome assembly GCF_038592965.1 of Paenibacillus sp. FSL L8-0158. GTDB lineage: Bacteria > Bacillota > Bacilli > Paenibacillales > Paenibacillaceae > Paenibacillus > Paenibacillus polymyxa_D. Next base: position 874,724 of record NZ_CP151949.1, on the reverse strand, counting down.
GCTGCCTACTTCCGAAATAGTGCCGGCGACATCCCAGCCTAAAATAATCGGGAACTCCCAATCCATCATTTGTTTTAAGTAACCTTCACGCAGCTTCCAGTCAATTGGATTGATGGAGGTAGCCGCCACTTTGACTACAACCTGGTGAGTCTGTGGTGTAGGAGTAGGCACTTCTCTTTCTTTCAATTCATCCTTGCTTCCATACTGATCTATAACGATGGCTTTCATATTCATTTCCTCCTCGCATATTTTATATATTTTTCACATTGCTAGACATACGTTGTAGTACATCTGTCAAAGCCACAATTTCCTCATCTGTAAAATTACATAGCAGTTTTTCCTGAAAGGCTTGTCTTTGCTCTGACAAAACTTGCAGCTCTTGAACCCCTAATTCGGTCAAACGTATATAGGTCACACGCTTATCCTGTTCTTTTTTGCTACGTAAAATCAGACCTTCCTCTTCCAGCCTTCTCAGATGTCGGGTCACTGCTGCACCATCCAGAACGAGCAGATGTTGGAGTTCCAGCTGACTTAGTTCCTGACGATGATCTATATGATACAAAATTTCGACCTTGGTAAAGCTGGTTTTTAACTGTGCTTCAAAAGCGTTATTCATTTCTTTACACAAAAGATGCATGCGATAAAACAATTGGCTTTTTTCAGAGCAATGTTCTATGACAAACCCTCCCCCTAATACTTGACCCATCAATTGATATATCAAGTATTATACACTCTCACTAAAAACAAACAAGTCCTGAGACAAGTCTATATATACAAATACTACAATTACAAAAAAATGCTCAAGCTAAACGAATAGTCTGAGCATTCTAGAATTTGTAGTTAATAGGGTCATTCGATGAAACGGTGAAATGGTCTATACATTACAGTGTATTCATAAATCCGATAATACGGGCCGCCATCCGCTCGTGGCCTGCCTGATTCGGGTGCAGGCCGTCAGGGATACCATTTTCCCCTGTAAAGTACATCTCTTTATGTACAGGCAACAGTGGTTGAATTCCAGCGATATTCCACAGATCGCAGCACGGGAAAGAATACAGTGAGGCCACTTCTCTCACGGCCTGTGCATACGCGCTATAGACTTGACCTGTGATGGCATTAGGCAGATGCTCAGGAACGGTATCACTTGATCCGTGAGGCGGGGTCAAAAAGACGATCAGCTTGTCCGGGTAACGGTTAATTAATCCTTCGGCAATATACTTGAGCGCACCATAAAACGTACGCGTTTCTATCGATGGCGTATCCAAGCTACCGAACGATATTTCCCCCATCGAAAAATCGTTTCTTCCCCCCATAAAAAAGATCACGTCCGCATGAGGGTTCATTTTCTCATAGCGCTCACACATCGGTTCAAAGCCGCCGCTGGCTACACTGCTACCGGATATGCCATGATTCTCAAAAGTTTGGAATCCTAATGCATCACTCACGAGGTGGGGGTAAGGCTTTTCTCCATCACGTAATTCATATCCAAACGTAATGCTATCTCCCAGGAATACGGCATGGCTACCTTGGTACTTGCCCTGATTATTTGTCAATCTAATTCCACTCCTACTCTATTAGATCGTATTATTGATTTCGATAAATTTATGTTCAATCGCTGTCATTTCGTGATTGGGCCGGGTTATTAAATATGTATCCATGTAGCCGAAGGTTGGAGGAGTGGGCAAATAAGATGTTACTTTGAATTGCCGCGCCAGCCTTTTGGACATAAGGGTGATTCCCATTCCCATCAAGGCAAATTCCACCATCGTATCAAACACACCGACCTCCACAACCTCGCCATGGGTCAATTGCATGTCCTGATACAACTTCTCCAATTGCGTAAGATACAGGCAACTATCCGACAATATGATAATAGAGGCTCCTTGCAGAACCTGTTTGAGGTCCGAGCCTTCATGTATGCCTTTCCCCACCAGCACCAGCTCTTCACGGCATATTTTTTGATAATGAATATACGGGTTGGTGGGATACCCTGTAACAAAAGCAATATCGAGCTCGCCGTCGAGGATCAATCGTTCCATTTCCGTGGTGGTTCCGGTTTTTAATGTAACCGAGGCCTGCGGGTACAGCTCGTATACCTTCGTAAGCGCCCTTGTTGTTTCCCCCGCAACAATGGACTGCATCGTACCGATGCGCAGCTTTTCCTCCTGCGGTCTCATTTTCATCTCCGTGTCTTGCCACAACAACAACATTTGCTTGAACTGAGCATATAGGATTTCTCCTGCAGGTGTTAGCTCCATACCACGGGGCTTTCGGTAAAATAACGCTGTGCCGTAATGGGCCTCCAGCTTCTTTATTTTGGCCGTCATATTCGATTGCAGATGATTCAGCTTTTGAGCAGCTTCTGTCAGGCTTCTCAGCTCTGCCACCGAAACAAATGCCTGCATATTTTCAATATCCACCCCTTCACCTCCCATCAAATAAAATGATACCTATATCATAAACAAGCATTATTATTTATGAGTTAAGTGTATTATATTGGCCTTGGACGCTACTTTCCACCCTCATTTAAAAATTAGGAGGTATGGCAACATGGTAATAAAGAAGATTCGTGCAGGTATCGTAGGAGGTTCGATGAATAATAAATGGGCTAGTCAAACGCATATTCCGGCTTTGCTCAAGCACCCGAACCTGGATATCACAGCCATCGGTACTTCCCGTATGGAGAGTGCACGACAAAGTGCAGATGAAGTAGGGGCGACACTGGCTTTTGATGATGCCAAAAAGCTCGCAGCTTCCGAGGATGTGGACATGGTCGTGGTGAGCGTAAAAGTTCCCCATCATTATGAGGCGGTGATGGCGGCAATTCAAGAGAGAAAGCATATTTTTTGTGAATGGCCCTTGGGGGCAAACACTGCGGAAGCTGCTGAAATGGTCAAGGCGGCGGAACTGGCAGGCATTCATCATACCGTCGGCTTGCAGGCACGGCAGGATCTTGAAGTGCAAACGATGAAAAAGTTGGTGGAGAGCGGAGAGATTGGTGAAATTCTATCCTGTCATATGCAAGTAGCTACTTCCGGCAAAGGTGGACAAGTAAATCAGGACACTGCTTATTTGCTGAACAGAGCCAATGGCGCTAATCTGCTGACGATTAACGGCGGGCATTCTCTGGATGCGCTGCAATACATCGTTGGCGAATTCCGCAAGCTATCGGCCATCACATCATCTCGCTATAACGAAGCCACCATTCAGGAAACGGGTGAAGTCATTTCCAAGGATACAGCCGACCAGATTCTGATTCACGGACTATTGGAAAAGGGAGCACCGGTATCCATTCACATTCAGGGCGGGGTGAATTCTAAGTTTGAGATAGAGATTCAGGGGAAAAAGGGCATTTTGCGTTTGACACAGAATCCTTCGCTTGGACATGTTCAATTTGGAAATCTAACGCTCGAAAAACTTGTGTACGATCCAAGCAGTACGCAGAGTCATGGTCCTAATGGAGCGTTTGAACAAATAAGTATAACTGCTGATCCTGATGGCGGCCTGGATTTCCCAAAAGAAGGGGTAACCCTGAATGTAGCCAAGGCTCATCATGTATTTGCCGAGGATATTTTGACGGATACCCGTCTCGCTCCTGATTTCAACCATGCCTTAAAGCTGCATCAGCTACTGGACCGCATTGAGGAATCGGCTTCAACCGGGAAAAAGATTGTATGGTAAGGTAGAATTATAAAAAAGAACATTCAGTACCACGATGATGTGGAATTGAATGTTCTTGATCTTTTAAAATCATGCGTTCTCGACTTTTATCCTATCACCTTCAACCAAAATAACTTCCGCGTTGCTGATTGGATATAAATTTAATTGGCTGCCATATTCCTCAATGATGCTTTCCACCGCTTTTTTAAACGGGATGTTCGTATGGTGGGGGACTGGATAGAATTCCATGATCCCGAGCGCAACAAAGGAATCCAAAGCAGGCGCCTCCTGCACATTGTCCATAAGTTGGGCATATTCGATATTCGGTGATAAAATCATCGAACCTGCCGATTCGCCTATGTATAACTTCCCTGCATTAACTTCATCAGCAATGATTTTGTCAGCCCCGGTTCTTCTTAACTCTTGAAGTAAATAAAATGTGTTACCTCCGGTAATATAAATATAGTCATTTTCTCTAATTTTACTCTCTATTTCATTCAATGGTGCTGTGCTGATTTCGATTTCATCCACGACTAATCCTAAATTCTCTAATGCCTTTTTCCCTGAATTCACATAAAGCTTAACTTTCTCTGGAATACTCGCGGTTGGGATGAAGGTGACTTTTTTTCCTTCCAGGTTTTCATCAGCGAAATGGACTAAGCATGGTGCAACATCCTTAAATGAGGACGACAGAAATAATTTTTTCATCTCTTTATTCTCCTTAGAACAGCGTTTAATGAAACGAGATATGTAACACTTTAATCTAGGTACATTATAAAATATATTAGTATCAAAACATGACACCATTAGAGCATGACATGAAAAAGAACTAAACGTTTAATTTCATACTTGATTTAAGCTATTTATAGCTTGGATCTAATAAAACCATATAAAAAAAAGGAGACATTACCATTGAATAATATCTCCTTTTTTCAGCTTCATATTCCGTTTTGCACCAACAAATGACTTCATATCCCCGTCGCATGAGGCAATGCTGTTCGCCTTTAGCTAAACCCCGTTGATTGAGGTTGCCGTACAGTAAACTTTCCCGAGCAAAGGTTCGACCTTGACCCCGTAAAAAAGACTCCAACCGCATAGCGATATTTCGCCGATGCGGAGGAGTCCTGATGTTGTATTGGTGAATCTTAAAGAGTTCGTGGTTACGATGCGGGAGTCTCCACGCTTATTCCCACTCAATCGTTGCTGGTGGTTTGGAAGTGATATCGTACACGATACGATTCACGTTATCCACTTCATTTACGATACGAACGGAGATTTTCTCCAGCACATCCCAAGGGATACGTGCCCAGTCAGCAGTCATACCGTCGATGGAGGTTACTGCACGAATACCTACAGTGTAAGAATACGTACGAGCATCGCCCATAACGCCAACACTCTTCATATTCGGCAAAGCGGTGAAGTATTGCCAGATTTCCCGGTCCAGACCGGCTTTAGCAATCTCCTCGCGCAAAATGTAATCCGATTCACGAACAATGGTTAGCTTGTCCTCTGTCACTTCACCCAGCACACGAATGGCAAGACCCGGACCTGGGAATGGTTGACGCCATACAATCTCAGCTGGCAGTCCACATTCTTCGCCGACTTTACGCACTTCGTCCTTGAACAGGGCATTCAACGGCTCGATCAGCTTGAACTTCATGTTCTCCGGCAAACCACCCACATTATGATGGGATTTAATGGTCTGTGCCGTTGCAGTTCCGCTCTCTACAATATCCGTATACAGCGTACCTTGAGCCAGGAAAGTAAAGTCGTCGAATTGAGAAGATTCTTCCTCGAACACATAGATAAACTCGTTACCGATGATTTTACGTTTTTGTTCCGGATCATCGACTCCTGCCAGCTTGGACAAGAAGCGCTCACGTGCGTCAATTTTGACAACTTTCATATCAAATTTACCAACGAACGTCTCCATTACACTTTCGGCTTCACCTTTGCGCAGCAATCCATGGTCAATGAACATACACGTCAGTTGGTCACCAATCGCTTTATGAATAAGCATCGCTACAACGGAAGAATCCACGCCACCGCTTAAGGCACACAATACTTTCTTGTCGCCTACCTGTTGACGAATCTCACGAATCTGATCTTCAATGAACGATTCCATAGTCCAGTTGCCTTCACAACCGCACACTTCATAAAGGAAGTTGCTGATCATCTCGTTACCTTGAACGGAATGACGAACCTCTGGATGGAATTGCACAGCATACAGATTCCGCTCCAGGTTACTCATCGCGGCAATCGGCGCACTCTCTGTTCCTGCATCCAGTGTAAAGCCGGTTGGCAAATCTGTAACGTGATCCCCATGGCTCATCCATACGGTTTGACGAGAATCCAGTCCTTTAGCCAAGCGGGCATCCTGATTGAATTGCACGTCTGCTTTACCATACTCACGCTTACCCGCACGTTCTACCTTACCATCCAGTTGGTGAGCCATCAGCTGCATACCGTAACAGATGCCAAAGATAGGGATGCCCAGGTCATAAATTGCCCGATCCACCTGAGGAGCATTGTCTGTATATACGCTGGAAGGTCCGCCTGAGAAAACAATCCCTTTTGGCGCCAGCTCTCTCAGCTTCTCCGCAGGCGTATTGTATGGAAGGAGCTCGCTATATACGCCGAGATCCCGAATTCTTCTTGCGATTAACTGGTTGTATTGTCCTCCAAAGTCGAGAACTACAACGATTTCATTAGGCTTATTCATTACCGTGCCTCCCTCAATTGTTCGTTTCATTATACGCAACGATAAAACAAGACGTCAAGAAATCAACCGGAGTTGAGCGGGCATGAAAAGATTGTTAAAATGAATTGATTCTAAAATACTCAATCTGTTCGTAGGAGTGTAAACGATGGATGTGCTGAAGTGGATCGCGCAATTGTTCGAAGAATACGGCTACGGCGTCCTTTTTTTCGGCTTGCTGCTTGAGTTTATTGCTTTACCATTTCCCGGGGAAACCACCATGGCTTATGCGGGATATCTCTCCTATGCCGGTACCCTAAATTTCGGTAAACTGATGCTGCTAGCTTTTTTGGGCACAACCATCGGTATGACTATTACCTACTTTATCGGAAAGTGGGCTGGACTCCCCTTTATTCAGAAATACGGTAAATGGGTTTTGTTATCGCCGGACAAGCTTCAGAAAACACAAAAATGGTTTCAACGATATGGATACTGGCTTATTTTCCTTGGATATTTCATCCCCGGTGTCAGACATTTTACCGGTTATTTTGCCGGAATTATTGCTCTTTCTTTCCGTAAATTTGTCTTGTATGCTTACAGCGGCGCTTTATTCTGGGTCATCCTCTTTCTAAGCATCGGCAAGCTGTTTGGTCCCCAATGGGATGCCATTTTTCATTTGGTAGAGCTGTATGCACTGCGAATTGCGGGAGTCGTTGGGTTCATAATCCTGCTGTATATTATTTACCGGTGGAGAAGCTTCCTATTTAGCTCGCTACGCAAATCCGAAAAGTCGGTGAAAACCAGCAACAAGGATGACACGAAGTAATCACACTCATGCTGCCTTACGGCTACGAGTTCTTGTATAATACATCAAAATCACGATAGATATCACAATAACCCCCGCACATCCAGCCAAACCCACGTACGCGGCTCCATCATTTCAATCGCCACCCCTGCACCAAGCATAGAAGTCCGAGATTCCTTGACTCCACGCCGTCAGCATGCCCAACAATGGACCCTGTAAATACAATGGGGTCTCCCGCATTAATAATGTATCCAGACAAATGCCCTTACCCCGCAAGCCAACGAAATTAAGAAGTAGCTGGCAACCAGACCGCACCCAAAAGCGGCACAAAACAATCCAATCCCGGCATCGCCCAGCCTGAATTCCTGCACTGCATATACACTGTTCAGAACATTATCAATGCCATTGAGCATGGGAACCAGCAACTCAAATGCAATAACAACTTGGAGAAGAACGGATACCTCCCTGCTTATTTTCTCCTTCACGACAGGTGGAAATGCAATATTGCGAACGATCAGACCTGCGGCAGAAAAACTTGCTGCGTTCCATTTAAGTTTGTGGTCCAAAGAGGAGCAGATATGATGCCGACTATGAACACTTAAAAAGACAAGGGCTGCCAGGCCTCTGAAAAGATCCGTTCGCTCTATAATCGCAAGGCATAAATTCATATATTCAGAGCATACTAAGCCAACAAACTCCAATATCGGAGGATTTTACGTATGCCAAATCAGAATAAAAGTTGTCCACTTACTCATGTGTCCTCTAACTTGAAGGATAATATGAATCATATCGAAAGCTCCTTTGGAAACAGCGGAGATGTAATCATTAAAGAGCTATTATGGATGCAAAAATGGCCAGCAGCTCTATTTTATATTGATGGTCTGGTCAACACTCAATTGCTCCATGATTCCGTTCTCCGTTCATTGATGCGAGTAAATGAACATCATGTACCGGAGGGCGCAGAACCATTCGACTATTTGAAGAATCAAGTTTTGATTGCAGGTAACTCAGGTAGTGTGGACGAAATGGATGCCTTATTCAACCAGATGCTATCTGGCGGTATTATCATTTTGCTGGACGGATACGCAAAGGGCATATGGATTGATGCGGTCGGTTGGGAGGATCGCAGTGTTAGCGAACCCCAATCCCAAAGTGTCGTACGGGGTCCAATGGAGGCTTTTACCGAAAATTTACGTACCAATACCGCTCTAATTCGTAGGCGAATCCGCGATCCGCGCCTGTGGATGGAAACAAGACAGATCGGTCAAGTCACTCATACCAATGTGTCCGTGATGTATATCAAAGGAATTGCTGACGAAGGGGTTATTCAGGAACTGAGAGAACGTTTGGACCGAATTGATATTGACGGAATTTTGGAGGGGGGTTACATCGAAGAGGAAATTCAGGATGAATCCTTCACTCCGTTTCCCACCATTTATAACAGCGAGCGTCCGGATTCGGTCGCTGCCAGCCTGTTGGAGGGGCGAATCGCTATATTGGTGGACGGGACACCCTTTGTTCTGTTGATTCCTGCGCTATTCGTGCAATTTTTCCAGTCGGCAGAGGATTATTACCAGCGTGCTGACATCAGCACTTTGCTGCGTTTGCTGCGTTTCTTTTCCTTTCTTATCGCTTTGCTTGCACCAGCAGTTTATATCGCGGTAACGACCTTCCATCAAGAGATGATTCCTACAAACTTATTGGTCAGTCTCGCTGCACAAAGGGAAGGCGTACCGTTTCCAGCCTTTGTCGAGGCGATGCTCATGGAAATTACTTATGAAATTTTGCGTGAAGCAGGAGTCCGAATTCCGAGGACAGTCGGACAGGCTGTATCTATTGTAGGCACACTGGTTATTGGGCAAGCAGCTGTGGATGCGGGGGTTGTCTCGGCGGCTATGGTCATTATCGTGTCAATCACCGCCATCTCCAGCTATGTTATTCCAGAAAACGGCCTGTCGATAGCGGTTCGTATTATACGCTTCGCCTTAATGATGCTAGCCGCAGCCTTTGGACTTCTTGGAATATTGATGGGGTTAATCGTACTTTTACTGCACTTGACCAGTCTGAGATCGTTTGGAGTATCTTACATGAGTCCGTTTGGCCCCTATGTGGAAAGCGATATGAAAGATACGCTGTTTCGCTTGCCCTGGCCTCATATGACGAAGCGTCCTCAGTCCATCTCTATCCAAAATACGATCCGCCAAAAAACGAAAAAAAGACGGATCGGTAATAAATCAAAAACCAGAAGGGATCAACCATGAAGCAGACCATACATTTGTTCTTCGTCTGGGGCCTGATTGCATTACTGTTAGGTGGTTGCTGGGATCGCCAAGAATTAAATGAGCTGGGCATAGCTATTGGGATCGGTGTGGATATGGAAGGAGACCAGTATCAGGTAACCGCTCAGGTGGTCATTCCTTCTGCTGTAGCTTCCAAATCATCACCAAGTGCAGGCCCTCCAGTCGTTACTTATCAGGCCACTGCACCCACGATTCAAGAGGCCATTGAAAAAATGACGAATACAAGTCCGCGCTCCATTTATTTATCTCATATTCGTATGCTGATTTTAGGTGAGGAGTATGCGAGAAAGGGAATTGCTGATGCGATTGAAGCCATGATGCGAGAGCCTTTTACAAGAAGTGACTTTTATATTGCGATAGCCAAGAATAACAAAGCTTCTACGATTTTAAAGATCCCCACTCCAATGGAAAAGTTGCCGGCAAATAAATTATTTGCTTCGTTAGATACCTTAACCAAAACCTGGGCTCCTGCCACCAAAGTAACCATGGATCAACTTCTTAGCAATCTGGTTAATCCCGACATCCAGTCCACTCTACCCGCTTTAGAAGCTGTGGGAGATATAGAGTCGACCAATGAAAAAGGTATGGATGCCACCAAAAGCATATCGCCTGGAACCATATTGCGGTTTTCGGGTAATGGTGTATTCAAAAAAGACCGATTGCTGGGATGGATCAATGACCTTGACAGTAAAGGGCTCAGTTACATCAGTGATAAAGTGGAGTCTACAACGGGGCACACCGATTGTCAGGGTGGGGGTAACATTGCCCTATTAACCTTGAGTAGCGACACTCAAAAAAAAGTAATCATTCGTGATGGAGAGCCTGTTATCTCAATATCAGTTACCAACAACAGCACAGTACGAGAAGTCAACTGCCAGCATATGAAGCTAGACAGTATGGACGATATTAAAGAAATTGAAGCCGCAAGCAATGAAAAAATTGTTGAAATTATGAAACATTCCGTAGAGACCGTTCGACATGAATTTAAGTCAGACATTTTCGGCTTTGGTCAGCTGATTCACCAGTCCAAACCCGAGCTTTGGAAAAGACTAAAAGAAGAAAAAGAAAATCCATTTATGGACTTACAGATTGAATATAAGGCACAGACAAAGATTAAAAAAATTGGTTCCTTGTTTGAATCATTCCAAAAACAAATGAAGGAGTGAGCTGGGTGGAGGAGAAAGGGCGTATCAGCATCAGAAATATAGCCGTACTCGTATTTTTGAGTATTATCGGAGACTGCGTATTGGTGTATCCCTCCCTCATTACAAGCATATCCAAGCAGGATGCCTGGATCAGCTCATTCCTAAGTATCCCAGCAGGATTGGCTCTATTACTGCTACTCCTGCGGGTACATCAGCTATATCCTGATCTCACCTTTATTCAACTCTGCCAGCGAATTTTGGGACCGTGGCTAGGCTCCCTCATCTCGATATGGTATTTGTTCCATTTATTAATGAATTCCGCGATTTATTTAAGAGAGGTCGGGGATTTTATGAACAGCCAGACTTATGTTATGACGCCTCTGCCTGTTATCAATTTACTCTTAATTCTTGCGCTTATGTGGGGGATGTATATGGGATTGGAGCCTATTGCGCGTACGGCTCAAATCTTATTACCATTATGCTTGGCTTTCACTTTGTTTTTAATCCTGTGCTTGCTTCCCCAATGTGAAAGTCAGCAGCTTAAGCCTATGCTGGAGCAAGGTATTCCCAAGATTATGGAAGGCAGCCTATTTGCACTGTCCTATCCATTCGGAGAATTAGCTTTTTTACTCATGATTTTTCCCTATGTGAACAAAAAAACGGGTCTAAAAAAATCGGTTTTGCTAGCCGGACTTACTGCCAGCGTTCTGTTAAGCGTACTACTCTTGGTTTCACTCATGGTTCTGGGCCCTTTTGTAACCGAACATAGTGTGTATACCTCTTATACGCTATCTAAAAAAATCAACATAGGAAATTTCTTACAGAGAGTTGAATCCATGATGAGTATAGCCTGGATTATCACTACCTTTGTTAAAACCATTTTACACTTCTATGCCTTTACCTTAGGAATGACTCAGCTACTGCGATTAGACAATGTACGGACCTTTCTGGGCCCTAGCTTTATGATCCTATTTGGTCTGATTATCGTCTCGGCACCCAACATTACTTATTATCTGGATACGATCGTCCACGCTTGGATTTATTGGGATTTGACGGATTCCGTTGTCCTGCCTTTACTGCTGCTTGTCGTATACAAGTTAAGATCGAAAGGCAATCATAGCCTGGGATCTAGTTGAGCCTCACCCTCAAAGGAAGGAGCATCGACATGCTGATTACCACTGTCATTATCTGTATCGGCTTAGCCATCGCCGCTAAGGATTTGCCAGGCTTGTACCGAAAGCACCGCTTTAAGGATATGTTCGTGTACATCGTTATGCTCGGATTAGGCACATGGCTTAGTATTCTTGCTGCCAAATTAGAGGTTACGCCAAGTCCGCTGATTCTGATAGAGATCATCTATAACCCTGTTAACGCTTTTATTTCACATATATTTGGCTTTTAGAAGGGAGGCAGCCACAAATGTCAAAAAAAGAACGTATCAGTGTTCGGCAAGTGACTGTCCTTATGTTTATGTGTTTAATCGGGGATATGCTCTTAATTTATCCGACTATTATTACACATATTGCTCATCAGGATGCCTGGATCAGCTCTATACTGTCCATACCGTTAGGTTTAATTATTATTTACGTGCTCCTTCGTGTTCATGAACTCTACCCGGGCCTTACACTTATTGAAGCGATCCGTAAAATTTTCGGGCCTGTATTCGGAACCATTGTCTCCTGCTGGTATTTGTTTTATTTTTTAATGAACACCGCTCTTATTGCTAGAGAGGTAGGCGATTACCTGACTACCCAGTTATTTGAACAAACCCCTCTGCGTGTCCTGCTCGTTATGGGAATATCCCTAATGGTGCTTACTGCGCTAATGGGAATTGAAGCTTTCGGTCGTGTTAGCGAGATGCTATTACCAGCATATATATTAATCTTCTCTGGTCTGATCCTTGCACTCCTGCCACAAATTCAGCTTTCTAATTTACGGCCTGTTTTGGAAAACGGGTTAGCTCCTGTTGCTAAAGGAATGGTTCCAGGCGTGGCTATGCCTTTTGCCGAAATGTCTATTATGCTCATGGTTTTTCCTTATGTAAACAAAAAAGCCCATTTTAAAAAGGACATGTTGCTCGCCTCTCTTATAGGCGGATTCCTGATTAGCGTGTTTCTGCTTCTCTCTCTCCTTGTCGTTGGTCCCTTTGTGACCAATTATAGTCCATACATTTCTTCTGCACTCACAACAAAGATTAACGAGCTCAATTATATTACACGAGTTGAATCGTTAGTAGCTTTAACCTGGGCACTTGCTGCCTATTTCAAAGGTGTTCTTTTCTTTTACGCGTTTACTTTCGGAACAACCCAGCTATTCCGAGTTTCTAATATCCGCCCCTTTGTCATCCCCGCAGGAGCGCTTGTGTTTGGCATGACCATTTTGATAACCCCAAATGTGTTTTATTATGTAAGAACTCTTGTTTATCCCATGTCTACCTGGCATTATACAAACGGCTTGATCATTCCGCTTGTTTTATGGGGTGTTTATCTCTGCAAGCAAAAGTGGAAGCATCGATAGAACGTATCCAAAAATTAATAAAAACCTTTTGAAACCGATGCTTAAAGAAGCATAATCCGATTCCAAAAGGTTTTTTGTTCTTCACTTACGCCATATCCTGAATGTATGCCAGCGCAGCATCAATATGCCCTTTCACTCTTAAACCACGCCATTCATGAACTAAAATTCCATTTTCATCAATAAGGAACGTAGACCGAACAATGCCCATGTACTGCTTGCCGTACATCTGTTTTTGCTGCCATAGACCATACGTTTCAGCGACCTGATGCTCTTCATCAGATAACAACTGAAAAGGGAGTCCGTACTTGGCAATAAACTTGTCATGCTGCTTAAGTGGATCAGGGCTTATCCCCAGAATCACCGTGTTCAAACCTTCAAACTCCGTATGTTTATCCCGAAAATCACAAGCCTGTGTCGAGCAGCTAGAGGTCAAATCCTTGGGATAGAAATATAACAACACCCTACTGCCTCGATAATCAGACAGCTTAACATGCTTTCCCTCACTGCCAGGCAATTCAAAATCCGGTGCCGCTTGCCCAATAACGATAAATGCCGCGGACATCTCATCATCTCCTATCTTGTGGGGGTCTTATATAACCTGACCTATGAGCCTGCCCCTCTGTAGCGGCGAATTCCCCAGTTCCATGCCAGTAAGCCCAAGGTCAGAAAGACAATCCCCATCACAGGAGTTAAGAGCGCCATATGGCGCATGTCCTCTCGGTGAAGGAACAGGGAGGCTGGATATACGCCAACAAAAGCAAACGGTAGTATCCAAGTCAGCACAACCTGAATAGCACGGTTATAAATCGTTACTGGATACCGTCCGTAACCCTGAATATTGTACATGAGCGGGATAATTCCTGTCGGCGCATCCGAAAAAAACGAAAGGGAAGTCAATATGGTGTATATCCCCGTATAGATCGCCACGGCACTTAGGCTCAAAATGATCAGCGCCGGTATGAACCACCACTCCATAGCCAAGTCCATCTGTGCCCCGCTGATCCCCATAATAATCAGGCCAATCACAGAGCCCACCAGCGCGGGCGGGTCCACATTTTCAAGGAAAATCTGGAACAGATTATACGCAGGACGGGTCATGACCCGGTCGAGTTCACCTTTAACAATATAACGCTCGCTAAAGTTCCAGAGGTTGACGAAACAGCTGAATAGTCCGTAAGGAACCATAAAAAATCCATAAACGAACACGACTTCATTTTCACTCCAGCCACCCAAACTGTCTGTGTGCATAAAAATAACCAGGATAAAAATAAGATTCGTGGCCTGAAACAGCAGGTCTGAAATAACTTCTACCCAAAAGTCGGCCCGATAGGTGAGCCGTGACTTCATGTAATTTTTCAAATATTCGCTAATGAGACCCAAATAGTACATCATCGGCTTACCCTCCCTGCACGAACAGACGTCTGCGCGCCAGTCGCCAAATGATGATCATCGGCACGAGCAGAACGACCAGCCAAATGATTTGGATACCCAGTACATTCCAAATGCCAACGCCTTTTACACGTCCCGTAAATACAGAGCCCGGCAAATAGGTAATCGCCTGAAACGGCATCCATTGGGCGATCGTCGCCAGCCAGCCTGGAAACAAACTGATTGGCAAAATCAACCCGGAAAACAGATCTACCACTACACGCTTCATACGCATCATGCCCTCATTATTTTCGATAAAAAAGGCCGTTAACCCCGTAATAATATTGATCTGGGTGTTGATCAGAAAGCTGAAAAACAGCATGACCAGAAAACCAACCCAGGCTACCGGGTCACTCGGGAGCGTCACCGGAAACAACAGCATCGCAATCGCCATGCCCGGAATCATAAACAACAGAAAACGGAACATCCCCTCGCCGAGTCCCTGCATAAATTTAACAAGTACATAGTTATAAGGTCGGATCATCTGAATTGCGATGCTTCCATCACGAATATCCGTCGAGATTTCACGGTCCAGATTGTTAAAATAAAAGGCCCTCGCCATCCACGATACTGCTACATACGTCGTCATCTGAGCAGCAGTAAAACCTCCAATGCTACCCGCATCGCCATATATCGCTTTGTATGTGAAATAATACACGCCAATATTCATGGAATAAATAAGAATTCCTGAATAATAGTTCACACGATACGCCAGCATCGTGAGAAATCGAATACGAATAAAATCGGTGTATACGCTAAGCATGAACTTTGGCCTCCACTACCGGATTGCCCTGGCGTTCCGCCGAGCCAGACTGATAGATACTGCGGACGATATCATCCGTGTTGGTTTCAATGATTTTGATATCCGTAATGTCCGTGCGACCGACTACGCTTGCGAGCACATCCGATACATTAATATGAAGAGGAATCCATACCTTGGCAGCCAAATCGTTATCCACCGTCCAAGCCAGTGGCATATCAGCAGTCCATGCCTGTAATTGCTCCAATTGGGTCGGTGTGCCGAACTGAAACCGCACTTCTCGACCTGTACCCCAACGCGCCTTCAATTCCTCCAAACCACCATCATAGATGATATTCCCATCATCCAGCATAATGACGCGCGAGCACAGCGCTTCAATATCCTGCAAATCATGGGTCGTCAGCAAAATAGTCGTACCGTAATCCCGGTTCATGTCCTTTAGAAACTCGCGGATTTCGGACTTTACCATAATATCGAGCCCAATGGTCGGCTCGTCCAGAAAAACAATAGACGGATTGTGCAGCAAAGCTGCTACCAACTCACAGCGCATCCGTTGCCCGAGACTAAGCTTGCGTACCGGGCGGCTTAGCAGATCCTGCAATTGCAGTCTCTCCACCAGCTCATCCAGCCTGCGTTTGAAGTCAGTAGCCGGAACCTGATATACTTTCCGCAGTAGTTGAAAAGACTCGATCACACCGATGTCCCACCAAAGCTGGCTGCGCTGACCGAAAACAACCCCAATGTTGCCTACAAATTTCTCGCGCTCCTCATAGGGGACATAACCGCCCACCTTGAGATGTCCCGATGTCGGCACGAGAATACCTGTCAGCATCTTAATCGTGGTGGACTTTCCGGCGCCGTTCTCACCGATATAACCGCATATTTCCCCTTGCGGAATACGGAAGGAGATATCTTTGACCGCGGCCACCTCGTTGTATTCGCGGGCGAATAAATCAAGGAAGGCACCTTTTAGGCCCTCGCGATTTTTTTGAACCTTAAATGTTTTGCGCAGATCCTGCACATCAATTGCCAGCATGTTATACCTCTCAATCAGGATTTGTAAAATCCATAGTTAAATTGATTGTGCTCCAAAAAGAAATTATAATGTAATGAACTGAAAAGCGAAAGGGAGAGCATCCATGACAAGCAGAACCAAAAGGACGATATGGTCGGTTCTAGCCGTGGTTATCGTCGCGATTGTCGGCTTTGCCGTGTACTATTTTACATCCATTTATAATCAGCTGGATAATCTGCATAAAGAGGGTGCTAACTCCCCCTTCAAAAATGTAAAGCAGGTCGATCAGGTTCGTACGCCAGAACCGCCCAAGTGGGAAGGTACCGATATGGTCAATATTTTGCTAATGGGTGTCGATGGGCGCGGTATCCAAAAAGGGGAAGTTCCCCGATCAGACAGCATGATGGTCGTGTCACTGGACCCCGTCAAGAAAAAAATCCACCTGTTCTCTATTTTGCGTGATACGTACGTGGATATTCCCGGCTACGGAAAAAATCGAATTAATACCGCTATTACTCACGGACCCAACACAGCCATGAAGACGGCTGGCGATCTGTTAGGCATTCCGGTGCAATATTATGTGTACACGGATTTCCAGGGCTTTATCAAACTGGTGGATGCCGTAGGCGGGATTGATTTTGAAGTGGAAAAGGATATGCATTATACAAGTAATGCGGATAAACATCAGTACGATATTGATTTGAAAAAGGGTATGCAGCATCTGGATGGCAACACGGCGCTTCAATATGTGCGGTTCCGCCACGATGCGATGTCCGACTTCTCCCGATCAGGACGGCAACGCGCATTTTTGGAGGCCGTAGCCCAGAAAATGCAGACCACAACTTCCATCGCCAACCTGCCGAACATTTTAGAGCAGGTTAACCCGTACATCGACACGAATCTCAGTGTTAACGATATGTGGAAGCTGGCGAATGTGGGGTACCAAAGCAATTTCGCAGGCAGCGAACAGGTTCCACCGATGAAGATGCTCGGAGAAGAGAATGTGGGAGGCGCGGCAGTTCTTACTGTCCGCGATCCCGAAGAACTGAAAACGTATGTGCAGGATATTTTTAATAATCCACCCACACAAACACAGGAACAAAATAAGGATCAGACCGAAACGAAACAGCCAGACAGTGCATCGTCTACCAAGACGGATAAAGCTTCTTTTACAGGGGGCAGTAAAGCCAGTGATGAGAATGCTTCCAAACAATCAACAACAAAGACAGGTCAAAAAGAGCTATAATGATGTATGCAGGGGCAGCCGTGAACGCTGCCCTTTGGCGTGTATATACCCTATTTTAATGAACGGAAAGGAAGTTTTTGAAGATGAAACGGGAAAACTCCGAAGCACTATATAAAGAAGCCCTGAAGCATATTGTCGGGGGCGTTAACAGCCCTTCACGTTCCTTTAAAGCTGTGGGCGGCGGTGCTCCAGTATTCATGAAACGCGCCCAAGGCGCTCATTTCTGGGACGAGGATGATAATCGGTATATCGATTATTTGGCGGCCTACGGCCCTATTATTACCGGACATGCTCACCCCCATATTACCAAGGCGATCAGCGAAGCGGCCGCGAACGGCGTATTATACGGAACCTCAACGGTATTGGAAATCAAACTGGCCAAGATGCTGAAGGAAGCAATTCCTTCTATGGACAAGGTTCGGTTTGTGAATTCCGGCACAGAAGCAGTCATGACGACGATTCGTGTGGCACGGGCCTATACTGGGCGGAACAAGATCATCAAATTCGCCGGCTGCTACCATGGTCACTCGGATCTGGTACTTGTAGCCGCAGGCTCCGGTCCTTCCACGCTGGGCATACCTGACAGCGCAGGCATTACGACCAACATTGCGAGCGAGGTTATTACCGTGCCATTCAATGATCTCGACGCGTTGCGCCAAGCCTTGGAGCGTTGGAGCGACGATGTGGCGGCAGTCATGGTCGAGCCGATTGTCGGTAATTTCGGCATGGTTATGCCGCAGCCAGGCTACCTGGAAGGGCTCTGCTCGATGGCGCGTGCGAACGGCTCACTTGTCATTTATGACGAGGTCATTACCGCATTCCGATTCCACTTCGGCTCTACCCAAACATATGCAGGTTTGGACAACCATGATGCGATTCAGCCAGATTTGACCGCGCTGGGCAAAATCATGGGCGGTGGTCTGCCAATTGGTGCCTACGGTGGCAGCAAGCAGATCATGGAGCAGGTTGCCCCACTCGGCCCGGCTTATCAGGCGGGTACGATGGCCGGCAACCCGGCGTCCATCTCGTCAGGCATCGCCTGCCTTGAAGTCCTTCAAGGAGAAGGCGTGTATGAAGAGATGGAACGTCTGGCTGTGAGGCTGACGGACGGTATTCAGTCCTCTGCCGAACGCTACGGCGTGCCATTGACGATCAACCGTATTCGTGGAGCGTTCTCGACGCATTTCTGTGATCATCCGATCACGAACTACGCGCAGGCGCAGGATACAGATAGCGAAGCATTTGCATCCTTCTTCCGTCACATGCTGGATCGCGGTATTCATCTGGCACCATCCAAGTACGAAGCCTGGTTCCTCACAACAGCGCATACGGACGAAGATGTGGATGCTACCCTGGAAGCGGCGGACGATTCGTTCCGGGCGATGTCACAAGGGAAGTAAACCAAGCAGTAAGTGATAGAATTTGACTAGAATATGAATAAGATAAGAGTTGGAAGTAGTCTTAGGGAAAGGGTAGCCGACCTCTGGGACTTCGTTCCGGCTTTTTTCATTTTAAACTGTACCCGTACAGTTGTAGATTTTATGGATTGTTTCATGTTATGCCATCCGGGTATATTGAGAGAACCACAGGTTAAGGTCATGACTACGGAGGTTTATTATGCACAGTCGTTCCAGAAATGGAGCCGCTTATCTAGCAGCTCTCAGCTATGCAGCTATACTTGGATTTTCATTTTTATTTGTAAAATTGACGGTCACAGAGGCGAGCCCGCTGGATGTGATCGCCCACCGCTTTGCGCTGTCTTTTATCGCTTTGACCGTTCCAGTGCTGCTCGGTTGGATTAAGCTCAACATCAAGTTGCGTGACATTTTGCGCATTTTACCACTGGCACTGCTCTCCCCTTTAGTGTATTTTCCACTGCAAGCCTTCGGGCTGATGAGTACTTCTTCATCGGAAGGTGGAATTATTCAAGCAACCGTTCCCATCTTTACGCTGTTGTTAGCTTCCTATTTTATTAAAGAGCGTACAACAGTAGTCCAAAAGATTTCCTTACTGCTCTCTGTCTTTGGTGTGGTTTTTATATTTGTGATGAAAAGCGGAGCACCGCTAGCATCCAGTAGCTATGGTGGTATTCTTCTGCTTGTGCTCTCTGCGATATGCCTATCCGGCTATAACGTGCTTGCACGTCCATTAACACAAAAGTATAGCCCCATGGAATTGACCTACGTTACCTCTATTTTGGGATGTATCGCTTTTAACGTGGTCGCACTGGGATACCATGCCATAGACGGCTCCATGAGTGCCTATACTGCTCCACTGGTGAAGCCTGGTTACTGGATGGCACTGATTTATCTGGGCATTCTGTCTACCCTCGTCACCTCGCTGTTATCGAGCTTTGCCTTGAAGTGGATCGAAGCCTCCAAAATGAGTGTGATCGGTAATTTATCCACCCTCATTTCCATGATTGCCGGTGCTTACATTTTGAAGGAGCAGCTCGCCTACTATCACATTGTCGGGGCTGTGATGATCATTATCGGCGTGCTGGGTACCAATTTCGGAGGGCGAAAAAACTTCACGCCGCTCAAAACAACTTCGGCAAAATCACAAAAAACGGGCTGAAAATAGACACTAATCTACCTGCAAAAAAGAAATCTCCCAGCTGCGCAATTCCAGCCTGGAGATTTCTTTTTTAACTCTATAGTCCTCGTCGGACTAGACCGGATACGCCATGACACTCATTAACGCCAATTCCGGCTGTGTCGTGTCCAATCTGCTATATTGTACGATGATGGGCACATCGCTAGTAACCGTGATTGCGTAAGGAATGCCTGTCGGAATCCGCTCGCCGGATTTCTCCAACGAGGCTGTTCGGATATGACGGGTTCGTCTTCCTTCCACCACCTCGGTCAATCCCTCCAATGGTTCGCGGTCTTCAAAATAGATGTCTATACTTAGATTTGCCACACGGCTCCCACAATTCAGCACGCATATACTCTCATGACTGAGCAGCTCTCCCCGGCTTTCCGGTGGAATATACCCATCGGGGATGACCCAGAATAGGCTGCCTCGCGGCTGATTAGCTGCCTTTTCCTGAGAAAGCTCCTGAAAAAGTTCAGCATCTCCCATGCTTTCGACCTCCTTTACCCGAATTACTTTTTGGCGCTAATGCCCCTTCTTCTAGCCGTACGGATTCTCCTTGGTACGCAACAGTTGAGCCAGAAAGGCAAGCGCCAATCCCTGACCCCATCCCTGAATGCGTTTGTAGGGAACGTTCCGATAGCCGTCAATATCGTTCATTACAGCAGTTCCAGCGGATACCCCCGTAACTGTGCCGTCCTCCTTAATGCGGGAAATAATACCATCGATCGCCTTTTGTGTGTATTTGTTAAACAACCGCCCTTGCATAAGCAAGGCAGTCGCGATTCCTGCCGAGCCCGAGGTTTCCAGATAAGAGGTATCATCGTTCAGCACCGTATGCCACAGCCCTTCCGGGGATTGCAGCCGCACCAGTGCATTGAGCTGGTCACGCAGCGAACCATCGATGATCATATAAGATGGATGCTGCACCTCCACAAATTTCAGCGCTTTTGCCATCGTGAGAGCTGCCCATGAATTGCCACGCGCCCAATATATTCCTGACATCCGGCTTTGATTCGCATGATCCCAGCCGTGATAATACAGATTCGTATCCGGGTCCTGCAAAAATTCTTCATGCCCGTGATATTGACGAACCCCATCCTCCCAATACTCCTTGTTGCCTAACAGATGACCGATGCGCAGCAAATAATAACCGGCCATAAACATCGTATCCACCCATGCTTGCTGCGGAAATACATCATGAAGTGAATTCACCGTATGCTGGAAAATGCCGTCGGCAAACCGCTCCGCCTTTTTGGCCAAAAATTCTGCCATCTCGATGGCAATATCAAGGTATTTTTGCTCACCTGTAGCCTGATGAAGCGTCAACAAACAGTGCCCGACAGAAACGCCGTTCACCGAGAGAGATGGAAGACCATCTTCGATATTTTCGTCAACCCATTCTTTCAGCTTGATCAAATACTTTTCGTTCCCTGTCGCTTCATACGCTTCGCATACTCCGTAAAAGGCTACTCCCCCCGGCCAATCCCAGCTGTAGTGCATTTGAAATGTGCGTTCTACTACCCGGTCGATCACCTGCTTAACTTGTTCTTCATCAAATATCAATGCAGGCA
Organism: Paenibacillus sp. FSL L8-0158; assembly: GCF_038592965.1. Classification (GTDB taxonomy): domain Bacteria; phylum Bacillota; class Bacilli; order Paenibacillales; family Paenibacillaceae; genus Paenibacillus; species Paenibacillus polymyxa_D. The sequence continues at coordinate 852,981 of NZ_CP151949.1, read as the reverse complement.
TTTCCACGTCTCCCCCTTTGGTAAGTTTCACGTGAGTTACCTCCTTGACGCCCGTACATGAAAAGGTCGTCCTTCAACGTAAATACATGCGTAGCGGTTGCAAATCCAGTTCCCTCACAGCATCCACCACCATGTCTGCAATACGAACCGCGCCATTCTCATGAAAATGTGTGTTATCCTCTAAGCCACCGGAAAAGTTCATGTATTCACCAGGCAGCAGCCACATAAAAAGCTCTTTACTCTCTTCGGGGCCTAGCTGCTCATATAACTCCTGCGTGCGGGCAGACAAATCAATTAGCGGTACATTCGCTTCTTCCGCCAGCTCACGAACCGCTGTTACATAGTCACCATGTGTGTCAGATAGCGTACCATCCTCATTAAAATAGCGACGATGTACGGGCGTGACTAGTACCGGGGTTGCCCCATGGCTTCTTGCGCCGTCGATGTAGAGGCGAAGATGCTCCTTGTAGGTTGCAAAAGGCTCTGTAGCCCGCTCCGGATCAGGCTTCTGATCATTATGGCCGAACTGGATGAACAGGAAGTCTCCTGCCTTTATTTCGCCCAAAATGGCACCCAGCCGTCCTTCGTCCACAAAGCTTTTGGAGCTTCTTCCCGATACGGCATGATTATCCACGCAGACATCATGCTTGAACAAGGCGGGCAAAGCCTGGCCCCAGCCAGTATACGGATAACCGGATGCATCCTGATCCGTAACCGTGGAATCTCCGGCTAGGAATAGCCGGAGGGTCTGTGGCGCTGGAGTAATCTCCAGCGCATTGAGCCGTGGCGCGGTGCCTGATACGGTGAGGCGCAGCTTGCCACCCCGGATAGGCACCGCAAACTGGGCTTCGGTGAACTGACCCGGCAGCGTGTGTACCGGGGGAAGCATGTGCTTACCTTCACCAGCCTTGAGTCGCGTGAACGTTTCCGCCTGCGAATCGCCGACCAGTATAGTGACGAGATACATTCCGTCCGGCACATCTGCAACAAATGCAGCGTTCAGTGGAATACAAAAGCTGTTTCGCAGCCGCGTGCGTGCATCCTTGGCTGCACTCTGCCTTTTTCGACCGTACACATGCTCCGTAGTCTCGAAGCCATAACCCTGTTCAGTTGTATATAAGCAATCCGGAGACACTCCCTTGTAGCCATCCGCAGGTTCCCCCGGACCAAAATCAAACTTCCACAATTTACTCACCTCTCAGCCATCGCCCTCAAATCCCGTCCATTCAATTGTATAAACCCGGATGCCATCCTTTTCCACTCGTAAGCTTCATATCCTCACGCTATGGATTTTGGATCTTACCCCTTCAAACCACTCGTACTCATTCCTTCTACAATTTGCTTCTGGAATGCGAAGAATACAGCGATAACTGGAAGCAGGCTTAGGATAGACATGGCGAACATTCCTCCCCAGTTGGAAGCCGACTCGCTATCGAGGAACATCTTGAGTGCAATAGATACGGTATATTTCTCCGGCGAATTCAAGTACAGTACCGGACCAAGCAAATCCTCCCACTTCCAGTAGAAAGAGAAGATTGCCGCTGTAGCCAACGACGATTTGAGTAAGGGTAAAATAATTCTGAAATACAGCCGGAACTTGCCGCATCCGTCAATCGTTGCCGCTTCATCCAACTCTGCTGGAATCGTTCGTATAAACTGCACCATCAGAAAGATGAAGAACGGCATCCCGAAAAAGGAGGGTACCACCAACGGTAAGATCGTATTGATCCAACCGAGCTTGGTGAAAATAATATATTGCGGTACCAGTACCACATCCCCTGGTAGCATAAGCGTCACCATCATCAAAGCAAACCACAAGTTACGCCCTTTGAATTTCAAGCGTGCGAAGCCAAATGCGATCAATGAGGAGGAAAGCACGGCTCCAATCGTTGAAATTACCACGATCGTGAGCGAGTTCAGAATGTACGTGCCAAAGTTGTATCCAGTCGTTCCTTTCCAGCCTGTTACATAGTTTTGCCAGATCCATTCTGTAGGGAAAAGCGAGGATGCCGTGACGAATATCGTCCGACTTTCTTTAAACGAGCTAAACAGCATCCAAAAAACGGGATACAGCATCAGGAGCGCCAGTGCAGCAACCAGTATGTGATAAATTGGCCATTTGACCGTTTTCCATGCCATCGGTATCAGCGCCCCTTTTCCGTTTCATAAAATACCCAGTATCTGGAGGTTATAAATAATATCGCTGTCAGTATCCCAATCATAATGAGCATGACCCAAGCCATGGCTGCCGCATATCCCATGTTGCTGAACATAAACGCCTGCCGGAACAGATACAGTGAATGCAGCATCGTTCCATCCATCGGGCCTCCTTCGCCCTTAGAAATAACATAAGCCGGGACGAAGGTCATAAAGGCGCTGATCGTCTGCATAATCAGATTAAATAGAATAATGGGGCTAAGCAACGGCAGCGTAATACTGAAAAATTTTCGTACTGGCTTAGCGCCATCTACACTGGATGCCTCGTACAATTCAACAGGAATGTTCTTCAAACCTGCCAGAAAAATCAGCATGGAGGAGCCAAATTGCCATACGGACAAGGTGATCAACATCGTAAGCGAAGCATCCGGGTCACCAAACCACTTCACCGGAGTCGCCCCTAAGGTCGAAAGCAGGCTGTTCACTATGCCGTTATTACTGAAAATGTTCCGCCACATAATGGATACCGCAACGCTACCTCCGATAATCGACGGCAGATAGTACATTGTCCGATAGGTGCCGACCATGCGCGATTTGGTATTCAAAATCATAGCCACAAACAGCGCGAAAATCAGTCGCAACGGTACACCGACCAATACATACGTAAACGTGACCCTGATCGAATTCCAGTATTTTGGGTCGCCTGTGAACATTTTTTCAAAGTTGCCCAAACCAATCCATTTGGGCGGGGTGAACAGGTTGTAGGTGGTAAAGGACAGATACAGCGAAATAAACATTGGAATTAACGTAAACGCCAGAAAACCCACAATAAACGGGCTGATAAACGCATATCCGGTCATATTGGCTTTCAAGCTCTGATGATTTCGCAAGCTCATCAAGCCTCCCTTCTGTTGCAATTTAAAGAATTAGCAAAACTTCAAGATGTTAGTATTCAGTTGTTATATGAATAATATTATGATATCTGCAAAGGGTGTTTATGCAGTTGGTTCGTCGAATCAACCGTGCGCAATCCTGCTTTGGACTACGCACGGTTAACTTAACGAAACGTTCCTTCGAACTTGTCGTTCTTATGCTAAAACGATGTCAGATATCCTAAGGTCTCATTGCACTCATTATTGCTTGTTATTCGCAAGGATAGTATTCGCATCAGCCCGGAACTTGGCCGCTGCGTCTTCAGCCGTCATCTGTCCGAAATTGACCTGCTCAATATAATCGGTCAGAGTCGCAATCACTTCTGGCGATCCGACTGGTGGCGGCGGGCTCATTGGAGAAGCCTTCGGCTCCATAGAAGCTACAAATTCAAACACCTGCTTCGTAGGCTCGCTTAACTCTGGCGCAACAGCCTCCTTGATTTTGGAGGAAATCGGCACGCCACGTTCGCCTTTAATCAATTTATTCGCTTCTACATCATTCATCCAGAAATCAATAAACTTTGCGGCCTCATCCTTCACCTGTGAACGGGAAGCAACCGTCCAGTACATCGTAGGCTGCATGTATACGCCTTTTTCCATATTCGGCCCAAACATTGGAGCCAGTGCCATTGGGCGGTTAACAACCTGCTGTAAGCCCACATACTGATTGGACCACTGCCAAATGCCGATGCCTGTTCCTTTTACGATATCGGATTCCTCAAGAATCCCCTTGGTCTGGTTCATGATTTCAGGAGGCGGGGTCGCTCCCTTCTTAATCAGATCAGCCAATCCGCTGAAGAAGTCAACAAACAGCTTATCATCGTCATACCCCAATCCTGTTCCTTCCGCATTGTAGAGAGTCTTTCCTTGCGTACGCAAATAGTAGTGGAAGAAAATATCGGCAGCCATCGAGCTGTCAAAGTATACTTTATTGGAACCAGCCTTTAAAGCCAGTTCTTTGTATTGATCCCATGTCCAGTTGTCAGGAATTTTGTCTATACCCGCTTTTTTGAGCAGCGCCGGATCATACTGGAAACCCAGAACATTGACACCTGTTGGAATACCATATTGCTTTCCTGCTATTACACCGGTACTGAGTACATTTTCGTTCACATCTGCAACCTGAATTTTCTGATTCAAGTAAGGCGCGAGATCCTCCAGTTGACCATTTTTCGCATATTGGCTAATGTACGAAATGTCCATTTGCACGATATCCGGCAGCTGATTAGCCGCAGCCTGCGGGGCGAGCTTTTTCCAATAGTCATCAAAAGAGGCATATTCCACATCAATCGTTACATTAGGATTTTTCTGCTTATACAAATCAACGACCTTCTGCGTGTATTCATGACGCGTATCCGATCCCCACCAAGCGATACGTAACTTTACTTTCCCGTCTGCACTTGTGCCCGAATTGCCGCCGCCGTCCGCTCCGCTACATGCCGTCGTCAAAACGAGCAGCATAGCTATGATCAGAAACCATCCCTTTTTGCCCACCTATCTCTCCCCTTTTCGCTGTTCTAGAAAGGAGCCGATTACGAGTGACAACGCATTTTCGTAATTTTGATAGCGTTTACATTAGCTCCTGTTGTTATTTTCCCAAAAGCAGAGAAGCATTGGAATACACAAATCAGGTTTCCTGGGTTTAAAAAACAGTGGGACTCCATCAGCTCATCCCCGCTCGTGTGATTTAATGTACTCGGAAGGCGTCATACCTGCCCATTTTTTGAACACCTGGCTAAAATATTGCGCGTTCCCGCCGAAGCCGAACCATTCGGCCAGCTCAAACACCTTTACATCTCCTGTCTCTCGAATATGCTCAGCCGCACGTTCGATCCGATAACGATTAACGTAGTGTGAGAAGTTTTCCCCTGTCACCTTTTTGAAAATCTTCCCTAAGTAATCGGAATTCATATACAGCATCTGACCTGCCACTCCGTTCAGCGACAGATCGGATTTTCTGTAGTTTTGCTCAATAATAGTGATCATTTTATCAACGGTAGAAGATTGGCGATACACATTACTTTTATAATAGATTGCGGTCATTCGTTCGGCAGCTTCCTGTACAAAAGATTTGAGACATGCCAGCGTTTTTTGCTCTGCCAGCACCACCATTCGGCTCGTAAACGCCGCACGCTCTTCTTCAGGGCATATACGGATCATAGCGGCATAGAGCTGAAGCACATAGGAGCGGGTCACGGAGATTTCCAGCTTCATCCGAGACAAAATACCGAATAACCGATCCACTTCCTGTGCAACCTCCACCGTATTTCCAGCCTTGATCAGCAGACCGAACTTTTCCTCGTCCAGCTCCAAATCTGCCATCTCCCGGGTATCCTCAGCCGCTAAATCCTCCTTCGTAATCAGACTACCCTCCCCGGTGTAAAAACGGTGATTCATACAATGCAGTGTCTCCCGGTACATCCCCCGTGAATGCTGCATACTATCCGACTCACTAACTGCCACCGTTACCTCCAGCTTGTAAAAGCGATGAAATGTCGCACGTACCGCTTCAATCTGTTTCATAAACCGTGACGTGTCATCCTCACTTTCCAGCACGATAAGCAATTGTCCCTGCATGGTCGTACTGAGCAAGACATCATCCATCAAATCTGCCGCTATATTTTGCAATGCAAACAAATGCTCCGGCTCATGGGATTCCTCCACCCGCAGCAGCAGCATTCGAACCTGCTTATCTTGCAATTCAATTCCGAATAACCGCTCATAAAATGCGATATCGCGGCTACCGTAAGTTTTATAGGAAATAAACTCCTTCAAAAAGTGTTCCTTCACATGAGGCAGCATACGCTGAAAATCTAGCTTCATCCGGTTTACAAATTGCTTGCGTTCTTCCTGCTCCTCCCGCTCCTGCCCCAACTCGGTCAGAGCCTCATGAATTTGCCGCTCATTGCATGGCTTCAACAAGTAATGCTTCACCCCGTATTGCATAGCCCGACAGGCATAGTCGAAATCTTTGTAACCCGACAACAGAATAAAACGGACGTCTGGAAAATGCTCCGTCGTTTTGGCAACCAGTCCGATGCCGTCCAGTCCTGGCATAGAGATATCGCTGATCACAAAATCAGGCGGGCTGGCCTGAATCTGATCATAAGCTTCAATCCCATTACGTGCTGTACCGACCAATTTCGTTCCCGCTTTACCCCAATCAACCACCTGTGATATGCCCTCCAAAATCATACGCTCATCATCAACCAGTAGCACCTTGTACACGACCCTGATCCCCTTTCACATATGGAATACAGACATGAATCGACGTTCCTGTTCCTGACTCGCTATGCAGCTCTATCCCCCAAGGTGTACCAAAGGTCAGGTTAATCCGTTCCTGAATATTCGTAAGTCCAATGCCCTGCCCACGAGTCGTGACCTGCCCGCTCTGCAGCTTTTCCAAGAAATCCGGCGTCATTCCTAATCCGTCATCTTCAACTCGCAGAAATAAAGCCCCCTCGCTTTCTCTTGCAATAATAGCAATGCGACAGGGCTCAATTCGCGGCTCCAGCGCATAATGGATGGCATTCTCTACCAAGGGCTGAAGCGTTAGCTTCGGAATTTGCGCGTCCATCAGTTCTTCCGGGATATCCAGATGGAAAACGAGACGCTCATCAAAACGTGTTTTTTGGATCGTTACATAGCTCCTTACAATATCCAATTCTTTTCGAAGCGGAATCAGTTGCTCTTCAAAACTGACCGCACTGCGCAGTAGAAAAGCAAGTGCTTCCACCATCTCTGAAATCCGATCCTGTTTATTGGCCTTGGCGAGCCAGTTCACAGACTCTAATGTATTGTATAAAAAATGTGGATTAATCTGGGCCTGAAGCGCCTTTAGCTCTGTTTCCCGCAGTAATAGTTGCTTGGCAACATTCTCATTAATGAGCTCACGAATGCGGCGAATCATTTTCTTGTACGTCCGATGAAGCAAGCCTACCTCATCCTGTGTGGAAAGAGGAACCGCGCCAAGCGCTTCTTCTTCCAAACGGTCGAGATCGCCTTTTTCTATTTTACGCATGTTCTGGATTAATTGAACGATCGGTTTGGTAATGCTGCCTGACAACCTAGCCCCCAGTGCCAATGCGATAAGAAGCATAATGACAAAAATAGCGCTTACAACTTCTTTGATAATCGTAATGCTGCGAAACATATCATCGAAGGGGGTCATATGCAAATACGTCCAACCCGTATAAGAGGATTTGATTTGAGCAGCGAAAAAGGTTCCTCCTGAGTAGGTCGCAATCCCGTAAGGCTGCTTCCGGCCCAGCTCGGCCTGAATATCACTCTCACTCAAAAGTGGTGTTTCGGGATAAATCATCCGCCTTCCATCTGTAATCATCAGTTGTCCGTCACGACCGGAGGTCTGCACACGGTCCGCTACAATCCGGTCAATTCGCACACGAATCGCAAGCGTTCCGAGCCCATTCAGCGTAAAATTGGAATCGGTAAAGGATTTGAACTGCCGAGCTGCAAGCAAGGAGGAATGACCTGCGGCATACCATGCATTGGAACCGTCATGTTCGTCTGCCAGCTCCGACAGGGTGGATCGAAGCTCTTGGGGAATACCTTCGCGGTTGCCCGCACTCATGACCTGTCCCTCTTTGTCGATGACCATCATAGAATAGACATAGGTTTCAGAGCCGGCAAAGGCGACGAGCCTATTCGTTATTTTTTTACGTAGTACCATTTTGGCATAAGGTGACGTTTCCTTTTCCAATTGCAGCAAATAACGTTGAAGCTGCTCGTCCGTTGTTACCTTGAAAGTAACTTTTTCCACATCCTTCAGCTCATTTTCTATACCGATTGAAGAAATATTGAGTACTTCGGATGTTTTTTTGTACATTTGATTATCATAAATATGAAATACGTACTTAAGTATGACTGCAACAACTGCAAAATTAACCAGCATAAGCACCGTTATCAGCAGTACCATTTTATGATGGATTCCAGCATTCTTGTAAGCGCTTTTAAAGTAGGTAATCAGTGATTGTCGCCTCCTTTATAACATACAAAATACCCCATGCCTTGGTCATTCGGCAAGAGGTATTTGCATTTGCTTAGCGTTGATCGGTTGGTTTCGATTTGTCCGCCTTGCTCATGTATTCGTCGTATCGGTCATCAAGTTCCCGTGCCATACTCCGATATTTACGCGTCTCCTCAACAATGGGATCGATATGAGTCTGAACCCGCACCTCATATTTAGGGCTGAGCCGTTCCCGCTTTTGGGCCTCATTCTCACGAATTTCGCCTTCCGTCAGCAGTTCACTAAGCTGGCGTTCCAATTCTTCGGATTGGCTCATCGCCATTTCCTCCTTTAGGTGATGGTCTACGTAGAATTATAACCCGGTTGCGTCTGCTTCTTTCAGCACTTGAATAAGTTGAGAATGAATAGCTGTATTCGTAGCTGCAATATGCCGTACACTCAGGTCATAAGGTCTGCCCAATGTATCGGTAATGGTACCACCTGATTCCTGCACCAGCAAAGCGCCCGCTGCTACATCCCACGCATTCAAACCAATTTCGCAATAGGCCGATAGCCGCCCCGACGCCACGTAAGCCAGATGCAATGCTGCCGAGCCCAGCGCCCGAATGCCGCGTACCTGAGGTGTAAGAACCTGGGCAATTTTCATATTTAGCGGTTGTGCATACGTACGATCCGGCGGGAAGCCGATGCACACCAGACTATCTCCCAGTGTTTCTTCTCTTGATGCTTGCATGCGATTGCCATGTACATATGCGCCTTTTCCTTTTTCCGCTACAAACATTTCATCACGGGACGGATCATAAATAACCCCGACAATCACCTCTCCACGATGGGCCAAGGCAATAGACACACTGTAATACGGCAGACTGTGTACAAAATTAGTCGTGCCATCTACCGGATCAATAATCCATAAATATTCCTCTTCACGGGCAGCCTCTAGTGCGCGGGCCGAAGCTTCGGCTCCCGGCTCTACACCCTCTTCACCCAAAATCGCATGATCGGGAAAATGGGTCAAAATCAGTCTGCGGATCATCTGCTCTGCACCTTTATCTACCTCGGTCACTAGATCCGTAGGAGACTGTTTGGTATTCAAATGTTCAACAGTTCCCAGCCTGCTCTTAATCCATTCCCCGGCTTTGGATGCCGCGTTAATAGCCACGGCAGTATAGCTTTTTCCTGATACGATATAGGGAACCTTTTCGTTTTCATGTTCGTTCAACGTGTTCACTCTACTTTCTATATCATTGTTACGTGGTTTACGAAGCTGGCCTATAGCACAGTCTCTTAACCATCTCTGTTTCAGTACAAGTTTGCTAGTTTACACATTCTAGTATACACAATAAACTGCATAAAGTTTCCCCAAATGAGAGCTTTATCCGCAAAATACTACTTTCTAAGGCATAATTTCTACGGAAGCCCCATTCAGCACTTTGACCCCATTATCTTCCTGAAGGCGCAGTTCATTCATCAATCCGAATAACGCTTCATCCTTAAGTTTGGCTTCAAGCATGACATCAATCCGATCCGTATATCCGGCAATATTACGCAAAAAGGTAAGCAATGGCTCCACCAGAACGCCGTCCGCATGGCCCCGAGGGTCTTTTTCACTTTTGGGACTGGACGCATGGATTTTGGGCGGCAATGGATAATCAGCAGAAGATCCGGCTTGGGCCAATTCCCCTTTCCAGGTATCCAAAATATCTGGCCATAGCTCCCACGGCTTTTCCCCCTCATTATTCACCCATTGATGATGAATATCGAGAACCATCGGTAACCCCGTCAATTTGCAAGCCTCCAGCGTTTCCACCGCATTGAATGTTTTATCATCATTTTCAAGCGTTAACCGTTCTCTTAACGAAAGATCCAGAGCACTAACCTGCTCTACAAAACGCTGGCCTGAGGTCACCTTATCTCCGTATGCACCACCAATATGAATATTGTTCTTGGCTTCGGCACCGAGCCCCATGGCCTCCAGCATCGCTTTATGGTACTTCAAGTCATTAATGGAGCTCTCCAACACCTCAGGACGGGGAGTGCTTAACACTGTAAAATGATCGGGGTGAAACGATACCCTCATCCTATTCGCCTTGACATAGTTCCCAACCTCTGCAAAGTCAGCAGCGAGCGCCTGAAACGGGTCCCAATCCCGCAGATCCTGATGGGTCGCGAGCGGAATCAGCTTGGATGAGAAACGATAGACCTGAATATCACTCGCGCGATTATGGCGCAGCAGTCTCAATGTATTATGGAGATTTTCGGCTGCGATCCGTTCTAGCTTGCGGATCGCAGCTTCCCGGTCTCCAATCTTGTTAAAGCTGGCCATCGTCATGGTTTTAGAGGGGGATGCATTTTGCACGGTAACCGACATGGCTACATAACCTAACCTTACGATCATAGGGTGTCTTCCTTTCAGCAGTTATCGCAGTAGATGGTAAGGCCGCTTTCGTTCTGTGACCTAAAACCCTTTTCTACTGATCATACCCGGAAAAGCACCTGCTGATTCGGCGTTATCGCACAAATTGCAAGAAGCAAACAGCTAGGATTGCTGCTGTGCTCCAAAAAACATTTCATCCGCCAATGCGGTCTGAATTCTTGATTCCTCTTCATTCAGCTTACGAATGAGGATCATTTCAACTTCGGTCACTTCATCGCCCTGGAAATTAATTTCGGCGATACAGCCCACAATCTGCACGATGGCTACTGCCACGTTGTCCACGCTGTAAGCGATGACCTTCTGGCCTGTTGGAAACACGCGCAGCCCGGATTTAACCATTTTGCCACGTCCGTATTCCAGCAGTTCGTAAAGTTCTTGTTCGCTCTTGAATTTGCACACGGAGTTAAATTCAGTTTGAAAGCCCATGTGTAGCCGCCACCTTTCATCATTAAGGGTTTAGTGAAATGCTCAAGTATGTGCCATATATATGAACAAAAAGGAGAGTGATCAGCTCCCCTTTGTTTCGTTTATGAGTTCTCGTAGTGCAGTGCCGACCTGCGCTCATAACGCTCCAGTGCAAGAGCAATCATGCGGTCCAGCAGACTTGCATAGGATACGCCGGTTTCTCTCCACAGTAATGGATACATACTGAACGGTGTAAAACCAGGCATCGTATTCACTTCATTAATAAGGATATGTCCGTCCGAGCGTCTGACGAAGAAATCGGCACGGGAAATCCCGCAGCCTTCCAGCGCGCGGAATGCTTGCAATGCGGCTTCACGAATCCGATCTGCCACTTCCTCATCCAACGGTGCCGGAATGAGCATTTCTGATTGGCCATCCGTATATTTGGCAGCATAATCATAATAATCACTCGACGATACAATTTCACCGGGTACCGAAGCAATCGGCTCGTCATTGCCAAGTACGCTGACTTCAATCTCCCGGGCATCGACGTACTCCTCGACAATCACCTTCAGGTCAAATTGCAAAGCCAGATCTACAGCCTTTTCCAGCTCTTCTCGGTTGCTGGCTTTGGAAATACCGACACTTGATCCCAGATTGGCCGGTTTGACAAAGCAAGGATAGCCTAGCTCGGTTTCCATATTACGTACCAGATCATGACTGGTTTGGGCCCACTGTGTACTATTAAAATAACAGTATTTCACTTGCGGCAATCCTGCATGCTCAAACAGCTTCTTCATGACGCCTTTATCCATACCTGCTGCCGAAGCCAGCACTCCTGCACCGACATAAGGCATATCCGCCATTTCGAACAGACCCTGAATCGTTCCGTCCTCGCCAAAGGTGCCGTGCAGCAACGGAAACAGCACATCCAGCGTCTGCTCTCCGTATAGCTTGCCGAACAACGTATCTAATGCCGCCTTGGTGCCGCCCTCTGCGCGTTCCAGCTTCAATTGCTCTACAGAAGCCAGAGGAGCACTTAATAGCGCCCCTCTACGCCAATCGCCAGCCTTCGTAATATAAAAAGGAATAATCTCGTATTTCTCATAGTTAAAAGCGTTCATTACCGCATACGCCGTTTGCAGCGAAACCTCATGTTCGCCCGATTTGCCACCGTACACCAGCCCTACGGTCAATTTTTGATTTGCCATGCCTATCCTCCGCTTTCCTGCTTTCGTCATATGACTGATTTGCGTCACTATACCTGTATCCATCATCTCATTTAAAAATAGTCGGCGATGTGATAAAAGCGATATACCGTGTTGTCCGTCCACGCATACGAATTTTTATAGTCCCAATAACGATGTCTGGAGCTTACCGTATGCGCATTGACTAGCGGCATGCCGCCCGCATCAAAGGCCGTTACCACCGTGCTGTGCTGGAAGGTTCCGTCACCATCCCAATCGTAAAAAATGACGTCCCCCAGCATGAGCTGCTCCGGTCGATTCACCTGCTCAGCAGTCAAACCCCATGAGCTTGAGCCCAAATACCGCTCCAGACTGTTGGAAACTGCCCAACTGTAGCTCCACAGCTCACGTCCGGCGACCCGTCCTTTATACCACCAGCCCGATTCTCTTTTACCAGTATAGTGGATCGGTGCTCCCCCTGCAAAGAGGCATTGCGAGATATAATTGGTGCAATCCACATCAAAACCTTCAAACTCCGGGTTAAAGCTATCCCACCACTGATCTGCATAAGCCGCTGCTTCTTCACGGCGATATCGGCTGGGACGTGCCGATGTGCCAAAGCCCAGCACTCCCCGATTCAGCAGCGGCAAACTCCCTCCCTGATTAAACGAAGCCTGCTCAAAAGGGACCTCTCCCCCCGCTGGCTTCCTTTCTGCCGGATCGCGCTCAATTCTTGCTACCTGCCAGGCCTCACCCTCGCGTGTGAACGTCAGACGCTCCCGTTCAATCCGATCCTCCCGGTGAGTCATCCCGCCCTTCTCATAAAAGAGTCGGACATGCAGTTGTACATCTACCACAGCCTCATCCGGGGTATCCTGCACCATTCGTAGCGGCTTGGCGCGTGTCTCGCTGCGTAGGGGAACAGCGTCCCGTTCGTTGTACCACTGCTCCAATCTGGCTGCACGTGCCGCTCGTTCCATCCGCTGCCCCACCTCCAGATACTCATCCGGCTGCGGTACACCATTGACTTCACTGCGATTGTATTGATTCACGTAAGCAAAAAGGGCCTGTTTCCATTCCCGCTCCCCCATCCCTATCCCTCCATATTCGTCCCGCTATCCTTTTCCGGGGATAACCGGAATGATGTATAACTTCCTTTCTTGCATAACTGGTCTGATGCTCTCTATCTATAAGTATGAATCTCTAAAGCTTGGTATGAACATCGAAACGCGAGGGAGCGAAACGTTTTATTTTCCAATCTACAACACATCATTTAGGCCAAAAAAACTTTACGGAACTGCCTGAAAACGGTATACTTAATCCAAAAGCAATAATTTTGAAATCATGTTTCATCTAATGAAACAAATTGCATTCATCACAACCTATAACACGTAATGAACCACTGAAGATGTAATTGAGAACGCAACCAATTTAAACCAACTGTGCAAGACGTCGAAAAAACGACATCCCTATTTTCCCCCAAGCATCCACTTCAAGGAGGTAATACTTATGTCAGGAAAAGATCAATTCTCCATTGCCCGTAGTCTCGAAGTTAACGGTAAGCCTTATCGCTACTATAGTCTTAAGGCACTGGAGGAACAAGGAAAGAGCGGTGTTGCCAAGCTGCCTTTCTCCATTAAAGTGTTGCTGGAAGCCGCAGTTCGCCAATTTGACGGACGCGCCATCACTGAAGAACATGTACAGCAGCTGACAGGCTGGGCTGAGGATCGGGATACCAATAAGGAGATTCCATTCATCCCTGCACGCATCGTGCTTCAGGATTTTACCGGCGTTCCGGTGGTTGTCGATTTGGCTGCCATGCGTGATACGGTGAAAAAAGCGGGCGGTGATCCGAAACAAATCAATCCGCTCGTCCCTGTCGATCTCGTTATCGACCACTCGGTCATGGTCGATGCTTTCGGTACCAGTGATGCGCTGGATTACAATATTAATGTAGAGTTTGAACGTAACGAGGAGCGGTACCGTTTTCTGCGCTGGGCGCAAACGGCGTTCAACAATTTCCGCGCCGTACCGCCATCCACCGGTATCGTTCATCAGGTCAATCTGGAGTATCTCGCCTCCGTTGCCGCCACCAAAACCATTGACGGTGAAACGGTCGTCTTTCCAGATTCCCTCGTAGGAACTGACTCCCATACCACGATGATTAACGGGCTGGGTGTTGTAGGCTGGGGTGTCGGCGGAATTGAGGCAGAGGCGGGTATGCTGGGGCAGCCGCTGTATTTTGTCACTCCTGATGTGATTGGCTTCAAACTGACAGGTAGCCTCTCGGAAGGCTCCACCGCCACCGATCTCGCGCTCACTGTTACACAAATGCTGCGTAAAAAAGGCGTAGTCGGCAAATTCGTAGAATTTTACGGGCCGGGTCTGGCTAACATCAGCTTGGCTGACCGTGCGACGGTTGCCAACATGGCACCGGAATACGGCGCAACGATTGGCTTCTTCCCGGTCGATGCGGAAACGCTGGCTTACCTGCGCAGCACTGGACGTTCCGATGAGCAAGTAAGCCTCGTAGAGGAATATTACAAAGCCCAAGGCATGTTCCGCACATCCGATACACCGGACCCTGTGTTCAGCGATACCATTGAATTGGATCTAGCTTCGGTTGTACCGAGTCTCGCCGGGCCCAAACGTCCGCAGGACCGTGTTGAGCTTAGCCGCATGAAAGAAACGTTTGAAGGCATTATTCGTACCCCGGTGGACAAGGGCGGCTATGGACTGAGCGATGAAAAAATCGCACAGAAGATTCCGCTGACCCATCCGGACGGCTCCACCAGCGAGTTGGGTACTGGAGCAGTCGTTATTGCGGCTATCACAAGCTGCACGAATACCTCCAATCCAAGCGTTATGCTCGGTGCGGGCTTGCTGGCCAAAAAAGCAGTGCAGCGCGGGCTCAAAAAGCCAGGCTATGTTAAAACAAGCTTGACCCCAGGCTCCCTCGTCGTAACGGAATACCTGCAAAAAGCAGGATTAATCGGACCGCTCGAAGCCCTCGGCTTCCATGTGGCAGGCTATGGCTGCGCGACCTGTATCGGTAACTCCGGCCCACTTCCTGACGAAGTGAGTCAAGCCATCACAGACCATGATTTAACGGTTGGCGCAGTTATTTCCGGTAACCGGAACTTTGAAGGCCGTGTGCATGCGCAGGTCAAAGCCAACTATCTCGGCTCACCGCCACTGGTTGTCGCTTATGCACTGGCAGGTACAGTGAACATTGATTTGGTGAACGATCCGCTCGGTTACGATCAGGACAATCAGCCAGTCTACCTGAAAGATATCTGGCCCACTTCCGAGGAAATCAAGGAAGCCATCAGCCTGTCTCTCAGCCCGGATATGTTCCGTCGCAAATACGAAAATGTATTTACTGCCAACGAAAAGTGGAACTCCATTCCAGTTCCTGAAGGCGAACTGTATGAATGGGATGAAAACTCAACTTATATTCAAAACCCGCCGTTCTTTGAAGGACTTCAGGATGGCGTACAGGATATCAAGGAAATCCGCAATGCCCGTGTGCTTGCCCTGTTGAATGATTCGGTCACGACGGACCATATCTCACCAGCAGGCAACATTGCCCCTTCCAGCCCGGCAGGACTGTATTTGAAGGAGCATGGCGTGGAACGCAAGGACTTCAACTCCTACGGCTCCCGTCGCGGTAACCACGAGGTCATGATGCGCGGTACATTCGCCAACATCCGTATCCGCAACAATGTGGCTCCAGGCACCGAGGGCGGCGTGACCAAATACTTGCCAACGGATGAGGAAATGTCCATCTATGATGCATCCATGAAATATCAGGCAGCCGATCAGAACCTGATCGTCATTGCTGGTAAGGAATATGGCACAGGCAGCTCTCGTGACTGGGCGGCCAAAGGTACGCTTCTGCTGGGCGTTAAGGCTGTCATTGCCGAAAGCTTCGAGCGGATTCACCGCAGTAACCTGGTCGGCATGGGTGTACTGCCTCTGCAATTCCAGGAAGGCTATGGCTGGTCCAGCTTGGGCCTCAATGGTCGCGAAACCTTCGACATCCTCGGCATTAACAATGACGTGAAGCCTGGTCAAGAGCTTACGGTTGTGGCTAAACGCGAGGATGGCACGAAGTTCGAATTCCCGGTAATTGCCCGTTTGGACAGCACCGTCGATATCGACTACTACCACAACGGTGGTATTCTGCAAACCGTGTTGCGTCAAATGATTCAAGAGTAGAGAGCGTATAATTAACGAAATCCCCTCCAAATGCAGTGGAAACTGCGAATTGAGAGGGGATTTTTTATATGCTTTAAGCATTCAGATGGGTATATTAACAGAATTCAAGTGTTCCCACATACTGATTCTGAATGTCATATTTAGTTCATAATTTCCACGTTCGACTTGAGGTTGGCATGGGTGCTAAAACTCTCTAGGTATCTCGGAGGTTACAGGAGCAGGTGAAGGAATGGTGCAGATTTTCTCTGGATAAGTGTTTCATATTTGCTTCACCGGATAACCTTAGGGCAGAGATTAGCTGCGACTTATATTGCTCGATAACCTGGACTACCCCTTCTTCCCCGTACGCCGCCAAACCATAAATATACGGCCTTCCGATGGAAACGGCATCCGCCCCCAAAGCCAGCGCTTTATATACATCTGTACCACTTCTGATGCCGCCGTCCACGATAATAGCGATTCTATCTTTAACCGCGTCAACAATGGGCGAAAGGGACTCCAGAGAGGATATTGCCGCATCCAGTTGTCTTCCACCGTGGTTTGATACGATAATCCCTTCAAATCCCAGCTCGGCGGCTTTTTCTGCATCTTTCGGATGCTGTATGCCTTTTAAAATAATCGGCAGACTGGTGATTTTCCTCAAACGGAGAATATCATCCCAAGTCATATGATCCCTGCGTTTATTGTTTTGAATTTCTTTTATAATATTTTCTTCCGTCCATTCCGTGACCAACGCTTGAAATACAGGATCTTTACGAAAATTGGCTCCGCCTCTGGTTGCTCTCACAGGCGAGAAGTGATGAACAAAGCTGCTGCTTCTCCATCCCAATACGCCTGTGTCCACGGTTGCGACGATCGCTTTATATCCGGCTTGCTCCGCTCTTTTCACCATGCTAAAGGTGAGAGCTTCATTGGTTGACCAGTAGAGCTGGAACCAGTTATTTCCTTGCGGCGTGTGTTCGCTTATTTCTTCCAAGGAATAATCGGAAACCGTACTTGCGATATATGGGACACCCGCCTTTTCGGTTGCCTTGGCAGCGGCAAGCTCTCCTTGCGGACACGCAAGCTTTTGGTAGCCGACCGGCGCTAACAGAATTGGAGCTTGTATAGGTTGGTTCAATATGGAAGTACTTATTTCCACAGAAGATACGTCCCGCAGCACGCGCGGAATAATCGCCCATTGACGAAACGCTGTTTCGTTCGCAAGCAGTGTCTCTCCACTTCCCGATCCGCCTCTAATATATTCAAAAGCACCGCGTTCCAGTTTTTCTGCAGCCAACGCTTCCCAATCCTTGTAAAAGACAGGCATTTGGTTCCTGGTCATGATTTTCCTTCTTTCCAGCTATAATAAGGAGAGCAGCCCGGAAACCGGATAGTCCTCCAAGCCATCGACATATTGCAGGATTCGGCGTGAAGCCTGGTCGTTTTGCAGGCAGGTCTTCAGTTTGTATTGCATTTCTTCATCAGTTAACGGCTGCAGGGCCGAACCTTTGGGCGCATCCACACGCTCGCTCCATATTTCGTTGCTGTCTGTTATGATTTCCACAATTGTAAATCTGTCTTTCGGGATACTATTGGGAACAGGTTGAATGACATCGCTGTACCTTCTCTTGATCTTGTTCATGAACATTCGTACATCTTCCGCAATAGGTTGTGTCTGAAAATTTCCAATTGAAAGCGGATAATGCAAAAGAATCAATCCGACAATATATTCTATGCTAAAGCGGCCTTGTTCACCTGTCAGCGGAGTATGCTGCACTAAAGCGGCATCACCGCCTTGGGGGAAAATGATGTTGATTTGCTTGATTCGCTCCTGGTCTATCGGATAGTTAGCCACTAAACGCAAGGCTGCATCCGCTCCATGGTACCCTGCGGAGCAAAAGGGATACAGTTTAAACCATAAACCCGGGTTTGCTATTTTCCATGAGCCATGTTGCCAATGATCCAATAAAAAAGGAGCCGCATATTGTTCGCCTTGTCCGTATACAGCAAAAAAGCCCAGCTCCTGATCCAATCCTGCCGCCGTGCCGCTTAACTGATATTCGGTAAATAAAATCGATTGCAGGGCCGCTTGCGCAGCCAAACCCGCATGCAACGGCTTAGCTTCCGTCCCGAACTGAACCCTTAGACCGCTGGCCTGCGTCGCCGCCAAACCTATCACCCGGCACATTTCCTGATGACTCATGTCTAAAAAATAAGCTCCCGCAACAGCAGCGGCAACGGCTCCGAGTGTACCGGTATTGTGCCAGCCTTTGGCATAATGGTCTTTTCCGATGGCTTGCCCAAGCCTGGCCATAACTTCGACCCCGATAATATAGGAGGCCAAAAGCCTTTTGCCATGCAAATCTTTTTTAGCCGACTTGCTCGCAGCCAGCGAAAAAAGCACCGGCAAAATAACAGTGCTCGGATGGCCGCGAACATCGGAATGAACATCGTCAAAATCAAGCGCGTGGCCTATAAACCCGTTTAAGAGAGTGGCATGAAGCGGCGCTGTTTTCATATTCTGACCGATGACAGGAACAAGTCCCGCCCCTCCGTCCATGTCCAAATGCTTTTTAAGCTTCTGGACACTTATATCGCCGCTGGCTGCATGACATGAGGCAATAAAATCAACAAGCCCCATTTTGGCCATATGCACCGCTTCTCGCGAGGCTAGCGGGTCCGCAGCTTGAATGCAGTCAACAAACCCGCTTGTTAACGACAGATTGTTCAGTTCCATTGCTCCAATACCTTCACGGCAAGATGCGAGAAATAATTTGCGGCGACAATCAGAGCATCTTCATTTAGCGAGTATGCGGGATGATGCCATTCCTGAGGACCATCCACACCCATCCATACAAAAAATCCGGGAATGGTTTCCTGATAAAAAGCAAAATCTTCTCCGCCGGGACTTTGCGCGGCATCCACAACCTTATAGCCCAAGTCTTTGGCCGCATCCGTGGCGGCATCCGTAAATCTCCCGTTATTATTCACGCAGGGAAGATAACTGTACCAACGGAAATCCACCGAGGCTCCGTATCCGGCGGCAATCCCTTCCGCAGTGCGTTTCATGAGCACGGGGATACGACTTCGCGCTTCTTCCTGAAAGGTTCGCACGGTTCCTTCCAGCTCCGCTTTGTCCGGAATGACATTCCATGTGTTCCCGGATTGGAACCGCGTCACACTAATAACCGCATTGTGAAACGGACTAAGACTCCGGCTGACAATCGACTGCAGGCCGGAAACAATTTGCCCACCGACCACAATAGGATCGATGCTGTTATTTGGAATGCCGGCATGGCCGCCCACGCCGATCACATCCAACTCAAATTTATCTACACTGGCCATCAACGGACCTTCTTTGATGCCAATTGTGCCGACAGGCAAATCAGTCTTATTGTGCATGCCGAAAATGGCTTTCACCCCTTCAAGTGCTCCGGCTTGGGCAATTACTTTCGCACCTTGGGCGATTTCCTCTGCCGGCTGAAAAATGAATCTGACAGCTCCCTTTAATTGCGACTTTTTTTCTTTCAGCAAAATAGCCGCTCCAATCATAGAGGCGGTGTGAAAGTCATGTCCGCACGCATGCATAACCCCGTCATTTTTAGACACAAAATCCACTTTCGTTTCTTCTCGAATGGGCAGGGCGTCGATATCCGCGCGAACGGCGATGGTCGGTCCGGGAAGCTCGCCCTGGATTTCGGCAATAACGCCCACCTCTAGCGGAAAATCAAGAATTGGAATGCCATTGTCCGCCAACCAGCGTTTAATCCTTGCAGTCGTTTCATGCTCCTGCAAGGAAAGCTCCGGATGCTCATGCAATTCTCTGCGGTATGCGACTAGCTTTTGCTGTAATTGTTTTTGATGATCAGAAAGTGCCACTGAACGATTCCTCCCTCGGTTCCTCTTCGCTGCCAGCTGCTCGGCCGCCCAGCTGCTGCAAAAATTGTTTGGTACGCGGATTTACGGATTGCTCAAAGATTTGCGCTGGAGTTCCCTGCTCGACAATATGGCCGTCAGCCATAAAAATAATCTTGTCGGCGACTTCCTTCGCAAAGGCCATCTCATGGGTGACAATGATCATCGTCGTGTTTCTTTTCGCAATGTACCGGATTACCTGCAATACTTCCGCCACAAGCTCCGGGTCCAACGCGGAGGTCGGCTCATCAAACAAAATCGCATGGGGATCAACCGCCAATGCCCTGGCAATGCCGACACGCTGCTGTTGTCCACCGGATAAGGTAACCGGGTAGTTGTCCTTTTTATCCACCAGGCCAACCTGCTTCAATAAATCGAGCGCTATTTGACTTGCAGCTTCTTTTTTCATTTTTTTGGCGATCACTAAAGATTCCGTAATATTCTGTAGAGCTGTTTTATTCTTAAACAAATTATAATTCTGGAACACCATCGCCGTTTGCTGTCTTAATAAATGCACTTCTTTCCCGGAAAATTTTTCAGCATTTATCCTGGCGCTTCCGATTTTTATTTCCCCCTGATCAGGAGTTTCCAATAAATTCAGACACCGGAGCAATGTTGACTTTCCTGAGCCTGAAGGGCCAATAATCGCAACGACTTCGCCCTGTTTCACCTCTATATCGATGCCATTTAGCACAACCAAATTGCCAAAACGTTTATGCAGGTTTTTAACCGATATCATTCGTCAACCTCCTATTGTTGATAAGGCCGGTTAATTCTTTTTTCTGCCACGCGCTGAAGTGACGATACTCCAATAACAATAAACCAATATAAAAGCCCGACTGCCAAATACGTTTCAAAAAATTTGAAGCTTTCCGCCGCCATCATTTTGGCTTGGGCAAACATCTCGGCCACACCCAACGTAAACGCCAGTGCCGTTTCTTTAATAAGCGTAATAAATGTATTCCCAGTGCCGGGTAGCGCGTTACGCGCCGCCTGCGGCAGGATCATCCGGCGGTAGGTTTGGAATTTCGTCATGCCAACCGATAAACCTGCCTCCAATTGGCCTTTATCAACCGAATTCAGCCCAGCTCTGAAAATTTCCGCTAGAAATGCCGCTTCTTTTAAACTCAAGCCAATCAGTGCGGCCGTTAATGCCGTCATACTATTAAAAGCGGGAATTAACTGCGGCAGCCCAAAGTAAAATAGAAATAGCTGCACCAGCATCGGGATCGCCCGAAAAAATGAAATATAGACAGCCGCAAGCTGTGTGAGTACAGGAATGCGGCTGTTTCTTATAAGTGCCACTATTAAACCTAGGATACTTGCCATTATCATGGCCGATACGGCCATGATAATGGTTAAGGGTAAATATTTAATAATGTTGGGAAATACGGACAACATATATTCAAAATCAAAATCCATTGGAGAGTACACCTCAAGACTTAGTTTATTGTGTTACATCCTCACCGTAATATTTTTTCGAGATTTTTAGTAACGTTCCATCATCGCGGAGCTTTTGGAGTTCAGCGTTAAATTCCTTCAACAGCTTATCGCCCTGTTCCGTTCTGGCAAAAGGAAAGGCTACATCATCATGTGAAATCGGATCGCCCACCAGTTTGAGTGGAAGCTTGCCTTTGGCAATCTCGGCCAGAAGCGTGGTGGATGCGTTAATATATCCGTCCACCTTGCCCGTGATGACTTCATTCATGGCAGATTCACGCGTTTCGTATGTTTTTAAAGTAACCTCGCCTTTGGTGTCCCAGGCTTTAAAATTTTTCACATTGTTGGACCCCAAAACGGCTGAGATGGTTTTTCCTTTTAAATCATCCAAAGTATTAATTTGATTATTGTCTGCCCGGACAGCAACCTGTGTGCCAAGGACTGAGTATTTATCCGTAAAGTTGTATACTTTTTTTCTTTCATCGGTTACGGCTACGTTATTGGCGATCGTATCCAGCTTCCCTGCTTCCATTTGACCCATCAATCCGGAAAAATCCGTCAATGTCCATTCCACTTTATAGCCAAGGTTCTTGGCTACAGCCTCCAGCACTTCAACATCATAACCGACCAGTTTATCTCCTTCTTTAAAGGAGTTTGGAAAGCTTTGTCCTGTCGCCCCTACTCTGAGCACTTTTTCTCCGTTTGAGCTTGTTCCATTGCCGCAAGCCGCCAACACGACCAGCAACATTCCTGCGATCATAATACCAAGAAACTTTTTCATCTTAATCCCCTCTGCTTTATATGTTTTGAGTTACCTTAGCTGCCTGCAGATCCTTTTTAAAGTAAACCGTTGTATGACCTCTGCCCAAATCCTTGGTGCCGATTTTGTGATACCCCTTGCTTTCATACATGGCAGACAGCCATGGGTGATTTTCCGCCGTGCCCAATGTAACGGCCGGGCTTTTTATATCGGACGTTATTTTTTCTTCAGCCAATGACAAAATCTTCGATCCAATTCCTTGCCGCTCATTGGCCGGATCTACGGCCAGCCAGCCGATATGCGGCAGACCGGCAGGACCGGGTTGGCCCCCCCACGGTAGCCTAATGGCGACAGTTGCGATCATTTTCCCGTTTTGCTCCAGCACATAACACAAGTTATGGGTGATATGCTTTTTTACCAAATCCAGATCAGCATGTGCCGCAGCAAAATTTATCCCTAAATCCCTTATGGGTTGGTAAGCTCTTAATGTCAGGTCGAGCAATTCTTCCGCATCATCAAGAACCGCCAGACGGAAATGCTGCTTCAACAGCACTTGATCCACTTTTTCAATCGCGGAGCCCAGATAGGTTTCAGGATTTAACAGCTCTTTTATTTTCGTTTCATCCAGCACCTTAGCGACTTGTTCATTGGCAACCAACACATCCTGAAACGGTTTATGCTCTTCAATGGCCTTCATCGACAGCTCATAAATAAGCTCATGTGCAGTCTGCTTCCCGTAACTCTCCGCCAATGCAAACATAACTCTTTCCGATAATAGAAGACCGCCTTGCAGATTTAAGTTTCGAAGCATATTATCGGGTTTTACGATCAGACCCTGCAAAACCGTTTTGGTCGATAACAGTTGAGCAGACAGATAGATGCAGATTTCCGGCAAGGCAATCCATTCGCCCCGCCATGACATAGCATCCCGTTCATGCTCAACGATAAGGGAATCCTGAATAAGGGACACGCTATGGAGAATCGGTCTTGTCAGGCTTGCTATCCCCTCTAGCGCTGCCGGATTCCGTTTATGGGGCATCGTTGTGCTGCCAATCTTACCTATTGCAAAAGGTTCTTCAACTTCATCAATCTCCGACCGCATCAGATTATAGAATTCATTGGCAAGCTTGCCTAATGTACCGCTGATTAACCCGATAACACTGGCGTACTCCGCGATTCTGTCTCGCGACGAATGCCAGCAAATCTCCGGCACGGACAAACCCAGTCTTTGTAGAGCGTTCGCTTCGATTTCAGGCCCTTTAGGACCAAAAGAAGCAAATGTCCCGACTCCGCCTGCAATAACACCGGTAAATGTCCGGGCCTCCAAGCCTTTTAACCGTTCAATATGGCGGTTTACTTCACTCAACACCACGGATAATTTAAAGCCAAAGGTTGTCGGCAGACCCTGCATGCCGTGAGATCGGCCGGCCATCGGCGTACTTTTGTATTTTTCGGCAAGCTTGGCAAGCTCTCCCGCAACCTCTTTCAACTCCGAAAGGATAAGGGCATGCGCCTCTTTTAATTGCAGTATGGTTCCTGTGTCCACAATATCCTGGGTCGTTGCTCCAAAGTGGACATACTCTCCATCCTCGCCACATAATGACTGCAACGCTTTTATGGTTGCATTTAAAGAGTGCTTTGCCTTTGCCGCTTCACTTGCGATTTCAGCAAAATCCACAAATTCAGCCTTCGCGTTTTTGGCAATCGTTTCGGCGGCACTCCGAGGGATAATCCCAAACTCCCCTTCCGCTAGAGCAAGAGCAGCCTCCACATCAAAATGCTTTTGCAGCCGGTTATGCTCCGACCAGATGCTGCGCATGTCAGCTGTTCCGAAATTATTTCTTAGTAATACCATATCTATTACATGGGAGCTCATCGCATTTCTTCCTTTCCGCCTAGTCTGCCTTTTCGTGTTGGACTACATTACCATGCATAGCAAAGCCCAATCCATAGTTAACGCATATGTTTTATCGATTTAAAGTATTACTATAATATATAGTTCAAGCTTTAGCATGTCAATAACTAAAATACGTAATTCTGTTAGGGGGCGCTTTAAGAAATAATTGACATAAATTTGCGAACAAAGTATATTTCTCATAATATCAATATTATTCCTCCCTATTAACTAGGAATATAATGGAGGTAGCGTCATTATGGAATCAACTGTCGTTTTGAAAGCTGGTCCCCAGGAATACTATCACAGTAAAGGGATATTGAATCAATTGCCTCAATTGATTTCCGAAAGAAAGCTCAACAGATTATTTGTCATACATGGAGAAAGATCGCTTCAGGCTGCCCTGCCTTACTTGCCTTCGCTGGAAAATTTAGGGATTCAATATGAGAAATATAATGGTGAATGCTCTCTAAACGAGATTAAGCGAATCTCAGCTATTGCCAGGCAATATAAAGCGGAAGGATTAATGGGGATCGGCGGAGGAAAGGTGGCAGACCTTGTAAAAGCAGTGGCCTATCAACTGCAAATTCCGGAAATACTTGTTCCGACACTTGCTTCCAATTGCGCCGCATTCAGTGCCGTAAGCATTATTTATAATGATGAGGGGATTCATGTTGACAGCTTGTCTTTCCCGAAAGCAACAAATCTTGTCCTGATTGAACCGGAGATCATTTTAAACAGCCCTGTTGAATATACGGTTGCCGGTATCGGCGACACTCTCGCCAAATGGTATGAAGGCGTGTCCCGTTTGAATCAGATACAGACCAAAACCATACCGATGCAATTGAGTTTCGAAATGATGCACAAATGCAGGGAATTTTTATTCGAGTTCGGGGAACAATCCATCAAAGACGCGCAGACCGGAAAATTAACAGATGCCTTTATAAATGTTATTGATACGAATATTGCCGTTGCTGGCCTCGTTGGAGGCTTCGGAAGTATATTTGCCCAAAGCGTTGGCGCACACGCCTTCTTTAATGCTGCGACAGCTATTCCCGGAACGAATACGATTTTACACGGATCTCTTGTAGCGTTCGGAATTCTGGTTCAATTAGCTCTTGAAAAGAAAACAGACGAGCTGAAGTCGATCCTTCCTTTTTATAGAAAAATAGGCCTCCCAACAACGCTGCAGGATATACATTTGGACGATTCCAACACGGAAGCTCTGCGGCTGATTGCGGCAAAAATGACGTCTGAAACATCGAGAATTCACAGTTTGCCGTTTAAAGTCACCGCTGATGATGCACTATGGGCGATCCTGACAGTGAACAGGATTACAAGCAGCTACAGTTATTAAGGTACACATTGCTTCTAGCCATCAGCAGAAAGGAAAAAAGTATGTTTGTTTTTGAGGAGTCCACGCGGCTGAAATCCCTGCCGAGAAAGTACATGTCCAAACAAGCGGAAGCGATTGCCAATTATGAAAGACAAGGAATTGATATTATTAATCTTGGAAGAGGAAACCCGGATTTGCCTACTCCTCAGCATATTGTGGATAGCTTGAAAAAGGCTGTTGATGTGGAGAGCAACCATGGATATCCACCTTACAATGGGAAAAAGTCTTTAAAAC
Organism: Paenibacillus sp. FSL L8-0158; assembly: GCF_038592965.1. Taxonomy (GTDB): domain Bacteria; phylum Bacillota; class Bacilli; order Paenibacillales; family Paenibacillaceae; genus Paenibacillus; species Paenibacillus polymyxa_D. Next base: position 827,037 of record NZ_CP151949.1, on the reverse strand, counting down.
AGGCCATTGTTGCATTCTACAAACGTGAATACGGCGTGGATCTTGATCCGGACACCGAAATTGCCATTTTTAACGGGTCTATTATCGCCGTTGCTGCTCTGCCGCAATGTCTTTTAAATCCAGGCGATACCATCATGTTTCCTGAGCCTGCCTTTCCGATGTATTATTCCGCGGTTAAATTAGCCGAAGCCCATCTTTACGGTTTGCCCGTGAAGGAAAAAGATGGATTTCTGCCGGATTATAGCGCGATTCCGGTAGAAATCGCCAACCGTACAAAATTGTTGTTGTTAAATTATCCGAACAATCCGACAGGCGCTGTGGCAACAAGTCATTTTTTTGCGGAAACCGTTCAATTTGCCAAAAAGCACAATATTCCCGTTTTTCATGATATGGCTTACGGGTCCATTGGCTTTGACGGACACAAGCCGCTTAGCTTACTGCAAACGAAAGGAGCCAAAGAAATAGGCGTGGAGGTTTACACCATGTCAAAGGCATATAATATGGCCGGCTGGAGAGTGGCGTTTGCCGTTGGAAATCCATCCATTATCGCAGGCGTTAACCGCTTTGTTGAACATGCTTACGGTAACGTGTTCGGAGCGGTTCAGGATGCCGCCGCCGCTGCCTTAACAGCCGACCAGGACTGCGTCCGCCAACTCACGGATATATATAACAAAAGAAGAGATACATTAGTAAACGGACTGAACAAAATCGGCTGGCATGTAAGGCCTTCCGCGGGCACCTTTTTCGTATGGGCGAAAGTCCCGGAGGGGTATAGTTCCGAACAGTTTTCCGCCCTTTTATTGGACAAAGCTCATGTTGCCGTTATTCCAGGTGAAGCTTTTGGTCAGCATGGCGGCGGATATGTTCGCATTAGTTTGGTTACTTCGGAAGAAAGATTGCTGGAAGCCGTGCAACGGATTAAAGACGCCAATATTTTAAGATATCAGAAAGTATAAACTTCGTAGGATCAGCGAATTGAAAGGGTTCTCGCGGTCGTTTGCAGGAGCTGCTGTTGGGCAGGCGTTCAAAGGGAGGGACAACAGCAAAAAAGTCGATCCCTCAGGACCGACTTCCTACCCTATTCTCCTATAACCTTACCTTCGCGCACGCGAGTTACTTCGAAATATCCAGAAAACCCTCTCCGAATACGTCTCGCACGTCATGAATGGTGATAAACGCTGCTGTGTCGATGGCTTTCACTATCTTTTTGAGCGCCGATACCTCTTGTTTACTAATGACGATATACAGCACTTCTTTTGGATTTTTAGTGTAATAACCGTGGCCTGACAGGACAGTAACTCCACGATCCATTTTCGTTATGACCATCTCGGCAATTTTATCTTGGTGCTCCGAAATGATCATGACGGCTTTTTTCGGGTTTAGTCCTTCGATCATGAAGTCCATCACCTTCGTACCAACGTACAAAATAACGATAGTGAGCATCAATTTTTCCGGGCCAATAATAAAATAGGAAGAGAATGCGACAATCAAATCAAAAAACAGCAGGCCATAACTGATATTCCAATCTAAATACTTGTTGGCAATCCGGGCTAAAATGACCGTTCCCGCCGTTGTGCCACCTACCCGTACGATTAAGCCAATGCCGACCCCCACCAAAACTCCGGCAAAAACGGCATTAATCGTAGGCTCATGCGAATCAATCCGCCAGTTGACCGTTAAATGTAAAAACAGCGAGTTAAAAGCGACCGCAATGATAGTGTACAAGGTCGTTCTCTTGTCCAAAAATTTATATCCGACAATCAGCAGCAAGCCATTAATCACCAGATTAACGATTGAGGGAGACCACTGAAACAGGTAGTACAGGATGATTGTGACGCCTGTAACGCCCCCCTCGCCAAACTCATTCGGGATCACAAACAGATTAACAGCTAGCGCGAAAAAAAACGCACCCAGAATAATAAATGCGATGTCTGCAATACATTTTTTCATATATGCTCTAATCCTCTCTCTAACATTTCAAAGGATGAATCGCCAGATCGATTGGCTGACTCTTGTTGTCAAAATACGCTGACAACCAGTTCATGGTATCTACTACCAAACATAAAGTCAATACAACTTTGACACTTTAATTCGCCACCAGACTGCCTCAATCCTGACTTGAGGAGTCCGCAAAACCCTCCTTTTACAAGGTTATTCGACAAAAAAACACAATCCCGACTACTAAACTAAGAAAACGGGCCTCTAGCCCTTGTTTTAGACCTAGGCACATTTTCCCCTAAAACGACCATCCTCCTAATCGGCATTTTGGACACACATGACCATCTTCCTGTTTTATGTCAAAAGCGTTTTACTTTGAAAAAATGTGGGTATAATGATTGAAACATAACCAAGCAACCTACATAGCATTACGACATCAAGTACATATAAATAGTCCTATACAGACGTCCTAAGCAACTCAATCTGAATTTGACAATATGGAATTGGAGGAATGATCTACATGAATACGATGAACTTAACCGTCCACACCCTGATGCCCTTTCACCACCAATACCAACGTGCCAACGCGGTGAGTATGCAGAAGAAAGAAGATAGCTCGGAGAAGAAGCTCAGCTTTCAGGACATTTTGAATGAAAAAATGGGTAAAAAATAAGGCGCCGTTTATCCGGTTGCATGATCCCGCTTTACATAAGCCAAAAAGCCGTAGTTTCCTACATCGACTGTAGAGAACCACGGCTTTTTTAATTCATTTGTTCCTAAACTCACACATTCGTTTTACTGACCACCATCCCGATACTGCTCTGCCTTCTCACGCATCCCGGCGGCTACTGCTTCTTCGGTGTTCAGCCCCTTATCCGCTGCATAGGCGCGAATGTCCTGCGTGATGCGCATACTACAAAATTTGGGGCCGCACATCGAGCAAAAATGTGCTTCCTTGGCTCCCTCTGCCGGTAGCGTTTCATCATGGTAGGACAAGGCCCGCTCGGGATCAAGCGACAGATTGAACTGATCCCGCCAGCGGAACTCAAAGCGTGCCTTGGACAAAGCATCATCCCGCTGCTGCGCCCGTGGATGGCCCTTCGCCAGATCGGCAGCATGTGCCGCAATTTTGTAGGTAATGACACCCTCACGGACATCATCCTTATTCGGCAGACCCAAATGCTCCTTAGGCGTAACATAGCACAGCATGGACGTCCCGAACCAACCGATCATCGCCGCCCCGATGGCTGAGGTAATATGATCATATCCGGGGGCAATATCCGTCGTGAGCGGTCCCAAGGTATAGAAAGGAGCTTCCTTACAAATCTCCATTTGTAAATCCACATTCTCTTTGATTTTATGCATAGGGACATGTCCCGGTCCTTCAATCATGACCTGAACATCATGCTTCCATGCGATTTGCGTTAACTCACCCAACGTTTCCAGCTCAGCAAACTGTGCTTCATCATTCGCATCATAGATACTACCCGGACGTAGACCATCCCCGAGAGAAAAGGCCACATCATAGGCTTTCATAATTTCGCAGATTTCTTCAAAATGTGTATACAAAAAATTCTCCTGATGGTGCGCAAGGCACCAGGCTGCCATGATCGACCCGCCCCGGGATACAATTCCCGTCATTCTATTCGCCGTCATCGGAATATACCGCAGCAATACACCCGCATGAATTGTAAAATAGTCCACTCCCTGCTCCGCCTGCTCAATCAGCGTATCGCGATACAGCTCCCACGTCAGCGCTTCTGCTTCGCCGTTCACCTTTTCAAGTGCCTGATACAGCGGCACAGTCCCAATGGGTACAGGAGAATTCCGAATGATCCATTCACGTGTGGTATGGATATTACGGCCTGTGGACAGGTCCATAACTGTATCCGAGCCCCAACGCACAGCCCAGGTCATTTTCTCCACTTCCTCCTCGATGGAGGAGGTAACCGCAGAATTACCAATGTTCGCATTGATCTTCACGTGAAAATGACGCCCAATGACCATTGGCTCACTTTCCGGGTGATTGATATTCGAAGGCAAAATGGCTCGTCCAGCCGCCAACTCCTGCCGTACAAACTCAGGCTCCACCCCTTCGCGGATCGCCGCAAATTCCATTTCGGGCGTAATGATCCCTCGCCGTGCATAATGCATTTGCGTCACTGTACGACCTTGCGAAGCACGAAGCGGACGGTTGGTCACGCCGGGAAATTCCACTATCTCCCGTTTGGAACCAGGTTTCAGTCCATTATCCTCCGGCTGGACGGCGCGTCCCTCGTAAGCCTCCACATCGCCCCGTTCCAGTGCCCACGCTCGCCGTAGTGGAGGCAGACCCTGACGGATATCGACCTGATAGGCTTCGTCAGTCATGGGACCGCTTGTATCGTACACACGCAATGGCTCATGATGCTCTATGCCCTGCGGCGTATGTGTAGGATGGAGAGCAATTTCCCGCTCTGGCACGGCAATGTCCGGCCGCGAGCCTTGAATATATACCTTACGGCTCCCTGGAAAGGGCGTTACCCCACTGGCTTGCTCCCCGTTTGTTCTCTCTACCTCAACTTCCCTTGTTCCTGCCAACCTTACTTCTGCTGATTTCAATTCTGTTCCTTTTATTCCTTCTACTTCTGTCGGCTTCATTGTCCATTCCTCCCGTTTCGCTGAAATGACACACCGATCCGGAACCATTCCCAGGGTGGCGCTGATCTATGCAAAAAAGCCGGTTCCCCAGGGAACCGGCTAATCTAACGAGGCAGCTATCCAGAGCGTGCACATGTGGAATAAATCCTATTCCAATGCGTCACCGTAGACAGCAGCTGCGTATACATTTCAATGGCCGATTACTTCCCTACGCTGGTATGATCCAGATCAGGTGCAAAGGGTCCGGAATCTTGCACGATTCCATCTCAGCCCGGCATTACAGGCTCCCCCAGTAACTGTGATACTTCTATTCACATGAGGCGGACATAACAGACATTCCGCCATCCTTATCAGACTACTTCAAATTTATGGCTTTGGCAACCCTTCTAGGCTCCATTTAGCAAGGAGACGCTCCTCATCAAGTCACTTTGCTTGCTTCAACTGTATTCATTCTTGTTACGGGAGCATAAGCCCCATTTCCTTCGCCGCCTCGATCAAAATCGGAGCAAAGTCATGTAGCGTCTCGGGTGCAAGCCGACTGACCGGACCGGATACAGATAAAGCCGCAGTGACCTGTCCCTTCCGGTTCACAATTGGCGCAGCCACAGCAGCAGCCCCAGGCTCCCGTTCTTCATAGCTGGTCGCATAGCCTTTCTCGCGAATGTCCTGCAGCTGGGCTTTATAGACCTCCGCGTCTACCGAGGGCGGCCATTCATTCCCGCTTAGCAGGGCTTCCAGCTCCTGCGGCGGCATAAAGGCAGCCAGCACCTTGCTGGAGGCCCCTACAGCCAGCGGCATACGCGCACCTACAGGCGCAACCCTGCGGATCGCCTGATTGCTCTGCACGGCTTGTATGCGAATACGCATGCTGCCGTCCCGTAAATACAAGCTGACCGTCTCGCCCAAACGGTCACGTAGTCCTTCCATTGCAGGCTGTAATAACACCGCCGGCTCGTCACTTTGGGACAAATGCGTGGATAGCTCCCAAATGCGGAAGCCAAGTCGATATTTTTCCGTTTCGGCATTCCGAACGACAAAGCCCCGATCCTCCAACGTAGTCAGCAGCCGATGAACCGTGCTTTTATGTAGACCAATTTTGGAGGCAATCTCCGTTAGGCCAAGATCCGAATCTGCGGTAAAACACAGCAATATATCAAGTGCACGCTCTACAGCGCGAACGGTTAATTTACGGTCTTCCATCGTGAACCGCTCCTCTTGTATCCATATTCGTTTCACACTATGAAACATGGTTACATAAATTATATAGAATAGTCGCGGCTACTGTAAACTGATGTTTTTGTGACAACCATATTACAGAACGAGAACAAACATCGACAATTCTTTGCATCATTTTTACTTTTCCGGTTCAGGCGTTGACTTTGGATAACCCCCATCATACGATAATAGGTATCTATACGGATATACACTATCATTTTCAAGTGGAATTATACCTAAATTCTATGAAATGAAGATCAATTTTATATAAGGAGGCTCTTACATGATTTCTACATCCCAGCGCAACTCTCAGCTACAGACCGCTGTTCAGGAGCCGTCCACCCCACTCTTTAATCCCCGTCTGCTGCGGTTCAAGCACGTTGTGATTGCTCTGCTGTTGTCGGTCGTCTTTTTTCTGCTGTTTTGTTTTATTGCCTTGCATGCTTACATCGCATGGGTACTTACGAATCCTACCGTCGCGCCGCTGTACTCTAATCCGATGCAGGCCAAAAACATGCCTTATGAGGAAGTCAGCTTCCCTGCCAAGGATGGTAGCCGCATAGTACAAGGCTGGTATATCCCGGCGGATCAATCGCGGAAAACAATTATTTTCAGCCATGGCTATGGAGCTAACCGCGAAGAAAGCTGGATTCCCATGTATGATCTGGCGCATTATGCCCACAGTTTGAACTTTAATGTGGTCATGTTCGATTATGGATTCGCGTCACAAAACAGCAAAGCAGTCGCAACCGGAGGCAAAGCGGAATCCCAGCAGCTTCTCGGAGCGATCCAGCTTGCGAAGCAACGCGGCTCGTCGGAGATTATCGTATGGGGCTTCTCCATGGGGGCAGGAACCGCTCTTCAGGCGGGCTTGCAAACCAAGGATGTGGACGCAATGATTTTGGACAGCACATTCCTGCTGGAGCCGGATACGCTGTACCATAACATTCACAATCAAATTAATCTACCAAGACATCCGTCTTTGGAAATTCTGGAGTTGCTGTTTCCAGTCTTAAACGGCACCAGCTTGCATCAGATTCCATATCAGGAGGTTAAAAAGGAAAACTATCCGTTCCCGATCATGTTTGTGCATGGTACACAGGATGAAAAGGCTCCTTATCCTATTGCAGAAAAGCTCGCTGCCAATCAAACCAACCCGCTTTCCAGTGTATGGATTGTCAAAAACGGGATACATGAGCTTATTTTCAGAGAGCATCCCCGTGAATATTTACGGCGGGTATCGACGTTTCTAAGCAGCGTACAGGAGCTGGAGGACAAGAAAACGATCGCTGATGCCCACAAACAAACGACTACGAAGTAAAGAATTATTTTTCGAAAAAACTGTATTTAATTCTTCACCTTGAAGAAGCCTGCCTACGGACACTTAACCCGTGCCGTAGCTGGGCTTCTTTTTCGTTTACCATGGGTATTCTTGTTCTACGTAACAGATGTGACCAGATTAAGCGAGTTCATAGACATATTCCCGACGGGACAGCGAATATACTGGGTACGTATGCATCCAGGGCAGATCTGCCTGATCCGCCGGATAGCTATAGTGGGATACGGGAGGTAAAAAACGATGCTGAGTACTTATGGGTCTTTCCTGCCCTTACGTGTGCTGGAGGAAATTCGGCATTGGAAGCAGCAGGAAAGTTGGCATGTTGAAGTGATTAAATCCGCTACCGAGGGACTGGAGCCTACTTATGTACGGCTGCTGGATGATTGGCGGACTGTATTCGAACAGACGGAACGCACCGCCATAGAGTTGCTTGAAGAGCAACGGAGCGCACTTGATCCGGCAGATCAAGCGTGGCATCAGGAATGGAAACAGCTGTCGGCTGCCCCACAAGCACATACACACGAATTCACTGAACACTCAAAACAGTCAAGGGGATTAGACGCATCATCATCTGTAAAGATGCCATCGTCAGAGTCAGCATTAAACGCTCAGCTTGACTCACAAGAATTAAATCGTCGATTGGACGATTTGCTGCAAACCGCAAACCGTCAGTCACAGGAGTATGTACGGCAGCTCGGTCTGCTGAGCGAGCACAGTCATGCATTGCGTCAGCAGCCAAAATCCGCTGGAGTTGTATTACACGCGGCACATGAAAGCCAATATTTCCTAATCTCGACAACCCCCTTTCAAGAACCCGGCTCCATTGCAAGGGCTGCTGGGTTGTATCAGGTAGCGACAGAGGGTGAGAATTACCCAGAGGAAGCGTTTCGAGAACGGCAGACAGGCATAAGGGGAGAAGGCACATGGACGACTAAAGCCGTCAAATCCGGCCAGGCTCAACCTTCGGCAACGGAAAAAACCTCAATCGGCCGATCGGTTCCTATTGGAGGACATCGACTACCACCGCTCCCTTACCCCTATAATGCGCTTGAACCGTATATTGATGAAAAAACGATGCGTATTCACCATGACAAGCACCATTTGAGCTATGTGAATGATCTGAATAAAGCGGAAAAGAAGCTGGAAGAAGCCCGAAAAACAGGTGATTTTGATCTCGTAAAACATTGGGAACGCGAACTGGCATTCAACGGCGCAGGCCATTATCTGCATACTCTTTTTTGGACGATCATGAGTCCTCAAGGCGGTGGCAACCCAAGCGGGCCACTGGCTGAACAGATTAAAAAGGATTTTGGCAGCTACGATGCATTCAAAAAGCAATTCAGTTCGGCAGCCGAAAAGGTCGAGGGTGGCGGCTGGGCTATCCTGGTATGGAGTCCGCGCGCGGGACGACTTGAAATTTTGCAGGCCGAAAAGCACCAGAATCTGACTCAATGGGAGTCCATTCCGCTGCTGGCTATAGATGTGTGGGAACACGCATATTACTTAAAGCATCAGGCTGAACGCAACAAATATATCGAAGACTGGTGGCATGTCGTTAACTGGCCTGAAGTGGAAGCACGCTACGATCAAGCCTCCAAGCTGAGATGGCAACCCTTCTGAGCTTCTAAGCTTCTAAGCTAAAGACAAACTACACCTGCAAATCGTATCGCTCTCTTAGCGCTGCCATTTGTTCGGTCCATCCTTCTGGTTGTACCAGCCAGCTATCGGCAGGTAAAATGGCTGTCCGGCTCTCGACGACACGGCGCAAAGATGCCGTATACGCCTCAACAGACGGCACTCCAGCCAGCTCTGCCAGGCTACCCATCGTTGCTGGATTCACCCGGGGGTAATCCTGCTGCTGCACACCTGTCGACGTATCTCCGGCTGCCTCTGCATAGAACTGCTGTACCGCCTGCGCACGCTCTGCACCGCTGCCCTCAATCATCACGAAGGCTGTGATGATATACGCCTTGGCTTGGCGCCGCTGTGCAATGCCGCAAAACTTGCGGCCCCGGACGCTGACATCGTAATCCCCGGGACAGAAGGACCCGGGGATTTCTCCGGTCTGCGCCTCGCCAGACCACGGAACCAGCGCATCGGCAATTAGCCCTGCCATGAGCCGAAAATCTTCATGCAGGCTGATGGCCCGCTGTGGATTCGGCAGGATCAAGGACAGGTTCAGCACCCCCCTGTCCAGCATGACAGCCGCTCCCCCCGAGGGGCGTACGCATACCGAGGTTCCCGCGTTGCACACTCGCTCCATCGCTTGTGGGGCGTAAGGTAGCCTGCGGTCCCGGTGACCGATCACAAGCGCTGACGGATGCCGCCATAGATGCAAAATGGGTGCAGCTCCTTTCCCTACTTGCCGACAGGCCAGCTCCTCCCAAGCCAGCGGAGACAAAACATCCTCCTGAATGTCCGCAAGTGGTGCTTCAAACCACTGCAACTCAGGCAAAGCAGTTGTTTTTTCTGTTGATCTATGTACATTCTCCATACGTTATCCCCTATCTATAAAAATAACTGTTATCCATAGGCTAATCGTAAATTTAAGGCAGCTATCCCGTTCGTCTCTATATCTGATGTTAACAAAAAAAGGTGGCTACGCCTATGCGTAAACCACCCTTTTTTTGTTCATCACATAAACGTCTTGCGATGTTCGATCAATCCTTGAGCAGCGACAGAAACTCTGCGCGCTGCGCAGCATCATCACGAAACGTACCGCGTACCGCAGACGTTACTGTTTTGCTACCAGGCTTTTTGACACCTCTTGCACACATGCACAGATGCTCGCCTTCTACGACTACCATAACCCCGTGAGCGGAGACCGCTTCATTTAAAATATCAGCGATCTGTGATGTAATACGCTCCTGTACCTGCAATCGGCGGGTCACTGCCTCTACCAGGCGTGCAAGCTTGCTCAATCCTACAATTTTGCCGCTGGGTACATAGCCGATATGCACTTTTCCGAAGAAAGGAGCCATATGGTGCTCACACTGGCTGTAATAGACGATGTCCTTCACGATCACAAGCTCCTCGTGATTCTCGTCAAATGTCACACCCAACGCATCCCGGGGATCAACCTCATAACCCGCAAATATTTCCTCATACATGCGCGCAACGCGTGCCGGTGTTTCCAACAACCCTTCACGCTTGGGGTCCTCACCGATCAGTTGTAAAATCTGCTCCACATGGTACTCGATTTTATCCCGGTTATCCGCAGCTTTGCGGTTAATATAATCTTTTACGCCAGCCACAGTAATCCTCCTCTATGCAGCAACCTCATGCGGCATCCGTACTCACGTTGCTCATTATTTCCGACGGCCCTGATTTTTACGCGGACCAGGCTGATTTTTGGAGAACTGTTGGTTCTTCATCATCTGCTGGGCTTTTTGCATTTGTTTCCCATTCAGGTTGTAACCCATCTGTTTAGCCATTTTTTGCAGCGTTTCAGGGTCGTTTTGCATCTTCTCAAGCTGTTTACGAAGATAATAAGCACCGATGAAAAATCCCCCAACCAAACCAGCAATCAGGGTAATAATCGGAATGACAATATTCCACACCACGAAGTCGTCACCTCTGTATATTTATATGAAACATCTTGAATTACACACGAACCTATCATAGCAAAACATGGGACAGCTAGCAAATCACTTTTTGCAAACATATGTCCTTATTGTTTCTCCAATTCCAGCAGCTTCGTCTTGACTGGTAAGCCTCCAGCATAACCGACCAAACTTCCGTTAGCACCCGATACTCGGTGACATGGAAACAGAATGGGTAACGGATTTTTGTTATTGGCTCCACCCACAGCACGTACTGCCTTGGCTCGTCCGATCGATTCCGCAATATCTTTGTAGGACACACTTTGTCCATACGGAATATTCTGCAGTGCACGCCATACCTGCTCTTGAAAAGGAGTACCTCTCAAATCATAGGCTATACTGAATTCCCGTCGTTCTCCCGCAAAATATTCACGCAGTTGATCCGCGGCTTCGCGCAGCTTTTCCGGCTCCTGCACATAGACATATTCCCCAATCCATGTTCGGGCCCATTGCTGAAGCAGTGCTTCCTTCGCATGAAAAACGCCATAGTCTATTCGGCACAGCCCCCGATCCGTAGCGCACAGCGTTAACGTGCCCACAGGTGTCTCCATCTCATCATAATAAATCGTCGTTGGACCCTGTGAATCCCCGGCCGTTACTTCTGGTTTTGATAATTCAGACACCTTTTGCTCTTCTGCCTGCTCTTGTTCCTCTAGTTTGGAATGCGCTTGCGCGATCATTTCGCGTACTTGCTCATGTTGTTCCTTCTCTGATGCTTGCTTGATCGCTGTCATAGCGTTTTCCCCTCCTATTCGACTCAAAGCCCACGCCGCCGTGCCTCGCAGCTCGGGACGCGGATCATCCAATAAAACCTCCGTTAACTTGGGCACCGCACTGATATCTTTGAAATTGCCCAGTCCAATGACTGCATTGCGTTGAATGGGCTTCTTCCCCCGCCAAGCCGCCGCACTTTGACCAAATCGGTCTTTGAATTCACGGTTGCTCAAATCCAATAACGGCAGCAGCAACGGCTTCACAATTTCAGGATCGGGTGTAAGCTCGGGATGGTGATCCCAGTTGAGACCCCGATTTTTGGGGCATACCATTTGGCATGTATCACATCCGTACAGCCGATTCCCTATCTTCCGCATAAACTCCTCATCCAGAAAGCCCTTCGTTTGCGTCAAAAAGGATACACACCGCTGGGCATTCAGCTGTCCAGGACCCACAAGCGCGCCCGTAGGACAGGCATCCAAACATTTGGTACACTCGCCGCAACCATCCGTTACCGGTTCATCTGGCTGGAAAGGAATGTTCGTCAACAGCTCACCTAGATAAATCCATGATCCCAGCGTCGGTGAAATCATCATCGTATTTTTGCCGCTAAAGCCAATCCCTGCGCGTTCCGCAACGGCTCGATCCGACAGTTCTCCGGTATCCACCATATTTTTCATAATGGCATCAGGCACCCGCTCACTTATAAAAGCCTCAAGCTTTTCCATCGCTTCGCGTAGTACCAGATGATAATCTTTCCCCCAGGCTGAACGCGCCAAAATACCACGGTACTTCCCCTTGTCCGACTTCGGCGGGTCCTTCATTTTGGAAGGGTACGCCACCGCAATAGCAATCAGAGATGCAGGCTGTGAGCCATACAGCTCCGGGTAGATCCGCTTATCAATATCTGGCTCCTCAAAGCCGGATTCATAGCCTTTCGCACGATGCTCTTCCAATATAGCTTTCAGAGACAGAAAGGGGTCGGCGGATGCGAACCCGATGGAGTCGATACCCAGCCCTGGAGCTGCCTCAATAATTTCCTGCTTGAGCGAAGCCCAAGTCGAAGCGGTTCCGGCAGCCGCCTGAGTCAATCCACGTTGCATCCGATACTCACCTCTCTTCCACTTTTTTATCATTACGGATATGAGGATTTTGCAAAATTCTCATATCTCAAATTTCAACAGAAAATAGCAGCAGATGCTACCGTAAATTTTTAACAGCACTGGTCGCCAGAAAATCACAGCGATTATTCAGTTCGTTGTCACTGTGCCCCTTAACCTTCACGTATTCAACCTCATGCTTACCCATCAGTTCCCACAGTTCTTCCCATAATTCCTTGTTCTCCACTGGCTGATTCTTACTGTTGCGCCAGCCATTACGAAGCCAATTCTTAATCCAGCCCTGTTTGAAGCAATTGACGACATAGGCAGAGTCACTGTGTACTTTCACATGGCAAGGCTCCTTGAGCAGCTTCAGTGCTTCAATCACGGACTTGATCTCCATACGGTTGTTTGTCGTCATTTTCTCGGCACCTGACAGCTCTTTACGATGCTCCCCATACAGCAAAACGATCCCCCAGCCCCCAGGACCCGGATTTCCCGAACAAGCACCGTCGGTATATACCATCACTTCTTTCATCATCCTCTTCCTTTCCTTGATTTCAAACTTTAATTGCTCTATAGCCATTTCCACTCAGATATCGGCCAAAATATAAATTCTGCACGTCCCAGTAAATCTTGAGATTTAATGCTGCCAAAATAGCGGCTATCCTTGCTTGCTGCAGTATGGCGATTATCTCCCATGACAAAAAAGTGCCCCGGCTCCACCGTAAAAGGACCATAATCACCATCCTCCACGTCAGAGTTGGTGTAAGGTTCATTTAGCAGTTCACCGTTCACATACAAATGATTATGTTCAACTCGGATTACATCTCCGGGAATACCTATGACTCTTTTCACTAAAAATCTTGGGCTCGACAGCTTGGAATCGGGATCTTTTAAAATCACAATGTCCCCCCTGCCCGGATCATGAAAATTATAAACCAGCTTGTTAACGAACAAATGCTGGTTTTCCATTAGCGTCGGCTGCATCGAATGTCCTCTGACCGTGGACAAGTTAAATACGAACAGGTTCAGAAGCAGCAAGACGACCATGGCGATCAGAAGAGTGACTAACCAATCGCGTATGTAACCAGAGCGACCTGCTTGTTTGGACGTTTCCGGCGAGGGAGGCGGGCCTGACGAAGGAGCCAAAGCGTCCATAATTAAACCTCCTCAACCTTGTTATATATGCTGAATCGATAAAATGTTAACGGAGCAGACGGAATGGTGCTGGACAAGCGTAAGCGTTCGCCTTTGCCCCCAAATTTCTACCACTATACTTTTTAATTCAAGAAATCTGGGGACAATAGCGATGGGAAGCACCATCCATCTGCGTAGTGGCGCAACATGTACTTTTCAGCACAGCATATATATATAAATAGAAAAGCATATCCCGTACCCGATTGCAACGGTTACTCAGATATGCTCTAAATGTAAATATTATACTTAATATTATTCAATTCTCTTTATTTCGATTCCCGATTAATGAGGCGCCAAAATACTCAGCTTCTGAAAAGCCTGTAAAATCTGGCTTGCTCCATAGCCCATCGCTTCGTACAAAGGCATGGCCGCACTGTTATGCTTGTCCCCTGCTACCCAAATACGGCTAACCTTACGTTGCTGAAAACGCTGCTCCATGGACTCCACAAGCGATTTGCCGATTCCCATCCGACGACGATCCGGGTGAATAGCGATACGATAGTAACAACCATCATTCTGATCGATCGTGCCGATCAAAGCACCCACGATCTCTCCCTCTTCTTCTGCAACGATGATCAAACCGGAATCCCACGAAAGCTGACGGGCAAATGCTTTCACCGTCTCTTTGTAGCACTCCTCTGACAAGGCAATTTGCATGAGTTCCGTTACTGAGTTCACATCACTTAATTGAAAGGAACGAACGTGCATAAGTAATATCTCCCTTTTCGTAAGCATAATAAAAAAATTGAGACAGCACCGTCATTTTTACATAAATCCTTAAATTTCTTATCATGGTGTTAATCACAAGGCATTATGATAAAAATGCATACGATCTGCTATATATGAAATGAAGAACAGGAAAAGGGTGTATGCCCTCAAGTTCGTCATGTCATAGACATGACAGATTATAGCAGACGACAAAAAAGCCGAAATTTCTGCTTCCTTGACCATTAAACCATACTTTTTGACGGAATACATCCCTTTTTCTCATGTAAGCGCTGTATATAAAGCGTTTACATTTTAATGTTCACAATTTACCTCTTATTACCTATGTATTGTGTATTCCAAGCGGGTTTTTGGACATGCTATCTACCAGGCCGTATTGCCCAGTTTGCTATTTTACAAACAAAAATGTTGATTAAATAGGCTGAATGCGGTTTAATATAACTGTCGAGGGTATTATTACATAGGAACACTTACCCAACCATATAACCAGGAGGGATTTTACTATGGCATTTCAATTACCAGAACTTCCTTACGCAAAAGACGCATTGGAACCGCACATTGATGCACAGACAATGGAAATTCACCATGATCGTCACCATAACACATATGTTACAAACTTGAACGCAGCTCTGGAGAGCGCTCCCGAACTGCAAAGCAAAAGCCTGGAGGATCTGATCTCTAATCTGGACAGCGTTCCTGAAAGCATCCGCACTGCGGTTCGCAATAACGGTGGTGGACATCACAACCACAGCCTGTTCTGGGAAGTTATCGGTCCTAACGGCGGCGGACAGCCAACAGGTGCAATTGCTGAAGCAATCACCAATGAACTGGGCGGCTATGACAAATTTAAAGAAGACTTCACTAAAGCAGCTACAACTCGTTTTGGTAGCGGCTGGGCTTGGTTGGTTGTCGGCAAAGACGGCAAACTGGCGATCACTAGCACTCCAAACCAAGATAGCCCGCTGTTCGAAGGTCTGACTCCGGTACTTGGACTGGACGTTTGGGAGCATGCTTACTACCTGAAATATCAAAACAAACGCCCAGACTACATTTCAGCTTTCTACAATGTAATCAACTGGGATGAAGTCAACAAACGTTACGCGGCTGCAAAGAAATAAGTCAGTAGCAACATTCTTATCCTATAATAAAGGCTGTCTCAAAAGTAGAGTTTCTACGAATGAGACAGCCCTTTTGGCATTCCATGGTAAACTGATGGAGACGATTCTTAAATACAGTCCCTGGAGGTTGATGAATGCAGACTTTTTTTCGTTACAACTGGATGATTCGGGAACAATGGTACCGCTGGTGTGAAGAGGTGTCGCAGGAGGAATTACTGAAACAACGCGTCGGCGGAGTCGGCGGCATTCTAAAGACACTCTTTCATATCGTTGACGTGGAGTGGAGCTGGATTCAAACGATTCAGGGCAAACCCGACTTTCAGGAGGACTTCTCTCTGTATGATACGCTCGACAAGGTCCGTGAGCTGGATGCGAAGTTTCGACTCGATGTCGAGCCGTTCGTGCTCGCCTGGCATGATGGTCTGGAACGGAAAAGGTTTGAAGATCACCTCCCGGACGGCAGAATTGTAATGGATGCCTGGGGCGAGGTGATGCGCCATGTCATTGCCCACCAAATCCACCATATTGGGCAATTGTCCATATGGTCTCGGGAGCTCGGCAAGCCTCCGGTTTCGGCCAATGTAATCGGCAAAGGGCTGATTGAAAGCGATGGTGGCATCGATTAGCTTTAACGAATGTACATGCATACCTATGTAAAACTTAGGGCCATCCTCGGTCGTTTATAACGACGGAGGACGGCCCTTTTAATTTTTCATCTATGCTCTCTTGTCCATTCCACAAATATTCTCTTCCTTTAACCGTTTTCATAAAAGCTTAATTTTTTTCAACCTGCTAATGTTCTTTTGGTTCAGGCTCGTGACCTCTTGCTCTTGATAGCACCGTAAGCCAATGTAAATAATGCTCCACATAACAGAGCAATAAGATGAGCGACAAGATAATTGATATGACCGTGATTATCCGACGCTGCAATTGCAAAGCCCGGAAGAGCCGTGGTTCCGAATCCTATGGCTGTCAGTTTACTTAAATATACATATGCTCCCGCAACCATTCCTCCGAGGCATCCAGCAACTAAGGGGAACTTATACTTTAAAGTGACCCCAAAGATCGCGGGTTCCGAGATTCCAAAAAGTACAGACCCGAATGCAGAGTAACCCATTTCTTTAACTTTAGTGTCTTTGCGATTCAAAAGAATATACCCCAAAACGGCGCCCCCTTGAGCCATCAAAGCTACTGATGCCAATGGGTTGATAAAATTTCTGCCTGTATCGGTTAACAGCTGCGCTTCTACCGCACCCATAACATGATGTAAACCTGTAATAACAATGATCTGCTGAATGCCTGCAAAAAACATAAAACCGAATATTCCAAGATTTTGCGTCATCCAAAGCAGCGAAACGGTGACTAGACTGGCCAACTCTCGCCCAAGAGGGCCGATAATCGTAAACAATAGCAGGGAAGAAACAAAGACCGTCAGCAACGGAGCCAAAAATAATTTAATCATGTCTGGAACCTTTTTGTTAAAAAACTGATCCAACTTGGCTACCACGTATCCCATCATTAGAGCAATAATAATACCACCCTGAAATCCAACCAACTGTACGGGAAGGCCGAAAAGACTGATCGATTCCGGATTTTGACTCCCTTTAGCTACCTCAAAGGCATCCGCCAGGGCCGGATGAAGCATAATCGCACCCAGCACAAGCCCCAGAATAGGACGACCACCATATCTCTTGGTTGCAGAATAAACAACAAGCAGCGGCAGGATGGTGAAAATACCCGTGGAAACGATTTGAACAAAGCGATTAATCCCTTGAAAAATTGGATACATCTCCACAATCGATTTAGGACCAAATAACCCCTTCTGACCTAACAGCCCGGTTATCCCCATTAACAATGCGGCGGCGAGAATTCCCGGCATGATCTCAATGAAGACATCTGACAGCGATTTAATGGCTTTTTGAAAAGGATTTTGCTTTTGTGCGGACTTCGTTTTGACATCACTTAATGACATATCTTCTGTTCCGGTCAGTTTGGAGAACACGGCATAGATATTATTGACCAACCCTGCTCCAAAAATGATCTGCAGTTGATCCCCCGCTATGAAAACACCTTTAACCAGATCAATATCTTCAATCTTCTTTAATTCCGCTTTTTCATTGTCCTCAAGTACAATTCTTAATCTTGTGGCACAATGGGCCACACCGATAATGTTCTCTTCACCACCGATATATTTTAAAATTTCTTGAGAAATGTGCTTATACCGCTTTTCTTTTGCTTCCATCTAGTAAACCCTCCCCTAGCTGAATCAGATCTCTTCTTTAACAAATCTCCAGAACATGCCTAAAAAGTCTTGCTTCACCCTGGCAAGCGTTATGCCGACATGCATTAATTCATCACCGCCGAACAGCTCACCGGTTTCTACATTTCTATAAACGTAGTCTGGATTCAAACCTTTGAATTTTAACGTTTTAATCGCGGCAGCGGGTTGGGATAAAACCTTGAAATAGCTGGCCGCCATTTCCGTTTGGTCCTCCGACACAAAGTTCCATGCGGCTTCATTTTCATCAAACGGATTAATTATTCTGTAAAAATTTCCAAACTGAATGAGCGATCTCATTTCTTTATATAGAGCTATCTGTTTTTTCACCACTTCTTTTTCTTCAACGGTTAATGTCGTCAAATCCAGCTCATATCCTAAATTCCCGGCCATGGCGACATAACCTCTTGTCTCCAAGGGAGTTATTCTGCCCACTTGATGGTTGGGTACTGTGGAAACGTGTGCCCCCATGGTAATCGGAGGGTAGACAAGACTTGTTCCCCATTGAATTTTCAGTCGGCAAATGGCATCCGTATTATCACTCGTCCAGGTCTGAGGCATATAATAGAGCATGCCGGCATCAAAACGGCCTCCTCCACTAGAACAGCTCTCGAATAAGACATTGGGAAACTTTGATGTAAGCTCTTCCATAATATTATAAAGTCCCAGGATATAACGATGCGCAGTCTCCCTTTGTCTCTCAGGTGGCAAGGCTGCCGAACCCACATCCGTCATGTGACGATTCATGTCCCATTTTACATAAGTAATTGGAACATCCGATAAAATATCGGAAACCGACTTAATGATGTACTCACACACTTCCTTCCTCGATAAATCCAACATAAGCTGATTTCTTCCCAACGTATACGGACGATCAGGGACATGGATACACCAATCGGGATGCTTTCTGTATAAGTCGCTATCTATGGATACCATTTCAGGTTCAAACCACAAACCAAACTCCATACCCAGATTTCGAATGCGGTTTGCAAGATCCGGCAATCCATCTGGAAGTTTGCGACGATCCACCACCCAATCGCCTAATGAAGTAGTGTCATCATCCCGTTTTCCAAACCACCCATCATCCAATACAAACAGCTCCACTCCCACACTTTGAGCTTCCTTCGCCAACTGCTCAATCTTGTCGGCATCAAAGTTAAAGTAGGTAGCTTCCCAGTTATTAATCAGGATCGGCCGCTCCTTGTCACGAAAAGGCCCACGACATAATCTGTTCCTGTATAAATCATGATAAATTCTCGACATACCGCCCAAGCCATTTTCGGTGTATACCATGACCACTTCTGGCGTTTGGAACGATTCCTCCGGTTCCAGCAACCATGTAAAATCAAAAGGATTAATCCCCATCGTGACTCTTGTGTTCCGATAGGAATCTACCTGAGTCTGGGCCGTAAAGTTCCCGCTGTACACCAGATTAAAGGCGTACACTTCACCCTGTTCTTCATCTGTCCCTTCTCTTACAAGTGCCATAAAGGGTGCCTGTTGAGGGCTGCTGGCTCCACGGCAGCTGTCTACCATTTGAATTCCGGGTAAAATTTTTCGCCTTGCTATATTTTTTTCATTATTATGCGCACCGTACAAGGTAATGAGTTCGTATTCATCATCACGAAAATCCACACTAGCACTTAACGCTCTAAGCAGTTTTAGCTGCTGCCGACCTTCATTATCGAAACGGACTGAACGGGTAATGACATCCCGCTTTTGATATAGGCTATAGGATAGTACGACCTTTACATCAATTAATGGATCTTCAAGGACGATTTCCAGTGTTTCTACTTCGCCATCATTCTCCGCATAAGTAGAAGGAAGCCCTTTCAATTTTGGTTTGCCTAGGAAAACCCGATGTTCTTTATACCGGAAATCGGTCACGGTAGAACCATTCTCCAATTGAATCTGATACGCAGGAATCCTGAAATCACTATTCCCAAATGACGGATATTCTTGCGGGATGGTATCCAGTGAAAAGGCTCGATCCTCGCCATTAGGATTGGGCGAAAATCCTCTATCCATAAAGATGATTTTATTGCTCCCCCGATAGTTCTGAATTTTCTTTCCCCAATACAGATGGGATAAATAACCACCTCGTATAACCTGCATGACATAACTTGTATTGCTACCTTGTAAATGGAATAAAAGCTTCTCTTTATCGATGTATATAGCCATAGCAACCCCCTTATAGCGCTAATAGTACGATTTCCCAAAATTATAAATTATGTTGTTTGCTTATCGTTTACATTCTAATAATAATTGAATAGTTTTAATAATTATATGGAATAATGTAGACTCTATATGAAACAGTGTGATAATATGCAGAGATGAATTAAGGGGTGAAACCAAATGAGTTCGCATTTTTCCAATCATTCCTATAACAACTTGGATCTCAATCTATACACATGTGGCAAAGAGAGCTGTACCAGCAAACACTCTTATGGTCCAGCCATTCGAAGCGGATATATGGTGCATTTTATTTTAAAAGGAAAAGGGATCTTTAAAGTCAACGATAAAATCTATCATTTGGAGAAAAACGATGCTTTCTTCATTGAACCGAAGGTGTTAATTTACTATGAAGCGGATGAAGTGGACCCATGGGAATATGCCTGGATTGGTTTTAATGGGGTGCAAGCAAAAGAATATCTAAGCCGGACCTGTATCAATAGGGACAACCCCATTTTCCGGTTGGAAGCGGAGGGCAGCCTTGCCCGCTGTATGGAGAGCATCGTCGTTTCTTCTACGCTGAAATCCAACAAAGACCTGTTGCTTGCATCCAAGCTGTATGAATTTCTGTATCTGATGTTTGAACTTTATCCTAATCAGGAAGTCAATCCTGAGGTAAGACAGCAGCGGTATATTAAAGAAGCACTTCTCTTCATACAACAAAACTATTCACACTTCATTACCGTAAGTGACATTGCCAAGTACATTTCAATTGACCGTTCGTATTTGCATCGTTTATTTAAACAGCAACTAAATAGGTCACCGCAGGAATTTTTATTACATTTGAGGATGGAAAAATCGTGCTCCCTATTAAGAAATACTTCCCTTAAAATCGGAGATATTGCTCGGTCTGTAGGGTATAAAGATGTACTTCTATTCTCCAAAATGTTCAAAACGGTCAACAAGGTGACTCCATCCGAATACCGAAAACATCACCAAAAATAATACGTGGGCAGGATAGTTTAATAACATATTGAATTTTTTTAAGAGTGGAAAGGTATACGAGGTGAGGCGTTGCTTAACTGAAGCGTGAAGTAGAGGTAATCAAAAAGGAGATACCCGGATGCAAACAAATCAAAATATTCGTTTAGCAATCGAAGAATCTATACAGTTCCTCGAATCTACTCCGCATTTGGGGATGACTCACGGCGAGTGCAGCCGTCGAAAATGGGATGGAGCTTGGTGGCATATGGCTGCTCTTTATGAAATGGGAGAGGTGAAACTAATTCCTGAGTCTGCTATTATTGGAGCAAAATATTTACTCGAAACTCAGGTCTGGCCGACCTTCATCATATCCACCGATGACCATCCAACAAGTGAAAGTGATAAGATGAAGATGGATTGCTGCCATTGTGAACTTGCCGTATACTATATGATTCTAATGGCGTATGGCTGTGATTTGGACAAGGAACTGCCTTGGATTCGCGAATGGCTCTTAAAGCATCAGTTACCTGATGGTGGGCTGAACTGCGACCCTGAAGCTTATACTCATTCTAAAAAAAGCTCTATTGTTTCAACACTTCCTCCGCTTGAAGCTATCTTATGGCATACAGACCGTGAATTTACTGAACAGGAAGCCGTTTTCTTAGATGAAGGCGCACGTTATTTAATTGAGCATCGTCTTGTATGTTCTAAACAAAATAGAAGCGTCATCGATATGGAATGGCTGAAACCTTGCTTTCCGAGGTTTTTTGAATATGATATATTACGCGGCATGTCCTTCTTGGCAGAATGGTCCCGACGTAGAAACAAAACGCTGCCGGTCGAGCTGCTTATTGAAGGATTGGAACGATTGAACATCTTCAAGGAAATAGGTGGCTTGCGAATCGGTAGACAAGTCTTTGATCCACAAGGCCCGTGGGGTGGGCAAACCTTTCCCTTGTTAGAAGCAGTGGCTGGCATTGGTGACATTTCACCTTATCTAACCAGACAGTTAGATCGAGTTATCGAACGATTGGGACCGGAGTATACCTATGTATAAAAACTTCCTTTAGGAGGAAGCTGGTGGAAGAGGAACGGACCAGGATGAGAAAGGCTTAGAGGGGAAAATTGCAAATTGCAAATATGTAAACTGATTGTCTAAACACTGATTGAAGCCGTAAAACGGGAAGCAAAAGAAGAGCTCTTTGTTGAGGCAGCTACAATAAACTAAACCATGAGGCTGCCGTGGATTGAATGGCAACCTTGTTACTAACGGAAAACGTTAGTTCAATAGAAACAGCGACAGTCTAGGACTTTATTTTCTCGTCCTTGGTTATCGCTGTTTCCATTTTCTAGGCTCAGTCTAATACTTTATTTTTTGCTGACAGTTATTTTATTAACATCAGTTCTCTTTTTGCTTCGCATAATACTCGGTGATCAGATCGAGGAACACCTTGGGAAACGCCAAGGTGGACATATCGGCTTCGCTGATCCAGCGGTACCCCGCTGGCAGCACATAGCGCGCGTGCTCCGTCTGCTCAGCCAGTGCAATCAGTGCACCCGACTTCGCGCTGGTGCTGTAGCTGGCCCGCTGCTCGGCAGCCAGCGAGGGGCCTCCCGCCTCCCCGGCAGGGGCGGCGACCTCCTCACACTGGAACACACGCAGGTTCCAGTGAATATGGCTGAACGTGTGCTCCGCCTCACGTACAAACCGCACCGGGCGCGCAAGCACGCCCTCTGCCAGCAAATGAGCCGCCAGATGGTCCATGGCGGGCTCATCCGGCACCGGGCCGTTGTACCCCTCCGGCACGGCAAGCTCATGCGGCAGTTCCCACATGCGAGCCAACAGGCCCTTGGCCGGGCGCTGCCGTACGAGCAGGCGGCCGGTGTTCGCTCCGCTGCCCTCGATGAGAGCGACGGAGCGAGGCTCCAGCCGCGGCGGCTTCGCCTTGGTCTTGACTGGCAGTGTCTCCTCGCGACCTGCCAGCCTACCCGAGCAATGCTCCATGACCGGGCAGGTCAGACAATGAGGCGACTTCGGCGTGCAGACCAGTGCGCCCAGCTCCATCAGAGCCTGATTAAAATCAGAGGCTCTTCCTTCGGGAATCAGCTCCCGTACCAGACTTTCCATATGCGCCCGCGTGCTGCCCTTCATTATATCCTCTTCAATGAGAAAATAACGCGACAGCACACGCATCACATTCCCGTCCACAGCAGGCTCGGGTCGATTGAAGGCGATACTCATAATCGCCCCCGTCGTATACGGGCCTACTCCCTTCAGTGCAGCAACAGCTTGTGTATCATCCGGCACCTGTCCGCCGTGAAGCTCAACTACTTGTTTTGCCGCAGTTTGTAAATTCCGAGCCCGTGAATAATAGCCGAGTCCTTCCCATAGCTTAAGCACATCCTCCTCGGGTGCTTCCGCCAGCGCTTCAATCGTAGGAAAACGTGCAATAAAGCGATTAAAATACGGAATGACCGTATCGACACGCGTCTGCTGAAGCATAATTTCCGAGATCCAGATATAAAAAGGATTCCGATGGCGTCGCCACGGCAAATCGCGTTTGTTACGTGTATACCAATTCAACAGTTCAAAGCTGAAATAACGCTTTTGTTCCAATGTATTTGTAGTCATCACATCACGTCTCCTTATATTCGACAATCACAAAAGCAGAGGCAATGTTAGGCTGATGTGTAATACTCAAATGAATGCTGTAATTCGAGTCACCTGTATTCGGCAATCTCAGTCGATCCCACGCGGATGATGACAAATAAACTACTGGCTTCCCCCCAGGTTCTGGTAAAATATCCATATCGCCGAACCCAATGATTTGCCCAATTCCGCAACCGAAGGCTTTCGTTATCGCTTCCTTGGCGGCAAAGCGCCCTGCTACGAACTCCGTTAGTCTACCCTTGCGTTCCACAGCAAGCTCACGTTCAGCCGGGGTCAGCACCCGATTCAAAAACGCATCTGCATATTTACCTGCCAAAATATGAGCCATACGGCTTATTTCCAGCACATCATGTCCAATTCCGTAGATCATTTGGGTATTCCCCGTCCTTTTTACTTTACTGGATCTATTGTAACAGTGCGTCCACACCCTGGCGAGTCACAAAGGCGTAAAAACAGCACCAAAATATGTTAAAATAAGAAAGGCTATAGGTGAATGTTTGAAATTCAGCTGATATGCCCATTTTAAAAAATTCCCGTAGAAAGGAAGGATAGGATGTCAGAAACCATTATTGTTGAAGCAGGTATCGAAGCAGGAACAGATGCGGTGATCCGGGCCTCCTGGTTTCCCGCTAAAAATATAGCCAAAAGCCTGCTCATCATCGCTCATGGCTACAAAGGATTTAAGGATTGGGGTATGTTCCCCTATATAGCAGAAGCATTGAGTATGGATAACCATGTTGTGACCTTCAACTTTTCACATAATGGCATAGGTGAGGATCTGGAGAATTTTACCGAGCTGGAAAAGTTCGCACGCAACACCTATAGCCGCGAACAAGAGGATTTGGAACTATTGCTATCCAATCTGAGAGCACGCCATGAGTTCAGAGAATTGCCGTTGTTTCTGTTAGGACATAGCCGTGGCGCGGGAAGCTGCTTTGTATACGCTCTGGATCATCCCGGCGAGATTGCTGGCGTCATTTCATGGAATGGCGTGACAGATCTTGATCTGTTTACTTTACCGCAAAAAGAAGAAATGCGCGCCAAGGGGCGCAGCTATGTGGAGAACGCCAGAACCGGGCAACAGCTTCCACTGGATGCTATCATTCTGGAGGACCTGGAACAAAATCGCCAGCGTTTTTCCATTGTAGACAAACTTGCCAACAGCCAGCTCCCAGCTGTACTGATCCAGGGAACCGAAGATTCCAAACGTCTACGAGAAGGCTCTGCCCTGCTCACATCCGTTCGTCCCGACATCGAATGGGTACAAATTCAAGGCGGCAATCATACCTTTAATACCGTTCATCCATTCCAGGGAGGCAGTCTTCCACTGGATCAGGCAATTACCGAAACCCGCCGCTTCATTGAGTGGATCGCCAATTAATTATTGCCCCTTCAATACAAACGGCGATCCGCCGGGCGGATCGCCGCATTTATTTACTTCAGGATTTTGCAAAATCCTCACTTGAGCATTTTAAAATTACATAATGATTAATGCTTAAACTCCTGGGATGCTTGTCCGCTTATGCGCAGTACGTGTAAAGAAGCTTTCCAGCTTTTCGCGTGCCGCCGGGTCAATTTCCTTGCCTTCCAGATAGTCGCTGTTTGCTTCGTAGGAGATCCCCAGTTCTTTTTCATCCGTCTGGCCTTCCCATAATCCTGCTGTAGGCGCTTTGTCCAAAATGGCCTGCGGAACTCCTAGATAGCTGGCGAGCAAGCGCACCTGACGTTTGTTCAGCGTGCTAAGTGGCGTAATATCGACCGCACCATCGCCCCATTTGGTATAAAAGCCTGTGATGGCTTCGGAAGCATGATCTGTGCCAACGACGAGCAAATTCAGCTCATTCGCAAGTGCGTACTGAACCACCATCCGTGTTCTTGCCTTTACATTCCCTCTCACTTGCGGAGTAATCGAACGCTCAAGACCGATTTCCTTTAACGTATGCTCCACTTCTACGGCAACCTTGTCCACGGCTTCCTTAATGTTCGTTTCCCCGGCATATTTCAGGTCGAACGCTTTGGCAACCGCGTAGCTATGCTCGATATCTTCCTGTTGGCCGTATGGCTGGAATACACCCAACGTTTTGTATTCGTCTCCTTGTTCCTGCGTCAATTCATCTGTAGCCCGCTTGCACAAAGCAGCTGCTACGGCACTGTCAATCCCGCCACTGATGGCGATCAACAGCCCTTTGCTTCCCGTTTTCGTTACATACGACTTGAGGAAATCCACACGCTTACGGACCTCTGCCTCTACGTTAATCGTAGGCTGTACTCCCAATTCAGCAATAATCTGTTCCTGCAAACTCATCAGATAAGCACCTCTTTTTTAGGAATTTCCTTCACAAGCCAACATGCAAAAGCCCCGGCAAGTTTCGCAGGCGAAAAATGCGGGGCATAGCTTGAGCAGTCTTACCGGCAAAAACGATCAAATGCACTGGTCAAATCAGCAGCGATCTGATCTGCCGAACGATCCTCCACCTGATGACGCTCGATGAAGTGAACCAGCTCGCCGTCTTTCAACAGCGCGATAGAAGGGGAAGACGGTGGGTAAGGTGCGAAAAATTCGCGAGCCTTTGCCGTTGCTTCCTTGTCCTGTCCGGCAAAAACCGAATACAGATGATCTGGCGTAATATCATGCTTCAGTGCCTCAGCCACACCCGGGCGACATTGGCCTGCGGCACAACCACATACCGAGTTCACAACCACCAGTACTGTACCTTTAGTATTAGGCAGCTTGGCCTCCACATCTTCAGAAGTACGCAGTTCCTGAATCCCAAGATTCGTCAGTTCATCGCGCATCGGCTGAACTGAATCTCTCATATATTGATCGAAAGACATAGACATATTCTTTCACTCCTTTTCCGAAAATCATGTATAGTACGTTTCTAATTTCATCCTTTGCCGTAGTAAAGGCATGGACATCTGAAATTCATTATACAATCTTTTTCACGTAATTTGCAAAAATCCGGTTATATTTTTGCACGATTATTTCTGTATCGGACTCATGACAGGAGGCTCAGAATGCTCCCGGTAAGTCGGGACGGTTCTGCGCAATCGAACTTTAAACTGCGTGCCCATTCCCTCCACCGAATCTACGGCAATCGTACCGTGATGACGCTCCACTATACTTTGACATAAGGCCAGACCCAGACCTGTACCTTTCGTTTTGGTGGTGTAAAAAGGTTGGAACAGTTTTTCAAGCTGTTTTTGCGGAATTCCCGGACCTGTATCCTTTACTTCCAGTTCCACGAAATCCCCTTCCTCATGAGTAGAAATGGTCAGCACTCCCTTTTCCCCCATGGCTTCCATCGCATTACGCGATAAATTAAGCAGCAATTGCTTTATTTCCTTAGAGTTCAAATGCAGCATCGTCACATGATCCTCCAGCTTTATCTCAATCGTCTGCCCCCTCAGATTCGCATCTGCCCACAATAAAGGCGTCAGTTCGCGAATAATATCATGCAGATGACATTGCTCCTTCTCGACAATTCGATTCTGGGCCAGTGAAAGAAAATCGTTAATAATCCCGTTCGCCCGGTCAAGTTCCTCCATCACAATGCGGTAATAATGGTTGAGGGATTCTGGGCTTTTCTCACGCATAAGCTGTAAAAAACCACGCACAACCGCCATCGGATTACGTATTTCATGAGTAATGCCCGCTGCCATCTGTCCAACCAGACTGAGCCTCTCGAAATTGCCTAACTCACTGCGCAGCGTCTCCAGCTCTGTAATATCTTGCAGGGCGATAATGACGCCTGTCGTTCGGTTTACATTTTTATCCTTTATAGGAAGGAAACTGGAGAAGAATACTTTGGGAGTAACATTTATAAAATCAGCCCCCGCCTCTCCTTCCAACGCTTTCGCAACTCGTTCGTTAACCACAGGAAAAGTGTCAAAACCATATAACGTGCTCAATGGACGACCAACTATCTCAGGCAGTGTAATGTAGGGATCGTAGTTTCGATAGAGTTCCAGCATCGTTTTGTTCATATGTATAACTCGTTCTTCGCTGTCCAGAGTAACAAGAGATAACGGCATTAAATCCATAACTTGACGCAGCTTATCCACTTCAATTAAGTATTTGCTCGTAAACTCAGTCACATCACGCCGAAGCGTCAGCTTCTCAAAGGCATTATGCATCAGACTCACGACCGTAAAACTTGCCAGCACCCCTGCACCAATATTCCAAAACGTTGTAAGTAAGTCAGGAATGTATACCGAGACATCCTGTTTGCCCCACAGTAGCGGAAATATCGCCTTAAACAGCATATCAGCCACAACATATGCGGAGATCAGGAGCTTTTTGTCCAGCAATGTTCCTCTTTGAAAAAACTTGACATGCAGGAGCATAAAAGGAAAAAGGATAAAACCAGTGCCCACATACATTGGAGACATTTCTGTCGACTGGGCTACAATCATGACACCCATCAGTGCGGAAGCGGCGAGCACAAAGGCAGTGCGACGTCTACCGTACATGATGCCAACAGCAAGGGGAATAATACCGAGATTAGAAGGTAGACCATACGGAGACTGATATTGAAAGAGTGTACATAGCAATATGGCTGGGAAGCAACACAAATACAGTATTCCTTGAGTGGGTCCAGGAAGCAGATTGCCGCCCCAAACCTTTTTCTTATCCCCATAATCCGTTAATATAGAGAAAAAACCCGCCGATATAACGGCAAGGAGAACTTGGAGCACACTTTCCTTCAACGCAATTAACAAGGACTTCTCCCCCTCATCATCTTTCCTTGACGCCGTTAGTTGAATTAAAGCACAGGCTACAATATATTACAATATATGTGTTAAAATTCCGGTATAGAACGACAAAATCTGCTAAATACCAGATGTATATAAGAAGAACGTTTTTACGCGTTTCAAAATCCTGTAAATTGAAAGATATACACGTTCACCGTGCTTTTAGGTTATCTAAAACGACGGTATTACGATAAGATGAAAAATCGGTTACGCCGTTCTGAATTTTTTGAAAATTTGTCGACGAAAAGGAAGAGGTTTATGACTTACGACGTTATTGTGATCGGAGGCGGCTCAGCCGGATTAATGGCTGCTGCCGCTGCCAGCAGTGAGGGCGCCAAGGTGCTTTTACTTGAAAAAGGAAATAAACTCGGGCGAAAGCTGGGGATCTCCGGTGGAGGTCGTTGCAATGTCACGAATGCCAAAGAGCTGGACGAACTCATTCGGCACATCCCCGGCAATGGCCGTTTTCTGCACAGTGCACTGGCGGCTTTTGGCAATCGGGATATCATCGCCTTTTTTGAACAGCTGGGTATAGCCTTAAAGGAAGAAGACAATGGGCGTATGTTTCCAGTGACGGACAAAGCCAAAACAGTTGTCGATGCTTTGATTAACAAGGTACGCTCTCAAGGAGTCGAAATTCGGACAAGTTGTCCTGTTCAAGAGGTTATTTACAAAGAAGGTCATACAGCTGGGGTACGGCTGCGTTCCGGTGAAATCCTCCATAGCCGTAATGTCATTGTTGCCGTCGGTGGCAAGTCCGTCCCGCATACAGGCTCGGAAGGTGACGGCTATGCATGGGCAGAACAAGCGGGGCATACCATTACGGAGCTATATCCTACAGAGGTGCCGTTGACCTCAGGCGAAACGTTCATCCAGACGAAAGAGCTTCAGGGACTATCCTTACGCGATATCAGTCTGACCGTATGGAATGCGAAGCAAAAGAAAGTTGTCGTCCATGAAGGAGATATGATTTTTACACATTTCGGTCTATCTGGCCCAACTGCTTTGCGGTGTAGTCAGTTTGTAGTCAAAGGGATGAAAAAGGATAAGGTAAACACGGTGTTGTTGACTCTCGATTTGCAGCCTCACAAACATGCCGATGAAGTCTACCGTGAGACGCTGGAATTGGCATCGGTCGATGCTAAAAAAGCGATCAAAAACGTGCTTAAGCCTTATTTACCGGAACGCTTAATTCCATTGTTGCTCCAGCAAGCCGAACTGCGTGAGGACTTGACCTATGATCATATTCCCAAGCAGCAATGGCAAGAACTTGCTCATCGCATTAAGGCGTTTCCAATCCGTGTGAACGGTACCCTCTCTCTGAAGGAAGCATTTGTTACCGGGGGTGGTATCAATTTGAAGGAAATTAATCCGAAAACCATGGAGTCCAAGCTGATGCCTGGATTGTTCTTTTGCGGTGAGATTCTCGATATTCACGGTTACACAGGTGGTTATAATATTACAGCGGCGTTTACGACAGGACATACAGCAGGAACCCAAGCGGCTTTAAACGTGATGCTGTAGGAGTGGGAGGCACTACGCGTAGGCTTTGATCTTACGATCGCTGTCGCTTCTCCAGATTCAAATCCTCCGCTTCGCTAGAAACCGCCATTACAACCGCATTTTTAGGAAAAACAGGAAGTGAAAAGACTTAAATCAGTTGTATTGCTGATTTAAGTCTTTTTTTGAGTACTGGAGTATTGAACAAAATTGATCTTGTTTTAACATTTGCGCTATTCCTAAACCTCAATAATGATAGGTAAAATCATGGGTCTTCTCTTCGTCTGATTGTAAATAAACCGGCCAACATCATCTTTTAACATCTGCTTAATCAGTCCCCACTGACTCATTTCGATTTCTGTTAGCTCGTTCACTGTGGACATAATCGTGTCGTGGATCTGACTCATGAGCTCTTCGGAATCCTTAACATATACAAAGCCTCTTGAAATGACCTCTGGCGCTGCGAGCATTTGCTTCTCATTTTTACTCAACGTCATCACAATAATCAGCATTCCGTCTGAAGAAAGTTTTTTACGGTCACGCAGGACAATATTACCTACGTCACCGGTTACCAACCCGTCTACCAAACTATTGCCGGCTGGTACTTTAGGGCCCAGGGATGCCCTTCCCTCTTCAATTTGAATCGTGTCACCGTTATGGACGATAAATACATTCTCCATCGGAATCCCCACAGACTCCGCTAATTGACGATGCTGATACAGCATTCTGAATTCACCATGTATAGGAATCAAATACTGTGGTTTCATCAAAGTCATCATTAATTTCAATTCTTCCTGGCTACCATGACCGGATACGTGCATCCCTGTAGAGCTACCTGATCCATAAATAACCTGGGCACCCA
The DNA here is from genome assembly GCF_038592965.1 of Paenibacillus sp. FSL L8-0158. Classification (GTDB taxonomy): domain Bacteria; phylum Bacillota; class Bacilli; order Paenibacillales; family Paenibacillaceae; genus Paenibacillus; species Paenibacillus polymyxa_D. The sequence goes on along the minus strand of NZ_CP151949.1, from coordinate 796,223 downwards.
GCACATACAGGTTGTCAATGACCTGGGAAAGGTTTCGCTCATTCCCCGGTATGGCTCCCGCAGCAATGATGACCGTATCACCAGGCAAAATTTCGATTTTGGGATGCAGGGAATTGGCTAAACGTGACAATGCGGCCATCGGCTCTCCCTGGCTTCCGGTACATAAAACTGCAATTTCTTCTGCGGGAAACCGCTCTGTTTCTCCCGCCTCAATCAGCAAATCCTCAGGCATATGCAAGAAGCCCAGCTCCTTGGCCACTGACACCACATTTATCATACTGCGTCCGAGTAAAACCAGTTTGCGACCCGTTTCTACAGCCGCGTCAATGACTTGCTGGACACGGTTCACATTAGAAGCGAACGTGGAGATAAATACCTGCTGTTTGGCTCTGGCAAATGCATCTAGAATATGCCCGCCAACCAAACGTTCTGAAGGGGTAAATCCTGGCCTTTCCGCATTTGTACTTTCGGAGAGCAGCACTTTCACCCCCTTCTTTCCTATTTCAGCCATTCGATGAAGATCCGGAAAAGGTCCGCTTACGGGAGACATATCGAATTTGAAATCGCCGGTATGGACCACATTCCCTTCCGGTGTCTGAAAAAAGACACCCAGGCAATCCGGGATACTGTGGACCGTGGTGAAAAAGGATGCCTGAATCGTTCCCGCTTGAACGGTTGAATCCGCATCTATAAGATGAAGCTCGGCATCACGCAAAAGGTTATGTTCCCTTAGCTTAATCTTAATTAATTCGATGGTGAGCTTTGTCCCGAACACGGGGATGTTAATCTGCTTAAGCAGATAGGGAATACCTCCGATGTGATCCTCATGCCCATGAGTCACAATGAGCGCTCTGACTTTATCCTGATTTTCCAGCAGATAGGTGACATCGGGCACAATAAGGTCAATACCAGGCAAATTTTCATCAGGAAACTTAGAACCGCAATCGATTACGACAATATCCTGATCGTATTGGATGAAATACATGTTTTTCCCGATTTCATTCACACCGCCTAGAGCAGCAATGAGTAATCTATTATCAGCATGCATCAATTTTATTTCCTCCTTAGGAAAATGCTATCCATATTATTCATTTTTCACGTAAACTTATGCACAAAAAGAAACCCTTGTCTCTAAAAGACAGGGGCTCTCACTTGGTTTATTAGATACCCACCACAGCCGAAATAGCAGCAAAAATAGCAGCAACTAACCACAGGATGGGGAATAGCTTGAAGATTACCTTCAGCCACTGTCCAAAGCTGATCCGGGCAATGGCCAATCCCGCCAACAGTACTCCGCCTGTCGGTGAAATGAGATTGGTTAACCCGTTACCGAATTGGTACGCTGTGACTACTGCTTCACGATTAATGCCTACAAGATCGCCGAGCGGTGCAAGTACAGGCATGGTTAGTGCAGCTTCCCCCGAAGAAGATGGGACCAGGAAAGTAATAATATTATGCGCAACCAACATAATGGTAGTGAACAAGTAACTTGGCAATCCTTCCAGGATGCTTGCGAGTGCATTCAATACGGTATCGATGATCATACCCTGCTCGGCGATGATCAGAATTCCGCGAGCGAGACCTATAATCACTGCAGCGTAGATGAATTCTCCACACCCTTTTACAAAATTCTCAGCTATTTCCTTCTGGCTCATTTTGGTAACTACCCCGACAAAAAGACCGAGTGCGAAGAAAAGGGCGCCGATTTCAGTCATATACCAGCCTTTGGCCAAAATTCCCCAGACAATGGCTCCAAGCGTTACAATAAATCCACCTATAATTAATTTGTCACGAAACGTGAAGACGACGTCCTCACCTGTATTTTCTTTTATAAATTGCTCGCGATTTATAATATCACTCTGAAAAACAATGGATTTCTCCGGATTTCTCTTAACCCGGTGCGCATACCACATCGTAAAGACAATAGAAATCATAGTAAACACAAGCCATTCAATAAATCTCAGCCAGAGCTGTGGATTCCCCTCCACTCCTGCGATCCCCTGGGCAATCAATACTGAAAATGGATTCACAGTCGAACCAACATAGCCAATTTGCGTTCCCAGAAATAGAATGAGAATAGCAGTCATAGAATCGAAGCCTAGGGCAAACATTAACGGAATAAAGATCGCATAAAGCGGAATAATTTCTTCGCTCATCCCAAAGGTAGAGCCTCCGAGACTGAATATAACCATGGCAATTGGAATAAGCAAAATCCCCTTATTCTTCAGTCGCCTGGCAAGAGCCGTCAGAGCACGATCGATGGCTCCCGTCTGCAGAATAATCCCGAAGGAGCCGCCTACAATAAGGACAAAAGAGACCACATCGGCAGCATTGATAATCCCTTCAATCGGGGCGCTAAGGATTTGGGGGATTCCCTGTCTTAAATCACCGTTCTCACCCGTTTTGGGTACAGTGTGATAGGTTCCCGAAACGATCGCCGTTTTGGTCACACCGTTCACTGTCACTTCATGACGCTCAAATTGACCGCTGGGTACAATCCATGTCAATGCGGCGACTGTAATAATAATCAAAAATATTAAAGTATAACTATGGGGCAAGGATAATTTCCATTTCTTATTCTTGATGTTCATGTTTATCCCTCATTCCAAGAATGGTTATACGTAACCTTCCCTCCCATAATGGTCAATATCACTTGGGCATCCCTGATGTCCCCAGCGGATGCGTTAAGGAGGTCGCGATCAAAAACGGCGATGTCAGCATATTTTCCAGCCTCCAGCGTACCTGTAACCTCTTCCATATAACAATGTTTGGCTCCATTAATGGTCCATGCCTTTAAAACTTCGGATGGCGGCATCCCTTGGTCAGGATACCAGCCTCCTGCAGGTGAGCCATCCGGGAATAATCGGTGAGAGGCTGCATACAGCGAATCAGGGACACTAGTGATAAATAAAGGCAGATCAGTCCCAATGGTTATTGGCACGTTAGCCTCCAGCATGGATTTATAATTATAAAAGCGGTTTTCATTGTCTTTACCTACCACAGCAGACATATAAGCGTCCTCGTAAGAAGGATTCAGTAGCAGGATTTGGGCGTAGACTTCGGCAAAAATTTCGTTCTCGCCCATTCTAATCAGATCATCTGGATGAGGATACTCTAGATCACTGATCGAATGTCTAATAAGGTGATTCCCTTGTTGTTCGCGGCATTTTTCAATCATCGATACTGCCTGGCGAATTGCAGCATCCCCTTCTGCAGTTAGGCAGCATTTGATACCTTGGCTGTCTGCTTCCAGAACTGAGGCTTCAATTTTTCCATAATCAACCGTCTTTAAGTTCGTGACTTCAGGCATATCTGCGTAAGGCTCCAACATATCCCCTGTATGATCGGCTACAACGCCGTCAAGCATCAGCTTGTATCCTTGAAAACGAATAAGGTCTCCATTATAAAGTGCTTTATACTTGATACCGGTGCCAATATCCAACGGTTCAACAACGGGTTCAAGCGAAAAATGAAATCGGAGTGGCAGTTCTCCTGCTTCTTTCAATTCTTCTAGGATCGGCAGTAGCTCGCTATGCCGGTCAAAGCCAATATCCTTTATGGAAGTAACTCCTCGTGCAGCCAGCAGGCGGCAAAACTCCACAAACTCTTGTTTGACAAGGCTATGATCCTGCATCATAGCTTGGAGCAGCAAAGCGCGTGCCTCAGCACTGCATTGATCCGGCAAAAATTGATATTTCTCCTGAGCCAGTCTGTTCATCCAGCAGTAGCTTTTATTTAGGTTAATGGCAATTACCGCCCGATCAGGGAACATCTCGTCCAACAAGCTTTGTTCCGGCAGCTTGCCCCATCTTTCCTCGCTCCACCCGTAAGCGGTTACATCTTTCCCTGACGGAAGATTGTTTGCCGCTTGCAGCATGGATTCCACTGCTTCTTCAATCGAGGCTGCATGAGTCAAATCCACGCCCCGATGCATCGACATATATCCGGTAAAAAATACATGATTGTCATGAACTCCTGGCATGATAAAAGCATCACCCAAATCACAGACAACCGTTTCAGTTCCTATCCAAGCTTGTGCTTCCTCGGGACGCCCCACTGCTGCAATACATTCTCCCCGCAGTGCAATAAACCCAGGCGAAGCTTCATTTTCTAAGCCATTAAAAATAGCATTTGACAGTAGAACTTTGTCCGCTAATGTGTCCTTCTTCCCTTGCACAGTTTCACCTCCTCATTATTTATCCGCTCCATAACATAACGTAATATAACGTTATAATATGGCTTCTGCTTCTCTCATGGAGTGGAAGCAGAAGCTGCGCCGTACCTGAATAACATTACATAACAGGCAACGGATTTATATTGAGAATTGATAACGGTCCCCAATGATGTACTGCTTACCTACATGAACGGGGCTTCCATGCTGATCATAAATAATCGTATGCATGTAGAACAACGCCTGTCCGATGGCCGTCTCCAGCAGCTTTGCCTGGTATTCATCCGCCAAGGCGATTTGTAATATCGTTTCTCCCGGTTGGTTAGGATCGATGCTGTATTTATGACGCAATAGTTCGTATACAGAGCCCTCTAACTGCTCTTCCATTAGAAATGAAAATCGGTCATAAGGATAAAAATTATTCTCCAGCATGAGCGGTCGATCACCGGCGTATCTTTGGCGCTGAATATATAACACTTTTTCTCCTTGTGGCAGCTGCAACTGATGTGCAATTTCCTCATCTGCTTCTATGATTTCACGTTCTGTGACCACACTGTGTGAAGAGAGGCCGTTGGATTTGCAGGCAGCCGTAAAGCCGATGACATGTTCAATCTTCCGCCCAATTTTGGGTACATTGACAAAGGTACCTTTTCCTTGACGTTTGGTCAGATAACCTTCATGAACCAATTCGGCAATCGCTTTTCTTACGGTAATTCGACTTACATTGTAGGTCTCGCTTAGTTCAGTTTCGGTCGGTATACGACTTCCCTGCGTATATGTTCCATTATGAATAGCAGTTTTGACCGCTTTTTGTAATTGAATATATAATGGCTCTGCTTGATCTGAATTCAACATAATGTACCCTCACTTGTCATATAACGTTATATTACTCCCACTTAGAGTATCAAATGTTACATATTCTTACAAGTGAAGATATTTGAAAAAAATTTATTAGTAACGGACGCCGTATCCGAATGAACCTTCTACCAGACAGCTCTGGGCGGCAACCCTCGAGCCTTCTGCCATAGCATCCTGAATATTACCCTTTTTCAAAAAGCTCAGTAAAAAGGCGGTGATATAGGAGTCTCCTGCCCCCATTGTATCCACAGCGTCCACGGAATCAGGCATTTGAAAATAGAACTTGGTACCATCATAGGCAATAGATCTATCTCCGCCGCGTGTGGCTACCAGAATTTGCCCCTCTTTTTTTCGATTGGAGCGGATATAGTTCTGTGTCTCTTCATCCGTCATATGGCTGCAAGAGAAGAATGCGAAATCGGCGTACGCAATATATCTCTCCACCTGTTCATCTACGAAATCATCTGAAAAGTCAAAAGAAAGAGGGATTCCCAGCGTCTCCAATTCAGGCAACAAGTGCCCTGTATGACTGTACAAGCCCGTGTGAATAAGGTCGAACCCGCCAACATAGGCCTTGTCATCTTCACTCAGCTTCAGCGGATGGAGACGTGTAACTCCTCCCTCATTGCTGCCCAGAAATACTCTGTCTCCGTCTTCCAGGGTTACACGTGCGCAGCCGTTCTCACCGCTGTGATATCTGCACCGTGAAATGTCGATTTCCAGCTCACGGAGAATGTGTTCTACATGCTGTGCTTCGTTATCATCCCCGAATACTCCGATAAAGGCTGCATCTACTCCCGCTTTTTTGGCAAACACACTGAAATTAAGCGCATTGCCGCCAGGATACATCATGCGCAGATGAACATATTTATCTACCACATTATCGCCAATACCTAGAACTTTCATGATGGTTTCCTCCTGTTGGTAAGTGCGCTTAGTAAGCTACTTTGCCCATATAACGGCGAGTTTCCAGTGGGTGATTGCGTACATTTGCGAGTGCTTCACGATAAACACATACAATGCTGTAAAATAAAACCGGGTTAAAAAACTCGACAACCTCGTCGGCAATAGTTCCGATTCCAAGCTCCTTCGCATCGATCACTTCCACTTTCTCGGCATATTGATTCAGGAAAGTCTGTGCCCGCTCATCCAATGCCCGTGTGCGTCCTTCGTTAATCATCAGAATAAATGGAGTTTCTTTATCCGTTACTTCAAACGGACCGTGGAAAAATTCACCGGAATGGATTGAAGCCGCATGAAGCCATTGCATTTCCATTAGAGAACAGATAGCAAATCCGTAGGCATGTCCATAGGAAGCTCCGCTGGTCAGGATATAAAAGAGATCTTCATTGCGGTATTTGTCAGCGAATACACTGGCACGCGGTTCAACTTGTATTTTGGCCCTGTTAATAATTCCATTGATTGCTCCCAAGCCGTTCTGGAAAGCTTGATAATGCACATAGCCTTCAGCGACTTGAAGCAGCTCAACAGTAAGCTCCAAAATAATAGCCATCGGGTTATTTTTGACATCGCTCTCATCTCCCCACTCGTAGAGGAATGAATAATCAGAGTAATTGAGCAGTGTCGCTTCACTATTGTGGGTTAAGCCGATGGTGTAGGCGCCTTTCTCTTTGGCTGATTTAGCAGCCGCAACCGATTCCGGCGTGTTTCCTCCATGGGAACACACGATGACAACTGAGTTTTTACCTAATCGTTTTGGCAGCGCATGCACAAACTCATTTGCTGTATACATGCCTGCTACCAGCTTCTTTGCTTCACTATCCAAAAAATATTTTGAGGGATACATATCGACTAATGAGCCCCCGCAAGCTACTAAATAAACCTCGGAAATCTCTCCACTTGCTTGTTCATAAATCGTCTGAACCGTCTGTTGTACATTCATCATTTTTACCTCTCCTTTTGTATAACGTTATATAACGTATTGTTTATGAAATAAATATAAGCGCTTTCATCAAAAGTGTCAAGCCTATTTATTCAATGAACTTTTAATGATCTACATTCAAAAAGCTCTAATCCTTTTGTCGAAGAATTAGAGCTCCTATTGGGATTTGATTTATTGAGTGTTTGGTCATAACGAGATTACATCTACAATATACGCAAAAAATTGGTCTTACCCATGGGTTTGTCCGAATAAACTAAAATAGACAAATACATAACAGCCAATAAAAAATTAAGGAGGAAAACACCATTAATACATTTATCAGTTATATTTTTCTCGGTCTGTCACTTTCGGCCCCTATTGGGCCGATTAATGCTGCACAGTTGGATCGAGGTATTAAGAATGGATTTTGGCATGCTTGGTTTATCGGGCTTGGGGCAATAACCGCAGATATAATCTATATGCTGCTTGTCTATTTGGGAATGATCCACCTTCTCAATGCCCCGTTTGTTAAAGCTTTTTTATGGTTGTTTGGTTTTTTCGTACTTGTGTATACAGGTATTGAAAGCATCAAAAATGCAGGTGTGATTTCAGAATCTGAATTAAGGGGAAATGGCAATACCTTAACCAACTCATTTTTGGCAGGCTTCCTGATGTCATTATTTAATCCTCTCTCCATCCTTTTCTGGCTTGGCATTTACGGGTCCATACTGGCCAACGTCGCTAATACATATCCAGTACAACAGCTAATGATCTTTAGCGGAGCGATTGTATTAGGTGTGTTACTCTGGGATGTGACCATGGCAGCCGCTTCAAGTATTTTCCGGAGGTTTCTAAAAACCGGATTACTTAAAACCATCTCTTGGATGTCTGGATTATCTCTCATTGGTTTTGGTTTTTATTTTGGTCTACAGGCATTTCAATTACTTTTTTTACGCTAACGCTTAACTCCCTGACAATGTTAACGAGATTCCTTGCCGTGCTTTCGGCGAACCCATTGTACAATGAGGTCACATATTGCAATTAACAAGACCAGCAGTAAGCTGATGTAAACTCCCGGGCGGCTAAGCTTATGGAAAAAGGATCCGACCACAGCCATAGCTATCAACAATAATCCAATCCAGCGTTTAATGTTGCTAGATGTGCTCGATTCCAGTAACTTACCTGAAGACAGCAAAATAAAGCACCAGTTATACAACAGCATTAACCCTGCAGCTGTCGTAATATATTCATACACTTTTCCCGGCAGCAGCAACGACATTACGATGGCTGAGATTAATCCAACGGAGATCAAACTAAGTGCATACAGAGGATATTTGCCCTTCCACTTCCGTGAAAACAATGTGGGCGCATCTCCCTCCTGTGCAAGTGTAATCATCATAGATGTCTCTGCATATAGGGACGCTGTCATTGTGGAGAACCCTGCAATAATAAGCACCCCATTAAATAAATGAGGCACAAAAACCAGATGATCGCTGCTCAGCGCAAGCACAAAAGGACTTTCTTTCGGGTTAAACGCACTTAATGGCACCATAGACACAGCCAGACCAATCGAAAGCACGTATACTACAACGAGCGTCATCAGCATTACTTTTCCTGCTTTAGGTGCATCTTCCGGTTTTTGAAGCCGATTAGACATTATTCCGAGCACTTCAATACCTCCGTATGCATAAAAGGCAAAAATAAAAGATGACCATAATCCCATACCGCCGGTAGGGAAAAAATCTTTGTAACTGATGGGGAACTTTGGATTATATTTTCCTCCTCCGATCCAGCCTGCCAAAAGAGCAACGGCCAAGACCAGAAACATAACAATAGCTGCCATTTTAATGATGGCCAATACATTTTCAACTCGATCAAAACCCTTGTTACCAAAAAAAACAATCACAAGCCCTAAAATCCCGAAGCCTGCTGCAAAGATCCACATCGGTACCTGAGGAAACCAGAAGCGTGAGAATATAGATAGCGCCGTTAGTTGGCTCCCATTGATAAGCAATTCTGAGAACCAATACACCCAGCCGCTACCGAAGCCTGCCCAATTACCAAATGCTTTTTGGGCATAGGAACGGAAAGAGCCTTGTTCTGGATGATCTGCCGTCATGCGCGATAGGGCGTCAAACACCACATACGTTCCCACCGCTGCCAAAAAGTATGCAATGAGTACGGCTGGGCCACCGATGGAAATCGCTAAGCCGGACCCGAGGAAATATCCTGTACCGATGGTACCTGCAACTCCTAATAAGCTTAGTTGCCACCATTTTAGTTTTTTATCTTTTTGCATACGATCCGAAGACTTACCCATAAAGAGAATCACCCTATTCCTGAATTTGAGACCGAGTTCTCCATTTTAAGATTGCCTATTTCACCATATTTCATGTGGAGCATGACTTGGCTTTATTTATGAATAAAGAAGCACCAGAACCCTGCTAAGGTTTACTGGTGCTTTGTAAATGTATAAAACTGTCCGAGGAGTTAAGTAAAACTCAAACGATCAAACTTTAGATAAAGAAAGGGCCTTATCTGCATTTTGAATATCCATTTGTATTTGCTGCTCTGGATCATAAGCATTATAGTAACCGTTGTTCTTCATGTAATTAAAGATTTGTTCATGAAGATTAACCGCTTTGCTCAATTGGTCACAAAGAACATTGCGAACTTCCGAACTGGTTGACTCTGTCAGCGCAAGAGCATAGTTCTTAATTCCGCTTTTAGCTGAAATTAATAAATCAGAAGCGATCACTTGATCGTTCATGGGACTCGTTCCAGTCATATTCTCAATAAAAGAATTCACGTTAATCCTCCTTTAAAATTACACAAGTAGATTTCTAAGCTGTTGAATATCTTGTGTACCACCGTTGACATCCTGCTGCAAAATGTTTTTTAAATTTGTGTCTGACACTAAAGGAATCATAGTTTGGGCTTTTGTAAGGCAAGTTGTTTTAAACGTAAGCAGCTCATGTAATTCCAATTTTTCGTGAACTCCTAATTTTTGCATGGTCAAGACCTCCTTTCTGAAATTGTTATTCCCTGCTGTCGTTGCTATTTATGCAAATCCTACAGATTTTCAGTTCTGGCGAAAGCTCTAACTGAGTTTTTTTCAAACAAAAAAAGCTCCTTCAAAACCACAATAATCAATGGTCTTATAGGAACTTTTCCTAATATGGGCTGAACAGTGAAAACTCAAACTCTAATCATGACTTTTAGGACAAAAATCAAATATGGATACTGCCGGAAAAGCCATCCACTTCGTCCTCGGGTAGTTGATCAGAGCTGACGTTGTGCTCCTCCGTTGTGTACGTCTGAGAGGAACCGTTTTTATACGCTTCACTCCAATCCTCGTTAATCGTGTGCGCTGGGATAATCCAGTCCTCCGGGCTATAACCTGGATTATGTACACCTATATTTCCTTGCAAACCGGGATATTCATCCGGTTTAGAGAAAAGAGTCCCTACCTCAATCATGCTTCCTTCATAGGCTTGGCAAATTTCCAATGCAGACAGTACATCTTGGTTCTCAATATGTACATTGAGACCTGTGTCACCGTTCGTGCTGGCAGAGTATCCAATTTCCTTTAATGTTTCACAGGCTTGAGCAGCTTGCTGCGGATCACGAAATTGAAAACGGAAAGAACCCGTATCCATGTGTTTCATCTCCTCTGAATTAGCTTATTTTGTTAATTTGGGTTCATTAGGTTAGGTATGTTCTTTTTTAATATAACCATCCAGAACAGTATTTTTACATTCAAATCCTTTATTTTTCAAAAATTTACTTTAATGCTTTGAAATTAAATAGTTAAAAAAGCAGCTACTGTGACAAATCGCATGTTTTCGCTATGTAAATCCCTTTATGCTAGTAACAAGGGTATGGTTGCCCGGTCATCCGAGCCGAGCGGTCAAAGGATGCCCAAATCCATACATAAAGGCGGAATGAAGATGATAGATTACCGAACATTGGTGACACAGCAATCCATGCATTTGTATAGCGTGTTTGCCAAGTCATTCAAAAGTGTAAACGAACATGCGGTTGCTGGCATCAAAACGGTGGGCTTCAACCCAACGGCCTTTGCCGTGATGGAAGTTTTATATCACAAGGGCGCGCAGCCCATCCAACAAATTGGAGCAAAGCTGCTTCTACAAAGCGGAAATGTCACTTATGTTATTGACAAGCTGGAGAGCCGCGGTTATTTGCACCGTCACCCGTGCGACCAAGATCGTCGGATTATATATGCAGAATTGACGGACGAGGGACAACGTGTCATGGACGAAATTTATCCTGATTATACACGTCAGATTGAACGTGCCTTTAGCGGAATCAGTGAAACCGAAAGAGATCAACTCATCGGCTTGCTTAAAAAATTGGGTCGTAGCGCTGATAACCTGTCACCTTATCACAAATAGAATGAATAGTAATTTTAGCAAACAATCATTTGTGAAGAAATGAACAATCTTTTAGCTGTGCTAAACGTAAATTAGATTTATACTAGAAAAGTCCACCCTTATATTCATGGGTGGACTTTTTATATACCTGAATAGAGCGAAATATGCCCAAGCTTACGAGCAGCATAAGTATCTGCTATCGACTAAAATGTTTGACCACTACATTGTTAAACATAGCCGGACCGCCATCGGAAAAAAGAGTAATTTTCTGATCCTCTAATCGTGGAAATATTAAGGAGGAATAAGCTACTTCTCCATCATCTACAAACACTTCAATGCTGGTTTTATCGACGAGAATGTTTAGGTGGACCTTTTTCTTATTAGCATCAAAAGGCGCCTTGCTCTCTACATATTTCCCACTCTGATCCGGATGCCCGGTATTGGCTCTATTTACATAGGAGTATTGCCCATCCACCGAAACACCGACATCCACATGGCGCTTGCCATCTGCTGACTCTCGAAGCCTCAGTCCCGTATTTTTGATCGTTGACCAAGATACATCCGCCTCTAACTGATAGGTATCGCCTGCTACAGGAAGCGAGTGAACACCGTCTACTTTGATCTGTCCAAATGATTTCGTAGAAGTTTGGAATCGTTCCAAAGTTTTTACTGGCTGTGAAACCAAGCGATATCCAGCATCCGCTGTATGCTTCAACCGAATTTGACGAACAATCGAATCCATTCCATTAAAGCCTTCCTTTAGGGTAGGCGTGTTATTGGCATAATCCCAATTATTCATCCAGGCCAGAGCATAACGGTGACTGTATTTATCTTTGTCTTTTCCTTCCTCGAACGTAACTGCACCATACCAGTCAAACCCATAATCCAGCCACTCAGGTTCACTGTGATCAGGGAGAAATGCTTCTCCATTAAAATCTCCCGTCCAGTAGGCATACGTGTTGGGTCCGCCTGTTGATTTGCTATTGGCGCTCGCGCCCAGAATCCATTGATAGGTTCCATCATCTGCACGCATCTGGTAAAGGTCAGGACATTCTACAAGCCCGATATTTTCCGTTTGAAAGCCACTCGTAAACTGCCAATCCTTTAAATTTCTAGACTTATAAAAGCCAATCTTCGTTCCCTCTGCCATGACCATCACCCATTGATTACGTTGAGTATCTCGGATGATTTTGGGATCTCTGAAGTCCTTTGTACCGGGGTTGGACATCACAGGCTTGTTGCGGTAAGAAGTAAACGTCTTGCCTTTATCCTTACTGTACCACAAAAATTGTTCTTGCTTTCCGCCATCTGCGGAGGGCTGTGTCACAATGGCTACCAACGTGCCTTTTCCAAAACCTGCGGTATTCTTATCATCGATCACGACCGAACCAGACCAAGGATCTCCATTCCGGTTCGTATATTTGGGAATCGCCACCCCTTCATCTTTCCAATGAACCAGGTCGGTTGATGTGGCATGTCGCCATTCTGTACCGTTCTTTTTGGGATAGTCACGATTATATAAATAGTAATAATGATATTTTCCATCAAAATAAATGGGCCGTTGAGGATCATTCTTCCACTTATCCGGAACGGTAAAATGATAGGCTGACCGATAGGTCGGTGTTGTATGCTTACTTTGATTAGCTTGATTTTTTGGAGTTGCAGCAGATTTTGGGGGTTCGACTGTACCCTGTTGGTACATACTCCAACCCATAGCTATGAATATAGTTAAGCCTGTGATGATTACAACGGATCGTATCCAAATGCTCTTGGGAGTTTTTTTTTTCATTATGGCGATCCTCCTTACCTTTCATTGCATCGTTATGTACCGCCCGATGGACGACAGATCGGTAAGCTACCAAGCTGCCGCCTTCGGACATACTGCATTACCTACTTATTTCTTTCCATAATTATATGGAGGTTCTTTTTTGTCATCCGTTGGATCAATCGTGATTTGCCCTTGCTCCAAAATACCGTTTTTCACAACAGAGGTTTTCGAGCCTTTAATATTCAGCAGGAAGCTTGGTGCGAAAGTAGATTTGTGATCCGGGAAAAGACCGCGATTAGTCATATAACTCGAAACGACTACGTTATTGCCTTTGCCTTGCGGGATAGCAAAATGGGCATACGTCCAGGTAATATCATCACGATCCAGATCCTGATGAAGAACGAGACCGGTTCCATTCAGCGGTTTATAAGGCCCTGTCAAGGAAGTAGAAACATAACCCAGCATGTAAATATCATCGTCACCGATCGCATCTACAGTCACCTTGGAACCTCTCGTACTCGTAAATAAATACCACAAACCGTTCATTTTGAACACATTCGCCCGTTCAATTTCATCTGTTACCAAATTGGAAGCAATCAAAGGAGGCATTACATTTTTCAACGTATAATCATCATTCAATTCAACGATGCCCAGTGCGCCGTTGGCTAGCTCAGCTCCCTTTTTCTTGGGACTTTGCAACAAATTTTGTTGCTCTTCCGTGAAGAATTTTTTATTGCCGCCATAATAAGCTGAGTTTTGAAGCGAATCTTCGCCTTGGTAGCCGGTTTCTGTCCCTGTGTTCGCTTCAAATATAATATACTTGTGGCCTTGATCCTCGACATAGTGAGGGTCTCTTAACGTATGGTTATCCATATCTACACCGACGCTTTGCAGAACATTTTGATAGGTTTTGCCATCACCACCGTCATAGATCGGTTTCAAATCCTCGATACCATCCACTTTCAGTGTCTCCTTATCAGGCTGAGAGAGATTAATTTGAGCCGTAGTCAAGGTTTGTTTACCGTATAGTTGGTTATTCGGCTCAAAGGGCTGTCTGCTGGTATAGAATAAACGTACTTGTCCATCAGCGGTTAGCGTAGCAGAACCGGACCATTCTTCTGACTGATTTTTTAGAATCGGATCGTTGGCAAGTAATTTATCATTGTCTTTAAATACTCTTCCGGCATTTTTCCAGCCGCTCAGCGAGGTATTACCCGCTTTTTGATAGAACAGATATATAAATGTATCCTCTGCTCTTTTAGGATCGCCTGCCAATCCAAAAACGATATTATACCCTTTGTAATTGGCTACTGTGCCATCGGCATTTTGTAACGGCCAAGAGTCCCAAACATCGAAATCAGTCAGCTTGCCTGAACTGTCGCGACCAATAGCAGAAGGAATATTTTTAATTGTAGACGCATCGAAGGACGGAACCTCATATTTCTCTTTGCCTTGCTGTTTGAAAATATTCAGCATGTCATTCCGCGTAATTTGCGTAAATGCATTATCTGTTTTGAGATCAGATGCATCATTTTCCTCGGCAAAAGCCTGAACGCCGCCTCCTAACAGCAAGGTAGTTGCTACTGTTGCAGTGGCTGCTTTACTGAACCATTTGTTAAACTTCAAGTACTCCATCTCCCTTAATCTAATTATGCTTCTAGATTTGAAATCCAACTTTTTGGTTGGTAGGGCCATTTTATATGGTATGTCAAACGATTGATATAGACTGAAAATCCCTATTATGTGAGTAAGGAAACAGGTTCCTCTATGAATTTCATCCTTATATTTTCCTAGTCATTTTCTGAAAATCCCCATTTTTTTCATTCCTATTGCATTCAGAAAAAATTGCTACTTGATTTTTTTCCGTGTCCCATTTTGCTAGGTTGGTTGCTTCATTCACATGCAAAATCGTTCTAAAATAAATCATACAAAACCCAATTTGTAAGCGGGTTCAAAAAAATGGTTCCTTAGTACCTTACAGCTCAATTCAGAAACAAATTTTTTATTACAATTTCTTAAGACTTTTTTACCATTTTGTTACCTTTACCATATGAATATATAGCAACTATAGGGCATTTTTATCTCCTTTTTGTATACTTGGGAATTTATCGGTCCTATACGAGGTGGCTATTTTCTGAATCAGTAGGAGGAGAGACCCTTACATAAAGAGACAGCCCGGACCCTTATTTGGTGTACCGGACTGTCTCTTTATCATGAAAGATTTATATTATTTTTTATGCGTGTTCTCTTTGTGGTGTCTTTACGCGCTGATCTGCCTCTTCTTCCGTACCCGGCGGACGGTTCCGCAGTCCGAGCACGACAAACCAGCTAATAACTGCAATAACGACCATGATAACGAACAGAGAATGCAGACTGTTTTCCAGTACAGAACGAAGTAATCCGGCAACCTTGTCACTTAGACTCTGTGAAGCATGAGGTGCAAGCAGACCGTTAATATCCTTCTGCGTAACCCCTTGCTGTGTAAGCTGTCCGTCTGCTGTCTGGGCAGCAATGCGAAAATTTAGCCATGAACCGAAGGCTGCAACCCCGATCGTTTGTCCCAACGTGCGCAGGAATGTATTCAAAGCTGTAGACGCGCCACGCAACTGGAACCCGACCGAGGACTGGGCAATAATCGTAAACACAGTTATCGAGAAGCCGAATCCCAGTCCATACAACAATGTAGACAGGAACAGCAGCCAGATCGGAGCCGTTTGGCCCATCAAGGTCATGACGAAGGCTCCCAATACAATCAAGGTCAGCCCAATCAAAGAGGTTCGACGCGAGCCCAGCGTCAGCAAAATGCGTCCTCCGATCATAGAGCCAAATAGCCAGCCTATGGACATTGGAGCCAATGCTAGACCAGACGATGCGGCATCCCCACCGTATACACCTTGAATCCATAGTGGAAGATAGCTAGTCAATCCGATCAGCAGGGTGCTGACTAACAGGGCTGCGGCACAGGAAAAAGCGATATCCCGTATCCGAAATAACTTTAGTGGAACCATCGGTTCCTGAGCGCGTTTTTCTATAACCAAAAACAAAATCAGGAACAAAATGGCTACGGCAGCCAAGGCCAGCAATTCAGGAGAAGCCCACCCGATATACTGCCCGCCCAGTGCCAA
This sequence comes from Paenibacillus sp. FSL L8-0158, assembly GCF_038592965.1. GTDB lineage: Bacteria > Bacillota > Bacilli > Paenibacillales > Paenibacillaceae > Paenibacillus > Paenibacillus polymyxa_D. The sequence continues at coordinate 780,025 of NZ_CP151949.1, read as the reverse complement.
TACGAGCAAGAGGGCCGTCATCCCGATGGTAAAGGTCACTGCTCCCGGCACGTCGATACGCGCGGTACGCTTGCTTACCTGTTCCCGTAAGTAACGGGCGATGAAGTACATAGCCAGCAATCCAAAGGGAACGTTAAAGCCGAAAATCCACTCCCAGCCAAAATAGGTAACCACATAACCGCCCAAGAGAGGCCCGATCAGGGAAGAAATTCCCCATACTGAGCTGATCATACCTTGAACTTTGCCGCGTTCCTCCATTTTGTATATATCACCGATAATGGTAAAGGTAACAGGAATGACACCACCCGCTCCAATCCCTTGGATGGCCCGATAGATAATAAGCTGCTCCATACTGCCAGCCAGCATACAAAGCAAAGAGCCGAGTACAAACAACGAACAGCCGATTAAAAAAATGGGTTTACGGCCAAACAAATCGCTCAGCTTGCCGAAAATGGGCGTGGTCACAGCCATCGTCAGCAAATATGCCGTGAAAATCCAACTGAGCAAATTCACGTTGCCCAGCTCACTAACAATTGTCGGCCCTGCTGGACCGATAACCGTTCCTTCAATTGCAGCCAGAAAAGTGGCTAATAGAACACCTGTCAGCACGAGTCCGCGCTTCATGGGTTTATCGTTTCCCAAGCAAATCACAAATCCTTCCCTTATAAAAACTGTGTTGTAACTGTGCGGTTTGCCTTTCCAGACTGGATTATTACCCGCACTGCATAATTGTAAACAGGCGGCCTATATAGGCCGCCTGTTTTGTACGATGTATATATATTATTGTCTACATATCATTAATTTTTGTCAACTGTAATCGTATGATAAATCTCACCATTTTCCATTTTATAGAGATGACCCTCTTCCATGCACAGAACATCGCTGGCAAAGCTTTCAGCCACCTGCATATCGTGGGTGATGACCAGGAAAGCCGCGCCTTCGGTAGACTGCTCTGTGCACATACGGAGCAGAATATTCGCCCCTTCGTAATCCGTTCCCGCGGTAGGCTCATCCAGAATGTATAGCTTTTTGGGCAAGATAAACTGTGCTGCAACGCTCAAGAGCCTTTTTTCGCCTCCACTTAGCAGGTACGGGGAGGCATCCAGTTTGTGCTCCAGTCTGGCGGCGGCCAGCAAGCGCTGCGCCCGTTCCACATATGCGGCGGGAACCGGCTCCCCGGTCCGTAAACCAAGCTTGGCGCGCACGCTGTACAAGCACTCCTCCCACACCGTTGCAGCTGCAAACTGGTGCTCTGGCTGTTGGAACACATAGCCGATTCCGGTAGCCAGCTGGTGAATGGGCAGCTTCGCCATATCCTGCCCCTCCCACCACATGCACCCCTTCGGTGCAGGGAGTAGGCCCATGAGCAGCTTGCCGAGCGTGGTTTTACCTGAGCCGTTCTCACCCAGCAGCACGACTCGTTCACCGGGTGCAAGAGCAAGGCTCACGCCCTTTAGCGCTGTCCGCTGGCTACCGGGATAGGTGAAGGACAATCCCTTCACCTCCAACAACGGCTGCCCAGCGCGGTCCGCCGCCGAGCCGGGCTTCGCGCCCGGCTCACGCGGCACGTCTCCCCTCTTTGCGGAGGAGGGGAGCAGACCCAAGGCGGCCAGCTGCGCACCATGTTCGCGCAGCAGCGTTTCGGGCGGACCCTGCAACTGCACGGTCCCGCCCTTCAAGACGATGATGCGCTGCGCTGCCCGCGCGCCATCGTCTATGCGGCCGGACGCGGTAACCACCGTCCGGCCTGCCGCATGGAGCCGCCGACATAACAGGACGAAGTCGCAGACAGCCGGCGGGTCCAACTGCGCAGCTGCGTCGTCGAACACGACCAGCGGCGCTTCCAACGCCAGTACCGCAGCTATCGCGGTGCGTTGGCGCTGGCCTCCCGAGAGGCGGCGCACGAAGGAGCCGCGCTCGTGAGCTAGGCCGACGGCCTCCAGCGCAGCAGCAATGCGCTGCGCTATTTCTGCCGGAGGCACGCGCAGATTTTCCGGCCCAAAAGCAATCTCGTCTTCGACGATTCCCTGCACCAGTTGGGCATCCGGGTCCTGAAGCACGACGCCGACAGTGGTGGCGACAGTAGCCAGATCAGCGGTATCGGGGTCCATCCCGTACACAGTCAGCTCCCCTGTCCGTTCGCCCTCACCGGAACGGGACAATCCGCCATGAAGTAGCTGACATAGCGTAGACTTTCCACTTCCGCTGGCTCCGACAATGGCTACATGCTCGCCCACCGCAATGTCCAGTGTTAGGCCATGTAACGCTGGCTCGACCTGATCATCATACCGATAGCCAAAATTCCTCAAGGATACGGCTATTTCACTGTTCAAATTATAATCGCTATGTTCATTCATAACTGAAATATCCTCGATCCCCATTGTTGAAGATATAACCCCATGCATAGCCACCCACGGCTATGCACGTGAAGCGCGTCCTAGTTCAAACCGTTTTAACAGTCCCGTACGATTTAAGGCATCGCCCAGCACTTTCGTCAGCAGACCGCACAGGACAATGCCGCTCAGGATACGAACGACCAGTGCAATCGTCAGCACCTTCCACCCCCAATGCATATAGCCAAACATATTGGCTGCCACAATAAACCACAGCGGAACCATAGCCCCACCGACTAGCATCAGCGAAACAACGTTCCAGCGTCGATACCGCAACAAGGCAAATACCAACTCAGCCGCAATCATATAGCAGACAGCCGCCGCGATAATAGAAGCAATTCCATAGGCAGAGCCCATAAAAGACTGCACTACCGCACCAAATGCATAAGCAATAACCGCCGTACCCGGCTTACGAATAATATAATAGGCCAACAAACCGTATATCATGTACAGCCCAACAATAGCGGAAGTTGCGATAGGCCCTCCCAGACTGTTTAATGTTTTGTTAATGAGCGACAAATACACGGTCATGACGCCGTTCAACGTGGCCAGCATCGCCATGAGTACGATATCCAGCGTTGTAAACTTTGCAAACATACGAGATTCCTTCATATGTATTCTTGACTCCTCTCCCTATCTAATCTATAAGATTGCAGCTCTGATCCTTATACAAGCTGCTACTGTATAAATGTATTCATCTGCAGCCTTATTGTCAACCTAATTATATTTCATAGGTTGACAATAAGAGCAAAAATAAGAGGCTTCACTTTATAAGCTCCACCCTAAAACAGCCGTAGCTACTACAGCAGTCACAGCACATAAGTTTCCTAAACGCCCATTCTTCAGTGTACGAAGATAGGTCCGTTCCGCATAAGCACCGAAACCTTTGCCCTCCATAGCCAGCGCCGTCTGCTGAACCCGTCTTACAGCATTCACCAACACGGCAGCCGCATACCCGCTCCACCATGATAACCGATGGCTCCACCCTCGTGGTGGTTCCTGTCCACGAACACGCCGTGCTGCCATAATGGTTCGCCCTTCTTCTTCCAATAAGGGGAGAAACGTCAGTGCCACTGAAATACCGAACGCAAACCGATAAGGAACACGCAAGCGCAGATTCAATGCCTGCACAAAATCTCGGGGATCGGTCGTCGAGAGATAGATATAAGATGCCAAAAACAACACAAAAATCCGCAACGTTAACGCCCCTGCGATGTCCAGTCCCTCTGCTGTAATCACAATGGGTCCCCATGAAGCCACGGTATGTCCTTCTCGAATCGCTAGGATAGACAGTATAAAATACGGGATGCCTAACCCAATCAGGAATGACATAGCCCGAAGCTGGCGTGCTAAGGTCAAACGTGCGCCCAAGCCAGCCACAGCAATCAGTGCAGCCAAGAGAACTGCTTCCCGCAGCGTCGAATCCCAAACCATCGACAGGAGGCTAAAGCATCCCACCCATATTAGCTTACTTAACGGCCCTAGCCTGTGCAGCGGCGATGAACCGCCGTTATACTGAAACAGCATTTCGTTGTGCCTCCAGTCTGAGCCATTCTTCGTGCAGCAAAGAATACATCATCATATCCTTAAAGCCTGTAGATGTATGCTGTACCTGCCGCAACAGTCCTTCCTGTGTCCAGCCCATCGAGGACAGCAGAGCTTGCGAGCCTGTATTGCGCGGGTCCACTAGCGCTTCGATCCGATTCAACCGAATCGTGTTATACCCGAATGGCAGTACCAAGCGTAGCGCCTCGGTCATGTAACCCTGTCGCCAATAAGGCTTGGCTATCTCGTAACCAATCTCAGCTTTATAAGCTCCCTCTGTCTGCCAATAATTAAAACCACAGCTTCCAATCAACTTCCCGTTCTCCTTCAGCTCTATTCCCCAGCGCAGCGCATCCTCCGTCTTCGCCAGCTCATTCAACAGCTCAATCATATCCTCTGCGTCCTCACGTCCTGACATACCAGAAAGGTTCATATAACGGTGAACCTCCGGGTCAGACCAGCAAGCGAACATCGTAGCCGCATCTCCGCTTTCCATTCTTCGCAGCCGAAGACGCGGACTTTCCAGCGGTGGTATATGCCCCTTACATGCATATGCACACATGTTCAATCATCCTTCCAGCATTTAAAATGACAATAAATATACGCTACATTTAAGCATATACCTTCAACAAACACAACCTTATTTAAAGCTGAGAAGCTTATATATAGAAATAGCCCTCCTGTTCCTAGGATTAGGAATTAGAAGGGCATCTTCTATTTTATAAGAGATTAAACCGTTTGAGAGCTTGTCTTCCGAATCAAAAGTATTGAGCATCTAAGCCTTTAAGAAGAGACACGGGTAGTGGTGCGTGTCGGTTTCTTCACAACATCCTTGTACAGTACGCCCAGCATCGACTGAATTTCCTGTAATTCATCGATCCCTGCACCGGTAATGCTGTACATATCATCATGCGGTGTCAGAAAGTTTTCCTGCGTCAGGTTTTCAAGCTCCTGCTTGACCTCACGTTCTCCTACACGGTAACCGCGCTCTTCCAACACAGGTTGAATATCTCTTATCGTGAGATCGTTCTGATGTGCATAAGAAAGCATCTGTATACGGATAAACAAGTTCTGAACATCTGCATGCATAATTGTAACTCCTCCCTGGCCTAGGCCAATTATGTTACACTGTTTTTACCCATAGAGGATAAACTGGAAACAGATGAGGGCAACCCTTGCTGAATTACTTTCGATAATGTTTGCCACGCTAAAACGTATAGTTTTCCACTTGACTGAATATATACAATCGTTATATCTTAAATTAATTAACCAATGGTAAAAGCGAATTGCATAATTACCTATTTTTGGCGATATATACAACACTTCATGTGAAAATTTAATGTTAGGAGCGTGAACTCTACATGTTTCAAACTATACCTTACGAAGGCACACGTCATGAACAATTCGAATCAGTTCTCGGACAACTCCGGGCACTTATTCATGATGAATCCAATACCATTGCTAATCTGGCAAATGCTTCAGCATTACTTGGTCACTTCCTTCCAAATATTAACTGGGGCGGTTTCTATCTTTATGATGGCACTGAGCTTGTACTTGGTCCTTTCCAGGGCTTACCTGCATGTATACGGATTCCATTGGGACGTGGCGTATGCGGTACCGCAGCAGCAGAACAACGAACGCTTGTTATAGATGATGTACATGCGTTTCCAGGACATATTGCCTGTGACGCTGCTTCCAATAGTGAAATCGTTATCCCCCTTGTCAAGAATGGGGAGCTGATTGGAGTGCTGGACATTGACAGCCCACTAAAAGGTCGCTTTGATCACGAAGATTGTGTATTCCTAGAGGAATTTACGGCTATTCTGGTAGCCAACCTATAACCAAAAATAGCGCATATATATCGTCATCCTTCGCCACAATATAGGAGGGTCTGAAACCCAAAACTATCCGGCGAAGGAGATTGATGATCAATGTTCAACAACATGGCTCCACAACAACAACTTCATCAATGTGAACAAATTATTCAGCAATTGGCACAACAAACACAGCAAGGAACCGCCATGTATCAGCAGTTGCTGCAACAAGAGCAACAAAATGCATCCAGCCTTGAAAGCCTGGTGCAACGTGAACGTAATGCAGCTCAAATGATCCAAACCGCAATCCAGGACCACCAAAAAGCTATGCAACAATACCAACAAGTGATTCAACTGTGTAGTCAGCTGGAAAACACTATCCGCTCGAGCAGCCAAATGACTCAGCCTGGATTTGGCGATAATTATGCTTCCCGTAGTATGCAACCATCCACCTTTAGTGCAGGAAGCCACATGAATCACAGCTTTCCGCAACATATGGGAACGACCGGACAGCATTTTGCAGGCAGTGGTAACATGCAGCAGTTCGGAAACAGCAGTCAGCAAGGCATGAGAACAGTACCAAGCAGCATGTAAGCAGTTTTACACAAAAAAGGGTGAACAGCAGGTCGTCAAATCGGCTTGTTGTTCACCTCTTTTTCATATCATTTAAGCCCTTTCATCAGCTGGTGCTAGTTTAATTCCCGTTCGGCCAGCACCTTCATTCCGTCTCGCAAATACTCAGCCAGCCCGGGGCGGTAGCCTTCATACATTTTATTGAAATCCTCATGCTCGACATACAAGTCTCCCAGCCCGCTATAAATTTCTGCGGTAGGAGTATAAAATCGGCTTACCCATTGAAGATGACGGCGGATCAGCGCCTGTACTTCTTCACTATTATGTTTCAATCCTTTATTCATGGCTTCAGCCAGCCGCCGATGAATCTGGTCAGCCTCTGCCTGCGAATCCAAATAATCCTCTTTGCTCCAGTTCTTCGTCGCCGTCTTGCTCTCCTGAATTGTTTCCTGAGCCTCTTGACCATAACGGTCTGTCAAATCACGTTCATACATTTTCTGCTTTTCCGGGTTAAACCCTTGGTACATTTGCTCTGGTTTCATTGCTTGTTCCCCTTTCAAATGAGCCACCGTTTCATCGATGGTTTGTAGGAGAGTATGCAAGCGGAAGACTTTGGCCTCGACCTTGGCTCGATGCTCTTGCAAAACCTCGGCCTTTTGTTCCTTGGTTTGCTCCAGCACATTTCCAATTTCAGATAAAGGCAAATCCAGTTCCCTATATACCATGATTTGCTGAAGCCTCAACAGTTGTTCCTGTTCGTAATAGCGATATCCATTACTCCCAATATGATGCGGTTTCAGCAATCCTATTTCATCATAATAATGCAAGGTTCGTACGCTGATTCCCGACAGATTAGATACTTCCTTCACCGTATAAGCCATTCCGCTTCACCTCCCTTGCTTGACAGTCTACAGTCTCACGTGGCGTGAGAGTCAACGCCCTCACTTTCCCACCTTGGTACTACACTTTTACCCTATAAGCGCATTGTGAACCGCTCATTTGCCAACCATTTTTCATACTTGCGACCTACAATCGGCATCTTTAGATAACTATGTAAAAAAGCCCTCCAACGCGTATTTTCAAATATGCCGGGGGCTCCATATATTCGATTTGACTTAACCACTATTTACAGATCAAACGATACCTAAGAGAGGCTTTTTCCCATAACCACACGATCATAAAAAGCTATCTTTTGAATAATTTTCTCCAAATTGTGCTGCGTTTGTGCCACATGTTCTTCCACTTTCTTTTTGTGGGCTACAAGGAAATCTCTTCTCTCTTGAATTGTGGCTTCTCCTTTAACATTTAGCTCAAGGTACGCCTTAATTTCTTCAATGGTCATCCCTGTATCTTTCATAGCCATAAGGAACCTGATCCAATCGATTTGTTTTTCGGTATATACCCTTCTTCCACCTTCATCCCGACCGACATCAGGTAATATACCTTCTTTTTCATAATAACGAAGGGTAGATGCGGGCAATCCGCTCTTGATTTGAACTTCTTTAATGGAGTACATGGTTATTCCCCTCCTCATTCTTATATTTTCTCTTCAAGTCAGCTTTAACGATAAGTATAAGTTTTCATAGTAAAGAGTGCAAAATCAAAATTCCTATATTCGTCTGTGGTACTCTTGCTTGCCATTCTCATCGGTAGTCCCTATAGCTCCATCCAGCAAGGGGGAACGGCCTTCTAGGCCTTCACCGCGGGCAATTGCCTTGAGAAAATCGGCATGCCTCATGGCAACATCCGGCGAACAATGGTACAAATTCTCGAAAATATCAAAGGCATCAATCGGATCGTATTCGATATTCTCAAGAAAATGCCTTTGCAGCAGCTAGGCAACCTTCTTATTGCCCGTCAGTCCGGACAGAAAATAGAACGTGGGTATTTGTGCCTCATAACGAAAATCGTCAACATGGCTGATATATCGTCCACAATCTGGTCGGTCTGAAGACCTTCACGTGCTAATCGAGTTAATACCCCACCGCCTTATATTGCGTCCAATCGTACACACCAAACGCCACCTCATACAGCATGGGAATCGATTACCACCACATCTTGCTCCTTATCCCGTATCACTAAAAATTCCATTGTCAACTAGAATATACTTTATGAATATATATCGGAAATTTTTTATAATCTCCTCACACCTCCCTCTTAATAAATAAACATATTTTGGTAATTACTTGTATACTTTTCAACAGTTTACTAAATATATGCGATTGCTTCTCTAAGCCTATTCTTTTTTATCATAACTATTTAGTATTATAAGGATATAAAAAAAGGAGGTTATCATTTGAAAAGTACAGGTATGACACGTCCCCTAGATGCGCTAGGCCGTATCGTTATTCCCAAAGAAATGCGAATTTCCATGGATTATAATGTGGGTGATCCTGTTGAGATTTTTGCAGATGAGGAAACCGGTATTCTCGCCTTTCGAAAATATACTGGGGTGACGTGTAAAATGTGTGGTTCAACAGAACAATTAACTTATTTTAGAGACAGCTTTATTTGCGGGGAATGTATTGAGAGTTTAAAGAAGGGGGTAAATTTCAGCCCAGTCCTAAGACCAGCCAAATCAGCTTTATCCAACTCACAACGATCTAATAAAGAGTCCAAACGTCTGCGGCGATCGACACAACAGATGATCGAAAGTCTAAAAGAATTAATGCAAAAACACCCCAATGCAGCACAGCACGAATATGCCAAAATACTTGAGGTTTCCCAAGCCCGTATATCCCAGCTCAAAAAAATGCTATAACCACAGCTTGATACCCTACATAGATATACACCAGTGATTTCATCATGTACAGCAACTTTTGAACCGTGATACGCAGCATCATAGCTAACCGACAAAATGCAAAAACGTCCATGCGAAAATTCCAAACCAGGTATAAAGACCCACTGAATGACTTACAAGCGAAAAACGCCTATAAGCAGAAGGCAGTGCTGCATTTAATAATGGTTCCAGAATTAAAAAATGACCTTCTTTAATTAGAGAAGGTCATTTCATTTATTTATTCATTTTTCTGTAGTAAAACACCCTATACTTTTCCATTTCGTCGGCTTTCGTCATTTCATTACATCTTCTCCTCATAAAAAAAATAGTATTCGTTTTATAGAAAGAGAAAGGATGTGTGAATCTAATATGAACAAACCTGCTCAAATTATTTCTATTCTTATACTTTCCGTAAGTGTAAGTGTGTTTGCTGGTTGTGGAAAGCAGGAAACAACAGATACATCTACCAATGAAACAGTACCAACAACCTCAGAAACGGTAGTAAAAGAAGGAACAGATCAACCAGCCGCCCTGCAAAGCTTAGACGAGATCAAATGGAATGATGTTAAAGATCCTCTAATTGAAGATGCCATGATAACAAAACTCAAAGCAGTTATAGCTGCCTTCGTGTCAAAAGATTTGGAACAATTCCATTCTGCGCTCGGTCCAGACGTTGGAACAGGTCACGATTACCTCTTCGATCATCCGGTGAAGTTTACTGGTATTGCTGAAGCTATAAAAGAAAATAATCGGACATTGATACCCGTTGTAGGGGAACGGCTGAATAATGAAGAAGGATATTCATCCGATATACGATATACCTTTTACTTTGAAAAAGATAAAGATGGGGCATGGCAAATTGTTTCAATTGATTAGCTAAATTCTCTAAGATGCATTTATCTCGATTTGTAGCAACATTGCCCATTCCAACGAGTACGTTGTTTGCACATATGATGTTGCAAAATTCAATTTAAAGGAGAGATACACACCTTGTCTAAACATTCTTCTCATCGTTCGATGGGGCCGTTACAACCACATTTCGCGACCACTACTGAAGTGACATTCAATATTGGACCAACCAAAAGGCGTCGCCTGCAAATGCACGCGATGTCTTTTGGGTTAGCCACTGGCTCTGAACATAAATATTAAGATTTGCTAGCCATGTCTGCAATCTGGTTAAGCCACTCTTTACGCGTATCTTCATCAGATTGGGGTACCGACTCAAAAAATAGATGATACATGACATCAAGTCCACAATATTCAAATATGCCTTTGTCGGACGTCAAGCGAAGTGCTTGATCCATACCAATGCTGGCATATTCCGCACGTGATTTTCCCTGCGTATTGAGGATAATAGCCTTCTTTCCCTTGAGCAGTCCCATCTGCACTCCATTTACATATTTATAAGCAAATCCGTAGGAGAATACGCGGTCAATATACCCCTTCATAATAGCTGGCATCCCCGTCCACCAAATAGGATAAATAAAGGTGATTACCTCTGCCCATTGCAAATACTCCTGCTCCCGTACAACATCTTCTCCAATGCCTCCAATGACCTCGCTGCTGCTAACCACAGGTTGAAAATTGATTGCATATAGATCACGAACAACCACATCATGTCCTTTTTGCTTTAGCCCCTCGACTGCTGTGTTCAAAATCGCATGATTAAAACTTCCCTCAGATGGATGTGCATAAATAATAAGATGTTTCATTGTTTTTCCTCCATTTGCTCTAAAGTAAGTGATTGATCAATTACTTAACTTCGTACACCTTCAATTAACTGAATATGCTCAATCCATAGTTCCGATAAAGATACGTTTAAGTAAACTTGAGCGGTATCCTACTCATGAATATCACCTCCGTTGCTTGTTAATTTAGTTAGTGATTGATCAATTACTAATGATTGGTCTCAGTATAGTTTATTCCTTTTTACTTTGCAAGTGCTTTTTGTTCAACTTTATATAAAAGATTGGTCCCCCATTTGATGTCCATTAGGGTGTGGTGTCAAACAATCACTTAATATGACTTTATAATGTCATGTTATAAGGTGTATGCTACCGAGAGAGGTGAAGCGTATGCCGTTAAGCAGACATTTTGAAATCGTTTATATGTTACTCCATAAGAAAAAAGTGACTGCTGATGAATTGGCAGAACATTTTGAGGTTTCCACACGAACCATTTATCGGGACATAGATGTCTTAAGCGCAGCTGGGATTCCCATCTACAGCAGTAGAGGCAAGGGGGGCGGAATATCATTGATGGAGGGTTATGTCTTTAACACCTCTTTACTGTCCGAGCAGGAACAAGATGATATCTTAATGGCCCTTCAGAGTGTGGCCACCGCTACCATTCCACAGGTAGAAGAAGTGCTGAACAAATTGAGTAGGCTTTTTAAAAAAGACATGGGTAACTGGATCGAGGTAGATTTTTCGCCATGGGGAAGCCAAAACAGTCAGAGACAGCTATTTACACTCATACGCAACGCAATAATTACAAACCATGTTATAAAGTTCCGCTATTATAACGTCGCCGGGGAACAGAGTTATCGTAGCGTCGAACCTGCCAAGCTATTGTTTAAAGATAAATCCTGGTATGTGGAAGGTTACTGTTTAAATACCGAAAGTCATCGTGTATTTAAGATTAGCCGAATGAAAGAGATTACAGTTTCCGAAATGAGTTATGAGCCAAGAACGGTCGTAGCATCTACAGATACAAAAATGAACAATTTGCTTGATACCATTGAAGTAACTCTTCACATTTCTGCTCAAGGTGCTTACCGCGTATACGATGAATTTGCCGAGAAAACAATTACTCAGAAGGAAGACGGCTCTTATACCGTCACGGCACAATTTCCTCTAGGCAATTGGCTGGACAGTTATCTGCTATCCTTTGGTCCCCTCCTTATAAAGGTTAGCCCCGAACAAGTACGTACAAGAATATTGTCTCATTTAGAAACGATGAAAGGAAATTTAAATGATCTTCTATAATATGACACCATGTAGTCATATTATCACTGCTATGATGAGTTTGAAGTTATCGCTCACAACATACTCACCATAGGAGGTTGAAGAATCAATGAATCCACATAGACCCATGCCACCAGCAGTAGAAACTTACTTTACATCAGCGAACAAATCCCGGCTTGAAACATTTACTTCCGCTTTCGATAAAGATGCGTTGATCTTGGATAATCATCACGAAATCAAAGGTATGGAAGCCATAAAATCATGGTGTGAAGCAGAAATATTGGGGCCGAATGTCACCTTCGAGATCGTGGATACGGACGACACAAATAATACCGTCGTCGTAACTGTGAAAGTAGACGGAGACTTTGATAAATCGAATCTTCCCGATCCACTCCTACTCAAACATCAATTTCTAGTAAACAACAATAAAATTAAAGAACTGATCATTACACTCCCATAAAGTAATTAAAAGAGGATTTTGCAAAATCCTGAAAAAAATAAGAAAGGGAAAACGCATATGCCCGCTTATGTTGTTTTTATACGTGAACAGAGTACCGATCAAACTGAACTCCAACTCTATTCTCAGTTGGCACCGGCAGGTTTGGCGGGATATTCCGTCAAACCCCTAGCAATGTATGGCGCATACCAGGTCCTCGAAGGACCCGATATTGAAGGTTTGGCCATCCTGGAATTCCCCACGTTTGAGGAAGCACAAGCTTGGTACTTTAGTCCAGCCTATCAAAAAGCCCTAAAGCATCGACTACGCGGAGGGCGGTACCGGGGCGTCATTGTCGCTAGTTTGTAAGGTTCGCAAGACAAGTGAACTCGGAGTGGACATCCCTGGAGGTATTTCTCAACCACATTGTGAAAATCAGGAGGAATTATTTGCATGAGTTTTCAATTAGAAAATATTTTAAGTGAGTTTAAAGGCAAAAAGGCTTTGGTCACAGGCGGTACCAAAGGAATGGGAGAGGCTATTGCTAAGAGACTTACGGCTGCAGGTGCTACCGTAATAACTACGGCTCGAACTACTCCAGCTAATTTAGAAAATCCTGACCTGTTTATTCCAGCCGATATTAGTACGCCTGAAGGTGTAGATAAAGTAGTAAACAGTGTTCTTGAGCGCCTAGGCGGTGTAGATATTCTTGTCAACAATGTTGGAGGCTCATCAGCCCCATCTGGGGGAGCTCTTATCTTGACAGACGAGCATTGGCAGCAAACTTTTAACGCCAATCTGTTTGCTGCTGTCCGTTTAGACCGTGGATTGCTGCCGGCTATGGTTGAAAAGGGGGCCGGTGTTATTATTCATATTTCATCCATTCAGCGTCGCTTGCCGCTATATGATGCAACATTGGCTTATGCTGCGGCCAAAGCAGCTTTAACTACTTACAGCAAAGGATTATCTAAGCAGTTTTCGCCTCAAGGCATCCGTATTAATACAGTTGCGCCAGGCTTTATCGAAACGAAGGCAGCACAAAGTTTGATTGATCGGATTGCTGAGACGACAGGTGACCGAGAAAGTGCATTAAAGCAACTAATGTACTCGTTGGGAGGAATTCCAATTGGTCGTCCAGGACTACCAGAAGAAGTCGCTGAGCTTGTTGCTTTTCTGGTATCCGACCGGGCCGCTTCTATTACAGGAAGTGAATATAATATTGACGGTGGAACAGTTCCAACGGTCTAAAACTCAAGCTAAATATGCTTTATCCAAATATTTTTCAGTCTATCATCAATATCTTCTAAGGCACTGATAAACTTTGTAATTCCTTGACTATCCGAGTTAAACTTCATCGTTTTACTGCGTTTCCATTCCTTCTCATTGCGGAACTTTTCAGAGCCTCGTGAACGTGATGTAATCGACTTGGACAGGCTCTGCCGATTCGATCCGAAGTGCCCGGTTGATCTGTCCCCGGTGATATTGCCCATGTAGGAGGACCTGCAACAGGATGTCCCGGACGGACGTTCGGAACGGAACCCCGCTCTGGTTCGCATAGTCGATCAGCTCGTCCAACTCGGATTCCTCGAGCCCTTCGATATAGACACGATATTGTTCGGCGTTTTCTTCGAACATCGTCCGGATCGCCGTCAGGTCTTCCGCTTCCTCCCACAACACATATTGCGCGCTACCCTTACCCTGCAATCGGGACAGCCAGACTCGTTCCGCGATCGCGACGTGCCGAACCAGCTTCAGAAGGTCCTTGTTCTTCGTCTCACTCTCCTCGAGCGCGTCCAAGATGCGTCCGTCCGCCCAGTACAGGTGGTCCATCATACACTTGATCGTCTTCATTTCGGTTTCCCCCTCTTCATCTCATCGATTACTTGAACCTACTGTTAACCGTTAGTTTAATCATTTGAATGAACTAAAACAACCTTTTTGGGGTGAATTCCTTGTTGCTGTAACACTTCCAAGGAGAAACGTGCATTTTCAAAGGTATTAGTGGCTTGTCGCTCCCTTTTGGGAAGCACATGGGAGATTAAGCCTACTCTGGTTGCTGCACCATCATCCACTATATTCCATTTTCAAATATTTATTAAAGAACATTCGCGGGTAGCATGTAGTGATTTAAAGGAGCCTTATCTTAATCTAAGCAATAAGAAAACACTTTATTTTCATCTGACAATCACGAAGAAGGTGCCAAAAAAGCCTATCTAATGAGCAGACATACGCAAAACGTATTATCTATGTCCATCAGATAGGCTTTTATATAACTACTTACCGTTTAATAACGATCAGCTTTGTCTCGAGCATTTCTTCCATGGCATATTTTACGCCTTCGCGTCCGGTGCCACTTTGCTTCACACCACCATATGGCATATGGTCGACACGGAAGCTTGGAATGTCATTGATCACCACGCCGCCAACCTCAAGCTTGTCTGCTGCATCCAGCGCGGTCGTGATATTACGTGTGTAAATTCCCGCCTGTAGGCCATAGATCGAATCATTCACATGGTTTACGGCTTCATCTATAGAGCCAACAGAATGAATCAGCACAAGCGGGGCAAACACTTCACGACAGGATACCTTGGAAGTCGGGTCCACATTAAGCAAAACCGTCGGCTCCAAAATACCTCCCTTGGCTTGACCACCCAGAGCGATTCTCGCACCTACTTGAACCGCTTCTTCCAGCCATTCACGGACACGTTCGACATCCTTGGCTGAAATAAGCGCGGATACGTCCGTGTCCGGCTCTAGCGGATCTCCAATTTTCAAACGTTGAGTTGCTTCTATAAATCGGGATACAAAGGTATCATACAGTTCATCGACAACGTAAATACGTTGAACTGATATGCACACCTGCCCTTGATTGGCAAAGGCTCCACTCACACAACGGTCGATGATCGCGTCCACATCCGTATCACGGTCGATAATAACGGCCGCGTTGGAACCCAGCTCCAGCGTCACTCGCTTCAAGCCAGCCTTGGAGCGAATTTCTGTACCGACCGCCGGGCTACCGGTAAAGGTGATATAGCTGACGCGCGGATCAGTGACAAGTACGTCGCCAATGGTTTTGCCATCGCCGCTGATCACGTTAAGAGCGCCCGCAGGCAATCCGGCCTGTTCCAGCAGCTCCGCAATCAAGTAAGCCGACAACGGCGTCTGCTCCGCAGGCTTTAATACGACCGTATTGCCTGCTGCCAGCGCGGGACCCACTTTATGAGCAACCAGATTCATCGGGAAGTTAAACGGTGTAATAGCGCCTACTACTCCGACAGGTTCTTTGAGCGTGTAGGCCATACGGCCCTCGCCGCCTGGTGCGGCATCCAGCGGAATGGTTTCCCCGTGAATCCGTTTGGCTTCTTCAGCTGCGAACTTGTAGGTTTGCACCGTCCGGTCAACCTCCGCCAGCGCAGCCTTCCATGGTTTTGACGCTTCGCGTGCAATGATGCGCGCTGCATCCTCACGCCGCTCTTCCAGCAGGTCAGCCAGCTTCTCCAAAATGGCTGACCGCTGGTGCGCTGGCATGGACCGCATCTCCGAGCGTGCATCAGAGGCCGCCTGAATAGCAGCCTTGGCATCTTCTGGCGTGGCCTCTGCCACCTTAGCAATGATTTCACCGGAATACGGTGATTTCAACGTCGTGTACGAGGAAGCTGCCTTCCATTCTCCTCCAATAAATAAATGCTGCTGCATGCTTTTTCCTCCTTTTCTCTATATTAACGTCTCTCTTACCATCTATTTTACCGTCAGCACCGGACAAGGTGCATGCTGAATCACATGATGGCTCACGCTACCCAGTATCATTTCAGAAACCAGTCCTTTTCCCCGTGTTCCCATAATGATCAGATCCACCTTTTCCTGATCTGCAATTTCACAAATGACACTCGCCGGATTACCATGACCCGCCAACATACGGCAAGGGATGTCCGCGTCCTTTAAATAGTCGGATGCAGGTTCCAGGATATGACGACCTTCCTCTTCGATCCGCTCATCCACATCAACCCCAATCGGGGGCTCATTCATGGATAAAGCCGGGTTTACATGCAATACAGTCAGATGCGGATTCCCCTGAAGCTGCTTCGACAACGTTTTGGCGGTCTCCAACGCCTTCATAGCATGTTCCGAACCATCAATCGCGACCAGAATCTGTTTGAATTTGCTCATCCTCTTTTCCTCCCCAGAAGTTCAATGTTAGTGTGCATCTACCTGAATATCCTGCATATGTCGACGACGTACGACCAGCACAGCTACACCAATCAGTACCATCAATGCTCCAAAATAAAACGGGGTTTCTGCTGAGTACCACTCTGACAGCTTCCCTGCAAGCCACGGCGAAATGGCCCCGCCCAAAAACCGCATAAAGCTGTAGGCCGCAGATGCTGTCGAGCGCTCCACTGGAGCAGCCTGCATAACAGCAGTGGTAATCAATGTATTGTTAATCCCCAGGAAAATACCAGCTACAATGACGGCGACAATGACAGTCGTTGGCGAACCGGCTACCGTCCCAATCGCCATAACACCTAAATCAATGGCAAACAGCGTCAGCATGATACTAATGGAAGATACCACGCTCAAGCGTGCTTGAATCTTCGGTGCTACAAACACCGAGGTAAAGGCCAGCATAATTCCCCAGCCAAAAAACACATAACCCAAACCATGCTCGTCCAGATGCATTACATATGGAGAATACGCCATCAACGTAAAAAATCCAAAGTTATATAACAATGCTACAATGCCGAGCGTGAGCAAAGCCGGATAACTAAGCGCTTTGAACGGATCGGCAATGGAACCGCGTTTTTGGGGCTTTGGAATCGAAGGCAGCATAAACGTAATGAACAAAAATCCCACTACCATCAGTCCGGCTACACCGAAAAATGGACCGCGCCAGGAAATGGAACCTAACTCACCGCCCAGCAACGGACCCACTGAAATCCCTAGGCCCAATGCCGCTTCATACAAAATAATTGCTTTAGCTGTTCCAGAAGTGGACAGACCAACAATCGCAGACAACGCTGTTGCGATAAACAAAGCGTTCCCCAAACCCCAGCCTGCACGGTAACCCACAATTCCGCCAACTGTATTGGCCGTGCCGCCCAGTCCGGCAAACACAATAATAAACAAAATCCCTGTTAGTAGTGTCCATTTGACACCCAATCGACTAGATACGACGCCTGTAATCAGCATCGCGACGCCTGTTACCAGATTATAGCTGGTGAACAGCAACGACACTTGGCTTTTCGTAGCATGAAGCTGATCAGCAATGGCCGGAAGAATCGGATCGACCAATCCCAGACCCATAAATGAAATAACACAGGCAAAGGCGACCGCCCATACCGCTTTGGGCTGAGACAGCAAGCCTGAGCGTTCTTTTAACTCTTCAGGTAATGCATGTTGTGAACTCATAATATGATGTTACCTCCACATCTGAATGTAAATGTTCTTGCTATGATGGGTCGCGATCAAGTTCCTCATCCAAAAGGATTTTGCGTTCACGAACCCTGACCCGCAACTCCTCCAACTCAGTCTGGAGCAAACGGATGCTGTTGATTTTTCCCTCCATTAATTCCAACTGTTCGTTCAGTGTACCTTCCATATCCTCCAACATGGCCCGTCGCTCGTTCGGTTGCAAATGCTCCGTTCGCTCGCGATATTCCTCCCGCTGTCCCTTGAGCATTTCCGCCGCGGACATGTAACGCTGAAGCTCTTGCAAGGAGAATCCAAGTACTTCCTTGGCACTCACTATTTTTTTTAGTAAATCCACATCCTCCTGCGTATACAGGCGCATATTTCCTTCACTGCGCTGCGGGGAGGGCAATAATCCGATTTCCTCATAATAACGAATAGTTCGCTTCGTCAGACCACTTTGCTTGGCGACCTCATCAATTTTATACGTAACCATGACACCCACCTTATGAAAAAGATTATATATAAATACTACGCCTCTATAACGTTAACGTCAACGTAAACTTTGGTATAAAAAGAAACCGCCTCTATTGGAGACGGTTCCTGTTTTGACTAGCACGGTCATAGACCCGAAGCATCGGCGCTCAAGCCCATGAATATAGCTTTAGATGAAAATGGTACGTGTGATGATAACCAGCAAAATGAAGAGTACCAGAATAACACCAGTGGAAGTAAACATGTTGTAGCCGCCACCACCGCAACCTCTTTCTACTTCACCCATCTTAAGTTCCTCCTCCCTCTGTCGATTACAACAAATCGCCCGAAATCAGATTCATAAGCTACGAATTAGATAACGAATGCTTTGGAGATAATAACGAGCAGAATGAAAAGTACCAGAATCGCTCCTGTGGATGTAAAAGCTCCATAACCAGCGCCTACTCCAGACATGCTGATTCCTCCCTTCATGGTTTACAAAAGCATCTTATGCTTATGCCGTCATCCATGATAGGGACAAATGCCGCGCCTGCCGCCCAAATCTAGGTTGGGGTTGTACAGTCCTGTTATTCTTCAGACCCGAGCATACCGTGATAGAGGAGGTTTCGTGCCTGCTTGGCAAGCACAGACGGACTTTCACGTCCAGGCAGCAATTTCGTTAACGTCAGCCGTTCAATCAAGCCGATCACGCATTCTGCTGTCAGTTCAGGGTCCAGTTCCTCACGGCAGGAGCCCCATCGTTGCGCCGCCAGTAGATGCTTTTTGATATGCTCGGCCATTTCCGCCTTAATGCGCACCGAGTCTGCCGCCTGGTAAAATCCGACACGAGTGATCGCCGGATTATTAGACAACACGCGAAAAATAGCTTCCAGAAACACTTGTCCCCGTTGCAAAATTTCAGCTTCGCTTTGATCCGGGCCTATCTTCATGCTTTGAACCGTTTCATTCACCAAAGTACGAAAGCTCTCCACAAGCTCATCATGCATCTGTTCCTTGCTTTCAAAATGAATATAAAAATCCGGTTGCGTCAATCCTGCGCGTGCCGCGATCGAACTTACCTTTGTCTGATAAAACCCCGTCTGAGCGAACTCTTCAGCCCCTGCTTCCAGTAACAACCGTCGACTCTCCCGACTTCTGACTCCTGCTCCCATCACGGTCTTGCCCCCTTACGCCACAAATCTATCGTATTATAAAGTTCCTTTGCAGTAAGAACAACGGGCTTGAGGATGATATATACCTGTCCTTCATAAGTCCTAATACAGAAGGACCGAAAGTTTTGGAAAATCAAGGGCATCTCCCTACAAGGTATAATTAACCAATCTGATGGTGAGCGAGCAGGATTTATTAAGCCGAATTCAAATATTTATACTTGAGTTTTGCACAATCCTGACTTTCGATATATATCAGTGATGAGGACAATATTTGCGCATCATCTCAATCGTCGTCAGATCATCATCCAGCCCCCGTTGTTGCAAGCCGTCGATAATTTGCTGACGTTCCTGATCTTTGACATTTTGACCGAATTTAAACTTGGCAGTCCATTCCTCCGGTACAATTTTGATCAGAGCGACCCCTTTCAAACGTGAAGCATACCGTGAATCACTAGCATCAATCGTGTCATACCCGCCTTCCGGTTGCAGCTTACTCATAAATATGGAGAAGGCCGATGCTTTTTCTTCCAAATCCACTACATGCTCCGCATGACCACGCACGGTAACACTTTTAAAAAATGAAGTCGCCGGACATGCCATATGTTCATCCGTGAAATAAGATGGAATGAGCGCATATTCTTTGGCGGCTGAAAAAGTAACCCGATTATCCTCTTTCATCCGTTCCATCTTTTCTCCAGCACGGCTGCCATGAATATAAAAAACTCCATTTCCATAAGCGAAATTCAAGGGAACCACACGCGGAAAACCATCCTCGCTGTTCATACCTAAAAATCCGAAACTGACCTCGCTTAGAAACTGCTCTATTTCCTCTAGTTCTGCCACCGCAAATTCTTTCCTTCTCATAGTGAACTCTCCTTCCATCTATTGACCAATGATACATTTCAGATTATGTTGAAAATGGATTCATAAAAAGACCCAATATGAACGAAAATGAGTGGCCCAATTGAAGGAGAAGAATATGGATATTACGATTGCTTATCAGCGCGCGCTTCAAAAATATCATCTAAAATATTCGGCATTGTATCATGCTCTTCGTGAGGGAATCCTCAATGGTTCCCTTGCCAGTGGTACGCGTCTGCCTTCCACTCGTGATCTGGCTGTGATGTATGGAATTTCGCGAGGGAGTGTTAAAGAAGCATACGATATGCTGTTGGCAGAAGGATATGTAGACTCGGCAGTAGGCAGAGGAACCTTTGTTATGCAACAGACAGCGGTGCTACCAAACCCATCTCAAATCGGCCAGCAGAATCAGAATCCACCCGTTGCCAAGCAAAAACCCCCTACTCTGTCAGCATGGGGACAACGAATCATGCAGATCGAAAGGGAACGAAACTTACAGCCGTCTCCTGCTTCTGCTACAGATAGAGACCGTACGCAACAGCCCTTGATTTCTTTTCAGGCAGGAGAAGTTGTACTGGAGGGCAATTCACAGATCGCATGGAAAAGTGCACTGACTGCCGCTGGAAAAGATCTGCAAAAGCCCTCGGCTGACGAGACGACTGCACCAGTGAGCGGTGATGAATGGCTACGTGAAGCGATTTGCCATCATGTTGGCAGAACACGCGGAATTACGGCCAGCCCGGATCAAGTCGTATTATGCAGTGGTTCCATGGAAGTAATAACGTTATTAAGTCAGTTGCTTATTCATGAACAAGATCGAATTGTATTGGAGAATCCCTGTTATTCCGGCATCTACCGTGCAGTTACTGCCTCAGGCGGACAGATACTCGCTGCCGAAATAGATCAACACGGAATTGTCCCACAGGATTGGAATTCCAAATTGCTGTTTGTTACGCCTGGACGACAGTTTCCAACCGGTGCAGTGTTGCCATTAGCACGCCGTCAACATATTTTGCAATGGGCAGCATCCAAGGGAGCGTGGATCATTGAGGACGATTATGACAGTGAATTCCGCTGGGCAGGACGACCCATTGAACCGTTAAAAGCACTGGATCGCGCAGAATGTGTCATCTATGTCGGCTCCTTTTCCAAAAGCATGTTCAGCAGCCTTCGACTCGGATTTGCAATCCTTCCCGTTGAATTAGCCCAAGCGCTGACAGCTGCCAAACGACTATACGATCCCCTACCGCCTGCCCGCTTGGAACAGCGCGCACTGGCACGTTTTATGATGCGCGGCGACTACGTTCGCCATGTGCGTCGGATGACTCGCATATACAGATCACGCTACGACGTGTTCCAGCGGGAAATACAGCAGTTGAATGAACTGTTTCACTGGCATCAGAACGATTGCGGGCTACATGCCTATGCCATCTGGAAGCATGAGTCTGCCCAGTATCATCATTTGATGCAGACAGCACGGTTTTACGGAGTCACATGGCGTGATGCCGCCGATTACCAACTGACACCGGGACCTCCATCTGCCTGCTTTATCTTTGCCCATTTAACGGAGCAACAAATTATTGAAGGGTGTAACCGTCTGCGCCAGGCTTGGGACAGTATCAAACATCAGTATCACGGAGCAACGCTGAGGCTTTAAAAGGGTACATTCGTACTTTGTATATAGCAAATTAGACTAACGATAAAGAAGACTTGCCCTTTCCATTCCCTTACTTTTTCATATGATGCTAGTAACTTAAAAGAATTGGAGTGAAAGGAATGGCAATTAGTCCGCTTTGTAAAAAGTTTGCCGCTATATTAAAAGCAACACCTCAAATCATTAACGGAGTTTGTACTGCATCTACAGTCAGAAATAACATCAAGCCGATCATTTTGGGGAAAAGGGCCAGATCCTTTCTTGCAATCCCCCAAGCTTTTTCTTTCGAAAGTATTGGCCGTAACGGAAAAGGATTATGTCTTGGCGAAACCGTGATTCTGACCGCAGAAATTAATCCGTTTATTTCTCGACTTCGTAAACATGATATCAAAGTGACGGCACTGCACAATCACTGGCTATTCGATAACCCCAACCTTTGGTACATCCACTTTGAAAAAGTAGAAAAGCCGCTTGTTTTCGCCACAGAAGTACGTGACGCGCTTAATGTCTTGACAACGAAGCCTGTACGGCCGGTTATTAAAAAAAAATAAGCTATCAATAAATGCAAGAGATCCGCTAAAGCGGATCTTTTTTTGTTATGGGCGGAAATTTGGAGTCTAAGCGCTGGCTGCTACCAAACGACTATACGATCCCCTGCCGCCTGCCCGCTTGGAACAGCATGGGCCAAGCATGAGACCGTATTAAAAATCAGTGAGGAACCCCTTATTTAATCACGAGCCCCAACAGCCCTACAAATGATGAAGCCTGATGCGGTGAAATGATGCAGCCATTCAAGTCTTCTATCTCTACTTGTAATCCATCAAATTCGCAATCACTGAGATCAATTCCCTTGAGCTTGGACCCCGACAGGGTGGCTTGATCCAGATTGCAACGGTTAAAAAAAGTTTTTTGTAGTGTTAAATGATACAGATCGGCACTTATCAAAGAACAATCCTCAAAACCAACCTGCTTAAAATTTGCAAAACGAAACATCGAATAATCCCCTAAGCAATCCGAAAAACGAACGTTTTGGAGTCTGCTTCTGGAAAAGTCTATTCCAAGCAATTTACAGTTTTTGAACTCTACCCGATGGATAAAGGAACCGGAAAAATTAATATTAGACAGATCGCATTTATCAAAAATAACGTCTGTCCATTCACTTTCCGGCAATGACGATTCCATGATCGTTACATTTTTAAAAGTCATCTTCTCTAATGAAACCTTAACCGCTTCCACATTATCCAAAATCATATCCTCTACAGCCCCTATACTATATTCGTCTTTGGAGCGTAAGGAATACATTTCTTCATTTAATATAGGCAAGTCGGCCGGGATCTTTGGCAACTCCATTTTAATTTTCATAATACCTCTACCTCCACCATTGAGAGCCCTCTAGGACATCTATATGAATCTATTTTCTATCAATTCTCATACATAGGGTAGCAAAAGTATTTCTCACACATATATTAACGTAGTGAGCACGCTCACGAACCTTTGTTAGGAGGTTGATAACATGGCAGTACAGCTATCTAATCAAGTGTTCTCCATCTCTGTCGGAGATTACGGGGATCTCTCTTCCTTGCGACTGGTAGGGGACACTTTTAATACCAACTATGTTATGAACAGCTCCAACGCACCTAAACAGAATACGTCGGATCATCAATGGCTGGGTGAACTTATGTTCACCTATCGTCTCGGCAACGGAGCGTGGACTCGGGCATGGACAAGCAATTCTGCTGATGCGCGCCAGATCACCTCTTCTGGAAACAGTGTCCAGGTGGCCTATCAGAATTCATCAAACAATCAGGGAATACGTAATTTCATTTTACATGAAACTTATTCGTTGGTTAACGATTATTTGCACTGGCAAATGAAAGTAACGAACAGCTCTAATCAAACGCTGGAGATCGGAGATTGGGGACTGCCACTTCCGTTTAACGAGTACTGGTCCGGTGGCAATAATGAACAAATTTATGAAACCAGAGTACTCTCACACTCCTTTGTAGGCCATAACAGCTCCTTTATTACTGCCGGACGACCTAGCGGCATCGGACCGTATGTACTACTAATCCCTGATTCCTCAACGGGGGCTAGCCTCGAATATCAGGACCATTGGAGAACTGAGGAGCATCCCGGCAGCACATGGGCTATGGAGCAAGGGGGCTGGTCCGAAGGACTGAATGTGTTCTATATCCACTCCAATGTCATCAAGAGCACCAACCGTGGCTATCTTGGAAGCACCAGTCTGTCGCTGGCTCCTGGTGAAAGCAAAACGTATGCCTTTAAATTTTACAAGGTAGCGGACGAGCAGGCCGTAAAGGACAGGCTGTACAGTGAGGGACATGTGGATGTGACCGTGGTTCCGGGTATGATTTTCCCGACGAATCTCAAGGCTAAGTTCGATCTGCATACCAGCAAATCCATCACCTCTGTCACCGCGCAGTATCCGTCCGAAACGACCATCAGCTATCTGGAAACAGCCCCTACAAACCATAAAATATATGAACTTACATTGGGACGACTGGGACATAACAATATTACGGTAAACTATGGTAACGGCGAAAAAACCGTTCTCCAGTTCTATGCCATCGAGCCAGTCGAAGCTGCACTTCAGCGTCACTCTACCTTCATGGTAAACAGCACCCAATGGAACGTGCCGGGCGACCTGAGGGACAAGGTCTTTGATGACTGGATGATGCAGTACAAGGCCAAACGCAACAGCTTTGCTGGTTACTGGGGCTGGGGTGATGATTGGGGACTAACTCACGGCCAGTTTCTGGCGGAGAAAAACGTTCAGAAACCCGTGGCATCTGAGATCAAGGCAGTCGATGATTATTTGGAGGTGGCCATCTGGACGAATTTGATGGAAGGCCATCATACCGATTATTTGGTTCCTGATTTCCTGATGCCGCAGCCTAACACGACACCAACGTACCGTGGCTATGCCTATCCGCACATTTATAATACGTTTTTTAGCATGTATAAACTTGCCAAGCTGTATCCCAACCTGATCAGCTATCGCAATAGCAAAAACACATATTTGCTACGTGCTTATCGTATTTTTAAAGCGTTGTATGAAGGCCCTGTTGCTTATAACTGGAACACGGGACTCATGGGTGAGCTAACTACACCTGATATGATTAAAGCGCTTCAGGAAGAAGACTTAACCACCGAGGCTAACGACCTGATTGCCAAAATGGCTACCAAGTACAACAATTTCAAAAACACCACCTATCCTTATGGCTCTGAGTATAACTATGACAATACAGGCGAAGAAGCCGTATATACACTCGCTAAAATGAACAACAACACGACGATGATGAGCAAAATCAACGCCAAAACGCGTGCTGCACGCGGTCATATGCCTGTCTGGTACTATTACGCCGATCCGGTCACCATTACCGGAGAGAATTGGTGGAACTTCCAGTACACCACCTCACTGGCAGGCTATGCGATGGATGACTGGACACGTCGTTATTCGTCCAAGCCTGAAGTGGATCAGCGTCTATCCTATGCCGCCAAGCTGGCGAACATCGGGGCGATTAACTCGGGACAGATCAGCTCTGATCCTGCCAACATCGGAGCGGTATCGTGGACATATCAGGCGGGCAAGGGCAATTATGGCGCACTCGGTCTGGACGGCGGTCCCCTCTTTAACGGATGGCGCGGCATGTCCGGGGAAGCCGATCTGGGGCTGTTTGGAGCCATTAAAATCCTAAGCTCGGATGTGGCTGTAGATCCAATATTCGGCTTGTTCGGCTATGGCTGTGATGTTACAGAAAGCAGTAACAGCTACGCGATTACTCCAAAGGACGGTGTATTCCAACGACTGCATCTGATCACCCAAAAGCTGAGTGTGGAGCTGAATCGAGACCAATATAGCTTGGCCATCGTGTCCAAGTCCAAGAACAACATCCGCCTGACACTGAAAAATATGACCCCTGGCACGACTCATACCACCGTTATGAGCTTGACCGGACTCGCGGCAGGTACGTATGACGTGCTCGTAGACGGCACCAAAACCGGATCAGTCACGGCTGCTAATAGCTCTGTGACAACGGTCAGGATGAATATCGGTACGGCAGCCAACTATGATATCCGTATCCAGTCGAGTACAGACAACCCGTCTCCCGTCGGAGACATTGTAGCCCGTTATGAATTTGACGAAATGGCCGGATCTACCGCAGCCGATTCTTCAGGTTATGGACAGCAGGCCAATGTAAGTGGGGGCACGTGGGGAGCCGGACGGAAAGGCAATGCCCTGCACTTTAACGGTACAGACGCCTATGCCAGCCTGCCCGGCGGTATCGTTAGCAGCTTAAATGACTTTACGATTGCTGCGTGGGTACGGGTGAACACGCATAACGGCTGGGCACGCCTGTTTGATTTTGGAGCAGGCACGGATCGGTATATGTTTTTGACACCTAAGGCCGAGGGAACTGGTATGCGCTTCGCTATCACTATCTCGGGGAACGGAAAGGAACAACAGTTGAATGCGCCGGAACTGGCAACAGGGGTTTGGAAGCATGTCGCCGTGACTTTGTTAGGCAATACTGGAATGATGTATGTGGACGGTGTAGAGGCGACGCGTAACACGAACATGACGCTGAAGCCTTCCAGCCTTGGACTGACAAACCGGAACTATATTGGGAAATCCCAGTTCGATGATCCCTATCTGAACGGCGCAGTGGATGAACTGATCATTTACAACAGAGCCCTGACCGCTCAGGAAATCCGGGGCTTGGCCTCGGCAAGTAGCATCATTACAGCCCATGATGTGGGAGCCCGTTCATATGCTGAAGAAGCAGATTAGAATACATTTATGCATTCATTCATGCCGTTAACGTTGTAGATTGTGAATGATTTGTACCGTGAATCATTTGTGTCGTGAATCATTTTCGTCGTAAATGATTGGTATCGTGAATAATTCTTGCTATATTAGCTCCACCCCCGGATTTCTTAAGTTAAGTCTGTAATCAGGGGAGAAATCCGGGGAGATGGTGCTTCCGAAGCAAGCAGTCCTTCGGAAAGCTTTTAAAGCGACCGCTTTATCGAGACGATCAGCGGCAGCTTTTCCATCTGGAGGGCGTTTAGCTCCGTCTAATGCGTGTCGTTCTTGGTCTTAAGCGAACCAGTTCCTCACTGGTGAGTTGCCTAGTATAGGAGCGAGGGGAAGATCCTGTATCTACCCTCAGTACCCTGCCTGCCCCGTTGGGGCGGGCTACCCGTGTGTTAAATACCTGCATGGCCCACTGCACCGGAAAGGCTATGGATAAGCGACCATCTGCCGTGCCTGCATAGTTGACCGCAGCTGCATAATTATCTGACTGTCTGAGCCATACAGAACCAGAATCCCCAGGTAGTGATACGGGAGTCGTACCTCTAATAACCGTCTGATCTTCGAAGGTCAGTAAGCCCAACTCTCCGCCATAATTGATTTGCAGGTCCGTATAGACGGACTCTACCGTGCCATTGACCCGTCCGGTCGTACGCCCAACCTTCTTCAATCTTTCCCCTATGCGATAAGCGGTAACATGGCCCGGAATCGCTCCTACTGTAGCGTAACGCGGACTGAACAGGTTGTTACTTGGCGGAAGCGAAAGCGCCGCATCAATCAGGTTCGTTCCGGTGGGATTCAAGCGTACGTAACGATATAGCCGTCCTATACGATCCTGGGTAACGGTCCCCCCATCGGCTCCACCTGGCTGAATTGTAGCCTCCCGATTGTCTGTATTGGAGGGATTGAGGACATGGTTATTGCTAAAAAGATAACGTGTAGCCGGCGCTCCAGTTGGGGCAACGATGAGTCCAGTTGTACCGGAGCCTTCAATCGTCCCGACACTGTAGCCGGCGATGACCGGGCGTATGCGCACTCTGTAGTCCGTAGCATTGGCTCTGATCTTTCCAGTCTTTACAATTCGGACTGGAACGTTCGTTTTCTTTCCTAATGCGGTGGCCGACAGGAGTCCAGTAGAGGCCGACGCTAAACGGTCCGTGTACACAATGACAGCGGCTCCCCTTTTGGGATGGGCAGGGTCCCTGTATCCTACGCCAATGCCGTGGACACCGGACATTTTTAAGACTCGCTTGGCCATCCGCTTTTTCACTTGAAGCGCGGCCGAGAAGGTAGCCAACATAATCATCCCCTTTTACATTCAGATGAAATATTGTATGGCTAAGACCGCTTCGCGTTCCATTCGATCTTACGATCGCTGTATTGAAAGGCATATGAAAACATACCATAAAATGGTATACTTAATTCCGAAATTGACATCTTATCATTTGATTCTGATGTTCAAGGAGGTACTTTATGTTTTCAATCATGTTGACATACAGCATACAAGCAATTGCAATTTTACTAATTATCTTTGAATCGTTGAGAAAAAACAGAAAAAAAATAGGCTGGGGATCACTTTCACTGCTGTTATCTCTTCTTGGCATGGCTGTTTCTTTTGAATTTGGCGATTACATATGGGGAGACCAGTTGCTTTCCTTTTTAGGATTGTCCGCATGGTCCAATCCTGTCGATAATACTGGGTTTCACTACACCATTTATCTATCCAGTATTTTTTTTATTCCCAGTTTAATCATTGGATATAAAAATCCTAAAGAGTTTGGAGCTACAATCGGAAAACGGATTTCTAGTATATATCTATTTTTGATCATCATTTCGCTTTTATTTTTTATAATAAGTATTTTCTCGAAGTGAAAGTTGGATCTGCGTCGTTCCAAAACAAAAGCCTTCTTCAGCAGAGGGTTTCTGTTTTATCACATTAACTCCGAACAATCCTGGGTGGGTAATTAGATCAAGGAGCTGATATTATCTATAATTCATTTACCTCAATATTTTTTGCGGCGTTAACTGCAATCACCCTGATAACACTGCCAAAATTAGAAGCTAGGGTGAGTAAAAGCACAATGTTAAAAGTGAGAATTGCAATCATAATAACAGTCCTGCTTATCGGAGTTGTATTGTATATAATTGATCCGCAATGGTGGATCATTGTAGCCTTTGTATTTTTGTTTGTGATTACTGCTATCTTTTTATTGAAACGTTGGCGAGAAAAAAACTGAATTACAAAAAACCTTCCTTATTTATAGGAAGGTTTTCGTGTTAGCGCTGGGGGATATTTATGTCATGGGGATGATGGGAAGTATCATCCGCCTGCCCACCGTCTCCATCTTATCCCTTAACCGCTCCCTCTGCGATGCCCTCCATAATGAATTTCTGAAAGAATGCATAGATCAGGATAACCGGGATGGAGGTCAGCACGAGTGCGGCCAGAATAAGCGACCAATCCTTGTTGTACTCTCCAAACAGCATATTGGTCGAGAGAATCAGGGTGTAATGGTTCACATCCGTCAGCATTAACAATGGAAGCAAAAAGTCGTTCCAAATCCACAGAAAATCCAAAATCGCGATGGTAACTGTAATCGGTAGCAGCAAAGGAAATATAATGCGAAAGAACGTCTGAAACTCATTACAACCGTCCATTTGTGCGGATTCTTCCAGCTCACGCGGGATGGATTTGACGAATCCATGATACAAAAAGATCGCCATATTCACACCCAAGCCGATATAGATCAGAGCCAAGCCGTACGTACTGCCTTGAACGGACAAATCTTTTGCCATTCGTGTAAGCGGTATCATAATGGAGTGGAATGGTACCAGCATCGATGCGACAAATAGGAAGAAAATCGCACTGCTCAGTTTCCCCTGTGTACGAGACAGCTTGTAGCCTGCCAGCGCCGAACAGATCACAATGCCACCAATGCCGATAAAAGAAATAATCGTGGAATTCAGAGCACTGTTCAGCAAATGAGTCTGATGAAAAGCCTGACTGTAATTTTCAAAGTGAAGCTTTGTCGGCAGCGCCGTAAAGGATGCAAACATCTCACCCTGTGTTTTAAACGAGTTAATTACCGCCATGTAGATCGGGAAGAAGGACACGACTGCGCCCACGCACAAAATCAGCGTAATCAGCAAGGAATTGGCTTTCTTCAACCTCATGCCTCCACCTCCCTCTTCTTCATGACACGTAGCTGAATCAGGGTGAAAATGAGAACGATCGCGAACAAAATTACAGATTTGGCACTCGCATAACCATAACGGAAGTTGTTGGAGAACGCCTCCTCATAAATGTTCATTGTAATCACCTGTGTACTGCGCCCCGGCCCCCCGCCAGTCAGTCCGTATACGACCTCATACACCTTGAAGGCACCATTCAGCGTGAGGAAGAAACAGATCGTAATCGCATGGGTAATCATCGGCATCGTTACGCTTCGCAATGTCTGAAATGCGTTCGCCCCGTCAATAATCGCAGCTTCCTTCAAGCTTTGTGGTACACCTTGAAGCGCAGCCAGATAGATGATCATCATATAACCGACACCATTCCAGAGCGACACGATAATAATAGCGAAGAAAGATACTTTCGGATCGCCCAGCCACGATTGGCCCAAAAAGGCGATAGCCGTCTTTTCGGCGATCTGTGGCAGCACGGAGGAAAAAACAAATGTCCACATAAATGCGCTAATAATGGTACTGATCATATTGGGCATAAAAAATATCGTCCGGAAAAATCCTTTGGTACGTGTACGCGACTCAATCAACACTGCCAGTGCCAGCGCCAGTACATTTTGCAGTACGATCATGACGAATACGTATTTAAGGGTAAACCAAAGGGAATTGAGAAAATCGGGGTCTTCCTTCAACGATTCCACAAAGTTCCCCAAGCCGATAAAGCTGTAATTGGGATTCAATCCGTTCCAGTCTGTAAAGCTGTAGTACATGCCGCTGATCGTTGGAATGAGCAGAAAGATGGCATAAAAGATCAGCGCCGGGGCTGTAAACGCCAGTAGCATGACGTATTTTTTATAGATTTTAAAAGGCATGGAGTCTCTCCCTCCTGGTGTAATTCTGTAGGTTACCGTTACTTGTTCACTTTGTTATACGATTTCCATGCCTTATCCAGCGCCTTAATGACGTCATCCTGCGAGAGCTGACCCGCATAATAGGATTGTAGCGATTTGCCTGCTTCGTCCTTGACCGCTTGCGGGATCGATGGATCTTGGTACGACTTGCCTGCTTTCACATATTCGGTAGCGTCATTAACCCAAGGATAGCTTTTAAACGTATGCACTTTGGAGATCGGGTTAAATTTCAATGCTTCATAGAACGCGCTGGAATCCTTGTCATCCAGCACATAGTTAACAAAATCGAGCGCAACCTCCTTATTCTTGCTTGTAGAGGATACAGCCAGCGAAGTCGAAGTGGACAAATTGATCAGTGTCGCATTGGGATCGTCATTGATCGGCAGCGGTGCTACCCCAAAATCCATCTTCGGATCCGATTTTAAAATCGTTTCCGCAAACCACGGTCCCTGAATCCACATCGCCGCTTTACCCGAGGCAAACGCAGCCGATCCATCATCCCCACCGATTTCCAGCGCCTTGTCTGTACCGTTACTATTCACCAGATCAATAATGTCGAACATGCTCTTCATTTCGGAAAAGGAGACTTTATCCTGATTCATCCGGTCGATAAAATCCTTATTCTGTGTGTTCATCATCGCACCCGCTGTCAGCGGCACGAACAGCTGTGGAATCCAGGACTCCTTGTAGGACAACAGGAACGGTTTCACATTATTCGCTTTCAGCTTCTCGACCACAGCCTTCATTTCGGTCAACGTTCCTGGCGGCTGCAAATCCAAATCCTTAAATATCTTTTTATTGTACAAGTAGCCCCATGAGATCGTCTCCAAAGGAACCGCTACGACCTTTCCGTCTTTGGTTGTCACCGAAGGCTTCACACTATCCATCAATTTGTTAACAAAAGGCTGACCGGACAAGTCCTCCAAATAGCCCGCTTTATAAAACGGAGGAATTTCATTCACCGCGTGTAATGCAAATACGTCCGGCGCATCGTTGGATGCGAGTCTTGTCTTCAAAATTTGTGCGGCGTTGTCCGCAGGTGGCATCTCCAGTTGCACTGTAACGTCGATATTTTTATCTTTCTTCTCTTTCGCTACGAACGCATTAATGTATTTATCGTAGTGCTCCTTCAAACGGGGCTGAGCAATAAACATTTTGAGATTCACCGTTTTGCCGTCTCCACCGGAACCGCTGCTGTCACTGCCTGAAGAATTCGCTCCACACCCGGCCAATAACGTGCCAACCAGCATTGTGCTCAATACACCTTTCCACATTTTCATGAAAAATGACCTCCCCTATTTTGAAAATAACTGCTACCCACCGGCAAATCAGTTGTTATTCAAAGCAGCTATGCCACCGGTCTTCAATCTCTATTCAGCTCTGTGCGAACTTCATAAAGACCAAATTCCTTTGTATCGCTCCTTTTGTATACGCTTTCATTATAGGATGGGAGGTCACTTCTGCCATTGGACACCCTTAGCTTATTGGATTGGACTTTTTTAAACTTCCTTCCTCATTTCACCGGGTGCCATGCCAAAATGCTTTTTAAATACCCGATAGAAATAAGACACATCCTCATATCCTGCCATCTCCGCAACTGCTTTAATTGAAACCTGTTTATTGATCAGCCATTCTCGCGCCTTTTCCATTCTTCGCGCTACAATATAGTCCGTTACATTTTGACCATACTCCTGCTTAAATACCTTGCTCATATACTCTTTGCTCACAAAAAAGTTTTTCGCCAACTGCTCCAGTGTAACCGGCCCAGCAAAGTGACTGTCGATATATCGCCGTACCTCTTCTAAATTCAGCTTGTTTTTGTATTTCCGTTGCCGAATGAGCTGATCCAGCTCCTGAACATAGCACGACGATACGAATTCCAGCGCATGTTCTACAGAGGATACGGCATCCTGCGACAGTGGAAATCCTGCCTTTGTCGTAGAAGTATCCAGCCCGTTATCCGCTGCGAGCTCTTTCAGCAGGGAAAGAAGCTCCTGTACCAGCCTGCCCAGCATAGGTGGACTCGGTGCTCCGTAACTCTCCAGCTCCTGCATAACCTGCCTGCAGGTTATACTCACCCCGTCACAGTTCAGCTCATTAAAATAAAGACGTAGCAGTTGCTTATACCGGGTCAGCTTGTGAAAAAACTCATAATCCAGCTCTGTCGCTTCTTGCTGCTGTTCAGCCGCCTTGACCTCCAGGTCGTTTTTGCATTTGAGCAGCACTGCATTCAGCTCGGCAGGATTGACTGGCTTTAACAAATAATCGACGGCCTTGTAACGGATGGCATGTTTGGCATACGCAAAGTCATCATATCCGCTCACGACAATGATTTTTACATCAGGACAATGGTTATTTAGCGCTTGCAGCAGCTCCACTCCGTCCGCACCCGGCATGCGCATATCAGTAATCACAATATGGGGAGCTAACTCCCCGACCAGCCTGAACGCCTCGTCTCCGTCCTCAGCCTCACCCACTACCAACATTCCAAGTTTTTCCCATGTGCCAAATGTCTTCAGAATATCGCGGTTCCACGGCTCATCGTCCACAATTAATACTTTGATCATGCTTTTCCCTCCTCTGCTGAGGTGAACGGAATGCGGATGGTGACACATGTACCGACACCCTGCTCACTATCTATCGTCACTCCGTAGTGCACTCCAAAATTCATCCGTATGCGTGAAGACACATTGCTCAATCCGATATGACTACCCTGCGCCCAGATCGGTTCCTCCGACGCGTTTTCCAGCCTTGCCCGTACTTTTTCCAGCTTGTCCGGGGACATGCCGTTTCCATTATCGCAAACCGTAACACACACATCTTCTCTCATAATCTCCACTCGAATTCCTATTCGCCATGCCCCTGCCTTACGGTCAAGACCGTGCTGAAACGCGTTTTCCAACAATGGCTGAAGCGATAGCTTAGGCAATCGAATATCCATCGCCTGTTCTTCTGTCTCCACCTGAAACACTAATCTTTGCGGAAATCGACGTTGCTGGATACTCATATAATGTCCTACATGGTCGAGCTCTGCACGCAGAGAGGCCAAATCCTGAGGTTCTCGTACCACGTAACGGAACATCTCACTCAGCGACCGAATGACTTCATAGGTGTCCTCCGGCTTTTGGGAAAACACCATACTTCCGATCATTTGCAGTGTATTTTGCAGAAAATGTGGATGAATCTGTGCCTGGAGCGCTTTCAATTCAGCCGTCTTTTTTTGCAAATTGATACTGTATTCCGTCTGGATATGCTCGCGGATTCGGCCTGCCATCCCATGCAGACTTCTTTCCAGCAGTCCTATCTCATCCGGACGTGTACTTGGCTGTCCAACCGGCCCTTTGATCATATCCAGCTCCTGTACGGAACGTGCCAAATGAACAATCGGACGTGCAGTCCGCCATGCGATGAAAACGGCAATGCAGATGGAAACCAGGATTGAAATTACACCTACGATAATACCGTACAGCATGGTTGAAAAAGCGCTGTGGTTAATAGAGGAAGTGGGTACGATTTTGACTAGCCTCAGTCCAACCACATCCAGATCATTATAGAACACATAATGTTCAGCCGTTTGAACCATTCCGGGACCCGGCTTAACGTCACGAAGAGCTGTCAGCACATCTGCAGGAGGAGGCGACTGAAGAGCCTGTGCTGGATACATAACCCTGCCATCCGCATCTGTAATCAACACTTGATGCTGATCCCCTCGTCCTAACAGGCCCAGTGTCTGATCGAATTGCGACCACAACACATCCAATGAAATAGCCCCTGTCTGCTTCTGGTCTTCAAACCGCCGAATACTGCGCGTCAGTGTAAAGCGTTCCGGGTCAGCAGAGCTTGGACGAATCGAATAATCCTTATTCGCTTGCCACATCTCGGCATACTGTGGGGGAATACCGCTCACTGTCGTAATTTCATTTTGCATACTATTGAAGGTAAACAAGGTTTGCGATTGCTTCAAATAAAGCTGGATGCCGATCACATGACTTCCGGCCGAATAATACACATTCGCCATCGTATTCAGCATTTTTCGCTGGGCATTAAATTGGCTTGAAAGATTGTCAGGCTCGCGCTCATTCAAATAATCGCTCAGATCAGGGCTGATCTGAATGCTGTAAATCAGATGATTCAGACGATCTAGCTGGTCGCTGATATAGATCCCCGTCCATTTCATATTGGACATATTCGTCTCTACCACTTCAGCTTCCATGGAAGCTCTACTTTTTTCCGCAGCCAGCACCGTGACAGCAATGACCGGCAGCACAGATAGAACAATCATCGTCAAGATCAGCTTGAGCTGAATGCTGCGTCGATACGGGGCCGTCAGCGCCCGGAACCAGCGGACTGCTCGGGTTGGCATAGCGATGCACTCCTCTATTCAGCCATATGCGAAAACGCCCCGCAATTCGCAGGGGCGCTTCATTTACCGGATACTCCCGGAGAATACCTATATGATATTATTCGTGAGTCGGTTGTGGCTCACTATTCATCATTTACGCTTCTTCGATAATTATAACACCCCAAGGCTCTAATGTAAGCGTTTGTCCTTGGGTAACCGCATGCTCCCCAATCAGCTCCTTGCCGTCTCCATGCGGATATACCACCGAGCCTGCTTGTTCGGAATAGTTAAAATAGTACCGGATTGTCCGTCCCAGCTCATTCGTGCCGGATTTAACAATGATCGGATAAGACGCTTCCTGATCCAGTCCCCATACTCCTGCCTTTTTGGCTACAGAGCTGAATAGTTCGCGGATAACCGCCGGGCTGACGATACAGCCGATGTAGGTCGCTGTTCCCTGACCATAGCGGTTTTGCGTAATCGCGGCATATTTGCCCCAATGCGGGTGATCGTAATAGGCCAATACTTCGGCGGTCGTCGGGGTAATCAGCTCCATCCACGTATCTACCTGATTGTCCTCTGGTGCCACCTCAAAAGGATTATTCTTAAGCGTCACTTTCTTCGGCTCCACGAACAAGCTGTAACGAATGCCGCAGGCTTCGCTAATCACGCCCGGCTGTCGGGACGTTCTTACCTGCACATGCTCGTCGGTAAATCCGCTTCGGAATGTGTATACTACATGACCACCTTTTTCCACATATCGGTTTAGCTTCTCCAGTAGTGCATCTGGGGCAGAATAGAGGACCGGGACGATCAAGAGATCATAGTCGTCAAACGATTCTGTACCTGGATGAACGATATCTGTCCCGATATTCAGTTTATACAACTCGTCATACAAACGACGTACGATGTCATTGTAATTTAACGGACTACTCATATTAAATTTAAACCAGTCAATTGACGTCAATGCTTCGTTGCTGACCAGAATGGCCGTTTTATTTTTCTTTTTCAGGTTGACCAAATGCGGAGACAATCTTGCAAAATCCTTCCCTATAGTCTGTGCTTCCTCATACACAGGATTCGGCTCAAAATCATGGCTGAGCAGACCCTTCCAGTAGGTTTCGAAGGAATTATGAATGGAATGCCAGTGCCAGTATGCCACCATATTCGCCCCGGAAGCCAGATGGCTGAACGCTTGCAGACGCAATTGTCCCGGATAGGGAACCCAGTGGGTAAAAGCCTGCGCTTCCGTTTCAAGCACTAGATAGTTGTTATTTTTCGTCGAACGCGCCACATCGCCACCGAAGGAAATTTCAATACCAGTCAGGTCATCTTGTGATGGATGGTAAATATCCACCCCAGTCACATCAAACGCTTGAGAAGCTGCAAAATGATCCACATCCGGCTGAACCCCAAAGGAATGACCTCTCCATTCAAAATCAAAGTTTTGTGTAACAAATTGGTCTTCCCGCTTATATTCATTCACCAGCGCGACCTGCCATGCCAGAAAATCCGTCACCAGCTTACGCTGGAATTGGGAAAAGGCTGCGCCCAAGCTTCCATTAATCGTTCCGACCACCGAAGGGAAGTCCTCCCAGCTATTGATGCGATTACTCCAGTAGTCCAGACCAAATTTGCGGTTTAGCTCCTCCAGCGATTCGAACCGCTCCCGCAAATACTTCACAAATTGCAATTGCACATTGGGCCCGCTCGTGTTGTAATGCTTGGTCTCATTATCCGTCTGAAAGCCAATGATCGCCGGATGCTGACTCACCCGTCCGATTAGCTTGCGTATGATTCGCTCGGCATGGAACAGGTACACCGGGTTCGTAATGTCCATAATCTGGCGAGCTCCATATTTGCCCGGACCTTGAGGCGTTGTCGCCAATACATCGGGATGCTCTTTCACCAGCCATGTGGGTACGGCATAGGTGGGCGTCCCCACAATGACTTCAATGCCTGCCTTATGCATGGCGTCCAGCACCCGATCCACAGAGGTAAAATCAAACACGCCATTTTGCGGTTCATGCGTACTCCAAGTGGATTCGGCAATCCGCACCACGTTGATGCCCGCATCCTTCATCATTTGAATATCTTGGTCCAAACGGTCATAAGGCATGTACTCATCATAATAGGCAACACCGTACAGTAGCTTTTTCATCGAGTCGTCCTCCAATTACGTTCATCAGGATTGTGCAAAATTCTATTCCAGTCGCTCCGAAGTGCAAGATATAGACGAACCAAACCGCCCTTTAGATTGACCCGGTCAATGATCACGCCGAAGATCGGAGCGCTAAGTGCATTCCATACAGATATGCCAACATAATCCGCATTGCTTTCAAAATATCTATATATAAGCGCCTTCTTTTATATAAAAGCTTATACTATAGTATTTGTAAGCGCTCTTTTATTATAGTTAAATGTTAGATACAATGAGATTGTCTAAGCGGTGTAAAATTTGCCCTAATCGAAGGTGATCTGATGATATTAAATCCTGATGTTGATCCAGCTCTATTCCATGATTGCCAATGGCTGCCTATTATTGACTGGAATGTGAAATTTTTTGGCGCTCATATTCACCGGGTCAAAGCAGATTGGTGCATGCCAGAGGAATCTCATATCGGTTTTGAAATTGCACTCATTTTAGAAGGTCGTCAGGAAACGATCATGGAAAATAACGTATATTCGGTTGGGGAAGGTGATATTTTAATCATTCCGCCGGGTTTTAAACATGTGAGTCAGTGTGTTTCCCCAAACGGCATGTACTATTTTAGCTCTCATTTTAATGTCGATGATCCATTATTCCGTCAGGAAATGATTAAGAACAATCAGCTCTTTTTCCCGGCGGGTACTGAAACGAATGCTAAGCTGCAAAAGGTGGTCCATAGCTGGATTGGCATGGTGCAGGAAAGCGGAGAATATACGACAGCAGACCGTTTTCGCATGCAGATTGCCTTATTTGAGCTATTCGGGATATTCTCGCAAATGATATCTACCGGTTTGGAGCCCAGAATTGCGCCTTCATCCGTTCAATATGCCAAGGCCATCATGGAAGCTATTCAGTCAAGGTTTAAGCCTTATCGGGAAGATGAATCTGGCGAGCAAGCGTTTCGGCTTGAAGATGTGGCGGCTTCTCTCGGGATCAGTCCCGGCTATGCCCAGGAAGTGTTCCGCAAGGTGTACGGCTATTCTCCACGTCACTATCTATCAGAGACCAAGCTGCACGAAGCTAAGGTGCTGATCCAGCAGCCCAATCTGCCACTCAACAAGGTAGCTTCACTGCTCGGATACTCCAGTCTGGCTCATTTCAGCAGACAGTTCAAGCGCTGGACAGGCACCAGCCCTCTTAAATACCGCCAAACGTTAAAGCCGATTACTGATGAACAAAGGATTAAGATATAAGGACGGATAGCAGAGGCTCCACTGTGTTATTCATACAAAAAAAAGAGCGTGACACCGAATATTACGGTTGTCGCGCTCTTTAGACTCTTTTTTTATAAGCTGTACCGTTGCTTTAATGATTTAAAATCTTGACCAAGCTCTCATTTTTCGAATCACAGCCTGATATCCCCTATATGCTGGTGCACCACATACATCATCCCCATCAGGAATACGGCCAAAGCCAAGTAACCGATACCGAATTTCCAGCGCGATGATGCGGGTACTTCGTAATATTTATCATTTTCAAACGGAATGTAGTCAATCCCACACAGCAATCTGAGCTGATACGCATCCGGGGTCGGTATATGTTCTACACCGTTCAGCCATACATGCTGGACAAGACACTGCTGTGGCAGCAGAAGTGTCTGCTCCACATCCAGACTTTCCATATACACCGTCACATATTGCTGCCCCTCCAAATCCGAGTAGGTATTAAAAGATAATCTACGCGTGTGCTCCGGTCCGGGCAGTGGATATCCTTGCTCATACAGATGCTGTACGTTCACCAACGGCTTTTGTAAAAAGGATTGAACCTTAACCTCTTCTTTATTGCGCTTCACATATTTTTTGTACAAATCGTAGGCAAAGAACGCCCATATCAAGAAAAATAAAAAGGATTTTAAATATACTACGACTACAATTCCACCCAATAGGCCCACCAGCCACAGCCAACGCGTCACTGCCGTGGAAATCCGTCCTCCGTCGAGTGGATGAATCGGCAGCAGGTTGATCAGGTTCAGGAAAAAACCGACATATGCTAGTGCATACAAAAGTGGACTGTCTGTTGCATAGGCTCCTGCATACACCGCTATAGCCCCAACCGTCCCCAGTAACGGGCCGCCCATGGCTACATAAGCCTCTGTCTGCGCATCCAAAGGTTGGCGTTTCATGGTGATCAACGCACCGAGAAAAGGAATAAATAACGGTGCTGACACGGGAAGCCCCTTGCGCTTGGCAGCCAATACATGTCCCAGCTCATGCACAAACAACAGCAACACGAATCCAACCGCAAATCCCCACGGGTAAATGATCGCATATGTGCTAATCGTTATCGCCATAGATATCAGCGCACCGCCAAATTTACTGAATTTTAAAAGGGCAAGTAACGACTTACCTTTCAGAAGAAGTAATGCTGCTGCACTACCTAGATACCATTTGGATGAGCCAGATTTGGAATCGGTCTTTTTGTCTTCATTTTGCAAACGTATCCGCCTCCTTTCTCTAACACTTCCATTGTATCCTGCAATGTGCAGCTTGTAAAAACTTCTCTAACCCACAGATAAGCGAATTGGGGTAACCATTTATATTATTCCTCGTATTGTAGACATCCTCCAATGTAGGATGTTATATTGGTGCTGGGTTAGATGCCCTATTTTGTAAAGGAGGTTTGCTCTTTCATGTGTGCTCACTACATGCGTCTCAGATAAAAGGATAGGCTTTTCAATGAAGTTCAACCCGTTTTTTTATATGGAAGGTTGAGGCTTGTTTAAGTTATCTTTTTTTAACTAAATCTGAACAATGAGGTGTGTTTCATATGACTGAAAAGCGTTCCTTGACTAGCTCAAAAGACGTTAGCGATATATTGGCCCTTGCCAAAAGCAACGGGCTTCACATACTACATGAAGGTTTGGAACTCAACGAGTCCGGGCTAGATTTCCGGGCACTATTCGCCAAAGACATTCAGGGTACCCCTTGGGTTCTACGTACACCGCGACGAACAGATGTGGTCCAATCAGCCGCTTACGAGCACAAAGTTCTTCAGTTGATTCGTGATACTCTTCCTGTAGCGGTACCGGATTGGCAAGTCTATAGTCCAGAGTTCATCGCCTACCCTCAGCTGGAGGGCACTCCTGCCGCTACCATTGATATGGAAACAAAAAGTTACGTATGGTTCATCAATCCTGAGGCTCTGACGGAAAGATTCGTTGCTTCGCTCGCTAAAGCCTTAGCCGCGTTGCACCGGACGGATCACCAACAGGCAGCCGATTTCGGTGTCCGCGTAAAGCAGCACGACGAAGTTCGGCAATTGATGGCTCAGCGGATGAAGGAAATAAAGAGCGTCTTTGGTGTATCTGGTGAGCTGTGGCAACGATGGCAAACCTGGCTGGCAGACGATAGCTACTGGCCGGAATATTCCGCACTTGTACACGGCGATTTGCACCCAGGCCATATTCTAGTCTCTTCGAATACAGAGGTTACTGGAATGCTGGACTGGACCGAGGCCGAAGTAGCTGATCCGGCGATTGATTTTACGAGTTACTATACTTTGTTCGGAGAAGTAGAGCTTACTCGTTTATTGAAGTTTTACGAGACAGCAGGCGGACGTGTATGGCCGCGTATGAGCGAACATATCGTTGAACTGACCACGGTTTACCCTGTGCTTATCGCTGAATTCGCCCTCAAATCCGGACTAGATGAATATATGGAGATGGCACGTAACGCGCTGGGTGTCCATGAGCAAGAAGAAGGGCTATCCGACATATAATATAGCTGTAGCCACCTGGCAGGCTTTGGTTCAATGACGAACCAAGGCCTGCTTTTTTCTGTTCTCCTTTTTCGTAAAGTTACGTTCCGCACACAAGTGTCCATCCTCCTGTCTGTTCTGTTATCATGTAAGAAAACGGAATAACCCAGGAAAGGATTACGAACCATGAGTTTTGAACTTACCCGGCGAGCCATCAGACAACTATGCAGTCAAGCCGCTTATGACGACGGGGATGCCTATTACCGGGCCAAAAGAGTGGCCTTTACACAAATAGATCATGATGAAGGGGTGTACGAAGCTACGGTCAAAGGAAGCAGCTTTTATGCTGTTGCGGCGATGATCCGATCCAATGGAAGTATCCGAGCAGAATGCACCTGTAGCACATTTCAGAATACCGGACGATATTGTAAACATATCGCAGCTGTTCTCCTTAACGCCCATGATATACGCCGTGGAAAAAGTCTGTCTGTGCGCTCCTATGCCTCCAGACTTCATCCCGGTACCGCCCCAGATACAGCAGGAAGCATGGATTCAGACGGGATGCACACACCTACAGATGCCCCATATGAACACACTGCTAGAACGTCACGATCCTCTGGTATCACACAAGGGGATCTCCAGCTGACGGACAGTATGTTAAAACTATTTGACCGCAAGCGACCGCTTCGTAGCACGCCTACCCTGCTGGATACTCGCGCGATCTTGGATTTTCAATTCGTCATCCGACCTTTTGCCTACGGTTACCAAAAATACATGTTTGGTCTGGAAATGAAGGCTGGTCCCAAACGATTATATATCGTCCAAAAAATTCGCCCGTTTCTGGATAGTATTGACCGTGGGGATAGCTACATGTTCACGAAAAGCTTCTCATACGAGCCTGAGTTGTACCGCTTCCGACCTGAACATGACGCTATTCTCCAGCAATTATCCCAGGTGTGCCACCATGAGCGTATGATTCGGGAAACCTCAGGTACGTATTCATCTTCAGGTAGTCATATGAGCGGTGAACGAATGCTCCTCATCCCGCCTGCAGCTTGGGAAAAGCTGCTCCCCTTGCTGACAGCAGCACAGGGCGTCTACTTTGAAATTCACGGAAACATGAGCGAGGGTATTCCCCAGTCCGATCTGATGCTTCCACTGCAATTTGAATTTGATGAGGCCGGGACTGAAACCGAAGGCTACCAGCTAAGCATACAAGGATTAGATGACTTGACCATCATGGAAGACTATGGTGTCGTCATTGCAGATGGCAAGCTTGTCAAACAGAAAGCCGACCCCTTACGGCGTTTGTCCGAGCTAAAACGGATGGTAGAAGTACACCACAGGCGAAAAGTTCAGATCGCGCCAGAGCAGATGGAATCTTTTATGGACAAGGTTGTACCTGGGTTAATGAAGCTCGGACGTGTTCATATGACACGTTCCGTCTCAGATCGGGTCACACAGCAGCCATTGAAGGCCAAGCTGTATCTGGACCGAGTAAGAGACAAGCTGCTGGCAGGGCTGGAGTTCCAATATGGGGATATCATCATCAACCCGCTGGAAACAGATGCACGAACGCCTGGTAACGACCGAATTCTGATACGTGATGGGGAACAGGAGCAGCGGATTTTGGAGCTGATGGAGCATAGCTCCTTTGCCAGAACAGACAGCGGATATTTTATGGAAGATGAAGATGCAGAGTATGATTTTTTGTATCATACGGTTCCGCAACTGGAAAAGCTACTGGACGTCTATGCCACAGGTGCAGTCAAAGCAAAAATAAACAATACTCTGCCTACCCCAAGGATACGCGCGGAGTGGGATGAACGTACGGATTGGCTTGAATTTAAATTTGATATGGAGGGCATACCGGAACCGGAAATTCGCAAACTGCTCAAATCGTTAGAGGAAAAACAGAGATATCACCGTCTGCCGAATGGTGCCTTGCTGCCGCTGGAAACAGAGGAGTACAAGGAATTGATTCGGTTCATGAATGAAACAGGTATCCGCAAAAGTGATCTGGATGCAGCGCAAATACGTGTTCCCGTCACGCAAGGACTGTACTTAATTGATCCCCACGATCATGGGAAAAACCTGACTTTGGGTAAAACCTTTCGCCAGCTGCTGGAGAATATACGTAACCCAGACCATCTCGACTTTCCAGTTCCAGACATGCTTGCTCCAATCTTGAGAGATTATCAGGTTTACGGCTTTCAATGGCTTAAGACATTGGCGCATTACCGTTTTGGGGGCATTTTGGCAGATGATATGGGGCTGGGTAAAACACTGCAAAGTATCGCCTTTCTCGTCTCAGTATTGCCGGAAATCCGCAGCCAGCAGCTTCCAGCTATGATCGTGTCTCCTGCATCACTGGTGTACAACTGGCGGAATGAGCTGGAGAAATTTGCTCCGCACATCCGCGTCACTATCGCAGATGGCAGCCCGGAAGAACGCGGCCGGATCATACGGGATGCCACCAGTTATGACGTCGTTATTACGTCCTATCCGCTGCTACGGCGCGATGCAGATA
Organism: Paenibacillus sp. FSL L8-0158; assembly: GCF_038592965.1. Lineage (GTDB taxonomy): Bacteria > Bacillota > Bacilli > Paenibacillales > Paenibacillaceae > Paenibacillus > Paenibacillus polymyxa_D. The sequence goes on along the minus strand of NZ_CP151949.1, from coordinate 736,244 downwards.
TGTACAGCAAGCCATCGTTTCATACGCTCATTCTGGACGAGGCACAGGCTTTCAAAAATCATGCCACCCAGACGGCACAGGCTGTTAAGGATGTAAAAGCTCGTTACCGTTTTGCCCTGACAGGAACGCCAGTAGAAAATACGTTGGAAGAGCTGTGGTCCATCTTTGACGTTGTATTTCCTGCGCTATTTCCCGGCGGGAAAAGAGCGTTTCACAACCTGCCTCGAAATGTGATTGCCAAGCGGGTTCGTCCGTTTTTGCTGCGCCGTCTTAAGAGCGATGTCCTCAAGGAGCTGCCGGAAAAAATCGAATCCGTGCAGGTATCCCGGCTTCTGCCAGATCAGAAAAAGCTGTATACGGCCTATTTGGCCAAGCTCCAGCATGAAACGTTGAAGCATCTCAACGAGGAAGGATTTCAGAAAAATCGGATTAAAATTCTCGCAGGTCTAACCCGGCTTCGTCAGCTCTGCTGTCATCCTGGCTTGTTCATCGAAGGATATACGGGAAGCTCCGCCAAATTTGAACAGCTGTTGGAGATTATTACGGAATGTCTCAGCTCCGGGAAACGGATGCTCATTTTTTCACAGTTCACCACGATGCTTCAAATGATCGGACGCGAGCTTGCTCGAGAAGGGGTATCCTACTTTTACCTGGATGGGCAGACTCCCGCTCTGGAACGAGTTGAACTGTGCAGTCGCTTCAACGAAGGGGAACGCGAGCTGTTCCTGATTTCCCTAAAGGCAGGAGGCACTGGCCTGAACCTCACCGGCGCAGATACAGTCATTCTGTATGACCTGTGGTGGAATCCCGCTGTAGAGGAGCAGGCTACCAACCGCGCACACCGAATGGGCCAGAAAAAAGTCGTGCAGGTTATTCGTCTCGTCGCCCAAGGCACGGTAGAGGATAAAATGTATGAACTGCAACAAAAAAAGAAAAACATGATCGACCAGGTCATTCAGCCGGGGCAAGAAACCCTTTCGGCACTGACCGAGCTGGAGATTCGCGAACTGCTCATGATCTAGCCAACTCCACATGCACGAAAAGGTCCAATCACGGTAGAAATCTTCCCGTATTGGACCTTTTTGCTTCTAATATGATTATTTGGATCGAGCAGATTAATCCTGTTTTAATACTCTAGGTTCAATGGGAACCAGGTTAGACTCAATCTGGGTACGCTGAGGCTCATACCATTCAGGCAGCATCAGCTTGTGCCCCAACTCATTCAATTCCTCATCCACGGTAAATCCGGGTGGATCGGTTGCGATCTCGAATAAAATACCGCCCTGCTCGCGGAAGTATACGGCATTAAAGTATTGGCGATCTACAATACCACTGGTCCCAAAACCATGCTGATGAACCCATTCGTTCCACGCCTGATGTTCCGTATCGTCCTGCGCACGCCAGGCAATATGGTGAACCGTACCGGCGCCGCCATTCCCCCACGGGACATCTTTGACCGGAATGTCGATCAGGTTGCCCAAATCACCTGTCGTCTGATAGCGGATGTAGCCTGCATTTGCGTCTTCTCCGATGGGAGTCATTCCCAATACGTTCTCCAGCACCTCTTGCGTATGCTTGGAATCCGCACTGTACAGCACAGCCCCCCCGAAGCCCTTGATCGCTTTATCCGTAGGCACACCTCCGGCTGTCCACGTGTTCACCGGTCCACCTTCCCGCTCCACCAGCTCCAGATGCAAGCCCTCATTGTCTCGGAACTGGATGAATGACTCGCCAAACCGAGTGGCCTTCGTGAAAGATACCTTCAAGCTGTGCAGACGGTTTTCCCAGTATTCCAGAGCACCAGACGGCACGATATACGTCGTAATCCCGACCTGTCCGCCCCCAATCTTACCCTTGCGTGTACCCGGAGCTGGAAAAAAGGTAATGATCGTTCCCGGGCTGCCCTCTTCATTACCAAAGTACAAATGGTATACTTCTGGAGCATCAAAGTTGATCGTCTTTTTAATCAATCGCAAACCAAGTACGCCTGCGTAAAAATCAACGTTGCCCTGCGGGTCTCCTGCAAAGGACGTGATATGGTGAATTCCAGCGGTTTTCAATGACATCTTTATCACTCCTTCATTAACATGTTGATTTATTTACACAAATGATTTACAAATTTCAAAATCCATTGTAGCTGACAAATTGTCCAACCGGCTTGCGGTATCCCCGCGCCCGCTGACCCGATTCGTCCTCTTTACCCAAGGTAATCATCATCACCGGCACAAATTGATCTGGAATATTCAATACTTCCTGCACCTTCGCCGGATCAAAACCGATCATCGGGCAAGTATCCCAGCCTTTGTCCTTGGCAATCAGCATAAATTGCATAGCCGACAGGCTGGCATTACGGATCGCTTCTTCTCTTTGGAAGACAGGTCCCCGCTCGCGATAAAACTGAGTTACTGATTCCACTGTACTATCATATTCCTGCTTGCTCAGGACACCTAAATTCAGGAATCCTTCGTTAAGGTCAGCTACCTTGGTATAAGCCTCTGTATCCCCCAACACTACAATGGTCGCCGAAGCCGTTAATATTTTATACTGCTTACTTGCCTCATCATGCAGTCTTTGTTTGGTATCCGCATCCTGTACTACGATATAACGCGTATGCTGTAAATTAAAAGCCGATGGAGCAAACTTCACCAGCTGAAATATTTCTTCTAGTTCTTTTGCATCTATAGTAACATCAGGAATAAATTTAGAAGCTGATCTTCTCTCTTGAATAATATTCACCAGTTCGCTCATGTTAAGTTCCACTCCTTGATATTATTTTCAAATGAATTATCTTTAAATTAAGAATATATATATTCGTGATTTCTGTCAAGCAAAACTATAATCATGTTAATAAGTATTTTGGCTACAACCTAAGGGCTTCAACAGCCTTTTATAGATCCGTTGCCCGTATTCTCATCGTAATCGCTTCGCGTTGCGCTTTGGTTAAGCTTTTGAAGACCAGCTCATACGAATGGTCGATCATGCTGTACAGATCCTCCAGTGGGAAGGTAGCATCAACCTCAATCGTATTCCAATGCTTTTTATTTAAATGATAGCCTGGCTTAATCGCCTTGTTTTGTTCACGCAAATTTACCGCAATGACTGGATCACATTTCAAGGATACGTAGCTAATGCCGTCCTTTTCAGTTAGAAGTGCAAACATCTTGCCCCCTACTTTTAGTACCAGCGGATCAGCACCAAATGGATAATCCTTAATGGCCTCTTTTTGGCTCAGACCATACGCTACAATTTGTTCAAACACCAGCCTTCTCTCCTCTGCTCCAAGTTATCGAACTATGAACCTATTTGCGCCCTATTATATCACCTCGGTGCACTCCGAATATACCGGGTCCGTGCTACAATTAGGAGAACTGTGCTAAAAGGAGAGTCATTATGGATACCATCACACACACGCTGTTCGGATTGGCTTTATACGGCGCAAGCAAAAAGGCGTTTCTACCAGAAGGGTCAATCCTTTCTGTATGAATTCATCGACCGTCCATGACCTCACACATGTCCTAATGATTTAGTGATATTTCACATACTGTATGCAAGCTGACAGCCCTTTCACTTCCAAGTAGGAAGTTGGAGGGGCTTGTTTTGTTCATATAGTAGAGAATGTATGCAACAGCCCTATATTTTGGTATACTTCCGTGAGAGGCTGTATCGATACATTCGAACGGTACTCTAGTTAGTGTAATTCAATATGTAGATGTGTGAGCCTATGGAGGTGAACTCGTTGGATTTTGCTCTGATCCGCAAGGACCGAGACAAAAGAACGGTCGCAAATTGACTCTTTTTTTGCCTTTCGGACCTTTTCAGCCATGTGCTGAAAGGTTTTTTTTGTGATCTAAAATAAAGGTAGGAAAGGATTTGAATGCAACCATGGCAACCTCGAAAGCACTTCATATTTTGCAATTGAAGAAAATGAAACAAGAAGGTTCACCCATAAGTATGATTACGGCGTATGACTATCCATCTGCTCGTTTGGCTGAGGAAGCCGGGATCGATATCATCCTTGTCGGTGATTCCGTAGGTAATGTGTTATCTAATTATAACTCCACACTGCCCGTCACTATGGATGATATGGTCTATCATACACGGTCTGTCGTGCGCGGTGCGGAACATACTTTTATTGTCGCGGATATGCCATTTATGACGTACCACGGGAGTAGTGAAGAAGCCCTTACTAATGTGCGCAGGCTCATGCAAGAGGGACATGCCCATGCCGTAAAACTAGAAGGGGGTATGGAAGTTTGCGACACCGTGAAGCGAATTGTTCAATCCGGCGTTCCCCTGCTGGGGCATATCGGACTTACACCCCAGTCTGTGCATCAAATCGGCGGATACTTCATTCAAGGTAAAAACTCACAGGCCGCTGAGCGCCTTCTAAATGATGCCCGGGCCCTGGAGCAAGCGGGAGCTTTTGCCATCGTGCTGGAGCTGGTGACAGAGGAAGTGGCGAAGAGCATCACCCAAGAGATATCTATTCCGGTCATTGGCATCGGTGCGGGGAGATACTGTGATGGCCAGGTTTTGGTGTATCATGACATGTTACAATACTCAGCTCCTTACCGGGAGAAAAAGTTCGTAAAAACCTATTCGGATATAGGTGCTTTGATTCGCAACAGTATCGGTCAATATGTCGAAGACGTGAAGAATCGTTCTTTTCCGGGCGAGGAGCATGTTTTTAAGGCAGATGAGAACGTAGTAGAAGGACTATACGGGAATGCAAAAGTAAAGGCAGGGACCCTATAATGCGATTTCTGATTGTAGGTGCAGGGGCGATTGGAGGCTATTTTGGGGGACTTCTTGTTCAAAAAGGAGAAGACGTGACCTTCCTCGTACGCCCTTCAAAAAAATCTCAGTTGGCAGAAGACGGTCTAATTGTTAAAAGTGTTCATGGGGATTTTCAGACACCAGTGCGTGCTATTACAAATGGTGAAGCTGCCGATCCGTTCGACTGTATTATCATTTCGGTCAAAGCGTATCATCTTCCCCAATTGCAGTTCTATCTTGAGCCTTATGTCGGTGATCATACCATGATTCTTCCGTTACTTAATGGTTACGAACATTTTGACTTTTTGCGCAAGCAATTCGGTTCTGAAAAAGTGCTGGGCGGACTTTGTTATATTGAAACTACGCTGGATCATGATGGTTCTGTTGTTCAGACAAGTCCGTTCCACCGTATCGTCTTCGGTGAATGGAACGGAGTGCAATCAGAGCGTACACAACTGCTGCTGAATCATCTTGATCATGCAGGCTTCACAGTGGCACGATGTCACGATATACAGCGTGAAGTTTGGCAGAAATATATATTCGTTGCCAGCTTGAGTGCAATTACAACACTGATGGATGCCTCGGTTGGAACTATACTTGCCACGGCAGAGTCACGTGCTATATACGAAAAGCTGCTGCATGAGATTGTCACACTTGCTCGCAACGCAGGGATGCCGATTGATTCAGAGATGGAAGCTCACACACTGAAAACGATGGAATCCTTACGACCAGAGATGCTGTCATCCATGCAACGCGATATGCATAAAAAGCTTCCGATTGAAGCCAGTCATCTACATGGTTCACTTCTTGCATTGGCTTCAACCAGTAATACTGTTTACCCTATACTCGAAACGGTATATGCCCGATTAAAGGTATACGAGAACTTATTGGACACCGTCTAAAATTTAAACTTTAAAGTCAATTAAAAGAGGCTGCGGCAGCTTCGAAGGAGAAAATAAAATCTTAGACTGCCGCTGCTTTTCCTTTATTAAACTTCAAAAATCTAAAGAGTTCCTGTGCTTAAGTAAGCCTGCTCAAGCCCTTCAAGTAATGCTTCTAGCTCCTGCCTAGTTTCAGCATTTGTAATTTCACCTTCCTGATTTAGCTTCAAGGTGATATGCGGAATAATGACCTTTCCATTCTCCACAATCTCTGCATTGATCATTTGCAATGTGAGCAGTAGCGAGGCATGCGCCAGATGGCCGCCCATAGGAGACGGTGATGCGCTAATGACCGCTGTAGGTTTATTTACAAATTCACCCGAAGATACGAGCCAATCCAAGGCATTTTTCAGAGCACCCGGCACACCATTCCCATATTCCGGTGTACAGATCAGCACTCCATCCACTTGTTTCAATTGCTCCCGTAGCTCTCTTATGGAAGCTGGCCCCTCCTCTACATCCAAGTCAGGGTTAAAATGCGGAAGATCCCCCAATCCATCATAAACGGTGAATATCATATTTTCAGAAGCCAGCCCCATAGTAGCCTTCATAAGCGCTGTATTGGAGGACTTTTGACGAAGGCTACCCGATATAGCTAATACCTTAATCTTTTGTTCCATCCGTATCATCTCATTTCTTTTAACTTGATCTGATCTTGCATATTCAGTGTACTATAGCTAGCAAGAGAATTAAAAAGTAGGTGAAGATTCATTAGATAATACCGTTGGACACCTCCTGCATGATAATGAGCGTCAGCGATTCCATCCTGCAAATAGAAAAAGCAATAAAAAAATGCCTGCAGTTTCGCAGGCATTTGTGATACATCAATGGTCACTATACAAGGGTGGAATCTGTAGTGCTGAATCAAGTATCCTTCTCTTGCTTGCGTTTTATCCCAATCAGATCAAGGAAGAAAACAAACAACGGAATACCTACAATCAAGCCCCAAATTCCAATCAGATGCTCAGAGAAAATAAGTACGACAAAGGTAAAGAAGATCGGTAAATTCGTTTTGGATGACATCAGCTTCGGATTTAAGAAATAGGCCTCAATCGCATGAATCACCACGATCAATATAACCAGATAGATTACATATTGAATGCCACCGACACTGAAAGCGATCAGGCCGAGCGGTGCCAGTGAGATAAACACACCTGCCACTGGGACCAATCCCAGTACGAAAATGATGAGTGCAAGACCGAGCAGATTAGGGAAGCCCATAATCCAGAGCGCAATCGTGGTCAATATACAGTTAATAAGTGAAATCAGCAGTTGAGCCTCCAATACCTTCCCGAACGTATCCAGAAACATACGGCCAAAATGACCCACTTCCTTGAAAAACCAGCCCAGCTTGCTATCTACAAACGTAGCAGTAAAGCGTGTAATATAGGATTTTTCCATCAGGAAGAACAAGCTCAAAATAATTGACACCAGAAGCTGTGTTCCCAATTGACTGACCTTCATCACTGCACTCAGGCCAGGCTCAAATAGCCGCTGAACATTCAGTGTGTCCATAAATTCGATAATCGTTTCGTTCCACTGATTACGATCAGGATACATATACGCTTGCTGAATCATGAGATACACCTGCTTGACCTGTACAACGATTAGCGGCACCATTCGGTAAACGCCCCACACCATAATCAGGATCAGCAGCCCATACACTAGTAGCAGCACGACCATTGACGGTACATTGACGAACCGCTTGACCAGCTTATTCACTCCGTTATATATACTGCCAATCAAGATCGTAAGCAGCAGTGTTAACAACATAATATTCATCATGCTTCTTAACATAAACAACAGCAAAACGATTATCGCAAGGACGGCTACCCGCCTGACGCCCGCATGATTCATCCAGTTTCTTACCATTCGTCTTTATTCCCTCTCTCCCACTTGACTGTCACCCTTTGCAATCTTTCCCGGCATTAACTTTCTCTTTTTAACAATTTACTGTTAGCGATCAATAGAGAACCTACCATGACTAGAATAGCAATGGACCACCAGAATGTATTTTTAGCATCATCATGGTCCACAATAATGAGCCTGATGACGGCCGTAATCCCAATATAGATGAAATAACGTAATGGAAAATGAAAATTGGTTTTAAAGTACTTAACTATTAATGCTATGAATTCAAAATACAAGAAGAATACAAGCAACTCTTCTGTGAATTCATAGTAATTTTTGTCGGCCTCTGTGTACAAAAAAACATAAGAAAAAATGGACCATGTTTCTTTTAGAAGTAAGAAGCTTAAAATCAGCCCGACCAGAAATAGCGAGATATTTAAGATCATTTGCAGAAAACCAGGTAACTTCTCAATATACTTCATTAATGCATTCAATACAGATCCCCTCACTGGTTGTACAATATCATCTTTATTTATATTATCGGTGGTATACGTGAAAAATGCTACATTACTTTTGGGGTCACCTTAATGAAAGTTTATATTCGCCCCTGCAATATAACCAATGGAGATAAAAATAAGCGTCCATATCAGAGAACCTGCGCTTGCCACCAGCATATATTTTCGGACAGGCATCGCACTAATGCCCGACAAATAGCTTGTCGCATGTCTGACTCCTGGGATAAAATAACCAAACAAAATGGTCCACAACCCAAAGCGCGCAAACCACCCCTTAACTCTTGCAAATCGCTTCGGTGTCAATCCAACCCACTTGCCGTGCTTATCCACCAAGGGCTGACCCAGCTTTTTGCCTAGCGTGTAGCTGATCATCATCCCTGTCATTGCACCGATGAAGCTGACTAATATAGACACCGAATAATTCAGTACCATAATAGAAGATAAATAGCCGACAAACACCATAATAATTTCATCTGGAACCGGTAAGCCGATAATCCCAAGAGCAAGAAGAGCAAAAATAGCGATATATCCGTATTGTGTAATTATGCTGATGGCCCATTCCATAGGAGCGCCACCTCCTGACCGATTATTTTTTGAAGGACGGGAAGGGAATACGGCTAACCATCAGGAACGACAGCACTACCATTAACGCAAGCAACAACCCCGGCTTCAAATGCTCACTCCATAAAAACATAAAGGACAAAATCACTCCCGCCGCCGTAATCGGCATACCTACAAAGCCTTTGCTAAAAGCCATTAGGTTGAATCTTGCCAATCTTACCGCACCACATATGACAAACAAAACAGCCACAAGTGGTCCTATCCAATGGGTATCTCCCAGCTTGTATAACAAGATCAAGAAAGCAGGGGCAACCCCAAATGAGACAACATCCGCCAGCGAATCGAGCTGTTTGCCAAAATCACTGGAACAATGCAGCAGCCTTGCCAGCAAACCGTCTAATACATCCCACAAAGCAGCCACCACCACGAGAATAAAGGCGGTCATGTATTGCTCATGAATCGTGAAATACAGGGATAAGACCCCTGCCCCCAGGTTTGCAATCGTGCATAGTGAGGGCAACCAATTCCATTTCATACTCTTAACTCCTTTGCCATAGCTTAGCCTCCGAATATAACAACAAAACGGACGCCGTCCTTGGTATTCTCCACCTTATAGCGGAATTCGTGCAAATCCAAAATTCGTTTGACGATCGACAGCCCGAGCCCTGTCCCACCTGTCTGGCGGCTTCGGGACAGCTCAGCCCGGTAAAAGCGATCCCATATCTGCTCCAGTTGATCATCAGGAATGGTCTCACCTTTATTTTCAATGGAAAAAGAACTGATTTCCCCAGCACCTTCGATACGAATCGTGATTGAGCTTCCTTCCTCAGCATGTCGTATGGCATTGACAACAAAGTTGATAATCACCTGTTCCATCCATCCTGCATCGGCATGGATCGGCATCTCATTGGCGGGGATAATAACTACTTCCAGCTTTTTCTCCTTCAACAAATGGAATAGCTTGTCCACGACCTCCTCCACCAGCTCACTCAAGATAAAGGTCGTCTTGCGAAGCTTGAGAGTACCCGATTCCAATTTGGCGAGGTCCAGCATATCTTTGACCAATCGCTCCATTTTGTCCGCTTCCTCTACAATGACTTTCATATAATGATCCTGCTTCCCCGCGCTAACCCCATCTTGTAATCCTTCTGCGAAGCCTTTAATGATACTCAGCGGGGTTTTCAGTTCATGAGAAGCGTTGGCAAAAAAGTCTTGTTGCACAGCCTCCATCCTCTGCTTCTGTTCCATATCCTCCACTAATTGCTGATTGGCCTCCTGAAGCTCGCGCAAAGCGGTGTCCAGGTTCTGGGACAGGGTATACATGCTGTAGGACAAGCTGCCCAGTTCATCATTCTGCCGGATTGGTGTATGGGCTGTAAAATCGAGCTTAGCCATCCGCTTGGCGGTATTATTCAAAGCAATGAGCGGACGGGTTACCATTCGGGAATAGAACAGGGACAAAATCAGAATGAGTGCAAATCCTCCGATCCCTAGGTACAGATAAAACCAACGCAGAGCTTCATTCGTCTCACTAATTTCCTGTAACGATGTCACTGTGAACAGGAGGTCAATCTCGCCTGTGTCCTGACGAACAGGATGAACGATGACTGCATTGCGTACCCCTGTCCATGGTTCCGTCCATTCTTCCTCCAACACTTCGAAATTCTTAAGTTTCTCCAGATGCGACTGTGATAAAGGAAACCATTCCTCCAGCGCACTAAACAGTAAGCCTTGTCGCTGGCTCCATGTTTTCAGATCCGGCAGTACAATCTCTGTCACCGTACCGGAAAACCTTACACTGCCCTCTGTGCTTGCCTCTTCCGAAGTTGATCCTATACTTTTGAAACCAAGCTTCTGTATGCCGGTTGGATAAATTAAATTGGCGGAAGAAATACCGTCCGTTCCCAAACCCTCACCTTTAACCGTTACCGTATCGCCAGGCTGAATCCGGGCAGCTCTCAGTTCATCTCCGTACTCACTCATAAACAGAGACAGCGATATTTTAACGATTTTACCATCTGCTTTTCTGACATTGATATGAAACGCATCATCCAGCTTTACTTTGCCGTCCAGCGTTACAATCGCCAACTGGTTTTTATTCTGAAGCATAAAACGAGCTGCCTCACGCGAAACCCTGCCCGGTCCCCAAGCCTCCTGGACATAACTTTGACCGAAGCTTTGCAAACGACTTTCCACACGCCCAATCTTTTGTTTCTGATAAAAATTTTCAAAAAACAACAATTGACTTAAAATCACCATACCGTAAAAACACAGGAAAAACACAACCGTCATAATGAACAACTTAAAGGTAACTCCCCGTTTGTTCATTCTTCCTCCTCAAACCTGTAGCCAGTACCAAAAATAGTGCGGATATGCCGTGATTCACGGCCCAGCTTACTTCTCAGCTTTTTGATATGCGTATCGACAACTCGTGTATCTCCTTCAAAATCGATGCCCCATACTCGGTTCAGTATCGCATCACGTGAAATAACGATGCCTTTATTATGTATAAGCAGCCGCAGCAGCTCATACTCCTTGGGTGTCAGCTCGACTTCCGCCTGATCCACCTCAAGCCGATGAGCCATCGTGTTGAGAATGGCACTACCGAACCGCAAGATATGCGACTCTGGCTGCACATGTCCTTCCACCCGTTTCATCAGCGCGTTCGCACGAGCAATCAGCACCTTGGGGCTGAATGGTTTGGTCACGTAATCATCGGCTCCCAGTTCAAAGCCTAATATTTTATCATCATCACCGGATTTGGCTGTCAACAAAATGATCGGCACACCTGAGCGGCTACGCACCTGGCGGCACACCTCCCAACCATCCAGTTCCGGCATCATAATATCGAGTATAATCAGGTCCGGCTGCACTGAATCAAACCAGATAAGTGCATCTTTTCCATTGCCTGCTTCATAGACTTCCCAATTATTTTGTTTAAAATAATCCGCAATCACTTCACGAATACGTATTTCATCCTCGACGAGAAGAACTCTTTTCTTCAATCGACTTCCCTCTTTCGGTCATTCTAGGACACCAGTATATCAAAGACATGTGTACTTTATGTGTTCTCACCACTTCTTATCTACAGAAACTTCCCATCCGCAAATTCAACCTTGGATTAGGGCAAATTTGTCGTGGCTCAGACCATCTCTTCCCCTAAGATCCTACCCTATAATAAGCTGAGATACAAAAAGCCTGAACAGGAGGGGTACACATGAGCAATCAAACCATTCAGTGGTTTTCCACTTCCAAAGCTAAAGCTTGGCAATCCCAAGCTCATCATTTGACCGATACCCAAGAGAGTGCCAACCTAATCCTTACGGGAGAAACATATCAGCTTGTAGAAGGTTTCGGCGGCTGTTTTAATGAATTAGGTTATGTGGCCCTGAATCATTTGGAAAAGGACGACCGCGATCGGGTGCTTCATTCTCTCTTTCACCCAGAGGGCGAGCACAAATTCACGATATGCCGACTTCCTATTGGAGCGAGTGACTACGCGCTGGAGTGGTACAGCCACAATGAAACAGACGGTGACGTGGAGATGAAGCATTTTTCCATCGAGCGCGATCAGCAGTATCTCATTCCTTTTATTCGAGAAGCGTTACAACTCAATCCGGACTTAAAGTTGTTCGCTTCACCCTGGAGCCCGCCGACATGGATGAAATCACCGAAAGCCTACAATTACGGCACGCTGCGCTGGGAAAAGGATATTTTGAAAGCGTATGCATTGTACTTTGCCAAATTTGTTCAGGCTTATCGCGAGGCAGGTATTACGATCCATCAGATTCATGTTCAAAATGAAGTCATTGCCGATCAGAAGTTTCCTTCTTGTGTATGGACCGGAGAGCAACTGCGTGAATTTATTCGCGACTATTTGGGTCCTGCTTTTGAGGAACACGGACTGGATACGGAAATTTGGCTAGGCACCATTAACGCACCCGATCCGTGGGAGGAATTAATGAAAAAGACTTCGACCGGATTTGATGAGTATGCCCATACCGTGTTGAGTGACCCCGAGGCCTACAAATATATTAAAGGCGTAGGCTACCAGTGGGCAGGCAAAAATGCCATTCAGCGCACCGTTGCCAGTTATCCTGAGCTTCGTTACATGCAAACCGAAAATGAATGCGGTAACGGAGAGAACTCATGGGATTACGCCAAATATGTATATAATCTGTACCAGCACTACTTCACCAATGGTGTGAATGCTTATATTTACTGGAATATGGTTTTGGAACCGAAAGGCAAGAGCACATGGGGCTGGGAGCAAAATTCGATGATTACCGTTGATCCAGCAGATCGAAAACCTATCCTGAATCCAGAGTATTATGTCATGAAGCATTTTTCTCATTTTGTATTACCAGGTGCCCGACGCATCGGACTTCGTGGTTCATGGACTGGAGATGCAGTTGCTTTTCAAAATACAGACGGGCAAAGGGTGGTAGTTATCGCAAATCCGTTCAAGGAAACGCGTGTGCTGAATCTGTCTCTCGGAAAAACAACACACCGCTTGGAGCTGGAGCCAGAGTCCTTTAATACTATCGTGATTCCTTCTTAACGCCGCAGTTTTCTGGAATTATGCCTATATAGGAATGTTACAGTCCTGTTTTCCGGTCCTGCGTAATCATCATGCTTCACTGTCCAGTCGAACCGTATCCATACGTATGCATAGTTTCCAAAATGGATGTATGTCCTTTTGCGTATAGTAACTATAAATAGTATACTTGGAATAACTACGGACAGGAGGTCGATGAATATCACTACTGTAAAAGACCGGATTGATTTGAAGCTGATAAATTGTGATAAGGAATTGACTCTCGCGGTCATCGGTGGAAAATGGAAGCTGATTATTTTGTGGCATCTCGGGATGGAAGGCACCAAGCGGTTTGGTGAATTGAAGAAGCTGATTCCCCATATTACGCAAAAAATGCTGACTAACCAGCTGCGCGAGCTGGAAGAAGATAAGCTCATTCTGCGTAAAGTCTATCCTGTCGTCCCTCCGCATGTCGAATATTCACTGACAGAGCATGGCGAAAGCCTGATTCCAGTACTGAGAGCAATGTACGATTGGGGATCAAACTATCGCGAGAACGTGATTTGGAAAGAAGAAGAGGCGATTCAGGACGTCACACCCGTGTGACCAGCAAAACAAGCATTTTGCGAAATGCTAAACTATGTTTCTCGTATAGACGACCCTGGGGAGATCTGGGGTTTTTTTTTGTGATATAAAGACATTCCCCAAGATAATAAAAGAAATGGATGCAAGTATCCGTTTCCATTGGCATTAAAGCTCGTTTTCCGCTACATATCCTCATTTTACACTTGTATTCGTGATTTACATTACATCCTCTGTGACGTATGATTCTTCCATCCCTATCTACAGTGAATCCGAGAAGGAGGCCTTTCTAGCATGAGCATGACGCTTGCCCAGCCCACAACGTCCCAAGCGACCCAATTATGCATTGGTTCCATGGAAATGATTCAATACGATTATCGTCAATTTCCTGACTCAAAACCTTATCAACACCATTGCTGTGGCTTGCTTACTATGTCGTGTAACAACGCTCAAGGTCTGGCAGAATATGAGCTACCTAAAATTAAAGGCGCCTTTGACCTCGTCCGTTGGGCTTCCGTGTTTACCTCGCTCAAGGGTCTGTCCTTAACCGAGGCAGAACAATATATTCAGCACCACGCTGATCACTGGGGGCCTGATAAAACAGTGCTGGCTCTATCTGCCTTATCCGATCTGACTACCCATGCGAACCTGCACATTCTCTCCCCATCAGCGACCATCCTCCCCCCTCGGATTAGTCGTTCGTATCTCATCGAGCATGGCCTGGTCTACTATTCATTCTAAAATATCGTCCACAACTCCATTGTCAACCCACTTCCCAGTTAACGTAAAAAAGCCTGAGACTGTTTATCACAGGCCAGGCTTTTACACTTTCAGCACAGAGTTAATTACACTTGCAGTTTACCTGCACGAATATCGTCTGTCATTCCAGCGTAAGGTGCTTGGGAAATTAATTGTTCGTTGTTCACACCCGCATTTTCGATGAATGTAATATCTGCAAATTCAGGAACTACATACTTCGGATAGGTTTCATACTTTTCACGCGATTCCTCCATCAACGGAATAAAATCGTTCTGATAGCGCACTGTGATTTCCGGATGCTCGTGAACCCATTTAGGGAAGAAAATAATGCCGTGCATACGTTTTTCCTCAGGCATAAAATTTAGAGACACATCAGTGCCTGTCGGTTCGGTCCACGATACTTTATACACGTTTTCCACCAGTTTCGCCAGATTGACCTTCTGATCACGTACCCAGCGGCCACCTACCATACCACTATGAATGCGATAATCGATCGTATCTTCATTTTTAATATATATTTCATACTCCCAACCATTCTCATAGGTGTAAATCATGTGGCTGCCGATAAACTTGTCCATCTTGCATCCTTCTTTCCTAAATTATAATTTTTCATGAATTGAATAGGATACCAAAGATAATAAATATTCAATTCAAAACATGTAAATATAAACATGTTTTTAACTACATATAAATTGTAGCACTGTGGTATACTAGTGTCAAATACCGTTTTACGAGGAGAGCTACGTTGAAACGCACTTTAAAATATGCCATTTTGGGCCTGGTTCACAAAGAGGAAATGAGCGGCTACGATATTACGAGCCAATTCAAGCAGGAAATCGGACAATTTTGGAGCGCCAAACACAGTCAGATTTATCCCGAGTTAAAAAGGCTGACTGAAGAGGGACTCATTGAATATCGCACCTCCATTACAGGAGCCAAGCTGGAAAAAAAGTTGTACTGCATTACCCCCAAAGGAACCCAAGAACTGACCGAATGGCTGCTAAGCCCCAAGGATTTACCGGAAACGGAAAAGGATGAGTTTATGCTTATGCTGTATTTCTCAGCAGCCATTCCCAAGGAAGAGAACAAGCGATTGTTCGAGGACCAGATTGCCAAACGTAAAGAAAAGCTGGAATACCTATACGAAAGTAAAACATCCCTCCAACAGCTGGACGACAACCTTCAATCCCCTGGTTCTAACCAATTCGGGCATTATCTGGTGCTGAGCCGTGCCATTAATCGGGAAGAAAGCTATATTACGTGGCTGGAAGAAACACTGTCCCTGTTATGAATAGCCTAAAAAACCTTCAACGTCACGTAGATTCGTGGTATTGAAGGTTTTTCTAAAATAAGTACGTGCAAACTAGTCTGCCGTCGTAATCGAAGAGCCGTAATCTTCAATATGGATATCTGTGCTAAACCGTACAGGAATGGTGCTAAAAGTGGTATCCCAATCCTTTTTGACCTTACGCCAAACTTTAGGATGCTGAATCCTCAAAACTTCTCCGAAACCTCCGACATCAACCTTCAGCTTTTGCATTTTAGCTAGGGTTTGTTCAGCTAATGAATTCACTTTCTCCTGAAAGATACTCTCTTCTTGTCCGAGCACATCATTGCTGCGCAAATTTTCTTTCTTGTTAAAAACCTCGGAAACGCGTCCCTCTGAGGTCATTTTTACTTGGAAGGAAATGTCGTCCCCCTGAACGATGGCCTTGATCCTGCTTTTCACCGCTTTGATCTCATAGGCTATATTTTTACCGGTCTGGGGATCGCTACTTTTCAACACGCCTCCATCCAGCTCGCCTTTGATCCACATGAGACCTTCGACCTCTGATTCATTCAGATAACCACCGTAGGTTTGCGTCTTTCCCTTGATGATTCCCGCACCTGCAAGCTTGATTTCATTCTCCGCCGTAATGACATTGGGCAATATAAAGCTTCTTTTACCCTTCATGGGCCCAACCACTTTAACCAAAGCCACGGGTTTTATCAACCGGGCATTCCGTTTACGATTTTGGAAAATATCCTTTAAGATATAGGCAGGAATTTGACCAGGAATTTTCTCCTGAAGCGCATTGCTCGCCTTGTCTGTACTAATCAGCAATTGTACGCTGGGCCGAATGTCATTATCCCCCAAAAAAAAGTCCAGCAGCTCGTACAACGGAATCTTGCGAAGCAGACTAGAGCTGATAATAATGGTTTTCAAATGTTGCCCAATGGGAGGACGATTAGTCCGTAATGAAATTTCTCTTAACATTTCAAAAACGGAATCCCCCGTTTCCGTAATATTAAAAAACTTTTTAGCTTGTGGAGAGGAGGTGTTGGAGCCGCCGCTTTCCTCTGGGATGATAAATTGAAAGGTTCCTGTAATTAACTCCTTTTTGGGATAATCTCCTCCTTTCCGATTAATTTGCTCTTCTTGTGAAGATTCTGTCGCTACATCCATAGCAATGCCTGTCTCCAGATTTAGATCCTCCACCGGAGAACTGCTCCAGCAACCTGAAAGTGTACTACATATCAAGAGCGCAGCCATTCCGAGTAATCCTGACCGGGCCCTCATCATGACCGCACCCTCCTCCAGCGAGAAATAAGCAGCAGTGGCAGTGGAAGCAGAGCAATTAAAACGAAAGCTACATTCCCGATGATCGTTCCAAAAGAAAATAACTCATTCAGATTTTTGGGAATTTGGGACAGGACATAGATGAATGGGAGCAGAATGAACAGCACCTTGGAATAAGAGCTATTCAAAATTTGAGAAACTCCGAGCGAAGCGCAATAAAAAGCAATACTGAATGTAGCAAAAATTTGCATGATCCAGATGGACAACAATAGGGATTCGAACCGTTCCAATAACAGATACTCCACTTCAAAGCTGCGGGCTAAATCTAAAAAGGGCCAGGTTCTGCTCATAACCCCTTCCACCGAAAAGGCGCCAATGCATAAGATTAGCGTAGCTGTATAAAAAACGACCGAGATCCCAATTGCCAATCCGATTGCCTTGGTTGCTTTCTCCGGCTTTTCCATTCGACAAAGAATAAACAGCAGGCACTCTGTCCCCGTTAAGGTCAGGGTTGTAGTCTTGAGCGTTTTAATCACCGGCATCACACCCTCGGACAAAACAGGACGCAAATTATTCAATTCGAAAATATTCAAACTCAGCAAGCATATTAACAAAAAGATAGATGCCGTAATCGGGAATATAACTTGGCATATTTTACCCAACGTACCTACCCCTCCCAAGCACAGATACAGAGAGAGCCACATAAAAGGTGCTGAAATCGCCCACGCCGGAGTTCCTTCAAGCAAAAAGAACGACGTTACTTCCTCTACAGATCGGATTTCGAATGCGGCTATACAAATAAAATAGATCACAAACAACATGCCAATCACTTTGCCAATGACTTTGCCTGTTATCCGCTGAACATACTGGTAAAAGGTGCTTTCTGGGAACCGCGAACTTAGTTTGACTATAATCCATCCGAACAGGAAAGTGGCAGCCCCTGCTAAAATGACAGACATCCATACATCCGGTGTTTTTGCAGTTTCAACGGCTACTCTGGGAAGGGTAAGCAACCCGGCAGCCAGCATAAAGCAAAGCACAATTGTCGTCGTCTGTAACGTTGTAATTTTATCCGTTTTTTTCCCACGGGCCATCTTGCTCCCTCCTGTGTTGTTGAACTCATCCTTGTCGCTTAGGGTCTTTATGCTTCAATAAAATGGGTCTATTTTTCATAAATTGTAACGGTGCTCGCAAAAAGTAATCTTTCCAGTCCTTCAATGAACGGGGAGCCGTTAAACTAAGATATGGCACGCCGAAGCTGTGTAATTTAGCCATATGAATGCTCAGCATCAGGAAAAACATGATCACTCCATACAAACCGAAGATAGACGCCGTGAACATGGCCCCAAAACGAAGAATACGCATAGATATTCCTGCGCTGTATACAGGGGAGGCAAAGGAAGAAATCGCCGTGACTGCTACTACAATAACGAGAATCGGACTTACAATCCCGGCGTCAACAGCGGCCTGTCCAATGATCAGACCGCCGACGATGCCCATCGCTGGACCGATGGGTTTGGGCAGCCGTAGTCCTGCCTCGCGTAAAATTTCGATGGAAATTTCCATAATCAGGGCCTCAATCAGCGTCGAAAACGGAACCCCCTGTCTCGCACTGATAATGGAAATGACCAGCTTGGTTGGAATCAGTCCGGGATGAAACGAGATAAAGGAGATATAGAGCGCTGGGGCGAACAAAGATATCGTAGTTGCCATAAAACGAAGAAATCGAATAAGCGACCCCGGTATCCATCGTTCATAGTAATCTTCGGGAGACTGGAGCATCATCCCGTACGTCACAGGCATAAGGAGGGCAAAAGGTGTACCGTCCAGCAGAATCGCCACACGTCCCTCCAGCAATGCAGCCATGACCCGATCCGGTCTCTCCGTATTTTGAATTTGCAGAAAGGGACTAAGAAAATTATCCTCAATAAGCTGCTCCACATAGCCCGACTCCAACACCTCATCCATATCAATGGTTTTGACCCGCCGTTTCACCTCATCTACAAGCTCCGGGTCGGCAATGTCTCTGAAATACACCACCATCAGCTGCTTTTCTACTCTTTTGCCGACTTTGAAGGACGACATGGCCAGCTCCGTACTTTCTCCATGTCTGCGCAGCATTGCCGTATTGTCGCTGAGGGTCTCGGTAAAACCGACTCGCGGTCCCCGCAGCACCGATTCCGATATGGGGTCTTCCACCCCTCGTGTACTCCCTTTGGGTGTACCCAGCACAAAAGCACCCGGTATGCCCTGAATCATGAGTATGACTGAACCGAACAGCACCTTTTGCAAGGAGAACTGCACCTCTAACGTATACTCTGTTTCCGATACCAGCATGACCTGACGAATAAACATATCCCGAAGCTCTTTTCCTCTCGGAAGCTCCTCCCCGCCTTGTCCGGAGCTGCCCCAATCCATCAGTGGCTTTAGTATGTTCTGATCCATGCCAACCTTGTCCGTTAATCCATCCACAAAAAAAAGTGTGCCTACAGCGTTCAATTTTTCCAGAAAAATCGATCGTTCGTTCACGTCTGACATATCCGTGACGGCTTGTCTGATTTTTGCTACATTGGCTTCATAATCTTCGGTAAAGGTCTCCTTTACATTCTCAGCCTCACTTACAGACGGATTACGATCTGCATGCTGCGAACGGTCTTCTTCTTCTAAAAGCTTTAATCGTTCCATACGTCTGCTCTCTCGACCATCCATCGCTCTGATTTGTCGTACCGTCAGAAAAATAATCAAAGGGATGATGAACAAAAAGAAAGCTTCCATCCATACGTTCCATTTGGGCATATGAGTTCCGATGACCTGCCACACACTCTTTCCTCCTTCACTTCCATAGGATTTGTATATAGATTTACCTGGATTAGAAAAAAGATGCATCGGCAATGGAATAAATTTCTTTGCTCACAAAAGGAATAAAAAGGTGAATTTGATAGATGAACTGTAGTGTCAAAAGTCGAATTCCATGATAATATCTATTCATTCTATGACTAATGTCACAAATTTGTTGAATTCGTGGGCCATTATTCGAAACTAAAAAGGAGTTGTAGGTATGAAGAAGCATTTTTGGAAGAAAGCCGCTGTGTTGAGTTTGTTAGCGGTCATTTTGTTAGGGGGAACGGCGATCAGTCCCAAACAGGCACATGCAGGTTATGAGCCTTATATTGGGGAAATTACGATGTATCCTTACATGTTCGCTCCCCAGGGCTGGCTAAAATGCGAGGGTCAGCTCTTGAGCATTAATCAGAATGCTGCATTGTTCAGCCTGCTGGGCACTAATTTTGGCGGTGATGGAATGAACACATTTGCATTGCCTGACTTGCGCGGAGCTTCCCCGTTGCCAAATGTAAACTACTACATCGCTACCGAGGGGTCATACCCGTCCCGCCCATAATATGAATACATCAATAAGTGTGCTATTTAATAAAGAAGAGGTGATAGCGTGCTCGAAGGCAATAACTTCACACGCAATAAATTAAAACCCTACCGTGTGTTGGTTCCACTCATGCCATTGATCGGCGGTGCGTTCCTGCTCATAGGGACGAATGAAGCCCATGCTGCCGGTTGGGAAAATGTGGTGTTGCACAAGCCAGCAAGCTCAAGCGGTTACACCCAGCCCTATGATCCCTCCAAGACTGTGGATGGGTCAATCGAACCGACAAGCCGCTGGTATCAAGCCAGCAATGGTGAAAAATGGATCCAGGTAGATCTGAGAGACTGGTATATCGTAGATCGATACGTTGTTACAGGTATGGGTGTCCATTATGGGTGGAACGATCAACGTGATCCATACAGTTTCCGATTGCAGACGAGCAACAATGGAAGTAATTGGGTGACTGTTGATACCGTTCAGAATAATGGAAGCTCTAATATTGAAAAGAGCATTGCTCCTGTAACTACACGATACTTGCGATTATATATTGATCAGGGAAATGCGAGAAACAATCAATGGGCTTCCATCATGGAATTCGCAGCTTATGGGGAACGATTGCCCATTCCACAGGCCCCGGGTCATTTTACAGGTACTAAAAATGGAAGTACTGTGGAATTAAGCTGGGATGCCGTTCCTTATGCAACCTCATATAAAGTCATTCGAGATAGCGTAACGCTCTATACAGGCAGCTTAACCCAGTTCACAGACACTTCAGCATTGCCGCCAGGTGAAGCAGTCTACACGGTTCAAGCCGTGAATGCTAAGGGGGAGAGCACACCCTCAGAGGTCAAAGTGACCATACTTACCGATGCCGAGAGAGTTGCACAGGCAAAAGCCGCCCTGACTTTGGGCTTCTCTCCTGGAGATACAGAGGATTCGGTATCCCAAAAGCTGACACTGCCACTCACTGGGTTGAATGATACGACGGTGAGCTGGAGTTCGGATACTCCTGACGTCATTACGAATGAGGGGGCTGTCACACGCCCGCGGTACGATCTGGGTGACCGAAAAGTAAAACTGACAGCTACGATTGCGAAGGGAAGCACCTCGGATACTCAAACTTTTGAAGTTACCGTACCGAAGAAAACTGCACAAGATACATTGGATCAAGCAGCAGACGCCCTCTCGCTTGGCAATTTGTCTGCGCTGACAGAAAATATATCTCTCCCTTTATCCGGTTATGGTGGTACGCAGATCGAATGGTCCTCGTCCAAACCTCTTGTTATTGCAGCAGATGGAACACTCACCAGACCCTCTTATAGTAGTGGAGATACTGACGTTATCCTAACGGCTACCCTGCAACTTGCAGGCTTAACGAAAACAAAGAATTTTACTGCGCATGTACTCAGTCTGCCCATGAGCGATACAGAAGCCGTTGACGCAGCATACAGGGCGCTTGAGTTGCCAATGACTACAGTAACTGGAGACGTATATTTGCCAAAAGACGCTTTGAATGGTGTTCAGGTGTCATGGTCATCGACTCAGCCCCAGTTCCTGGATCATACGGGGCATGTAACATTCCCGAGCTATGTGCAGGGTGATCAGACGATCACGCTGGAAGCAGTTGTGTCACGAGGCGGGGTTGAGCTGCGAAAAACATTCAGCCTGCTCGTGCCCGCACTGCCCGTAAGTGCTGATGAAGCCGTAAATTTGGCAGCAAACACACTGAATTTGGATTATCCGCAAGGGATTAAGGATTCTATCGCTCTGCCTCGTACAGGAGCATTTGACACCCAGATCGACTGGTCTTCGGATCAACCAGATATCCTCAGCAACAGCGGTCAGGTGAATCGGCCTAAATATACAGACGGTGATGCGAATGTACAATTAATTGCCATTATTTCTAAAGGTGCAGCTTCTGTACAAAGGACATTCACGATCATAGTGCTGAAGGCATTGCCGAATACACCTTACGTACGATTGAACGGCAGTAATCCAATTGTTCTGGAAACCGGCGACAGCTTCACTGATCCGGGAGCCAGCGTACTGGACAGTGTATACGGCAATATCCTGCTCCCTGAGCTTTCAGGTAGTGGGAATGTTGATACAAATGCACCTGGTGTATATGTATTGAACTATGCTTATAGCGACAACGGGGGTTGGACGGCAGAGCCGGCAGAACGCCATATAAACGTGCTGCCTCGTGCTGTTACAGCCGCAGCAGGCAATGAGGATATAGCCTCTGTGGTCGTTACAGGCGCCTTACCGAACGCACGGCTTGAACTGTATAATGCCCAGCAGGAGCTTATAGCGGAAGGAATCGCTTCCGGAGAGGGAAGATATACATTTACACCCGTTCCTGAAGGAGCCAGCTACTATGTGCTACAGAACGTAAATGGCATGAAGAGCGCTCCGTCAGGGCTAGTGTATCCGCAAGGCTTAACCGCGCAGCGCGTTGCCGATTCCATCACAAGCATAGCAGCTCCTACAACAAGTGATACACTGCTCAGGTTGCCTGTTGTACCTGATGGTTTCCGTGTGACCATCAGCAGCAGTAGCCAGCCAGACATCGTGCGTACAGACGGAACTATTGTTCAAGCAGATACTCCTTCCGTTGTAACTATCATGCTGGATGTTATGAGGGTAAGTGATGGTTCTCATGCTTTGACGCAAGCCATAGAAGTCACCGTTCCTGCCAAGGTAATTGCGAATACAGGCAAATCTAACAAAGATAAGAATGAGGATCTATCTGCTTTCGTGCCACAGATCGGATTTTCCGAACAAGGGAAAGAGTTGTCTCTCTTTGTTCCTTCGCCGGCATTTCTGGATGAGCAGATACAGCAAGCACTTCGTGAAGGCAAAGCTTACGCAGACATTCGTTTGGAGCAGGAGAAGCAACTGAGTCGTGTTCTCCTTCCTCATTCTTTACTGAATAAATGGGATAAGATTGGTGCATCGGTAATATCTCGATATGGAACACTGATGATATCCAGTGACATCTTAACCAGCATGGCCTCAGGCCAGCAGGACGTTACATTGTCATTCCAGCAGGTAGATGTACAACGTGCACTGCAGATCCGTGATTGGGCTGAGCAACAATCCAGCCTGACGCTGATGGGTCCGGTTACAGACATCAAAGCCAATGTAACAGGGACATCGACCATCATTCTACCGCTGGATAACGAATCCTTAGGTGAGTTACACAATGCAGAGCCCCAGTTCTCCATTCTTGTTATTCATGAGAATGGCGAGCGTGAGATTCTAAAAGGTACTGCTGTAATGGATGCAAAAGGGATTTTGTCGGGTGTGAGTCTGAATACGACCGGGTTAGGTACCTTTGCCATCGCCACAGATGAAAAGCCTCAAACCGATCATACCCGTGTGCAAAACGACCAAATCAATTCGTCAGATTCGCAAGAACTAGCTCAGGTATGGCCGGATGTACAAGGCCATTGGGCAGCGAAGTCCCTGCAATCTCTTGCAGACAAAGGCTGGATACAAGGCTATAAAGACGGCAACATACGCCCTGAGCGCGCTGTAAGCCGTGCAGAATTTGTAGCCATACTGACCAGAGCATTGGGAACTGCTGGAGATAAGAGCCCTTCTACCTCATTTACAGATATGCAGGGACACTGGGCTGGATCAGCCGTGGATTCTGCTCACCGTCAGGGATGGATTCAAGGGCTAACCGCTCAAACTTTCGGACCTGATGAGAGTCTTACCCGTGAGCAGGCGATGGTGATCCTGTCACACGCGATGCAGAATCAGACGTCCATTTCCAGCACTACTGCACTGCAATCCTACAAGGATGAGCAGCAGATTTCAGCATGGGCCTCCGCAGCATTCCAAAATGCAGTATCCTCCGGCTGGATCAGCGGTTATCCAGATGGAACGCTCAAGCCAAAAGCGGCTATCAGCAGAGGTGAGATGGCTGAACTGTTAGTACGCATGCTTAAATAAGACTTTTCAAGTTTCATAGATCAGATGAGTATAGCCAATACAACGCGGCCTCCCAAGCTTTTCGGGGGGCCGTATTTTTTATGTGTATTTTATGTACGAGCCTTCAACAATCATTTTTGCTTGGTTATTCACCCTTTTCGCTTCAGAAAATATATTATGAGTATCTGCGAAACGGGGCGATGAACCACCTGTCACCTCTACAGTAGGAAGAACGATCAGGAGGAGATATTTGAGCATGAAACATAAAAAACCGTTCAGGTTCAGTGGTGCATCAAAAAAAGATGAAGACTGTAAACCAACAAGAGTAAATAGAAGTATCGAAGCTCTTCTCAGGCTGATTAATGAAATGACCGCGATTATCCCCATCGTGTTCGCAAACCCTTCTGCGGCTAATGTATCTTCCTTGCAACAGGTTTTAAGACGTCTGTTGTCTCTGGCGAAAAGCTTAAGACTTCGAGGCGGGGTTAAGGCAGACTTACTGGCTGCGCTGGAGCTTGCTATTGTTGCGTTAGAAGCTACACCTTTCTCGCCGATCGGCGTAGGTACTGCACTGCAACAATTGCTGGATGCGCTATTGTCTATCGTTTTACAAGAATCCCTCGATCCTGCTCTTAAAGACAGCTTAATCAACGCGATCAGAATCGCTGGAACGATGGTTAGCAACGTATTAGGTGAAACGTACTTGTCAGGGGAGCCCGGTGCACAAGGACCCCCAGGGCCTCATGGGCCTCATGGGCTTCCAGGACCTGTGGGACCCGGCGGTGCGCCTGGACCAGCAGGTGGGCCAGGACCACAAGGGCCTCCAGGACCTATCGGAGCTGCCGGGCCTGCGGGGCCAGTTGGAGCGGCTGGACCTGTGGGCGCCGCTGGGCCTATCGGAGCCGCTGGACCGGAAGGCCCTGCCGGACCTGTCGGCGCTACGGGTGCTACGGGGGCCGATGGTCTACCGGGCGCGGTTGGCGCTGTCGGACCCGCTGGGGCCACGGGTGTTACGGGCGTTACAGGGATTACCGGAGCCACCGGCTCGGGAGCCATCATCCCGTTTGCTTCCGGAGGACCTGCTACACTGACAACCGTCCTTGGTGGTTTGGTAGGAACCACAAGTTTGATCGGCTTCGGAAGCTCAGCTACAGGTATTGGCCTCGTAGGCGATACCATTGACCTCACAGGTACGCTTGTAGGACCGCTCATTAACTTTGCTTTTTCCGTACCACGGGATGGCGTAATTACCTCTATTGCTGGTTACTTCAGTACAACGGCTGCTCTGACCCTCTTAGCATCATCCGTCAGCATTACTGCCCAGTTGTTTAGTTCCCCAACACCTAATAATTTCTTCACAGCGATTCCCGGAGCTACCGTTATATTGACTCCCCCACTGACTGACATTGTTGCCTTAGGAACGACCTCTAGTGGTATTACTACCGGATTGGCTATACCCGTAACCGCCCAGACCCGTCTGCTTATGGTCTTCTCAGCAACAGCTACAGGAGCCTCCCTCCTCAACACCGTGGTGGGTTATGCAAGTGCAGGCATTACCATTACCTGATCCAAGTCGAAAAGGGCCCAACAGGATTGTTCCTGTCGAGCCCTTTTTATTTGTATCCATCAGATGAACTAAACCGTTTCGAGCGATATTTTTACTTCTTCTCCCTCTTCACAAACGGCGAACGTTTTAACTTGTCCGTGATCAGGCTCTTGAACGATGCCTGTCTTCAGGTCAATTTTCCAGTCATATAAAGGATCATAGATATAATGACCAGATACTATCGCCTCTGTAAGAGGACCTCTTTTGGGATGAGGATTGATATTTTCAACGGCATAAAGCTCATTCTCCGAAGTGCGAAAAACAGCAATTTCGGCACCTTTGATGTGGATGGTACGTCCTATTCTGATCGGAAAATCCTTACTGTGACCGACGACAAGCCATTCGGCATTTTTGATCATTTGCTTGATTGCTCCCTTCCTCAGGCATTTTAGATACAATTACACAATAGACGGGGTGACAACCTCGAATAAATTTTTGCGTGAATCCTCATCATTGATGATCTTTTTCCAAGGGTCTTCGACCTGTTGCAGTGCAAATTCGATACGTTCTACTAAAGCTTGGCGATTAGCTGTATCATGAACGACTGCTTTCTGAATCTCTTCCAGACCGATCCGTTCCACCCACTCCGAAGTACGTTCCAGGTATTGTCCTGTTTCCCGGTAGAATTGCATTACGCTGCCTACAATATCAATCAGCTCGGCGTCGGTTTTCACTTTACAGAGTGAATCAGCCAACCGTGCTTTAATACCGCCATTACCACCGATAAAGATCTCCCAGCCTCCATCATTACCTACGATTCCGATATCTTTGGTACATGATTCTGCACAGTTGCGTGGACATCCATTAACCGCTAATTTGAATTTTGCCGGGAAATCCAATCGTTCGAATTTCCGTTCCAACACTTCTCCCATTCCCATCGAGTCCTGTGTGCCAAACCGGCAAAATTGCGATCCAACACAGGTTTTAACCGTACGAAGTGACTTCGCGTAGGCATATCCCGACGGCATATCGAGTTCTTCCCATACTTTAGGCAGATCCTCTTTACGGACACCGATCAAATCAAGCCGCTGCCCTCCTGTTACTTTAACGACCTTAACGTTGTATTTAAGAGAAACATCAGCTATCTTCTTCAAATCCTCTGGGGTCGTTACACCGCCGTACATTCTAGGAACAACTGTAAACGTTCCATCCTTTTGAATGTTCGCGTGCAATCGCTCATTTACAAAACGGGAATCCCCCTCATTTTCATAGGTATCCGGGTTAATCATTCCCAGATAGTAATTCAGCGCCGGCCGGCATTTGGAACATCCTTCATCATTGTGCCAACCCAGTACATTCATAACTTCACGCGTTGTTGTCAGCCCTTTGGTTTTGATCGCTTCTACAATCTCGTCCCGGCTCAATGTTGTGCAGCTACATATTCCTTGCTTGGCCGACGTCTTGAAGCTGTCTCCAAGAACATATTGTAGAATCTGCTCCACGACCGGCTTACATCCTCCACAAGAACGAGTTGCTCCGGTACATGCTTTAATTTCATCGACTGTAGTCAATCCATTGTCATTAATTGCATCAACAATGGCCTTTTTAGTTACACCGTTACAGCCACACACAATTTCATCATCGGACATCGTTTCAGCGGATGATGTTTTCGACCCGTGATTGCTGCATCCAGTACCCATGAGCTGTCCATATATTTCATCTGTCATCAATGTTTGCTGACGCACATATTTTTGCAGACTAGCAGATTCGCTCACATCGCCAAACAGTACAGTTCCAACAATCTTATTTTCACGAAGCAGCACTTTTTTGTAGGTGCGCTTCCACTCATCCTTTGCAACAATCACCGTATGTTCAGGCTGGGTTATGAATTCGCCAGCTGAGAAAACATCCACCCCTGAAATTTTGAGCTTGGTGGAAACCACCGATCCCATATAACCTTCAGTATCCGCACCTGCCAAATGTTTGGCAATTACACTCCCCTGTTCAAACAGCGGAGCTACTAAGCCGTAACAAGTTCCGCGGTGTTCAGCACATTCCCCTACAGCATATACATCCGGCACAGAGGTTCTCATCAAATCATCGACTACAATACCACGATTCGTTTCCATACCACTTTGCACAGCTACCTGAATATTAGGCTTGATCCCGACGGCCATAACGACCAAATCCGCTTCCAGCTCGCTTCCGTCTGAAAACCGCAGTCCTTGTACCCGATCTTGACCGTACACCTCCGCAGTTTGCATTTGCATAGCAAACTTGATTCCCTGGCGTTCTAGTTCTGCTTTTAGCATCGCAGAGGCTTCCCGATCCAGCTGACGTTCCATCAAATCCTCCATTAAATGAACGACCGTAACATCCATTCCCAGGTTGACTAAGCCTTTAGCTGCTTCCAGCCCCAATAGACCTCCACCAATGACAGCTGCCTTTTTATAGGTCTTCGCCGCCTCAAGCATTGCCGAGCAATCGGCGATATCTCGGAAACCGACGACACCCGGTAATTCTTTGCCCGGAATAGGCAGAATAAATGATTGAGAGCCCGTAGCTACCAGAGCTACATCGTAATCAATTTCCAGTCCGTCTTCGGTGTGAATCTTCTTGCTCTCGCCGTCAATGCTTTTCACCATTTTTCCTGTATATAAGGTAATCCCTTGATCCGCATACCATTGCAAATCGTTCAGTATGATATCATCAATCGTTTTACTACCTTCCAACACATAAGAGAGCATAATCCTGTTATAGTTCGGATGCGGCTCATTTCCCAGGACCGTAATTTCATATTTATCCGTTAGTTTTAAAATTTGTTCGACCGTATTGATACCAGCCATCCCGTTCCCTATAACCACAAGTTTCTGTTTACTGTTTATCATATACCGGTTCCTCCATTCATTCGACAATGCTTCCTATCCGATGACATCTCCTACGTTCCTATGAATACTGCTTATGTTTCTATTTTAATACAGCAGATAGAGCTATATGTGATTATAATCACAATGTGGTTCACATTAAGAATGTTTAGGGATTTCCCTAATCTGTTTCAAGGGATATTGCACCATTCTCGACGCTGACTCTCAGTGCTAGATAGCTCTAAAACAAAAACAGAAGTGTTTCGTGTGAGATCTGCCGTAATGATTGGATTTAAAAATAGTGTAGTTGATGATCATTTGCTCTGATCATCGAACGAATCTTTCCAGTTCATGTGTAAATACAACCTTTATAAGGAATACTTTAGGGACAACTTGTATCTTAGAATTGAATCGTTTGGAGGTGGTCATCTTGTGGTCTAAAATAATTTCTTATATTCCGAGCTGGAGTACACTCTTTCAAGCAGGCCTCGCGTTGATTATTCCTTTAGGGATTTATTATATAAACACCTCAATTTATTCGTTTGTCGGTAGTAAGGGAGCGAAATCCAAACATTCTTCCGGTCGGCCGCTCTCCGATGAAAATAACGAAGGGCACATTGATCAACAGAATAAACCATGCTCTAAAATTACAGGGAATTACGATTCCGATTTAAATTCGATCCGAGAGTCTATAGGCGGAAATAGTGATGTGCATTTTCGTGAGTTTATGTTGAAGAAATTTCATGCTCGGTCCGTATTAGTCTTCATAGAAGGTATGCAGGATGAAAAGCTTATGAGCAATCAGGTATTGGAGGTCTTGATGTTTGAGGGCCAGCAGGACCAACAGGAACAACCGGAAAGTATAAGTATCTCTTTTATAAAAGATAGCTTGATGCCACTTACGCAAATTAGTGAAGTTACCAGTATGGAGGAACTGTACGAGTTCATCCTTTTAGGTCATACCGCCTTATTAATTGAAGGAATGAAGGAAGCACTACTAGTGGGCTCGCCTAATGGCGCTATTCGCTCCGTCAATGAACCAACCTCTGAAGCATTACTTCGGGGTCCTAGAATCGGTTTTACGGAAGTATTAAGTGAAAATACTTCGATGCTTCGACGCCAGGGCTTAAATAAAAATCTGGAAATAAAGAAATTCCAGGTTGGAAGCCGAATCAAAAAGGATCTGGTTGTCGCGTACATCAAGGATATTGTGAATCCGGATCTTCTTGAAGAAGTAAAGCGCAGAATATCAAAAATAGACATGGATTTTTTGGCTGAATCCGGTTATGTGGAGCAACTCATTGAAGACAATTATTTAAGTCCGTTCCAGCAGGTTCACAACACAGAGCGACCCGACCGTGTCATTAATGCATTACTGGAAGGAAGAATAGCCATTCTTCTGGACGGGACTCCCTTTGCACTTATTGTCCCGGTGACCTTCAGTATGCTGCTTCAATCTCCCGAGGATTATTATGAACGCTGGATTCCAGGTTCACTTTTACGTTTGCTGCGATTTTTTGGAGCTTTCATAGCGCTGATGGGTCCTGCTTTATATATCTCTTTTATTTCGTTTCATCCCGGTTTGATTCCGACCAAGCTGGTCATTAGCATCATCCAGACCCGTCAAGGCGTCCCTTTCCCTTCCGTCATTGAAGTCATGATTCTGGAAATTTCGATCGAAATTCTGCGGGAAGCCGGTATCCGATTGCCCAAACCCATTGGTCCTGCGATGGGCATTGTAGGAGGCTTGGTCATCGGCGACGCTGCTGTAAATGCGGGCATTGTTAGCCCCTTCCTGGTGATTGTGGTTGCGGTTACTGCCATTTCTTCGTTTTCGATACCGACATACAGTGCGGGCATTACCTTGCGTCTTTTGCGTTTTGTTGGCATGCTCTTCGCAGCACTCCTGGGCATGCTCGGAACCATATTGTTCTTTCTGTTAATTTGTATCCATCTGACGAAGTTGAAAAGCTTTGGCGTACCGTATGTAACTCCCTTTTCTCCCATGCGACCAAGCGATTGGAAGGATATGTACATCCGGGCTCCTATATCTCTGATGAAACGAAGACCTGTTATGATGAAAACGCAGCAACGCAAACGTAGACCATGACGCCAAGACGAAGGAGGAGCTACTGTGTTTAGACGCTCTGATGACAAGATTACAACGAAGCAGGCGGCTGTATTTCTGACCAATACCGTATTGGGCGCAGGGATTTTGACACTGCCGAGAGGGGTTACTGAACAAGTACAGACTCCTGATGCATGGCTTTCTGTCCTCATCGGTGGAGGTATTGTCATATTCGTCGTCTGGGTCATGGTGAAATTAAGTCAACAGTTTCCCGGAAACACCATATATCAATACTCCAGAAGAATTGTAGGCACTGTTCCGGGAGGATTCTTAAGCGTGCTATTAATTATATACTTTATAATCATCGCCGGCTTTGAAATACGTGTGTTAGCTGAAGTGACCATGTTTTTTCTGCTCGAAGGCACACCCATCTGGGCGATTGTGATTCCATTTATCTGGGTAGGGAGTTATTTAGTTTTTGGAGGCATTAATCCCATCGCGCGACTGTACCAGATTGTACTTCCAATCAGTCTTTTCTTTCTGCTTTTTTGTTTTCTCTTTAGCTTAAGGATTTTTGAAATTGATCATCTTCGTCCCGTATTGAGTGAAGGGGTTTTACCCGTCATCAAGGGGCTGAAATCAACTATCCTTGTTTTCAGTGGATGTGAAGTCGTCATGACACTGGTCGCTTTTATGCAGCACCCCGAAAAAGCATTTAAGGCCATGGTAGTGGGCATCAGTATCCCTTTAGTTTTGTACTTTTTGACCGTAGTTATGGTGATCGGCGGGCTATCGATAGATTCCACTGTGACAAGTACCTGGCCTACCATTAATTTGATGCGCAGTTTTGAAATCCCCGGATTTCTTTTTGAACGGCTAGAGTTCCCATTGCTAGTGATCTGGATGATGCAAATGTTTTGTAATTTCTGCAGTTTTTTCTTCAATGCATCCTTAGGTGTTTCCCAGGTTTTTGGCCTTAAATATCGCTATGCGATTTTCGGCTTAATCCCGCTAATCTTTATCTCCACAATGACTCCTGTTCGTATGATGGAGGTGTTTAGCCTGGGCGATGCGATCGGATATATGGGAATCATATTATTTATTTTGATTCCGGTATTTCTCTCCATCGTGTTCATGATCAGGAAGAAGGGAATGAAGCAAAATGTGTAGACGACCTATCCTATCTGTACTGCTCGCCTTTATTCTTCTGGTGACTCAAGTCGGTTGTTGGAGCAGCAAAGAAGTAGAGGAACTTAGCATATATACAGGACTTTCTCTGGATCAGGGGGAGCTCACTCCATTGGAACAGGATCTGGAGAAGAAAGGCAGCCGTTACTTCAAGAAAAATAAAATTACGGCCAGCGTACAAATCGTCCCCAAAAAATCATCTGGAAGCCCAAACCAACAAGGCGGAGGAGGGGGACAAGAGCCAAACTATAACAACATAACTGGCACAGGAGATTCTTTGCTTGAAATCTTCCGCCAACTCTCTCTCCGTTTGGATCGCCCCGTTATTGGCCACCATCTAAAGGTCATGGTGGTTTCCACCGAACTGGCAAAACAACAGACGATGCAGCAATTGATGGATTTTGTGCTTCGTGATAATGATATTCGCCCGAGTTGTTTGGTCTTTTTAAGCAAGGGACGAGCAGCTAGTACTTTAGTTACCAAATATAAAGAAGAAGTCCCATCCATTCATATTCTGTATATGCTTCGTAACCATTTCAGAACCAGCAAGGTAATGAGGGGGGTCAATTTGTCTGAATTGGATGGGTTGATGCATTCCAAAAAAAGCTATATATTGCAAAACATCACTGAATCCGATGGAGAATTAGAATTTTCAGGTGCCGGCATTATTAAAGGAGATACCGGTCACTGGATCGGTACTTTGGGACAACAAGACGTGGAGAGTATTGGATGGATTACAGGTGATGTTAAGGGCGGAGCTGTCAAAACATACAACAAGCGAAATGAAGCCATAACTTACGAAATCAAATCAGTAAAAAGCAAAATAACAACGAAGGTGACCGAGGGCAACGATATCTCGTTTCACGTAAAAATTGAATCCAAAGGACGTTTAATCGAAAACTGGGATGATAAAGCCGACCCGACTGAGACACAAAACATGAAAGAGGCTGAGAAAGAGTTTGAAGAACAAGTGACTCGCAGGATTAAGTCTCTTATGCACAAATTACAATCAGAATATAAAGTCGATGTTGCCGGTTTTGGTGATCATTTGCATATTGAGGAGCCTCAGGTATGGAAAAAAGTAAAGGATAATTGGGATTACAAATTCAGCAAAACCCCCGTAACCTTTGATATAAAATTATCCATTACGGATTTAGGTTCATCTGCTGAATGAAAAAGTCGAATTGGCCTTATATAAAGGCCAATTCGACTTCAGATTCGCGGTTGTCTACTTAACCTTCCAACGCTGCAACGGTCGCTTCTGAATTTCCAGAAGCGGCTACACGCTTAATTCAAATTGATTTTAAATACATCCCCTGCATTGCCACCCAAAACGATCAAGCCACCTTTGGGCAGTACAACCGAATTGTTATTGCTAGCAGTTGAAAATTGTACAACCGCTCCGTTTTCATCATAGACTGCGAACCCTCCGCTTGTTGGAAAATCAACGGTCATCGTTTTATTGACTGAGTTTTTATCTATTTTATACCATGTGGCTTGGCCATTAGATGGTATGGTGTACACTGATTTTCCTCCCAAGATAGGTTTAACAGCATCTTCACTGATATAGGATTGTCCATCTATGGTTAAGTACTCCGAACCATCCTTGGTATAAAAATTCAGATCAAACGCATCTCTTCCACTCATAACAGGAATCTCAACGGCATTTACTGCTTTATTCTCATCCACAATTTTAGTACCACTTGCGTATCCATCATGATCAACGGATATTTTTTTCGTTATAAATGAGGGGGCCAGATAAAATATGGAAGATATCTTTTCATCCAAAGCATAATAATTTTTCCCGTTTCTGTTTTCCCATGCCTTTTTAACTGTGGGATTTACAGGATTGGCATCTAGCTTTTGATATTCATAAGTCACCATAACCATTTGACCTAATCCCGGAAAGTTTAAATATAGGTTAGCCTTAATATACGTTTTCCCGTTTTTTTGTTTGTCAAAGCTTACGGCTACACTACCATCACTGCTTTTGAATTGTCCATCACCTGTATACACATATTTTTGCGCCGGGACGAATCCATCCAAAAAAGCAGGTAAATCAAACTCACCGTTTTTAATCTCTACATTGATGGTTGTACCCACAGAACCGTATAATCCCGAATAAGAAAGTAAATCAGATGGCATTTCCACTTTTACAGGAGCCTCAAATGTTTTATCCGGTATGATGTCTTTAATGATGCCCTTATCTTTTAAAACTTCCAATAAAACGTTAGAAGCAAAAATACTATCTAAGATGGAAGACCCTCCAGATGAAAGCACAGCCATAGAAATTTGATGCTCTGGTATGGTGATCAAAGTAGAGTGATACAAAACAGTATCCCCACCCTTGGATAACGCAGTTATTCCGTAATCACTAAACGGTGCCAACTGAACCGCATCCCAACCAAGTCCATAATTAAAGCTGTTTGTCTCTTCAGGTACCCATATTCCTTTTCGATATTCATGACTTTGCATGGACTTCGCCGATTGTGCAGATAGAATATCGGGTCTGTTCCCCGTTAACACTTCTGAAAACATAGCCACCTCTTCTGCCGTGGAGTATAAGCCCCCTGTCCCGATGACATTGGCATTTTCAACCGGTAAGGCCCCCTCAATCGCAGGAAAATAAGTTTTGGACAGCTTTTGTCTATCAAATTGATCGAGAGGTGTTTTGGTAGATTTTAAACCCAAAGGGGTACTCATATGCTTTGCCAGGAAATCGGTGTAACTTAGACCGCTCACCCGCTCAACCAATATTTCAAGCAATTGAAATCCATCATTGGTATATACGGAATATTCGCCAGGGTTTGATTTTAAAGTTTCTGATTGCAACCTTAGCAAGAGCTCATCATGATTTTCTGTATCATTGTCATTAAATAACATACTATTTTTATAGTGAGCACCATAAAGACCTGATGAATGATTTAACAGCATACGCGGTGTAATTTGTTTGTATCTTTCATCAGACATTTTAAAGTCCTTAATGTATGTTGTTAGCGGCTGATCAATATCTACCTTATGGGCATCCACCAGCATCATCGTTGCAGCAGATACATACATTTTGCTTGTAGAGCCTATACCGAACATCGTATCTTTGGTGATCGGCTCGTTGGTTGCTTTATTCTTTACACCTACACTATCCGATAATACGATGTTTCCATGGTCCATAATGGCATACTGCACACCGCTAGCACCGTATTTGGATACCAGCTCCGAGGCCAGACTGCGAGCCTTTTCCTTGATGGGTTCAGCAGTGCCTTGAGCAAAAGTATTCGTCATCGGCAGTACAAAAAGCATAGCAGAAACGAACACAGCTATTATTTTCTTCATTCCATATTTCCTCCTCTTATAGCTTCACCAGATTTTATTAATGACCTGATCATACAATGAACGAGGATTCTATATAAAAAAACACCCTTAAACGAAAAAAACAATCCCTAAACAACATGATGTCTAAGGAATGTCCTTATAAAATGGCAATAAGACCATATTATTGAATACTTTATTTTTCGTTTCAATGGTCATATTCCCACCATATTTGTCACATATTCTAGATATATTGGTTAAGCCAATGCCATGAACATCCGGGTTTGATTTTTGACTATGCAAATGAGCCACTTCATTCTCCACATGATTAAGGATGTGAATGAAAAGCGCGGACTCATTGGAATGTATTTTAATAAGAATGTACCTGTCATCCGCAATCTTGACCTTTTTAGATGCTTCTATGGCATTATCCAGCATATTCCCTAGAACTACACATAAATCATAACGTTCAATATTTACTTTCTGTGAATATAAGTTAAGTTGGGTATCTACCTTTATGCCATTGGCTTGTCCAATATTAAGACTATTCGTGACAAGGGCATCTATAACCAGATTACCGGTATTAACCCTTTGATATGCTCCTTCGATTTTATTTAAGGTAACCTTAATATGTTCACTCGCCTCAGCCAATTCATTTCTCTTGATACATTCTTCAATATACAAAAACTGTTGGTGTGTATCATGAATGATTCTTTTTATATTTTTGAAGCTGTGAACCGTTTTTTCATAATTGGCATCTTGGTAGTCCATCTGATCTTGTAATTGAGCATTTTCATGCATTAATTGAAATTTTTCAATGACATTATCAAAAATATATATGATAAAAACATTTAAGGAAATAAAGCCAATAATAGAACCAAAATAATACATATTCTTTTCACTATAAACAGATAAAACATTGACCTGGTATAAACTTATGATGGGAACGATTAAAAATAAAATATAGTAACGATGCTGCAAAGGGAAGGTTCTTCGTTTGGCAAATAGCCGTATAATCTGAATGACAGCAAACATGATAATGCAGCTGAGTAACATAACCTTAGAGAATATCAAGTGATCTTGTTCACTCAAATGGCTAAAGTTGCTAATTTCAACGGAGCCTACAGCATATAAAATATAAAGAGATATAAAATTAACGATAGTTATCAATACAGCATAAAGGATAGAAAAAATGATCTTTGTCTTTATTTCCACTGTATACGATTGCGCTAAACTAAATATGACAAGTAATGCTAAAATCGAAGATATCGTAGGAGCCAAATAAACACTTAAATATAAGGAATCCAGCAACCCAAAAATAATGAAGTACACGAATCTGTTCGGCTTTCGATTGGACTTATCAAAAACCGAGTTAAAGTAAAAATTCACTTGGAAGCACATAACAAGGACAACGCAAAGATTAAGAAGCAGGGAGTTATATTCCATCATATTAATGCATCTTCATGATCATAAATTTGGTATATAGATCTTTAACTTCTTTTATTTTAGAACGCCCAATAGGTAACTTCGCATCATTTGACATCAAAACATCACCGCCAGCAAATTTTTTCACATGAATTAAGTTTATAATAATCGAACGATGAATTTGTAGAAAATTATGTTCTTTTAATGCTGAAGCATAGTCCGAAAGAATCCCTTTGCTATCATAGGTTTGAGTAGAGGTTACAAAATGCAGTTTATTTTTTATGGTTAAGCTTTTGACCACTTCAATACTAATGATATCATCATATTTTAAAAGCACTTCCTCATAAGCTGACTTGATGATAACGAATTTTTTATCGAGAGATTGAAAATATTGACACAGCTTTATCATTTTTTCCTCAAAGATATGGGGAGCAATCGGTTTTATTAAATACTGAAATGTGACTACGTCAAAACTTTCCACCATATATTCAGGGTAGCTCGTTAAAAAAACAATCTGTTCATCCAGGTGATTTAAACTCCTTATTTTTTGGGCGGTTTGGATTCCGTTCATGCCATTCATTTCAACATCCAATATTAAGATATGGAATGGAGACTCATGGTTTTGATAATGAGATACTAGCTGTTCTCCTGAGTCGAATAATTCAACTTTAAATTCTATACTGGTCTTTATCGACAAAGTAATCAGCATATTTTTAACAAGTTCTCTCTGCTTGTGCTCATCATCGCAAATAGCCACTCTATACATAAATAACATACACCTCATTCCCATTGCATTGATCATGGAATTGTATTCTAAACAGTATATAACCTTTTAGTATTCTATAAACAGCTTTTGGATAAAACGCAAATTCAAATCCCTCAAATGCCAGTATACAAGCTGCTCAGCAGTTGCATCCAAGGTAAAAAAGAAACCCTCGTCTTAAAAGACGGGGTCTATATTATTGATCGTTATTCAAAAAATCTGCTCTCTTGTCTCCACTGTGGGAACGTCTGGCAAAGTCGACAAATTGGAATTTGTCCAGCCGATGCCTTGATTCAGTATACTGGAACAATGTGGTGTCCTCCAGATAAACATAGTTACGTACTACAACCACATGAGTGTAATTCTGAAGGTCCATCAGCCTATGATCTTCTTCGTCTGCATTTTCTACGGAAACGACTTTTTTGGCATAACTGATTTGAAGATGGAGCTCTCCCTCCAAATATTCGTAGATGGATCCACGACTAATTTCCTCAGTAAGCACAGGTACAATGTCTGATCGAAAGTAATCTTTGTCCAGTATGACGCATTCACCTTCAATTTCACGTGCACGAACGACTTTCCAGACCAAATACTTGTCTTTATCAATCTCAAGATGATTAGCTATGTCATCTGGAACTGGAAGTAGTTGATTTTCATGTACAACTGTTCGTGATGTACGCCCAATCCGTTCGGACATTTCCTTGAAACTGACCAGTCCTCCTATAGGAAAATCCATCCGCCCCATATCCAGAACAAAAGATCCTTTAGCTTTTATTTTATGGATATACCCATTTTGTGCAAGCAAATGGAGTGCCTTACGTACGGTTTCGCGAGAAGTGTTATACTCCCGGGCCAGTTCATTTTCAGATGGCATTTTCGTGCCTGGAGCCAATTCGCCTGTCTGGATCTGTCCCGAATAATCCTGATAAATTTGCAAAAATATATTCTTTGTCAATTTTCATCACCACGTTCATTGTAGCATTCTTTCACTTCCCTGTTCACTATAATAGACTGTGCGAATTGAATCTGAATTAATTCCTATGACCTGATGAAGAATTCAAATGAATTCTCATTAAGGTATACTGCAAATCGTCTGCCTCACCTGGCAGTTCTTCAACCGATTCAATCATACTCTGACCATCCGGGACAATGACTGGTGTAATGATGGGATATCCGGATTTCTGAATCAGATCACGGTCAAATTCCATCAATAGTTGTCCTTGCTTCACAGTTTGATCTGTCTCCACATGTATGGTGAATCCCTCACCCTTCAGTGACACCGTATTGATCCCCACATGTACCAGAATCTGTACACCTGTCGGATGCTCCAAAATCAAGGCATGCTTGCTTTTCATCATGATATGAATAACTTTTCCGCTGAAAGGGGCAAGAATCTTGCCATCCTTCGGTTCCACTGCGATACCGTGCCCCATCTGCCGTTCGGCAAAAGCCGGATCAGGAACCTGCTCCAATGGCACAACATGTCCCAGTACCGGAGTCTTTACTTCAAGCACATCCAGTGCAGAATTCTGGCGACCCGAATCTTTCCGTACAGAGTCGTTAGCTGGTGTAGCTGGAGTCTGACGGCGCTTATTTAGCAGTTTCCCATACATAAAGGTTAAAGTGAACGGTACAATCAATACGATCGCCATCCCAATGAAGAATACACCCCAGTTGTTTGGGAAAATAGACAAGAAGCCTGGAAGCCCTCCCACACCAATGGAAGAAGCCATCACATGATTTACGGTGAGCAGTATACCTGCGATACCGGACCCGATCATTCCAAATACGAATGGATATTTATATCGGATATTCACCCCGAATATGGCAGGCTCGGTTACACCCAGAAAAGCAGACACAGAAGAGGTAAGAGCCAACCCTTTTCCCTTTTGCTCCTTCAATACCAGCATCATTGCCAATGCTCCGGCACCCTGAGCGATATTGGACAGCGCCAGCATCGGCCAGAGGAACGTTCCACCCTGCGTACCAATTAATTGAACATCCACCGCCAGGAAAGTATGGTGCATTCCCGTAATCACGAGCAAGGAGTACAAGCCTCCATAGATCAAGCCTCCCACCGCAGGAGCCCAATCGAAAACGTATACAAGACCAGACGTAATAGCATTACCAATCATAAAAGTAACCGGACCGATCACTGTAAAAGCCAGAAATCCCGTTATTAATAATGTAATCGGTGCCACGAGTAACAGCTTAAATGAATCCGCTATCTTTTTATTTAGGAATTTTTCAAGTTGTGCAAGTACGTAAGCGGATACTAAAACAGGTAAAACCTGTCCTTGATAACCAATCTTGTTCACTTCCCACCCAAACAAATTCCAAACCGGAACGGTTCCTTTGGTAACGGCATCCGCATAACCGTATGCACTTAATAGATCTGGATGAACCAGAATCAGACCCAGTACAATCCCGAGTAGAGGACTGCCGCCAAACCGGACAACGGCTGACCATCCAATTAAGGCAGGTAGAAATGCAAAAGCGGTGCTGGCAATGGTGTTAATGATAGCAGCAAAGTCAGTCCATTGAGGATAGACCTGAACCAGAGCCATACCTTCGAAGAAAATTCCCTTGCCTGTCAAAATATTATTTATTCCAAGCAATAAACCTGCGGTCACGATTGCGGGCAAGATGGGGATAAAAATATCTGCCAGCGTCTTGATGGCACGTTGAATAGGATTTTGTTTTTTGCTTGCTGCATTTTTGACATCGTCTTTGGAAGCCCGACTACCTCCTGTAATGGAGATCATTTCGTTATATACCTTATCCACCAGGCCCGGACCAATCACGACCTGATACTGTCCTTGTGAAGAAAATTGGCCTTTGACCAAATCATTTTGTTCGAGTGCATCTTTATCAACCAGCTTATCATCATAAAGGGCAAATCGCAGACGAGTTACGCAATGCGTAGAGGCCTCTATGTTGTCTTTGCCACCAACGGCTTTTATAATGTCTTCTACCTGTGATCTTTCAATCGCCATCTAGCCCACTCCCTTAACGTTTGCTCTTTTTTTAGCAGCAACCCCGGTTATAAAAATAATATCCCCGGGGTACTACTAGTTATCTCCATACTATTCACTAAGACTACGGACAATCCACATATATGAAGCATATGGGGTCAAAGTGATCTCTTGTTTTAGCTCCGGGGCGTGCTGGGTATTACCAATTAAAAGCTCAGCCGCACCCAACGCTTGATTGTTTAATGATGAATACAATGAATCCGGTATACGGAATTGCGTATCCTGTCCGCTAAAATTAGAGATGACGATCAAAGTCTCCTCTTCATTGCTGCGTTGATAGGCGTAGACCTGAGGATGAGCTTCGTCCAAACGTTGATAACTCCCATCGGTAAGGACCTGCACCGTCTTACGCAGATGAATCAGCTTACGGTAATGGTGGTAAATAGAATTCGGGTCCTCTAACTGAGCCTGAACATTAATCTGTGGATATCGTTCATCTACCTTAATCCAAGGCGTGCCTGTAGTGAAGCCCGCATTGCGAGTGTTATCCCACTGCATCGGTGTCCTCGAATTATCTCGAGACCGCTCTCGAATGATATTCAATGCTTCTTCTGCACTTTTGCCTTGTTCCTGTAAAATACGATACATATTCAGAGATTCAACATCCCGAAACTCTTCAATATCTGCCCACTGCGGGTTGGCCATCCCAATCTCTTCACCTTGAAATATATAGGGCGTTCCTTGAAGACCATGTAACGTGGTTGCCAGCAGCTTGGCGCTTTCCGCATGGTATTCGCCATCATCCAAAAAGCGAGAGACCGCCCTTGGCTGATCATGATTGTTAAAAAACAATGCACTCCAGCCGCCCCCCTGTTGCATGCCCGTTTGCCAATCCGAGAATAGTTTCTTCAACATTTCAAAATCATATGGCATCAATTCCCACTTTTGTCCATTTGGGTAATCCACCTTCAAATGATGAAAATTAAAGGTCATGGACAATTCTTTTCTCTCTGGATTGGAATAACGGATACAGTGATCCAGTGAGGTGGAGGACATCTCCCCTACAGTAACACTGTTATACGTTGAGAATACTTTCTCATGTAATTCATGAAGGTATTCATGCACACTTGGGCCGTCCGTATAATACTTACGCCCGTCCCCAGGAGCCGTGCTTCCATCGTCGTCCGAGAATTGCTGATCTTTGGAAATCAAATTAATGACATCAAGTCGGAAGCCACTAACTCCCTTCTCTGCCCAAAATTCCAGCACATTAACAACTTCCTGACGGACTTTGGGATTTTCCCAGTTTAAATCCGCCTGCGTCTTATCAAATAGTGTCAGGAAATATTGGCCTGTTGCCTCGTCATATTGCCAAGCTGGTCCACCAAACTTGGAAATCCAGTTGTTCGGAGGTCCACCATCGGGTGCTGGATCACGCCAGATATAGTAGTCCCTATACTCACTATCCTTGGAAAGCCGTGCTTCCTGAAACCAGGCATGTGCTGTGGAAGAATGGTTAACTACGATGTCGATCATTAAGTACATCCCACGCGTCCGGATTCCCTCGCTTAATTCTTCAAAATCCTGCATTGTTCCATAATCGGGATTAATCCGACAATAATCGGCTACATCATACCCGTTATCACGTTGTGGTGAGACATATACAGGCTGCAACCAGACAATATCGACACCCAGTTTTTGCAAATAATCCAGCTTTTGTGTCAGTCCTCTTATATCACCGGTTCCTTTGCCCGTCGTATCGTTAAAACTTTTGGGATAAACCTGATAGACTACTGATTTGCGCCACCAGTCCTTATCTTGAGGAATCAAAGTCCTATTCGTTACTTCCATTCATGCTCATTCCTTTCTTGCGAAATGAAGTAGCGTAAAAAATAATATAACGCTTTCAACATCTTGTATATACAAGATTAAGTCATGTATATACAAGTTGTCAACAGCTTTATTTATTAAGGTAATACCCGTTTTGCAGCTAAATGATCAGGAGACTCATCCATTCTGTCCGATTGTATGTTATGACTCGTAAAATAAGCTCCATTCACACGAAAAAAAGGCTCCTGCCTATAGTCAGGAACCTCTCTTTTCTATGATGGATATGGTATTCATTTACATCCATATCGATAGTGCACTATAAAGGAGCAATAAGGACATTATGATATTGAAGGAGCGCTCATACTTGTTCAAGAAACGCTGAAACATAGCCCCAAATACCGCCCAGCATACTACAGCTACAAAACCAATACAGGTCAGGAGTAATGAAATCGTAATAAGCTCTATATACGATACATCATAAGGCATAACAAACGTTGAAATGACCGTAATACCATACAAAATGACTTTTAAATTGATAAATTGCAGCAGCAATCCTGATTTGAAGGAATATCCTTCATTGTGATCATTATTTTTAGAAGAAGGTTTGCTCTTCGCTATTTTTACCGCCAGATAAAGCATGTACAGACTACCGAGTGCATTCATCCAGATTTTAACCCGTGGCAAAAAATGATACAAAGCAAGATTAAAATAGCAGGCTAACAGCATAATAGCGAAACAGCCCGCTGTTACTCCCAGCAAGAATGGGAATGCTTTTTTCAAACCTAACCGCCTGGCACTGTCTAATGACATAATATTGTTGGGTCCGGGCGTAAAGCTGGTAACAATCGCATAAGAAAGAAACGGAATAACCGGCATGCAACAATCAACTCCAGTATGTTATAATTGAATAAAATGTGCGTTAAAACGTACGTTTGTACTTTATGATTGTACAACATGTTCTTTATAAAGCACAATAGGGGCGAATAATTATGGAGAATATTAATCTCATTTTAAGTAAAAATTTGAAACATCTGAGAAATGAACGAAAATTAAGTTTAGATAAATTAGCTGATCTGACGGGAATCAGTAAAACGATGCTTGGTCAAATTGAGCGGGGAGAATCTAATCCCTCGATTACAACCGTATGGAAAATTGCGAACGGCTTGAAAATCTCTTTCACTGCTCTGATTAATGAACCACCTGCAGATGCAGTAGTCGTTCCGAAAAGCAAAGTACAAGTGCTTGAAGAAAATAATCACTATCGGTTGTATCCGTTTTTCCCCTATGAAGGAAATAGAAATTTTGAGGTTTACACCGTAGAGATTGAAGCAGGCGGGGAACTAAGTTCAGCGCCACACCGTGAAGGTACAGAAGAATTTATTACGGTATTTGAGGGTGAAATGGTGGTAAAAGTCAGCGAAGAAAGGTACACAGTTAAAGCTGGAGATTCAATCCGGTTTAAAGCAGACCGCCCACACATTTACTATAATCTAGGAGAGACACTAGTTCGGATGAATATGATTATTTATTACCCTGTATAGTTTCAATCTTGAAGACCATAAGCATACTAGTCTTTAAATCAAATGATCCTATTAAAATAAAGAGCTATTTTAATAGGATCATCGGAACAAATATTAAATGATTAGCCAGTATGCTGTTTAGGAGATTTCAATTTGCTTAATTATTCGTGCTGGATTTCCAGCTACAACCACATGATCTGGAACATCCTTGGTTACTACTGCTCCTGCTGCCACTACGACATTATTACCTATCGTAACACCGGGATTAATAATGGCTCTACCGCCGAGCCATACATTGTTGCCAATCGTTACTGGTTTTCCATACTCTGGTCCAGCGATTCTTTCAAACGGATCAATAGGGTGAGTCGCTGTGTAAATATGAACTCCCGGAGCCAGGAAACAATTATCTCCAATGCGCACTTCGCAAACATCCAAAATGGTACAGTCAAAGTTGGCATAGAAGTTATTTCCAACATGGATGTTGTATCCGTAGTCACAACGTATGTTGGGTTCCATGCCTATATTTTCACCAGTTGACCCGAAAAGCTCCTTAAGCAACTTTTCACGGTACTCACTATCCGTCTCTGTCGTCTGATTAAAGAGACGTACACATCTTCTCGCATACTCTCTTTCTTGCGTTAATTGAGGATCAGCAGCTACATACAGTTCCCCATCCATCATCTTTTGTTTTTCCGTTTTCATAGTCATGGGCCAATCCCCTTTATATTTTAATCTGATTTCTTTTCTTTCATCCCAATGGGTTGGGCCGCACCTGATATCAAACCAGCAACCATAACGTCAACATGTCCACCTAAAAACCCTAATCCTGGACCACAGAAACTCGGCATTTACTTATCTCCCTATCACCACTTTCTATTAATCTTTTAATAAGTTATATTATAATTAGTCATTCTATTCGTATCCAAACTATTTG
The DNA here is from genome assembly GCF_038592965.1 of Paenibacillus sp. FSL L8-0158. Taxonomy (GTDB): domain Bacteria; phylum Bacillota; class Bacilli; order Paenibacillales; family Paenibacillaceae; genus Paenibacillus; species Paenibacillus polymyxa_D. The sequence goes on along the minus strand of NZ_CP151949.1, from coordinate 691,425 downwards.
TCAAAAAGAGAACTATAGTCATAGATCGCTATTGATCGTCAATTGTAAAATTTTTAAAAAAGGCCTGAGCAGGTAGAGCATGAGCACTCACCACCTATTCAGACCTTTTTAATAAGACACTACAAGCTCTATACTGAATCAGCCTTGAATTGTCATTTGGGTACTTATTCCACTTTCAGGCTGATTTTTCCCAGTAACCCTCCATCTGCTGATGCTTGAAGCAACAGCTCACCAGCCACATCCCCAGATTGTACAATTACAAGACACCTTCCTCTGTGTGTTCGTCTCTCATTCCCCTTGTAGGGTTCATCACTGGTAAGATCCCCATTGTCTATTCCAAGGATACGGCCATCACCATGCAGTTTAAAGGTTAATTCAGAATCCTGGTTAGGTACGACGATCCCATTTTGGTCTATGACGGTTACTTCTACATGAGATATCTCATGCCCATCAGCAGGTAGAATTACCCGATCAGCCTCCAACTTTAGAGCATAAGAAAGCCCGGCAGTAGTCAATTCATGCTCACAAACCTTCTCGTTTCCATTACGACCCACAGCCCGGATTTTGCCCGGTGTATAGGGAAGCTCCCATAGGATTAAATGATTAGGGTAATCCACCAGCTTCCTCTCACCGTATGATTCATCATTCAAGATCAATTCCACGCTCTCACAATTGGTGAAGGTAACCAACCGTATCAATTTTCCACCGTATTCAGGAAATGTCCAGTGATCTTCCATGGCCGGAGATTTCCAGTGCATCGTCCATGTCGGATTAAATTCCGACTTCATATGTTCGTTAAATGCGGCTATGTGTACAACAGGCTGATTAGACCATAAACTTTGTTGGAGATAAGATACTGGTTTGCGGAATCCGCAAGTATCAATCAGACCCGAAGACCACCCTTTGGAGGGATAGCTCGTTTCTCCCAAATAGTCAATTCCACTCCAAACAAATTGACCGATCACATAATCATGATTAGCGACATCAAACCAGGGATTTAGGGGCAAATAACCTTTAACACGGTTATCCTTACCCCGATAGTATGGGAACGTTTCTGTTCCAAGGATAAGCGTATCCGGCATGGCCGCTCTATAGCGCTCATACCACTGTTCCTGATAGTTTAACCCCAGAACATCTACTCGTTGTGCCAGCTGTTTGGTATGCTCCACTTTGGCCTCAATCGAACCATCACGCAAGCTGATCGGTGTATTATGCGGCTCAAGCGCATATGTAACCGGTCGGGTTGGGTCTTTTTCATGGCAGTAACCCACGAGCTGCTCCAACATGTTTAGCATGGATGGCTGACCTTGGTTTTCCACTTCATTCCCAACGCTCCACATGAAAACACTGGGATGGTTCCTATCTCTGATCAACATGGCTTCCAGATCTTTTTCCCACCACTCATCATATAAATGCTCATAGAAAAGAGATTTCCACTTATCAAAAGCCTCATCAACCACCAAGAAACCCATCTGGTCACAAAGATCTAATAATTCGGGCGCCATCGGGTTATGAGCAAAACGGATGGAGTTACAGCCCATTTCCTTCAGCTTTTGCAGTCTTCTTTTCATGGCTGTATCATGGTAAGCAGCCCCCAGACAGCCTAAATCATGGTGAATGCACACTCCCTTTAGCTTTAAGCTGTCCCCATTCAAAAATAAACCTTTTTGTGTATCCAGCTTCACTTCTCTTATGCCAAAAGGGGTACAATAACGATCCACCTCTGTATTGTCGTAATAGATCGTCGTCCAGGCTTCGTAGAGCACTGGGTTGTCCGGTGACCATAGTTCTGGCTCTAAAACTCGCGTTTTTTGCTCTATTTCCCTCGTTTCACAGTCCGCTAGAGTTACTCGGTTTTCCACTTTTCCTTTGATCCGCCCCTGTGAGTCCAATATTTCAGTCATCATCGTACACTCAACGGCATGCGCGTGATGATTAGTGACCTGGATTCTGGCACTTACCTTGGCTTCATCAGGCGAAATTTCAGGTGTGGTAATGTAAGTCCCCCATTCGGTTATATGAAGATAATCCGTACAAATCAGCCAAACATTACGATAAATACCGGCCCCCGAATACCATCTGTCAGGGGAAAGAATTGTATTGTCCACTTTGACGGCAATCACGTTATCCTCATCCCACTGAATATATGGAGTCAAATCATATTGAAAGCTAACATATCCATAGGGCCGCTTGCCCACAAAATGCCCATTGACCCAAACCTCACTGTTACTGTGAATGCCATCAAATTGTATGTATACGCGCTGTTTTGGAGAGGAGGGCTTCACATTAAAATGTTTTCTATACCATCCGACAGACCATCTCGGCAAATAAGCTTGATTGCCACCATACAGCATATGGGGATCAAAGGACTTTTCAATACTCCAATCATGAGGGACTTGAAGGAGCCGCCATCGCTCATCGTTGTAGTCCATTTTCTCAGAACCCGCGTAATTTCCTTCTATAAATCTCCAGTCTGTTTTGAACGGCATAATCACTCTGCTTCCCATCATCTTGCCTCCATTTCATAAAGTGGATGAACGGATATAACAACAGTGCGGAATGACCATCACAAAAGACGTGTTCTCATTACAATATTTGAAACACCGGGCGATCTTCAATAAAGTGTACGGGAAGCATCGGAAATTGGGCGGAAAGTACATCTGCGAGATACTTCATCCCAGGTGCTTCACTTTCAGCATGTCCCAGCATGATAAGTGCTCTACTGCGCCCTTGATAGACAGCATCTTTAACATATTCTGGTGTTTCCCATTCTGGGCCTTCACCGGCAATGACTAAATCTACATTTTCATTTATAAATAATGGAATGGCTAATTCACCACCTCCCCTGTATCCTACTGAAATTCCCACTCGTTCACATGGCATGGAAACCTCTCCAGCCACCCGTACATAACGAATATGTAGTTTAGCTTTGATATATTCAGCGATCTCCTTAACTTCCATAGCCGGAATAGTCAAAATGGCGGTCGTCGGCTGCTGTTTCACCATGTAGTTGTGCCAGCCAAGCGCCTGAAGAAGCCCAACCATCACTCCATCCGGTTGATAACGATGTATAGCGTCATGAAACCGATAAATGCCTATACCTGCATCGGCAATAAGGCGAGATTTTTGCAAAAAAACCGGATCATGTAGTAGACACTCGTGCATCCTCTGATGACTATAAAAAATGCCTTCATGCGTAATGATAAAATTTGCACCTAGAGAAATAGCTTGTTCTACCACATACTGCGAAGCGGAGAAAGCGGTTACAATTCCTTGTACCTCAGTATCTACAGATCCTGGGTCCAGCAGATCTACGGTGGTGTGGGGTATGCTTATTCCCTTGGTCAGATGATTCACAATCAGACCCATAGTCATGGTCATACACGTTCCCTCCTCATGGATAATGCATATCAATTGTACCATTTTATCTCAGCCATAGGCGCTATTCTTTCTAGCAAAACAGCCAGTTCCAAAGGAGCCAGCTGTTTTACGAATGGTTCTATTATTTATACAGAACTCCTAAAATGGAGTCGATTCGTTCTTTTGCTCCTTGCCAGGATGTCATGACAGGGAACTCATATTGCTCTCTTGCTCTCAGATTCCATGGATGAGGAATGCAAAGCACCTTTTTCCCCTGCTCTAGCGCAGGCACTAAATTATGAGGACCGTCATCAATCAGGAGATCATAGTTAATCAGGTTCTTTCGTTTACATGGGAAAAAGTTCTCGATCGGAATGAATGGCATATGTCTTTGAAGCCAGTTCCATTTCTCTACGACGGTCTTGGGCTCTGCCGCTGTCACAATAATGACATCAAAAGCATTGCAAAGCTTCTCCATTTCTTCTACAACATACTCGTCAAACAGTTCAAGTTCCTCAAACAAACCCGGTCGTCCATAAAATACATCAAGCGTGCTCTTCGGATGACGTAGATGATCGGTGTTCCAATCTAACATTTCTTCATAACGAAGCGGATGAGTGGGAAATTCACTATTGTTATGGTATATGGCTCGTTTGACGAGATGACAGATGGTATCGTCCATATCGACTGCAATGATTGGTTTTCTCATCAGCTTGCCCCTATTCACTCTGGTAAAATTTTTCACAAGAATATCATACTATAATTTAATATCGCGGTGAAGCTTGGGCATTGCTGTCCGATTAGACCTCGCCTTTGTTCAATGATCATTAACCAAGTATATCGTTAGGTTAATCTACATAAAACAGGAATGTTAAAGTAATAAAGTTAGGTTTGTTTTCTTTTATATAAACTAAATTTTAAACAAGCGTAAGCAATAAATACAATGAAACTATAGAAAATCGCACTTAAATAATAAATCTATGTGTTTGTACTTCAAAAACACAAAAAATAACCAAAAAAATCGATTGAATAACAAAAACACAAATGATAGAATAACAAAAATAACTTTTCCCATAATTGAAAGCGCTTAATTTTTCGTTTAGCTTACTGTTATTTATACACTTACATACCTAACTTCATCTCTGTATAGCAGTAAGTTGAATAATATATTTAGGGAGGAATAAAAATGAAGGTATTGTTAAGAAAAGCATTATTGTCTGGACTGGTCGGCTTGCTCATCATGATAGGTTTAGGAGGGGCCTTCTCCAAGGCACAAGCTGCTTCAGGATTTTATGTAAGCGGTACCAAATTGTACGATTCCACAGGTAAGCCATTTGTTATGAGAGGCGTCAATCATGCTCACACTTGGTACAAAAATGATCTTTATACAGCGATCCCGGCAATTGCCCAGACAGGTGCTAATACCGTCCGAATTGTCCTTTCTAACGGAAACCAGTACACCAAGGATGATATTAATTCCGTGAAAAATATTATTTCTCTCGTCTCCAACCATAAAATGATTGCTGTACTTGAAGTTCATGACGCTACGGGCAAAGACGACTATGCGTCTTTGGATGCAGCTGTGAACTACTGGATTAGCATAAAGGATGCTCTGATCGGCAAGGAAGACCGGGTTATCGTAAACATTGCGAACGAATGGTATGGTTCTTGGAATGGAAGTGGTTGGGCTGATGGATACAAGCAAGCGATTCCCAAGCTGAGAAACGCAGGTATCAAAAATACACTCATCGTCGATTGTGCCGGATGGGGACAATATCCCCAGTCTATCAATGACTTTGGTAAATCTGTGTTTGCAACTGATTCTTTGAAAAATACCGTTTTTTCCATCCATATGTATGAGTTCGCTGGTAAAGATGTTCAAACCGTTCGAACCAATATTGATAACGTTCTGAATCGAGGACTCCCACTGATTATTGGTGAATTTGGCGGTTACCATCAGGGAGCAGATGTCGACGAGACAGAAATCATGAGATACGGTCAATCCAAAGGGATAGGCTGGTTAGCCTGGTCCTGGTATGGTAATAGTTCCAACCTTTCCTACCTTGATCTTGTAACAGGACCTAATGGCAATCTGACGGATTGGGGGAAAACTGTAGTTAACGGAAGCAACGGGATCAAAGAAACATCAAAAAAGGCCGGTATCTACTAAAAGTACTATCAGAAAGTAAAAAAGGCTCATGGTTGAATGACCATGGGCCTTTTACATTTTTATACTTTGTATTAAAAGTACCCGCTGTGCGTCTCTGAACTTACACTTCCTGGGTTATACGGTGATTCGGATTTCATACACAGGCACGATGCTGACTGCGCCAATATCTACAATACGTTCCTTTGCCGTCTCTTTCCAGCCAGCCATAGTCGTGTTGCTGTTGAGAACCTTACCTTTTCGTATTGGGGAAACATATACGTACAACCCTTGCTCGATGAGCCGATGCTCAAATGCTTTCAAACCTATTTCCCAGGTCGTATGGTTGCAGAAATTATCATTGATCAGTTCGCCATCCATAAAGGCATAACCGATATCTCCCGTATAATCGATACGCAGCAGAGCTTCCTTGATTCCGTGAAAGGCATCTTTTTCGAAATCAATAGTAAGTTTATCGTTATTTATCCTTTTCAAATTGAAATGGACTTTTTTCTTAGGAACCTTTATACGATACGTTTTGAATATATTGTTTCCTGATATTTCAAGCAGCTCTCCACCGGAAATAGATGTGAATGAGGCGTCAAAACCCGGGAATACACTCAGATTTACCATTTCTTGGTCCGTTGATTCCAGCCTTAGATCGCCCTCAGATACAAGTACATTGGCATTGGTCAAAATGACTCTGTCCCGGCCTTGCATGTTTACCTTCCAAAATGTAAGACTTTGCTCATCAGTCATCGTGTAGATGACAACTTTTTTGCCACTTTCAGATACCAGATGGATGAGACTATCCTCCTCTTCAGCAATCTTAATGATCGTGTTCCCATCCAATTGCTCTATCGAGCCTTTGTCGATTGTGGCACTGATTATATCTTTTGACTCAATTTCATACTTTCCTTTCATGCCCTCCGGTACAAAGAAAAAATAATATACTTCTCCATCTTCTTCTATCCTAGTTATCAGCTGTGCCGTAGCATATTTGAGCTTCATTCCATCTAAATTGAAGTTAAATGGCAATATGGCAAAACTATCACGTCCTAACGTCAGTTCACCTTGACTAGGGATTACAATCGTTTCCTCGGGCAGCTCAATGCTCACATTAAAATCGCACTGGTCGTAGTTTTCGACATGGTCTTGAAAATTATTTAGAAACAGGTAACCCGATCCGGCACTGGATCGCACTGCATAACGTAACGTATCCACATCATAAGGGTCCATCTGGGACGTATCCCCTGGCAGAATAGTCTTGGTTAGTGAGAATTGCTTTTGGAACGTTGAAAAAAAGTAATGCTGCAGCCTTGTTCTTTGGTATGATTCCCTTACTTGACCGAATTCGCCGATCATGGCGTTGAAATCATAGGAGATTTTGGGGGTGGCTAGATCATTGGTGAACGGGTTAACCTTACCCCGAGGATTGGAACCCCCATGATACATATAATATCCGATCAGATTACAGCCTTCTGCAACCTTCATGACAGTCATCGCTGGAACACTGCGGTAGGGAAATGCGAACCGATATTTATAAAACTGAACCATGCCGCCACCCATTTCACAGCAAGCGTACGGATAGTCTTCAGGCGCGTATTGAGGCTCGAAATTGTAGCTCTTTGGAATCTTGTTATTATGCTTGTCTCGGAAAATGTATTCTGGTGTCGCAGGATGCTCGTCCATCCCCTCCAAACGTCCCTCTTCGTAGTAGATCCATGGCCAATAGGCATACCCGCCCCATAATGGCAGCATATCAGGTACAGGAGTTGTTGCTCCTCCCCATCCTGTGCACGTATAGATCGGAGTATCAATCCCCGCCTCCAGAGCTATTTCTTTAAGTTTTAACATATGCGAGTTACCTTCACTTCCGCTGTTTAGCCACATATCATTAATTCCCACAGTCAATGCCCACTGGGCAGATGAATGATTATGCTCGTTTTCGATTTGGGTGCCGATAATTGGCCCCCCTTCCTTATATAACAGCCCTTTAACCTGGGCACCGATTTCGTTATACAATCTTCTCGTATAGAACAGATACCCCTCATCATTAGAACGAACCTCAAATGGTCGGCCAAATAACCAATCCGGCATACCGCCGTTTCGAATTTCCCCATGATCAAAGGGTCCGATCCGAATGATGGAATATACCTGATGTTTGCTGCACAACTCGATGAAACGACGAAGATTCTTGTTTCCACTCCAATTAAAAATACCTTCAACTTCTTCATGCAGGTTCCAAAAAATATAAGTGGCAATGATGTTTACGCCGCCCATTTTTATTTTAATAATTTCGTCTTCCCAATATCGTTCATCATAACGGGCATAATGGAATTCACCACAAATACCGAAAAAGGGCTCTCCGTCCTTCTCCATAAAATAGTTGGTGAATGCGATTTCCTCTCCTTTTGGATTAGTGCCGCCAAGTTTGATATGTCCTTTAACAATATGCTTCTGATCGTTTTTAACCGCAACTCGATAGTTCCTCATAAAGTTCACTCCCCCCCACTCGTTAATCTGAATTCAGGATAAATTGATTCCATTTGCGCTGCCAAGCGATATCATTCCAGAATGGATGATGGGGAGCACAGTTAGAACAGAGGGTCATTCCCCAGAAACCAAGTGCCATTCCTTTACGCAACACATATTCAACGATAAATTTACCAACTGGGCCTTCTTCAAATTGGGCATACAGCGGCGTGTAGCCTACATAACCTTCTCCTATGACAATTGGAATGCCGGAATGACGAGTCCATTCATGAATCTCTTCCAATCGGGTGTCGGCCTTCTGCAGCATGGCCATTTTATGGTCTCCATACCGATCGTACAAAAATAAATCCCATTGATCGGGATCTACCCAGTCGTGCAAATAAATAAGCCTCATACCGACTGGATTGCCATCCATCCGCCATTTCTGCTCCGGAGGCAGGGTCCACTTTGCAAATGGAGGAGCGTCTTCTCTTAATAGGGATTGTACGAATGGATTGGGGAACGGTGCCAACTCATCATCAAGCGCTGCCGCTTCCATAAGCTCATTGAGTACCCCTTTAATATAAAGATGAAAATGGGCAACCTGCATATTGCGCGCGACGTAAGCTTTGGGATAGGCTTCATTTAACGTATAGCTTGCCGTCATCAACATATCAGGATGACATTGGCGAAGATATTCTATCGCTTCTTCTACGTAGGGCTGCATGGCTTCAATAAGCGCTGGTACATTCGTTTCGGCTATGCCTTCAGACGTTCCGACGGCGTTTAACTGCCCAAATTCCACTTCGTTATGCAACTCTGTATAGATAATCTGGTTCCTATAGCCTTCTGCTGTGACGAAACGGATCAACTGATCCATTGATTTTGCAATGGCCATAAATCTCTCCTTAGGAGGAATTGCAGCTAATTCATCTCTAAGCTCAGCATGAGCCAGAAAGCTGGGACTCTGCTGATATTCCCAAGAGGATAACATAATGTAACAGTTATGAGCCTTTGCTTGTTTAAACAGTTCAAGCAAATGAGCATGCCCGTCCAGCACTGCGCCTCCACGACAGTTATACCAACGCGTACGCTGGCCTACTTCCCCAAGGTTAGCAAACTCCAAGGGTCCGGGGCGTTTGCCATCCGCTGTAAACAACATGAATGGCATAGCACATATTCGGATCGTATTGTATCCTCTTTCGACTGCTTCTTTAAAACGGGCTTCAAGATCGCTGTAGGGCTCACCTTCCTGTGTCATGGTATACCAAGAGAAGTCCCACATGGTGATCGTCAATTTGCGCGGTACATTTCTTATAAGATTACTCATTTGATTTCCCCTCCCAGCTCCAGTCCATATGGTTCAATGCTCCTTGATGGCTAGCTTCCAGCTTAAGCACCGATTCAAAATGCAAGATGGCTTCGTCATGTCGCCCTAATCCAAGCAAGCCAAGTGCTTTCATATAAGTACAATGAACCTGATTACGAATATTCAGGTCATCTTCAAAGATGAGAAAGTCGGGTAACGAGACCGCGAAATAATCTATTTTCACGGGTTCGAACAAGTGCCTTTCGGCGTAATCAATGAGCTTGTTGAATCGACGCTTGCCTTCCTTCGAATAACCAAGTTTCCGCCACGCCAATCCTTGGTAAAATATCATATCCGGCTGTTGATCGTTATAATACATGGCGTTAATGGGTTCCCCCAGTCCTTGAGAGGCCGTCGTAAAGGCCTGTCTTGCCTCATCTGTTAATTTCAATAGCTCATACGCGCAGCCCAAATAATAATAGATATCGTTATCTTGGGAACCCTCTAGCTTGCCTTCGCCAAGATTCTCTGGATACACTAAAGCCTCCAGCAGCCCCTTTACAGCCTGTTCAATCCGTCCAGACCTCAGGTCGGACTTCGCAAGCTCTACCTTGGCCAGCCTATACTGCCCCGTTACCTTCCCCTCTCCGCCTTCCCATGGATGAAATATTCTCCCTGTCAGCAAGGACAATGCTACCTTATGCTGCTTCATCATATTGTGAACGGTTACATATTCTAAAAACAGATCATCGCGAAGCTGTATAATTCCCGGATAACTCTCCATTAGATTCAATCTGTCGTTGGGCTTGATGTTCAGCTTCTTATACAGCTGGTCAAGCTCATAAAGAACACGCGCGTCTGAAGTATTGCACGCAAAGGCCTGCTCTAACGAATGGCGAGCCTTCTCTACTTGGCCTTGTTTGTTAAAATAACCAAGAGCAAGATTACGGTGAACAACGGGGTAAGTATCGTCAATGGAACGAGACGTTTCCCAACTGGAAATAGCATCCACATACCGTTTCTTATCATAGAGTAAATTACCTAAGTAATAATGCGCCTTTCCATCCCCCGGTCTTGTTCGAGTTGCAAATTGTAACACATCCAACTCCAACAGACTGTTAGGAAAGCAGTAATCGGGTACTGCATCTGCAGCCTGCGCGAGAGCATTATTCGCCTGCTTATGCTTGCCGATTTTAGCATGGCAGAAGGCCTGAACGTAATACAGCATAGGGTATGTTTTCGCCTGCTCTGGAGCTTCTTCCAGCACACATGCTGCATCCTCATAGAGCCCCGCCGCCGCATAGTCCGATGCTACCGCTATATAATTATGCACATCTCCACTCATCCATTTCTCCAGCTCTTCGAAGACTGTTTTAGCATCATCTCGTAACCCGAGAGCCTCTAATGATAATGCTTGCTCACGGTAAGCTCCAAAATCGGCGATATCGAGCTTAATCGTTTCCTTGGAAAAGGCTATTGCCGCTTCGTAGCTGCCAAGCTTACGAAGAATAGCCGACTTCAGGTTGCGTGCTTTGTAGTTGCGAGCATTTCGGATTATTGAGCGCTCCACGAGTTCCAGGGCTTCTTCATAGCTCCCTTTTTCTGTTGCAATCTGTGCCAGTGAGAAATACCCGCTGTCTTGCCATGCCGCACTCCATACTGATTTATAAAATGCAGCGAACGCCTCATCCATCCGCTCTTGGTGTTTTAGCGACAAGCCAAGCTGGTAGTAGGCCTCACCGTCATAGGGATTAGAGTTACGCCAGGTTACTCGCGAGATAGCTTTACGAAAGCACTCTTCACTTTCTGAATACAATCCTCTACGAAGAAGCAACGTACCATATGCCACATTGATGCGGCTGTCATTTTTATCTCTTTTCAGGCCCTCAAGATAATACGCCTCGGGTTCAAAGGTAGCATGACGGTATTGCTCCAAGTGTTGTCCTGCTAAATACAATTCTTCGTTCGTTCTTAATTCCTCCGGTTCCGGCAAGGGAGCGGCAGCAGCCGGCATCTGTTCGACTTCCTTTTTCTTCGGCTGGTAACTAATCAGCTCCCTTCCGGTCGCGTCTTTGACGGTTAAGCATAGCTCATAATCCTCATCCTCAGCCAAAATAACTGTCTTCTGAATAAAGGCCTTATTAGGTGTCAGATCTAAGGTTTCTTTCATATAAACTTTCCGCTGACTGCTTAATTCCACCACAGCCTCACGAAATGACGAAGTCACATAGACTCCAATCTGTGCTGTCCCTTCGCTGCGATTTAATTCCAAATTAACGGCTGCGTCAATTGAAGCGTTTTTGACCATACCAATATGTTTGTAAGGCATAAAATACTGCGAGAACGATTTTTCCTCGTACGGCTGAAGCCAAGTGAAATCTGGTTGGTTATCGGTATAGACCCCCGTCATCAACTCGATGTAGGGGCCATCTTCGTCTGTTAGATTCCGGTCCCATGCTTGGCCGAATTCGCCATTCCCCCATGTCCATTGCTTTTTTCCGGGAGAGATGTGATGGTTGGCCACATGCAAAAGCCCAGCTTTTTTCATATGGTCGTAACCACCGATGAAATTGTAATCCGATTTATAGGCCATATATGAAGTGGGAACAGGAATATTTCTGTATCGGGAGATATCTACGCCTTCAGAATAATCCATTTTATAATAAGTGCCTGTAGCGATCGGGAAACGGGATACATCTCGCTTTCCATGATCAAACACGGCTGATACGTCTGGAGGAAAAACAGATTGCGTGTGCTCATGTACCGCTACGGCTGGATTGGCCCACCATAAAAACGTTTGCGGCTCGGCAGTCCGGTTGTATAGCTGGACCCCAACTTTAAGGTATGCTTTATCCGGTTGAAGTGTAAAACCAGCTGTTACTTTCGTACCGAACATACGATCAATTTCGCTCACCCATACCGTTGCGCTTCCGTCCTCATGCTCTTCCAACTTGTATTCAACGGGTCCGCAAGTGTTGGGACGGTGATGCTGCGGCCAGTTGAACTCAATCCCTCCAGATATCCACGGCCCCAATAAGCCCACAAGCGCTGGTTTGATGACCCTGTTATAATAAACAAAATCATAACCGTTGGTCTTGTCGACCGCACGATAAATGCGGCCTCCCAGTTCTGGCATGATCTCAATGCGCAAATATTTATTTTCTAGAAAAACCAACTGATAATTTTCAAGCTTCTTCTCATCCTCAATTTTATCAATGACCGGATGCGGGTACACTCGGCCGGAGCTTCCCTGGTAGACACGTTTCTCCAGAAACATTGGATTTTTGTCGGGTTTACCAATTCCATACGTGGGAATCTGCACAGTTTCCTCCCACACGCGTGCCTTAGCGTCGAAGATGCTCAATTCCATCACTCCCTCATAGTCGCTCTTATATTCAGAGCTTACAAGTAAGAGACATTACAGACAATTGACAATCCACTGTTTATGATGGATTATATACGTATTTCATCATTAGAGCCGCCTACGGCTAGGAGATGGATAGATTATGAATAAGAAAGCTGATGGATTTGAGGGTGAAAAGTTATATGTCCTTCCACCCTATATGCTGGATAAATTAAATATGAATCCGCTTACAAAAAATCTATATATTACGGATATAGGCTGCTTCAATCATGCCCGCCATCATTTTCGTGAAAGAATGCACGGATGTGACTCTTATATATTCATCTACTGTGCCAGCGGAAAAGGCTGGATACGAACAAAGAACGACCTAACAATTGACATGACGGAGCGAAGCTTTGCGTACATTCCCAGGGACATGCCGCATGCTTATGGGGCTGACGATGGAGATCCTTGGACGATTTACTGGTTTCATCTTAAAGGGGACCAAGTTGATGATTTTATGGCATTATTCGAGCCTTTTAAAACGTATATCTCAATGGCCGCCAGTGATGAAGTCAAACTACTGGAGCTATTTCATCAGTGTTACGACCTTTTACTGAACAAATCATACTCCCTGATACATTTAGTCCAAGTATCGCAAACTGTCCGTTATCTGCTGAGTTTTGTTATATCCGTTGCATTTCGCAAGGAAGACAGTACGTACCAGAGTCATGTGGATAAGGCAACACGCTATATGAGTGAACAGTTGGAATCCACCGTTTCACTTGAGGAGCTTAGTCGGCATGTTCAGGTATCCAAGCAACATCTGAATCTGATATTCAAACAATCCACCGGCTACTCTCCTATCGATTACTATTTAAGAATGAAGATACAGCGGGCCAGTCAGCTTTTGGATTTAACGAATGCATCTATTAAAGAAATTAGCATACAACTCGGTTTTAGGGACGCTTACTACTTCTCCAGACTATTCAAAAAAATCATGGGATGCTCTCCTTTGGAATATCGAAATAATTTGAAGGGTTAATCTATAGATAAGCTTCCTATACCGTTCATTTACGGATCAAGGGGCAAGGTCTATACTTAAGGTTAAAAAAGGAAGTTTTGTATGCTCCTCACGTTGAATCGTAGACTAAATGCAGCTATGCCGCTAATTACACCAATCAGCATTCTAATTGGCGTCCTGATCGGTACGCCGTTGTCACAATATACCGAACTCTCTCCCTGGCTGTTTGCATTCATGACCTTCGCGGGCAGTATCAGTATGGGGTTTAAGGATTTTGTCCATGTGATCAAGCATCCTGGTCCGCTGATCGCCTGTCTGTTTATTCTTCACCTGGCCATGCCGCTTCTTGCCATGATGCTGGGGCATCTGGCCTTCAGTGATGATCCTTATACGATCACTGGACTTATTCTTGGTGCAGCTATTCCTACAGGCATTTCCAGCTTCGTGTGGGTCAACATTTATAAAGGCAACACGGCGCTGACATTGGCGATCATTCTAATTGATACGATTTTGGCCCCATTCGCCGTGCCGGGCATCATGTCCCTATTGATCGGAGCGGATGTGCAGCTGGATACCTGGGCGATGATGCAGAGCCTGTTCTGGATGATTGTCGTTCCTTCGCTAATCGGCATGATGTTGAACGAATGGACCAAAGGGAAAATCAAGCAGGTATGGGGACCTCGGCTGGGCCCGTTCTCCAAGCTGGCTATGGCTCTTGTCGTCATGATTAACGGATCTGTCATCGCCCCTTATCTGGTCGATTTTAATCTCAAGCTTGTCGGAGTATGCCTATCCATAGTCGTCCTTGCCTCCACTGGATATGCGATCGGCTATCTGATATCAGGACTGATGCGGTGGAATAATGCAGACCGTACGGCGCTTGTCTTTAACGGCGGTATGCGCAATATCAGCGCAGGAGCCGTGCTTGCCATCACCTATTTTCCGGCCCCGGTAGCACTGCCTGTTGTACTAGGGATGATTTTCCAGCAATCTACGGCATCTCTGGTCGGGTTTCTGCTGAGTCGTCGCGACCGCGGCAACGCCAAGGAAAAGCGCAATACGGCCTCTGTTTCTTAAGCAAAGGGGGTTAGCGGTGGTTCCAGATGATAAAACTCCTCCTTATGAGGAGGAGTTTCGGAAGGGCGTTTCTATACGTACATGGTTGGAAACTTAATTGAAACATGCATGCACAATCATGTAAGTAGCTACTTTCCAATCATAACATTTTTATTGAATCGTGTAGGGTAATAAACTAAGCCCCTATAAAGAGCCCTTCGTGGCACAACGTTCAAGCCACATATTACCCTAAGGAAACTAAGAACGAGTTACACAGGTCGCAAAGTCTAAAACAGCTTTTGCGTAAGATTTTGAAATTGTGACTTCACTCCTTCTTTCTGAAGTTCTGATTGTAAAACCTCATTAAAGGTTTGAAGTGCACGCTGGAATTTATCTTCACCCAATTCCGTAATCCGAGTATAAACACCTCGTCGATCATCCTCGCATGTATATCTTTGTAAAGCCCCGCAGTTTTTGGCTTCCATTCTAACTACGAGTCTCGATGTCGCACTTTGACTTAATCCCACCAATTCTTGAAGTTGCTGCAGTCGTAATTTTTTTTCCTCGGAATTGGATATAAAACCTAAAACATAAAACTCCTTCAAAGATAAATCATAATTTTGTAGCAGGGCTTGTTCTAACTTATCATTTAAAGTGGAATGGATGTGAGACAAAGACAACCATACATCCAAAAGTTCGTTTTCATGTTGCAAGTTTAGACCACACCATTCTATATGAAGTATTTCCAGTAAGTTTATCCTATTGTAACAAGCTTAAATGGAATGGTCAAAACCCATAAAATAATAACAAGATGAAAGTGATTCTGTTTACGGAAAGAACCATAACTGTGTTTAATGAAAAGTGGGCAGGTTCACAATTGAACCCACCCTTTCGAAGAAATTAATTATTAATATTTTCTATTATTTTCATTATTAGTTTCTCCTTTTCAATCTGTTCAATAATCATCTTATAGCTCTTATCTGGTATCTTTTTTGATCAGTCCGTTTTAAATATATAATCCGATGTCTTTTATGACTATAAATATAGAGTATCAAGAAGGCTATCTACTTTACTGTTTGTGAAACTGGTTGGGCAGGGCTAAACACTCGGTCAAAGCGGCGCATCAATCCTTCAAGCGGACCAACAGGAAGCTTAGCAAACAACAATCCCAGCAGCAGTGTTGTCACTGCGATCATTACGTCGCCGAACGGAACTCCCTCTAGGCTGTGCCCAATCTTTGTCAAATCTAGAATCCAAACCACTACAAATTGAATGGCATACATGGTCAGAGCCACACGGCCGACTGCTGCGAAAGGCATTAATACAGCGGAAGCCTTTTTGGATACGAGGCACGCAGCTCCCATTACCAGAAATGAAATCCCTAATCCTATCATCGTCTGGAATGTCGAAGCGGTGTGTGGAGCCGTTCCCAAAAGGAGCTGCCACATCGGTGTCTCCGTATTAAGAGGCCAAATTGCGTACTCATCCGTCGGGTGTACAGGAACAACTCCTTGCACACTTATCAGCCATTGTTCAAAGTGAAGATTCCAATTCGGAAGTATAAAAGCGGCCAGTGCTTTACCAATAACAAGCATAACGATACCACTGCCTGCGAGTAAGAGAGCTGTGCGTAATCTGGTGAGGTCGAAGCGGCCAATGGCCATACCGGCAACAAACGCAGGGGCCAAGGCGAGAGCAGACATCGGACCTCCCGCGATATCACCAAGAAGATAAGCTTTCGAGAAAATGCTTAATCCAAGAATCATTAGCGGCGGGGCGGTCACGAGCAAAACTGCTGCTGTTGTTACAATGGTGCGGGTCGAACGGCGAAATAATATAAGGGCCAACACAAACATAGCTGCATAGGCAGGCAAAATGACGCCATATGAAGTGTTCAGCATAATTAGCAAATAACCAATAATATCAACAAATACGGCACGGCCCAGCATTCGCGCACGAAAAGCGGTCACCTCTGCTCCCCGATCCATCATACGCTGTCCCATAATCGAATAAGAGATCCCGCCGCACAACACAAATAAGAGAGTGGTCGTTCCGGAAACGAGCGCAGAAATGCTTGGATTGGACCCGAAATGCTGCAAATACATTCCCAGCACAGCCAGTCCCCGCGCTGCATCCAGCGCAACGAGGCGTCCTTTGATGCTGTGTGTGTTTCTCCGTGGCTCTGTCACAGAGCTTTGGGGGAGATTATCGGTTTCTGTACTGTCATGAGTTGAAGTGATCCCTGATGTGTCCACTGCTTTATTATCCAAGTTATTAGCAACCGGATCTTCATTCTTTGTATCCCCTTCATATTCTCTGACAGATCTGCTTGTCAGTTTGATGCTGCTTAGCAAATTGCATTCCTCCCTTAAAATACTGAATTCATACATTCCATAGTCCCTGCTGTAAATAGGCAACACGTCACGCTATATTCCAATATAGCCTGCAGATGTCGCTAAAGTTTGATCAAGTTGCAAACAAAATGTCACAACGGACGAAACGGGTTTATCACAAAAAAACAACCTTACTCACGGCGGATCACCGGAATAAGGCTGTTTGCAAAATTACTTAGGATTTGCTGGGAACAGCATTAAAAATGGAATTGGCCAGCAAACGGAATTGCTGCTGCGAATGAGCGCCATTGGTTAGATCGTTAGAGAAAACAGTAATATTCTTTTTGTTTTCCTTATAGGTGAAGGCCATAATCTTTCCTCTTGCTGCATCGTGACCTGGCCACCAGCCCGCTTTGAAGAAGTTTTCTTTATTACTAATGGTTGCAAGAATTTTTGCAGCTTTAGGTAGTTTCGTAATGTAAGAACCTGTAACGGTGTAGAAATATTCTTCGTTATCGTAAGGGGCTGTAATCGCATTATCCTGTTTGACATTCGCCAGGAAGACCCCTTCGTATCTTTCCCATGTCGGTCCAGCAAACGCAAATTGAGGAATCCAGTTTTTCACGTTACCCATCCCCATATTTCCATAAGCAATGTATGGTTTCCCTTTCTCGACAAGTTTATCGGAATCGAATGTATTCACGAGCACATCGGCATGCTGCTGATCCTCGGTCACTTTAAAACCGAGATTTTTGAGCACATAAGCCGATTCGCCGAGAGCGGCTACCGTAGAAGGTTTAAGAACTTTACCAACGGGTTTGTTATTGTCGAATGCCGTGACATCAAGATAGTATTTCGAGGCCAGTGGGTTCAGATCATCATAGGCGACTGCAAAGTCACCCGCTTCATATCCTGTTCCGCTTTTGGATAGCATCGTAACCACTTTGCCGGATTTAAGCAATTCATTAACCGTTTTGATGGCATCGTTATTGGTGTTTCGGATTAAGACATAGGCAGAATCATTCGGCATTGGTGTGGCCGGAATCGATACGGAAGTCACCGGAGAAGTTTTGCCCGCAAACACTCCGGCTTCTCTAACCACATCACGTTCAAATCCTCGCAGGACAGGAAAATCCTGCACAATCTCGCCAGCTACGGAAGCATAATCTGAGACGTTAATACCAGCATATAAAACCATGTTTGCAATGCCGTGTTTGGCCTGGTGCATATTTATGATAAATGAACCCGCAGGGTAGGTCTTGCCAGCAGTACTTACAGCTTCTGTCGAGCGTACAACCGTTACTCCATTGCGGATAAGATATTCAATCATCCGATAGGCTTCCAGCGGATTTTTTTGAAGACTCTTATCGATCGGCAAAACGTAATACTCAGGGAAAAAATTTTCATTACCGTGACGAGGGCGGCCAATAACTTGATTTTTGGCATTGACTAGATACCGATCTACGGCATGATCATCGATATTATTCATTCCACGTTCATATACTTTTAGCTGGTTCAAAAATAACTTTTCTTTCTTTTGCATAACAAAATCGGTTGCTGCAGCGATACTATAATACAATACCTTGGTCGACTCTTCATTCGATTCAGGTGTTTCCAGCGTATGTCCCATTGCACCATGGTGCATGGCGAAGACGGCTGTATAAGCCGGAGACGCATCGTCCCATCCCGAAGCAGTTCCCTTGGAAACATATTTAGGATTTTCGACCGTTTTACGATGTTCTTCATAAGGAATATGGTAGTAATCATACTTCGTGTTTGCTATCCCTGCTTCACCCATCATTTTTGCCTGTTCTACCATATTATCAATAAGCAGATCGTATTCAATATTCGGATCGTGAGGCGGCGTGGTAGGCTCAATCAGAAAATTCTTATCAAAGCCATGCAGATCCAGGAAAGAAATCGGCGACCACTTGGCGATTTGCTCTGTTATACTGCGTGTTTCAGGCTGGGTTTGATATGAATTATCCCGATTCAAGTCAAAATATTCAGCATTTGCACGTTCGGTATGAACCCTTCCATCCGGATTTTCCGTATACAGGAACAGAAAAAACACATGATCAAGTGCATCATCCATATTCAGAGTTACCGTACTCGATTTTCCATTGGACGAGGTCGTTTTGTACGTAACATTTTTATCGAGGGCCATGGTCTTAAAATAATTGATAATCGCATCAAAGCCCGGCGCTTCATTTGGATGAATATTGTTGATCCAGATGGGCACTTGATAATCTCCGAATGCACCGGATTTAATATCGTTCTCCAGCTTTGCAGGATGATTCAGCATATCAGGATGAGTTACATTCTGATATTTGTCAATCGTTGCTTGATCTTTGGCAAGCACAGTCATATAAATATCGCGGCCTTCAACGGATTTACCGATCGACATCGTTTTAATGTATCTGTTGTTTTTTTGAGCTGCCTGTGCCGTAATCGCATCAATCTCCGGCTTCAGTTCATCATAAGTACGGAAGCTGTCGTATGGGACCAACTTAATGGGGGCCTGGGCAACGGTTTTGCCGTTGACTGCTGCAGCCAGTTCATAGGTTCCCATCAATGAGGCGTACAGTGGACGCTGCAGACTCGGTTCGGCAAGATTATCCGTACCGTAAGTAAGACCGAAATTGATATTGGCAGTGACTTCTCCATTTTCTGCTTTGACCTGAGTAACGGTGATAAAGGGGGCACCCTTGTAAGCGCGATCCTTGTACGATTTCCATTCCGATAATGGCTTGCCACCATATGTCCAGCTTATTTTCTTTATATCAGTACCCTTCGGAAGCTTGAATCTAGCTTTAATGATTCTTTTCTTCGTCATGGATGCCACATGGCTATCCAATTTAAGTGTCGGGGTATTTTTAACCTTATTTTTAACCTGCGTTGAAATTGTTTTTGTTGGTTGACTCTTATCGTTCCACAACGTGCTTTTTGCACGTTGTGCAGCATCAGCCATAGCCATGTGCGGAGCAGTGATCTCCAGAAGCATGGCGGCGGATATGGTTAACGCCAAGCAGAATTTCACTATCGGTTTTGTACCCATTCTTTTTCCCCCTATTTATAACCGAAAGACCATGTTGTACTCTTCTTTATTCACAAAGAGCATTTAACAGACTATTGTCTGGCAAATGATGATTTTATATATTGTCCAATCCTATTCAAAATCTGTTATTGCTTCTGCCCCGAAGAATTGTCTGTAATCGAGTTAGAAGCGTCGGAGTTTATGATACTTTGCACAAATTGCTTCAAATCCGTTCGACTTTTCACGTCCAGAACAGCCGCTCTGCCAACGTAGGTTTCTTTTAACAGCTTCATTGGCGGTATTTGTTCATTTCCCTGTAATGTACTTTGATACCCTACCGAAGCCAAATTCCACATATCAGAGACTGACAAATTGGTATCGATATACGGACTGATTTCCTCTAGAATGGAAGGGAGCTTCATAATGGAAGTCGTTGTTTTTACCTTCTCGGCTAATGCTGTAATAAATTGGCGCTGCCTTTCTGTTCTGGTATAATCGGACATGGCATCATGACGAAAACGGACATATTGAAGCGCCGTTTTGCCGTCGAAATGCTGCTGTCCCTGCTTTAAATTAATATCGTACTCATGCAGATCGGCTTTGCTCTCATAGTACATATCCTTTTCGACATAAAAATCGAGTCCGCCTACAGCATCCACAAGTTTAATAAACCCCTGGAAATCGGTATATACATAAAAATGAACAGGCACCCCCAGCAATTCGCTGACTGCCTTCATCGCCGTATCCGGCCCATGCGTAACAGCGGTGTTGATTCGGTTTCTGCCGTATCCGGGAATATCCGTATAGGTGTCTCGAAGAATAGAAAACACATGAATACGCTTGTCGGCAGGATTTAACGAAACGACCATTATGCTATCGGATCTGGGTACACTGCCCTTGTTGTTCTCGCGAGCATCCACGCCCATCAGCAAAATATTGACAGGTTCGGTTCCCTCCCATTCCGGGGCTTTCAGAGCTTCGACTTTATCAGTGCTCACTTTAACAAATGGGGAGTTTTCTGGGGTTTTGCTAAGTCCTTCTAATCCTTTGTAAATGGAAAAGAAATAATAAAAGATAAAGCTTGCAGCAGCGACCACAAGTAACAACGTTATAATCAATATCCTCTTTTTCCTCTGTGTCATATCATTCTTCCCTTCCGGATAATAAACGCGTCTGCTCCTTTCTGTATTTAAGATTTTTGCAAGGCTGCTACGAGGAGTGAAGTGTAATATCGGCTACCGTCTGGTTTTAAATGGACGCCATCTTTATAAAAGTATTCATCTTTGCCTACACTGGCTGAATGCCAGTCCACCACGCTGACATTGCTAAATTCATCGGCGACCTCTGAAATCGTGTCATTCACAGTGTCTTGCCAGCCTTTCGGCACCCGGGTGGTGACCAAGATTACCTGTTGGGCTCCGGAAAGGGATTGCAGCACGTCGCGCAGATGGTCTTTGCTAAACGGACCGTTGGTGCCGAGTTCGATAATGACCTGGTCTCCCAGTTTGCCTTGAGCGGACAATTCATTAATGA
This sequence comes from Paenibacillus sp. FSL L8-0158, assembly GCF_038592965.1. GTDB lineage: Bacteria > Bacillota > Bacilli > Paenibacillales > Paenibacillaceae > Paenibacillus > Paenibacillus polymyxa_D. The sequence continues at coordinate 669,809 of NZ_CP151949.1, read as the reverse complement.
CTTTTACAGCTTGAGACATCTGCCGGCCAACCTTGCCGTCCACCGTCATATTCGGAAGCTGCTCCTTTAAATAAGGCTCAATTCCGACTGTAACCGAATCTCCAATCATCGTAACGCCCTCGCCATTTAAGGAAGCGGAGGGTTGAGCTTGTTCTCCGCTGGTGCTGGAAACCCTAGGCTTGCCACGTGGTTCGTTATCATCCGGATTTTGCTTTGAATGTAAATGGAGGCCGATGGCTCCTATCACGATAAGGAGAATCATAAAACTCCCTAATGTTTTTACCATCCATCCATTTTTTCTGTTCATACCTAGTTCTTCCTTTCCTTTTACATGCTAGTAGGTTTTATCTTGTTTGATAGCATCAATCAAAAACGAGGCATAATACTGGGCGCCTTCTGGTTTCAGATGAACACCATCATCATAAAATAGATCGTCACGGTTTTCGCTGGCCGAATACCAGTCGATAAGCCGGACATTTTGAAATTCACCAGCAATTTCACGCAGATTGTCATTTACGGTATTCTGCCACCCTCTCGGTACTCGGGTCGTTATCAGATAAATGTGCCGGGAATCCTGCAGTGAAGCCAGCAAGGACTTCAGTTGACTCCGGTTAAAAACGCCGTTGGTGCCGAGTTCAATAATAATTTTATTCCCAAGCTTACCCTGTGCCCGCAGGCCATCAAGCACATCCTTGGCCTGCGACATTTGCCGTCCCACCTTGCCATCAATGACAATACCAGGAAGCTTTTTTTCCAGAAACGGGGCGGCATCCAGAATGACGGAATCTCCGATGGCCGTGACCCCTTCTCCTTCTGCGGATTGGCTTGTATTTTCAGCGGAATGATTTTCAGTGGAACAGCCGCATTGCAGCTTTTCTGTCTGGACGGGTTCCTCGTTTACAGTCGCTGGCACATCAGGTTCGGAATCTGGTGAATCCGTCTTCCATGATGTCAGAACCAGAATGATGGCGATAACAATTACGACAAGGCCTAGTTGGTTACCCGCGCCCGACCTGCGGAGTGATTTTAGGCTGGTCCAAAAGGTCCCGCGACGAATAGGCTCTTCGATGTATCTGTAAGAAAGACCCGCCATTATGAAACTGGCCGTTACCTGCAGAGCAATGCGCATATAGCTGACATCTTCGGTATTTACCACCGGACTTGACAAAATAATAATCGGATAATGCCAAATATACAGACTGTAAGATCGCTTACCGATCCAGCTTAGAGGCCGACAGCCGAGCCATCGTTCCAGTCGGTTGGCCGGATGAACCAGTACAGCAATCACAACCGCCGTAATGAGTGATAAATAGAGAAAACCACCTCGGTACAGCGATTCATCAAACTCATTGGTCTGACCGATCAGGATAAACAGCATTACCATCCCCAGCACACCAGTCATATCCAGCATGGTCCGGGACGAAGAGGATACATTGTCGCTCAGTCTCCAGCTGGGCCAGACTACCGCCAGAGCCGCTCCGATCAAAATGGCAAACGCCCGCGTATCCGTCCCGTAATATACCCTACTCGGATCGATTCCGGGTTCGTATATAATGGCCATTGCTATGGCGGATACGATGGCGCAACCCAGAATGTATAACATTAGTCTGCCTCGTCGCGGTGCAAAGCGCAGACCGATCAGTAGAACAAGCGGCCAGATTACGTAAAACTGTTCCTCAATGGAAAGCGACCAGAGGTGCCCGATTGGAGAAGGAGGGCCAAAGCTCTCAAAATATGAAACATGATGAAAAATGAGATACCAGTTGTTTACGTAAAAAAGCGAGGATACAAAATGGCCTCCCAATGCCTGCAGCCTGGAGAAATCGGTAATTAAAAGCCACAATGCCACTGCAGTCAGCATAAAGATCATTGCCGGCAGTAGCCTGCGTATTCGTCTTATCCAGAATTGCACAATGGAAAAACCGCTGCGCGTCCTCCATTCAAAAAGAATCTGATCCGTAATCAGATATCCTGACAGAACGAAGAAAATCTCCACCCCCAGCAGCCCACCCTCTGCCCATTTGAAATGAAGATGATAAGCAATAACAGCAAGCACGGAGATGGATCTTAGCCCATCCAGATCGGTCATATAACGTTTTGTGGGTTGATTTAGGTGCAGATTTCGGTTTCCATTCACTATGGTCATTCCTTGTCCTCGTAGGCTAATGATCTTGCTTCATTTACTATAGAAAAAAGATGTCGCGAAAGTTTGATCAACATGTAAACAAATTGTCACAACGGTTGCAAAAAGAAAAACCTTATCCCGGCTGAACAACCGAAATAAGGTTTTTGACATATATAAATATGGCGATCCTCATCGCTATTTTAATTCAATGATCAATGACTCCTTGCTAGGAGAATCCGTTGCCGCAGTCTGCGAGGAATCCAATTGTTTTTGTCCTTGAAGTAGTACACTTTTATTGTTCGGATTCCAATATATATGCGTCGACACCATTCCGCGATACACCGGTTCGTTGTACAGTATATTTCTTCCCTGAACCTTGCCCACGTAAGTGACATTTTGATCATACACGGTGTATGCGATATTTTTCCTGTCAGGCGAGACTTCAAAATCAAACACTTTTTCCAGAATGACGGAGAGCTCGCCGTTTCGCTGATCATATTCGTACAATGAACTATCCGTTCCGAGAAACACAAACTGGTCGTTATTCATCCAGGCTACTGAATCTCCACCAATCTGACGCTCGTATTGAAATTCAATATTCTTCCCGGAAACCTTCCCCAGGGTTAGTACCTTGTTCTGACCTTGTTTTGCACGAAATAACTGCAGCAGTACGCTGCGGCCATCATTTGCAAGGTTAACACTCAAAAGCGTGTCTTCCTTTACGATCCCTTTTAACTGATATTTGCTAGAAGTTTGAGACCCCATATCGTAGATGTACAGGCTATCCGCTCCATTATCAAACGGATTTTCTACCAGGTAGCCGATATACGAACTGTTGGCCGACCAGGAAACATATTGTACATAAGACTCGTTCCTGGTATTGATCCTGTCTATTTCCTTTTCCTTGCCATCCTGTAAGGAAATAAGCTTTAAGGTTGTCTCCGAGGAAAAACGAGAAAATTCGCAAATATATTTACCATCGGGAGAAAGTATCGTATTGGAAGTTACCTTGCCGATTCCGGGTATGGCCTTGCTCTGCTCATACGGATAAGTTAAACGTTCCAGCGTGCCTTGCTTCAGTATGGTCATGGCTCCGAACGAAGCGATGACAGCATCTGTAGACGACCAGCCCAGCAGCTGACCCGTATTCGCAAAACGATCCGGGAGCCGATATATTTTTTGGACCTGAAACGGCCGAGAGCTTTGATCGCCACTGGAAATTTCATTGCTGTCAGAGATGACGACGGTCTCAGTTTTTGGTTCGGAACCGCAGGCAGGCAGCAGTAATACCACGAGAGATACGACCAGCAGCATTACAAAATATTTATATTTATTGCCATTATTCATTCTCCGTTCCCCACGTTTCCAGAGCTTTAAATTCCACCGTAACAATGGTTTCATTATGCTCGTTGGTAATCAAGATGGAACCCGCAAATTCTTCAACAATGGATTTCACAATGCTGAGCCCCAATCCTACACTGCCTTCTTCCGCGCTGTCGGAATGAGCCAGATAAAATGGCTGTAACAGGCGTGACAGATGTTCTGCCTCAATCGGATCGCTTGGATTGCTGAAAATCAAGCGGATCTTTTCTTCTGTCCGCACTGCCTTTACCATTACTGCCGAAAACGGCAAACTGTATTTAATCGCATTATCTATCAAATTGATAAACATCTGTCTGATTCTATCTCGATCAGCCAACATGAACAATTCCTCATTCATCTCATATTCTATGGTCTTTTTGTAGCGCTGCGCTCGGATCATCATCGATTCACACACATCCTGCAGGATCAGCCCGATATCCACCCGATCAAGCTCATCGATCATGATACTTTTGCGTGAAACTTCCAGTAGTTTTAGCACCATCGCATGCAGGCGCCTGCTCTCCTCGATAATATGATTCATTCCTTTGTCAAAAAAAGCACGGTCTTTCTCACCGTTCATTCTGATCAGCTCCGCATATCCCAAAATGGAGGTTAACGGCGTTTTCAGTTCGTGAGTGATATTGTCAAAAAAGCGCTTTTCCTGCTGGTGAAGCTGCTTCAAATGGTCCCGGTCCTTCTCAATAATATGAATCTGTCTACTAATTTGATTAATCATATCGTTAAAATTTTCAGCCAGTCGGCCAATTTCATCCCTACGTTTAAAATGAAGGCGGATATCCAGATTCCCGTTTTTCACCTCGGTGGATACTTGCATCAGTCGGGTCAGCGGGATGGTAATATGCCTGGAAAGAATATAGGAAAACAGAAAGGCTGCCGCAAAAATCGCCAGGGCAATATAGAGGGTAATCTGCCGAACCTGTCCGGTTTGTTCGTAGAGTGAGCTGAAATCTTTGTAAAAACGTAGTATGCCTACCTTTGAACCGTCTATAACAACCGGATAGGAGAAAAGGACCGTCGTCTTATTACGATCATAAGTAATGCTATACGCTGTACTGCCACCAATCGCCTGCTGCAGATCGCTTTGCATTTGCTGCTGAAATAGGGAGCTGTCCGGGGCATAAAGCAATTTGCCTTCCACCGTATACACGCCAACACTGCTGTCCGTGGTATGGTTCAGATCAGTTGCTATCTCCTTGGCAATTTCTCCAAAGTACAGTTCATTGCTGCTGAAATGGTTAATTAGGAAAGCCTGACGCACATACACATTGCTGTTATTTTTCAGTCCGACCAGTTCGGAGCTAACCAGATTCTGATTGCTTGTTCGTATGAATTCCTTGACTGTCTGATTGAGCACGACAAAAGAAAGCGAAAAAATCAGAAAAAAACCGATCAGGAATTTGATGCTGATTTTGCGTATCATGCTTATCCACCCATTTTTTTAAATTTGTACCCGATTCCGAAGACGGTAGTAATGCATTCGGTGGCATCCAGCTTTTTGCGGAGTCTTTGGATATGCGTATCAACCGTACGGGTATCTCCGGCAAAATGATAACCCCATACTAGATCAAGCAGTTCGGAACGTGTAAAGTTTCTGCCCGGATGTTTAACCAGCATCATAAGCAGGTCAAATTCCTTGGGGGTTAATTCAACGGGACGGCCTTCTTTTTGGACAAGCCGTTCTTCTTCAATCACTTCAATATTTTCAAACCGAATGACGGCTTTCGTGGCTTCTTCCCTGTCCGGGCTGCTCGCCTGCTCCACTCTGCGCAAAATGGTTCGAATGCGTGCAACAACTTCGCGCAGATCAAAAGGCTTGGTAATATAATCATCGGCACCGAATTCAAGGCCTAGAATTTTATCGGTAATATCCGATTTGGCCGTAATCATGCAGATCGGTATGTTATAGTCCGTAGTCACCTTTTTGCAAATGTCTAGACCGCTCTGATCAGGCAGCATCCAATCCAACAGCAGCAAATCGGGCTGAAACGACTGCAGCTCCTGCATTCCCGCTGCTCCGCTGGCCGCTGTGCGTGTCTGGAACCCCTCCATAGAAAGCCCGTACGAAAGCAAGTCGGCAATCGGGGCATCATCTTCAATAATAAGAATCTTTGCTTTATTCATCGCAATCCTCATCTCTATTTTTAATACGGCAGGTTTATGACATTGTCCATTATATTAATCATTCAGGGGAAAACAAGCAAATGTATATTGTAAATGATTTAGCGTAAAAAACCACGCGCAAATGACTGCGCATGGTTTTTATTACAACATAGAGTGCTATGAAATATTCGGAAACAAAAGGAGGTAGCTTTAGCTCAATTAGAGAAGCGAATTTAAGAACCAAATTCATGCTTAAAAGTTTCTAATACACCAATATGAGTAATGGCTATACTTGAGACAAAAGTTATTCTTACATTCCTAAAATTTCTAGTTATAAGTGATACTTTCTTGCTTTATAACTGAGACTTATCCTCCAACAATAACATAATCACACCCTAATATGATCACTCGTCATTCTATAACTGTGAAGAGAAATGAGAACCAGTAGATTCCTTTTAGCTACTGGTTCTACCTGAACCGCAACAGATCCAACGAGAAAACTAAATATAAAACTTATGCAAACAGTTTCAAGCGAACGCCCTTGATAAAGCCTGAAGCAAAATTTGAGTCCCTTAAACATTTCATCCCACCAATCTTTAAATCTCTGCAGTTGTCTCCATGCCGTGGTTTTTCCACCATTTGATCACAGTAACCGCTGACTCCCCAAGATCCTGTAAGTCAGTAACGTGTACAGCATGACAACATTCAAGCTTTTACCCGGACTAGATGCCCCTCATGGATCGAAATCCATTCGTGCCGAGAGGAGTGAATTCTAATCGGGCTATCTTTCTCAAATGATCACTCGTATCTCCCTGGTATCCAGCCGTCCCCAAATTTAACCTCCATGTAGCTACCCGCTTGGATCGGCTTACCGGCAACAAAATGCCGCAGGCCATTGCCGCTGCCTTCGTGTCCAAGTGTAATCAGATCTTCAATCATTCCATCTTTTTTCGGCTGCGGAGTCATCGGGTCATTCTCCCCAACCCACTTCCTGACTTTCAGTTCCAACCCAGGGATCGGTTCTATCCAATCCGCATCCTAATAATATGTTCCGGTGTGATTCCGAAGTTATCCGCTGTAAATAGTATTCTAAGCTGACTAAAAGAGGGCACTGTCACAATTTCCTCTCCTACTTCGGGGTACCGTCGTAAGATTAAATCGGACCACACTTCAGATACAAATTCATCGTTGCTTTTCAATTCAAATCGTGGCAGATGACTAATAAACTCGGATTGCTTTTTGCCAACTGCCTCTGCATCTTCTTCTTGCTTCCGGGATGCGTAAGGGTAGAGCAGATACATACCAAAATGATATAGATGAATATCTATCTTATTGTCCATGAGCTCGTCCACCAGGTACTTGAGCATTACGAGACGGTCAGGCTTCTTTTCGGCATTCAAAAGATATCATATCTGTGTCTCAGGTTTCGAAAGAATCTTTCCGGGTATTGGTATACATATTTAGCTTTAGGGGAATCTTCCCATCTATCTATCCACCGACGCACAATAACTGCCCAGACGGCACCCGCATACCCGTTCATCCCTCGCTCCATGATTCGTTGAAAAAAGTCCTTGAGTTTCTGTAATTGTTCATTAACATTATCTATCTTGGTTTGCGTTCCAGCCATAAAAACCCCCCTTTTCAAGTCCTCAATTATTGGCATACATATCGACCTGCACCCGGCTGCAGGCTGGTCACTTCCCCAATCGATCTGATTGACTCCGCAGCCGCTTCCAGGTCCTCAATCAATTGAACTCAATAGGTTTCAATATATTTGATTACTTGATCTACAGTCGAAAAAGGTTCTTTATCTAACTTTACCAATCGATCAAAAACCTTAATTTCAAATCCCGATTCATTTCTCAATACTTCAAACCGGATGTTCTCCTCTACCGCCGGCCCTCCAATTCTAACTTGGTCTCCTATCAGCATACCTTCAAGATTAGCTTTTCGACTTAGGCTTAGTTTCATAAAACTCATCCTTTCCTTATTAATTAAGTCCAACTGATCGACTCCACAGCCCGTAGCAGTTATTCAATCAATCTTTACCTCTAAAAATTTTCTCCCGCTGGATTGATGGCTGAACCGAAACATTGCTATCTCCTGACTACAATCAATCATTGTAAGCCCACTATCTTCAAACAGGCATTCAGCATATCCTTGTTTTTATAGACTACAACAGTAATCTCCTGTCGTGCTCTCGTTAGCATTTGGTACAGCATTATCCATACGTTAGGGAGGTGCCCCCGCTTCTCTAGTAGACAAAAGCTGCCCAGAATCGTTGTAATAAAAACGCTCGTTTATTACAACGGCAACTTTATCAAATTCTTTTCCAATAACATGATGAGCGTTTCGATTTCCCACTGAGTACTTATCAATTGATAAAAGGTAATAACTGGAACTGGTATAGTCGATTACTTCCCAACTATTTTCTTTTAACTGCTCTAAGTAGTATCGCAAAGATTTTGCAGAATCAAAGTACTGAAGATGAATATTTTTATAGTCCATATTATTGTTGATATTATTGGTATTGAATAAATTGGTAATAAAAGCTGCAATCTCCTTATTAGTCCTTATCTTTTGAGTGAGTTTATATTTTTTATGATTTAATTGCTCAATCTTTCCGACTGAATTGTTTAAGAGTTCTTTAGTTTTAGTAGTAAAGACTTGATCTGGGTCGTATGAAAAAACACATTTAACTTGGTTTTGTCTCACATAATCAATGATAATCTCTAGTTGGTGGATGTATATTCGCTGTGTTTCATCAACGATGATCAAATCATATTTTTCCTTTTTTTCTAAAAATATATCTAAATCTTTAATTGGGTGAGGTTGTAGGTCTAAAATGGTCTGCCATTGATCTGTTCAATAAAACGATCACGATCAGACATACAGTCACTTCTGGTTCACTGAATGGAAAGTTGCATCAATTAGCAATTTATAAACTCAACCAAAGTTCCTATCATGACACAATAAATTATATACTGGAATATCTATCAATAGCAGTTCATATGAATGTATATAAGGAATTCATTACAACCACTGCTATGTATGAAAAAGTGCGAAAATTAGCTACAACTGAGCAGCAACAACAATATGAAAATATTATAAAGGGAGTGCTGACAAATGAAAAAAGCATTGGCGGCTATGTGCCTAGCAGTTGCGCTTTTTAGCGCTATCGTTCCAATTACTTCTCCTACTGAAACAGTTGTACCTTTCAACCACGGGGTAAACGGGTAGTTTGTTAAAAGAGGCTGTCCCAAAACTAAACATTTGAACGCCCTCACCAGAAAAATAGAATGATAATCGTAAAAAGCCAAGGACTAAGCGGTCTGTTTTCGCTTAGCTCCTTGGCTTTTGTCTTGCGTGGCTCTTTAGCCGCAAATACTCTTGCTCACTTTGATATCGCGATCCTCTTGGTTTTTGTACACTGCGGCTTTAACGCAGCCCCGTTGCTTCTTTGCACTCCACCTGGGCGACATTCTTTAGCTTGGCGTATTGTTGCAGGTGTAAGGCTTTTGCCGAAGCCCAACCGCCGATGACAAATTGACATCGGACAATTTGTCCGATATAATCAAAACAAAACGGACAAACTGTCCGAATTTATAATATGAAGGGTGAAACTGGGATGCATATCAAAAAGTTGTATTTTTTACCTGTAGGTGAATGTTTCCTAGATCAATCGGCAGTTAATCGAACCCTTGCCCCCGGGAAATTAGTCGGAATGCCTGTGTGGTCTTTTCTATTGGAAACGACCAGCGGGCCGATACTCATCGATACGGGAATGCCCGACGCTTTTATCAACAATCCCGATTACTACAAGGGGACTAGACGTGAAGGGCGCGTCGTCCCCAACATGTCTGACGGCGACTCGATCGTAAATGTGTTAAAGCGTGTCGGTTATCGACCTGACGATATTCAAATGGTCATTAGCTCCCATTTACACTTGGATCATTCTGGGGGAAACGGGCATTTCCGCAATACGCCGATCCTTATTCAAAGGGCAGAGTATGATGCGGCCATAAACAATGAGGATTACTCTCCATTAGAGTGCAGGCTGCCCGATTTACAATATCAAATCATTGAGGGTGACCATGAATTGATTCCGGGGGTTCAAATTTTATTCACTCCGGGTCATTCCCCTGGCCATCAATCAGTCCTTGTCACAACGGAAAAGTCGGGTCCAGTGCTACTGACAATTGATGTTGCTTATACTCGGGAGAACTTCGAGAATAGCGTACCGTTCTTGACATTCGATCAAGAGATGGCTGCCAAATCGATTACTCGCATGCAGGAGTTAATTCAGGATGTTCGGCCGTCCTATGTTTTCTTGGGACACGATAGAGATCAGGCGCAAAAATGCCGCACCTTTCCTGACTTCCTGTAATGGAGGGACAGGCTATGGATACTCAATCAATGGCTTTATCTGGCAATGAGCGGAAATTAATGGGGACACTTTGCTTACTCATTATTTTCGGAAACATCAATATGACCATGTTTAATTTGTCTATACCTTCGATTTCCGCTGACTTTGCCCTGACCTCCTCGCAGGTGAGCTGGGTTATGGTCGGTTACAGCATTTTGATGGCTATCGGCGCCGGTACTTACGGAAAGTTAACGGAGTACTTTTCCTTTCGCCAGCTGTATGTCATTGGTTTAATCCTTTTAGCTTTCGGCTCTATGATCGGCTTTTTTGCAGCTTCATACTTGCAAGTCATCATTGGAAGACTGCTGCAGGCAGCAGGGGCCTCATCCATCTCTCCCCTGTCTTATGCGGCAGTAACCCTGTATTTTAAGCCTACAGTCAAGGGACGGGTGCTGGGAACCTTATCCGCCACAATTGCCTTTGCTTCCGGCTTCGGGCCTGTGTTCGGCGGTTTCGTGGAGCAATACTTTGGCTGGCGTGCTTTGTTCATCGTGTCCAGTCTGAGCCTATTTGTTATCCCTTTGATATTCAAGTATGTTCCTGACAAGAAACACGACCGCGGTTCATTCGATTTTCTCGGAGCTGTTTTGTTCTCCGCGGGACTGGCGTTGGTATTGCTAGGGGTTACGAACTATTGGTTTATGCTCATTGCAGGAGCAGCAGTTCTTCTATGGTTCGGTACTCATATTCAGAAAAAAGAACATCCATTTATCGATGCATCTTTCATGAAAAATGCTCCTTACCGACGAATTCTAGGGATTGGATTCCTTACCTTCGTATGCAACACGGGGTTAACCTTTACTCTTCCTGTCATGATGAAGAATTCCTTTCATTTACCAACTAGTAAAATCGGTCTGCTGATGCTTCCCGGTGCCGCCTGTGCAGCCTTGCTCGGATCCCGGATCGGAGGTTGGACAGATCGTTTCGGAAGCTCCCGCGTGCTTGTCATATCGCAAAGTCTCGTCATCAGCGGATTTATACTACTGGGGGTATCCGTACATTTGCCGCCATGGATCGACGCTTTATTGATTATTATCCTTATGATTGGATTCAACGGTGTCCTCACCTCTAGCAGCAATTTAGTTTCGACAACACTCCGTTCGGCTGAGCTGGGTGTGGGGATGGGTATTTTCACACTGGCCTATCTCCTAGGCGGAGCATTCGGCCCTGCGCTGGTCGGCCGACTGATTGATCTAAAGATGCCTTTTTCTGTTGTTTATTTTACCATTTCCCTGTTGGCAATCCTGACATACTTATTCGCAAGAAAAGCAAATCCTAGCGGAAGCTATGGTAATTAGTTTGGTAGACTTACGACATGTCCGAAAGATACGGAGGATGAATAGATGAGTAAATTAAATTTCCAACTGTCCTTTGCTGCTATTCATGAGCTGGCCGAGGGGATCCGAACAAGGGAAATATCCCCGGTAGAGATTACAGAACATGCGCTTCACCGCATCGAACGTTTGAATCCGAAACTGAACGTTTTCGTTACCCAAACGTCCGAACTGGCGATTGAACAAGCGAAGCAATCGGAACGCGATATTATGCATGGTCGGTACAAAGGGCCCCTTCACGGGATTCCCATCGTTCATAAGGATCTATATTACACTAAAGGGATCCGAACAACTGCCGGTTCAAAAATATTGAACAGCTTCGTCCCCGATTACGATTCGACGGTTGCAGCTAAGCTACATGAGGCTGGAACAGTTCTGCTAGGCAAAGTACAGACTCACGAGTTCGCTGCGGGATTGACAACAACTAGCCCGCACTTCGGTCCTTGCCTCAATCCGTGGAACACTGAACTTGTAACGGGAGGTTCAAGCGGCGGCTCGGCTTCTGCCTTAGCAGCTGGACTTACTTATCTGGGCACAGGCTCGGATACCGGAGGTTCGATCCGCATACCCGCTGCTTTGTGCGGTGTCGTAGGGATGAAGCCGACGTACGGTCGGGTCAGTCGGTATGGTATCATTCCAATGGCCTGGTCATTGGACCACTCGGGTCCGTTGACCCGCTGTGTCATGGATGCGTCCCTGTGCTTGGATGTGATGTCTGGCTTCGATCCAAAGGATGAATCGACTGTCGATCTGCCTGCGCCAGGTATCAAGATGTATCCGAATGGTCTCAGGGGTGTGCGTATCGGATTGCCGACAAGCTACTATTACGAGGATTTGATGCCGGAAGTGGAAGCTGCGATGAAGGCCGCTATCAATAAATTCCGAGAACTGGGAGCAGAAATCATCGAAGTTAGCCTGCCCCTGATCAAACATGTTAGAAGTGCGACGATGGCCATTATGATGGCGGAAATGTACTCGTACCACGAGAAGTGGCTTGAGACAGAATTGGAACAGTATGGACCGGACGTCCGAATGTTTCTTGAAAGCAGTAGAGATATTCCGGCTTCCATTTACCTTCAGTCTCAGCGGGCCCGGCAACTAATTGTCAATGATTTTTTGAATGCATTGTCCGGAATCGACATCTTGTTGACGCCGGCAACACCGATCACTGCGCCGCGTGCAGATGATGATGCTAGTGTATTCAGATTGAACTCATTTACGGTTCCGACCAATTTGACTGGCTTGCCTAGCCTGAGCATGCCTTGCGGCTTCTCACCTTCCGGTCTGCCGATTAATATGCAATTGATTGGCCGCCCCTTCGAAGAAGCGACAGTACTAGGTATCGGCAATACTTATGAAATGAATACAGACTGGCACAAGAGACATCCGGATTTGTAAGCCTGACTATATTTGATGGAGGGTAATCTATGGATCAAAAGCAACTTAACTCTGAAGTTAGCAGGAAAGCATCAACCGAAACCGGAACAGATACGACGAGCGACAAGAAAAAAGCATACGAGCAGTTTATTCATACGATCGCAAGTTTAAAGGAACTGGATCTATCGGGCATTGAACCGCATTTGCCTCCAATTTACAAAAAGCACTATACCAAGAAATAAAAAAAAGCTCATCGGTCACCCAAATGAATGTATTTTTAATTTTTCACGAAATGTATTATAATTATGAAGACGGACAACATGTCCTACACACGAAAAACGGACATGTTGTCCGTTTTTCGTGTTAAATAACAGTTAAATTAATGATGAAGGGAGATGTTTATGGTGAATTCAGAATCGCAATCTGTCTCTCTGAAAATTCCCAGAGAGGAGTTAAACCGAAGACGAATTTTGGCCGCGGCTAGAGAACTTTTCATCAAAAACGGTGTTGACAATGTCAATATGCATCAGATTGCGAAGACTGCTGGAGTAGGACAAGCAAGCCTATACCGCCGCTACTCGGATAAGGGCGACATATGTCAGGAGATCGCGTATGAAGAATACCAACCTTTGTTTGATGAAGTTCAAGCATTTCTTGATCAATCCCCAGAAACCGCTGCCTTGGACCGGCTTTACCATGTAATCGTAAGATATGTCTCTTTTTTAGAGGCGAAAGTTCCTTGGCTCTGTGAGGTCAGCCGGGCCTCAACCGGGCATCGTCCGTTACAATCTCCGTTATGTCAATGGATGCGCAATATAAGCAGAAATCTGCTAAATGAGGCCGTTGAACAGGGAGACGTATCCGGGGTGGACATTTCATATACTATTGAAGCCCTGCTGGCCGTGCTTCACAATATCGATTACCATCTCCAAGATGAAGGCTTTACAAGCCAACGAGTTCTTGATGGATTACACCGCATATTTATTGAAGGTTTAAGAGCTAATAGACATTAATTGAGGGGCTGGCCACAAAGCCACATAACATGGATGAGGGATAGTCCTGCGTAACTCCTCTTTTTATCTCATAATGGTATATTGAATGTACAAAGAAACCATATCCTTTCAAATGGTCGGGTGGTACCTCCATTTTACCCAGGAACGGTTTCTTATTGTTTTACAATTGGAGAACAGGACGTCCCTAGTCATTTTTATGACTTATGGGACAACCCTTTTTTTTCTGCCAATGGCTGCTACGCGAATTGTCCGGATCGGACTTCCATGGCACACTCTCCTTATTCGGTCTTCTTATCATCAGCAGCGCTCTTTCGTCTACTTCCTGTAGGCTTCGTAGCAGCAGGCTTAGTAGCCTGAGAATCCATGGAGAACAAGCGGGTTTTCATCTTATGTATTCCAAAATTGCAGTTGAAGAGATTTGTACAGCACTTGGGGATTTTATTAAAATTTAGTCTATCTTTCTCCTTACGGATATACAGTAGGCTTCCTTGATGATCAAATGTAAATAACCGATAATAGTACTTTCTCTCTTTTAAAAAACCTTTCAAAAACTTAAGGTTACGAGACAGAGATATCGGAAGTGTTTTTGGGAAAACTACTTGATATTCCCAATCCTTTTTTGATGCGTATGTTCTACAATATTTATTACACAATTCTGTTCGATCATTGTTTCGTTCTTCTTAGGGCTCCAGTTTTATTTGATAAAGTAATGGAATATGCCCTTGCCTAAAAACCAAAACATCAGGAACATGGAACCATTCATGCCCTTCCTCAAAGATAGACACTTCAACTGGTTGTACATAGTTCGGATAATGACTCATACTCAACGGTTCGTTTGTTTTTCTGACTAAAAAAACTACCAATAATATGATGATGGTAGTGACTTCCACGGTTACTTACTTTTCGTTTTGGTAGATATAACTCATCTTCCAAACTCCACGTCCAACTTCTCCAATCCATAACCAAACCACCTTTACGAAAAGTATCAATTATGATCGTAATTTGAATTCGATATCAATAATACCATATGTTCTCATATATAGGATATATATAGTAAATAGAAACACAAAAAAACCAATAGAAACAAGGGGTTTTGTTTCTACTGGTTTAAAAATGTCTCAAACATATACCCAAAAATGTCTCAGTTATCAACCAAATCAGTCTCAATTATTACCGTTACTCACAACCGACAACAGCTTCTTAAATCTTGTAAGCCTTCATAGCTTTTCTTAACTCTTTAAATGAAGGACGTTTACCATACATTAAGACGCCCGTACGGTAGATCTTGGCGGCCAGCCAACCGAACAGCAAAATGGAAGCGACCAGAATACCAAGTGACAGCCAGATTTCCAGCAGGCTCGCCCGCTCCAGACCAATCCGCAACAGCATGACGGTTGGCGAGAAAAATGGGATGTACCCGGCAACCTTTACGAAAATTGTATCAGGTGCGGCGATATTGAAGATACCGATATAAAAGGCTGCTAGTGACAGCACGGTAATCGGCATGATCGCCTGACCCAACTCCTCGGTACGGCTAACAATGGAACCCACCGCGGCGAACAATACTGCGTAGAGAAAGTAGCCGAGGATGTAGAATACCAGACCATAACCCAACACCGCGATATTTAGTTGCGACAGATCCAGCCCGGCTGAGCTAAGAATGACATTATTATGCGGCAGCATAAGGTTGGCACATACAACGGCTGCAAAAACAGCAATTTGCAGCAGGCCGACCAGGAAGATGCCGATAATTTTTCCGAACATCTGGGTCAACGGTGAGACACTTGTGATGAGAATCTCCATAATACGTGAGCTTTTTTCCGATGTCACCTCTGCAGCAATCATATTCCCCGTCATCATGGAGGAGGTGAAGAATAAAATCATCAGTACATAGACCAAACCATAGTTAATCATAGAGGTCTCTTTTTCCTCTGTCCCCACAGCTCCCCCTGCTTCAGACGGACCGTCTACTTCCCTGCTATCCACCAATACAGGTGTGCTAATCTCACGAATTTGATTGCTGGTCAATGCATTGCCGCCCATAATGGCTTTGACCTTAGCTTCCTGAAGTCCCGTCTGCAACAATGTAATTACAGCAGGAGATGGATCTTTTTCTACAGAGACGTACTCCACTTTAGGAAACGCATCTCCCTTGGTGGCCGGCTCCGTGAACTGCACGTAACCTTGCAGCTCTCCGTTTTTCAAAGCTTGCTGCATGGCTGGTGTTTGTACGCTGTCATAACGCACCCAGATGGCCGCTGGGTTGGACTGCTCCTTGGTGAATTGCTCCAGCTGATTCGCCACTTCTGTCCGGCTCCCGGCAATCAGTCCCAAGCGATGATGCTCGGCTGCCGTTGTGCCCGAACCTCCTGCCCCATCTGCTTTAAACAAAGAAATCAAATACGGTAGATTCATACCAAGCGTAATGAGCAAGGCCAGTACCAGCGTCGTAATGATAAAAGATTTGGTTCTCGCCTTTTGACGAAACGTAAAACCGATCACCGTACCCAGTCTATTCATGGGAATCACCCACCTCTCTTATGAAAATCTCGTTCAGCGTAGGCTCCTTGATCTCAAAATGTTCTACATCCGTTTGCTTCAACGCCGTCTGTAAAATCAGCTTCGCCGCATCCGGCTGCTCAATATGCAGCATCCAGCCGCGATCCATAGGCTCTACACGGCGCACGCCGGGCAGCTGTTCCAGTCCGTTCACTTCACCTGTAGTAATGAGACGAACTTTTTCACGTGGGTAACGGCCCTTAATCTCCTGCACACTTCCCTGCACAACTGTATTCGAGCGATGCAAAATCGTAATATGGCGGCACAGCTCCTCCACATGTTCCATGCGGTGGGTCGAGAATAAAATCGCAGCCCCATCGTCCCGCAGCTCTTTCACCGTATCCTTAAGCAATTCAACGTTTACCGGATCTAGCCCACTAAAGGCCTCATCCAAAATGAGCAACGTCGGGCGATGCACAACGGCGGCAATAAAGCCCATTTTCTGCTGATTTCCCTTGGATAGCTCCTCAATCCGCTTGTCGTAATATTCCGGCACTCCAAAGCGCTCCAGCCAGTAGCGTAGACTTTTGTCCGCCTCCTTGGCTGACATTCCGCGCAACCTGCCCAAATAGTTAATTTGCTCGCTCACCTTCACCTTGGGGTACAACCCTCGCTCCTCAGGCAAATAACCCATCGTCCGCTGAAGCTCCTTGCTGTAGGGCTTGCCCTCATATTGAATGTTTCCTCCATCAGGGTAAATCAGGCCGAGCACCATGCGCATCGTTGTCGTTTTGCCTGCTCCATTGCCTCCCAGTAGTCCGTAAATCTCCCCGCCGTTCACATTCAGCGAAATTCCGTTCACCGCCGTGTGGTTCCCATATTGCTTCACGACCTCTGTCAATTCCAGCATGCTCATGATTACTCCGCTCCTTTTTTCTGCGTGTATGTCTCCGCATCTTCTGATAGTTGTCCCGTAGACCAATGTACTAAAATATCATCCAGCTCCAAACGCCGCACACGGATGGGGCGAATGCCCGCTTGTTCCAAGATGGCGCTGGTCTCTCCGGCTGCCAACGTTACAATTCGCTGCAATCCGCCTTCGCTCTCCGTCTCTACCACTCCCGGAAGCTCCGATGCCTCCTCTGGCGTGCCTTCAAACCACATTTCTTTGCTATTTTCGAGCAAATGGTCTTTTTCCAGCTTGCCGAGCAGCCTGCCATCATGCATCAGGACAATATAATCCGCCAAACGCTTGATCTCGTCTATTATATGAGTAGCAATAATGACCGTCGTTTTACCGTTCTCCATACAATCCCGCAGTTCTTCCAGCATGACTTTCCAGGCAAAAGGGTCTAAACCCGACGAAGGCTCATCCAGCAGCAACAAACGAGGGTGAGGCGCCAAGGCTGCAGCCAGTTCAAACTTACGGCGCTCTCCCTTGGACATGCGCGATAATTTCGTATGCTGAGGAACCTGAAAGCGTTCCATCAGACGCTGAAAACGTGTTTCATCCCAGCCGGGATACCACAAGGCTCGAAACGCCGCTGCTGCTTCTGCTGTGAGCCGATCTTCCTCACGGATTGGCTGCTCTGACATATACCCAACCCATTGTCGTGTATCTGCCGGCATGCCGTCCGGATACGCTTGACCGAACCAACGTATTTCACCGGAATCCGGGTGGATAAGCTGAGTCAGCAGATGAATCAATGTACTTTTGCCCGATCCGTTATGTCCAGCCAAAGCGACTACATATCCCGGTTCAATGGTTAGATTAAGCGGTCCAATTTCCCGGTTACCTCGAGTTTTATAGACTTGACTCATCTCAATAATGGGTGTTTTTATCTGTATCCCCACAGGAACTTCCACATGATGGTTTACATCGTTCTTCACGGGCGTCACTCCTTCACTTGGACTTCATACCTTCTCTTCACCATTTCTGCGAAAAGCTCCAACAATTCCTGTTCTGTCATCTGCACAGCGATGCCTGTGTCAATCGCCGTTTCCAATGCCTCGGTCACTGCTTTAAGGCGGTAACCTGAGCGCTTATCGTCTTCGACCAGAGCTACGAAGGTGCCCGTTCCCTGCCGGGTACGAAGCAAGCCTTCGTTCTCCAAATCCTGATAGACCCGCCGGACGGTGATGACGCTGCAACGGAGCGTCCCAGCAAACTCACGTATGGAGGGAAGCAGCGTTCCCGCTGCAATCTGTCCGGTTACGATGAGTGAACGAAGTTGCTTTTCAATCTGCGCATACAGCGGTTCCGCGCTATTCTCATCAATTTGCACTGGGATATTCACCTGCTTCTCCCCCCTTTTTATCTATCTTTGTACACATACCGCTAAGTTAAGTCCCGTTTCATAAGCTTACGCTGTGTCACCCTGTAGGACATCCACATACTCAGAGCTCCTGCCAGCAGCACTCCCCACATCACCGGAGACAACAGCTGCCACTCCTTGCTGTAAAATGCCGTTATCGATACCAGATTGGTCCCACAAACTCGAACTATAATTGATACCATCCCGCAAATTAGCATGATGACAATGGATAGCCAGAAGTAGGATTTTCCTTTTTTAAGAAATTCTAAATGAATAAAAATGGCTTGAATCAGCATTCCGTAGCCTATCCAGGTAAGTGCAAACGATACAAAGAAACCTGTACTGGCATATACCCGAAACGTAGCTGACAACGTAAACAAGAGAGTAAAAAATATCACACTATTCACGACAAACGCCAAAAGCGCCTGTTGAATTCGACTCATAATCACCGCATTCATCGGTATAGGCAAGGTGCGAAAAAAGGCTAGCATATGCGTATAGGAATCTTCCTGAAGATATTTAAATGCACGGCGGTTATAAATGAATCCGAGAAACGGAATCAACACCAGCATGATAAAGTCGGCTACTGGACTCAAATTTCCACGTCCATCCCAATGCACATTTACAGCAAAACTCATGGTAAATCCCAAATACGCAATAAACAGCAATGTCCACAGTATGACATATGGATTGTTGCGAAAATCCTGCCGGGTAATTTTCCATGCCTGCTTGATGATTGTCATTTTCTTATCCTGGTCCCTTCTGCACTGCCTGTAATGACGGCCATATTCTCTCTTCATACGAAGTTATGATTACAGTACTCAGTGTTATTACTGTATATATCTTTATACACAGTATATAAACCATGAATCACAACTGTCAACACCTGAATGTAAATTGTGCGTACAATCACAATAGCTCGTCAGGACCTATGCTACTCTGTAAATGATAAACGTTCTCAATCAAGGGGATGAACAAATGGATAAGATACTGCACTGGGATGAGCCGATATTTAATCTTGTTAACCGTTATCCCGAAGTAAAGGACATTATGGTAGAGCTGGGTTTTCACGATATCGCTAAGCCCGGTATGCTCCAAACCGCAGGACGTTTTATGACACTGTCCAAAGGAATTGCGTTGAAGAAAATATGTATGGAAACTGTGCAGCAGACGTTTATGCAACATGGTTTTACCATTCAAAAATAAAGGAGCTAACGACCATGAGCGAGCTAATTAACAACCGTGAACATACAGCACAGGAATTAACAGAACGTCAACGAACACTGAAGGAAATTATAAAAGAATTACATGCCGGGAAAAGCGTCGAAGAGGTGAAAGCGCGTTTTGCAGAGGCTGTTGGCGGAGTAAGTGTAGCGGAAATTTCAGCTATGGAGCACGCACTGATGACTGAAGAGGGAATCCCCGTATCAGAAGTTCAGCGGCTCTGTTCCGTGCATACTTCGATCTTCAAGGGCTCCATTGAGGATATTCACCGTCCTTCAGGACCGGAGGAACAACCGGGACATCCTGTCCACACATTCAAGCTGGAAAATCGTGAGATCGAACGACTGGTCAACTTTAAGTTGGCATTGCATGCAGAGCAATTTCAAAAGGAGGACAGTCCCAAGATTATTTACAAGCTGCTTGAGGATTTAAGTCTGCTAATGGATCTCGACAAGCACTACAGTCGCAAAGAAAATTTGGTCTTTCCTTATCTAGAACGCTATGGAATTTTTGGCCCAACCAAAGTCATGTGGGGTGTGGACGATGGCATTCGTGCCGCGATTAAGGAAGCAAAGAGTCTGCTCGCCGATTATAACGGGGATCGTGAACAGATTGGGAAGGCGCTTGCCCATATCATGAGCGAAGTGAATGAAATGATATTTAAGGAAGAGAATATTTTGCTGCCGATGGCACTCAGTAAGCTGACAGAGGATGAGTGGCTGAAAATAGCTCGAGAAAGCGAGGAAATTGGATTCTGCCTGACTGCTCCCGAACGTGAATGGATACCCGAACGGGCAGAGGAACCTGTAGAAGCCCTTGAGCAAACGGAAGGCACATCCGGAACACCGCAAGGCTTCGTGCGATTCGAGACAGGGATTATATCCGTACAACAATTGGAACTGCTGTTGAACCATCTACCTGTTGACCTGACCTTTATCGATGAAAATGATGTTGTTCGCTATTTTTCTCATGGTAAGGAACGAATCTTCGCGCGCACGAAAGCCGTCATTGGTCGTACCGTACAGAATTGCCACCCACCCCAAAGCGTGCATGTCGTTGAGAAGCTGCTGGAAGATTTTAAGGCTGGCCGCAAGGATGTTGAAGATTTTTGGATTCCAATCAAGGATAAATTTGTCTACATTCGTTATTTTGCCATCCGTGATGCAGAGGGCCGCTATCTGGGAACGTTGGAATTTACGCAAAATATCGCACCCATTCGTGCCTTGGAAGGACAAAAGCGTATTCTATCCGAATAGTATCCAACCGTAAGCCACCATGTTCAGATTTTTGCCACCCAAACTTATAATATGTTGTTCTACTATAAGTTTGGCTCCCAACCTTTCATAAAAAGTACATGCTGGATTATCTGCTAGCACCCATACGATTACGGAGTGAATATCCATACTATTGAACTGTTGAAGCAGACGTAAAAATAGTCTCTTCCCCAAGCCTAAACTATGGTATTCACTCAAAACGTAAATTGCCGTTATTTCTCCCCCATACGGGGGATATTCACCTGACTTTTCCGGACCCCCACTCACAAATCCGATGATTTCCCCCTTCTCATTTTCAGCAACATATACCCGATGACCGTCTTCACTGGATAGATTCGCATTCCACAGTTCTGTTCTTTGCTTATAGGAAAGCTGTTCCAGAACCTGGGCAGGCATTATTTCTTTGTACGTCGTCCTCCAGCAATCTACGTGCACCTTGGCGATGCCCTCGGCATCTGATATTGTTGCTTCCCTGATGATCATGTGAGTTCCACTCCTAGTTTCCAATATTATAATTTCTATGTACCGACGATCCGAATCTTGATATGCAAGTCCGTTCATTCTATCGGTTTTTTATGTGCGTTCGTGGCTGTAGCTGTATTGATCATAGGCTGGAGTATCGGGTTGACGCCCGTAGGCAATCTGGTCTTTCAATATGTATTTGGTGTGTCTCCGGAATTGATCGAACCTACCAAGAACGTATTTCAGGTTCTTACTTTACTATACATATTGGTAGCTGTCCGTAACATATATCAGGGACTTATTATTAACAAGCACCGAACAGCATGGATGACATTCAGCTCGTCCATACGTATATCGTGATGCAAATTGCTTCCTGGTTTTTGATCCATGCTGGCTGGACGAATGACGGACGAGTCGGTGCCGCCATTTTTATTGTAGGTAGCTGGTGCTGGTTATCTTGAATCCTTCCATCCAAGCTGCGCTAAACAATACAACTGATCCACTTTTGGCCGTGGCATCCTTTTCTGTAGCACTGCAGATCCTAAATCTATTTGTCTGGTTTTGCAGCTCTTTGCATCAAATTGTCATTCAATTTTATACGTCCAAGCGCCGAGAAGTGCTGATATTTTTGAGCTTTTTGTCTACCCTGTCGCCGCTGCTACTACTGTTACTTTCCTTCGGATTTGCTGGCGATCCTGTGTTACAGAGTGTATTGGGATTGGAAGGAGAACTGTTGCTAGAAACCAGAGAATTGCTTCGCATACTGGCTGTCTATGTCGCATCTGTGTATCTGCTTTTTTCCAGGACTGGACGGCAAAGTGGCGGGAATTGTGATGGCTGTTTCCGATGAATGCGTCATCCTGAAAAAAACTTACCTAGAGAGCCTTATGCAAAGGACCCGCACATTGACTCCCTATGGCACAACTCGCTTTTACGAGGTCAAAATATAAGGGCCGTTCTTTGTAATCGCAATCGTGTGCTCGTATTGGGCTCCCCAACTGCCGTCTGCTGTGCTGATGGTCCAGCCATCGTCCCCCCAGAGCACGGCCCCCTCGGTTCCGAGGGTAAATACCGGCTCGATGGTAATCACCATCCCTTCGCGCAGGGGTAATCCCGTTTTGGGACGACCGTAGTGCAGAACCTCTGGCGGCTCATGCATTTGGCGGCCAATGCCATGCCCGATCAGAGGCTTGACGTTGCCGAACCGCCGCCAGCCTGCCGCTTTTTCCACAGCATGCCCGATATCCCCCAATGTCCTCCCCGGGCGGGCAACCTCTATACCGCGCATCAGTGCCTTATGGGTCTGCCGCAACAGTCTCGCTACCGGGCGGCTAATGTTACCTACCGCATAGGTCCATCCTCGGTCAGCAAGCCAACCGTCCTTGTTAACCACAATGTCGATGGTCACAATATCCCCATCATGAAGCACCCGCTCCGAGGGAAAACCATGGCACACCACCTCATTGACCGAAGCGCAGGTGGCATAAGGGAAACCTTTATAGCCCTTTTGTTCAGGCGTGGCTCCGCGCTTGTTTAAAAACTGCTCCACCCAAGCATCGATTTCAAGCGTTGTGATTCCCGGAAGAATACGACTTTCCAACGTACGATGGCAATCTGCCAAAATACGTCCGGCCTCCCTCATGTAGCCGATTTCCTCCGGTGTTCGTATCGCTATCTCTATTGGAATCCGCCTCCTTTGAGCATACAAATACACTAAACCTATCCCATTGTATGCAGGGCGGACACAAAAAAACCGTCTCCTCTGTGGATAGACGGTTTATAAAAGTCGTATTTCTAGTTTTTCGGGTAATCGAACCCTTTAAGATACTGAAGAATTTATGCGACCGAGTTCGTTTTCCACCACCATGGTCAACTCTTCCTCATACCCTCCTGTAATCCGGTATTTTCGCACATATTCCTTTACAAATTTTTTGGGATCCTTAGGCCGGAAAATTCGAGTCATTTCCCGCAGACTTTCCTTTACTTCATTGTGACCTTTCGTTGCCATGTAACTCCCTCCCAAAACGTTGAAAATAAGTGCTCCGTTGAAGAGAATGCCGAAAAGTATTGATGTCCTTATGCAGTGAAGTAGTATGTCTAATTGCAGCTTAGGTCGGGAACGCCTTAGGCAAGGCATGTACCTGACACTTGTATTAACCGATTTTCTTTTGGCTGAATCACTACCCCATTATAACATATTCAGATACAGCTTTCAGCTTTCCAGTAAATTTACATTGATTTTACCTATCTTTTACGCATCATGTCATTTGGGGTACTCAATCAGCTGTTGCACAGGGGGCATACTTTATTTATCGGTTTTTGGAGTGTATGTGTTTGGGGTAAAATAAATAAACATAACAAGGAGGGAAAAGGATGAGCCGCTATGCTCCGCTGTTCACTGCACCTGTTGCCCGTATGTCTGCCCTGAACATAGGAACTTGTGAAGAGGAGGGCATCAATGTCTCCCTACTTGATCATGCAGACCGTGAAATTCAAGCCAAGTTTCCTAAAATGCACAGCTTCCTGCTGCTGCGCCACGGCAAACTGGTCTGGGAACGCTATTACAACGGTCATGAAGCAAGCTCTCTGAACGATTTGCGATCCGCGACCAAAAGCTTCACTTCCACGCTCATCGGCATAGCCATGGCTCGCGGTGATATGCCCGGGCCAGAGACGGCTGTGCATAAGCTGTTGCCTGAGTATTTACCTAGGCGGAAGGAAACACTGCTAGAGCAGATTACGATTCGCCATCTGTTGACCATGACATCCGGCTTGTATTGGCAGACAGGCAAAAAGCTCGGAGAAGCTTTTATCCACCGTTTTCATCGCAGCAAAAGCTGGCCGTCCTTTGCCCTGCGCTTACCTGTACAGGAGGATCAACTCGGTGTATTCCAATATCGCAGTGTTGATTCGCACTTGTTGTCCGTGCTGTTGACCCATTGTTGTGGGATTGACGCCTATACGTACGCTCTCCAGCATCTGTTCGAACCCTTAGGTTTTGGGAGAAGTGGTTGGGCACAAGATCCAGAGGGCTACACTATGGGACATATCGGGCTATATCTGACATCGCGTGACATGGCTAAATTCGGCGACTGCTGCCTTCATCAAGGCAGCTGGAACGGAAAAGAATTGATTCCGGCCGATTGGCTACATCAGGCGACACAGCGACAGGTTGAAGGCTATCCAGAATTCGGGGATTACGGATTCCAATGGTGGACAGGACGACTCCACGGCATCAACTACGCGTGTGCACACGGACATGGAGGACAGCAAATTTATCTTGTGCCAGAAGCGAACGCAGTCGCGGTATTTACAGCAGACAGCAAGGTGAGCCGTTGGAAAAATCCGCGAACACTGCTGGAGCGTTACGTTTTGCCAGCCGTATCCTCCCTCAACTTGGAACGTTCCTGAAATGAGCTTCAATGTGCTTATTGAATATAGGGGGCTAAACAATCATGGAAGTGTCACCACCAAAAATTCTAATATTGTACGCCAGTTACGGGGAAGGCCATGTACAGGCCGCCCGGGCAATTAAGGACAGTTTGCGAAGACTCGGACACTGCGAGGTACAACTACTTGACCTAATGGCTGAATCTCACCCCTGGTTGAACGGTCTGACCAAATTTGTATATATGCAAAGCTTCAAAACCATTCCACAGCTTTACGGATGGGTCTATAACATCACGCGCGGTATGCAGGCTACATCGGCCTTCGGCCATGTGTTGCATTCATTCGGAATGCGTCAACTTACGCTAACACTGAAAAAGGAGTTACCCGACCTCGTAGTACATACATTCCCGCAGCTCGCACTTCCGGCGTTACGTCGCAAAATGGGAATGCATTTGCCGATTGTCAACGTGGTTACGGATTTCGATCTGCATGGGCGCTGGTTGCATCCCGATATTGACCGCTACTATGTAGCCACTGAGGATATGCAGCAGGAGGCCGCCCAGCGGGGAATACCGATCGAACGCATTGCCGCGACGGGCATTCCGATCCATGCTTCTTTTTATAACATGTCTGCCGACAAAGCGCCTGTTCAAGAACAGCTAATCCCACCGCTACAGGCTGAGACTACTACGCTACTCATTATGGCTGGCGCCTATGGTGTGCTATCCGGCATACTGGATATCTGTCGGCAATTAAGCCAGCTTCCTCAGTTGCGGCTACTCATCGTCTGCGGACGTAACCAGCAACTGAAAGCAGAATTGGATGCGCTGTATGCAGACTACCCGGACATTTACACCTATGGATTCGTGGACTTTGTTCCAGAACTTATGCGTGCGAGTAATCTGGTGATTACGAAGCCTGGCGGTATCACGCTCTCGGAAAGCATTGCATCCGGTTTGCCTATTCTTGTGTTCAAGCCCGTACCCGGTCAGGAACTAAATAATGCTCTATATCTGCAGCAAAAAAGAGCTGCCCGCATTGCTCGCACTACGGAGGAGCTGATTCAGCATTGTCTGGATCTGATCTCCACCCCCTCTCTTGCTAAGGAAATGAAGCAGGCGATTGAGTCACTTCGCAAACCTCATCCCGCAGACCAAATTGCAGAGGATATTTTGCAGCAGCTGTGGATAAAAGAACCTCCGTTCGGACAAATTAACGAAGAATAAGCCAGACGGAGGGGATACCAATGGAACGCAAAGGAAAGGATTTACTCCCACTAACGGGTGATAAGGTAGAAGTGGACGGTGTTTATATTGATGAGGATGGACATGAGCAGCATTTGCACAGAGGCCAGCATTTTCCCGCTGATGTTGTTCTGGGTACTTCCGAGTGGAAAATGACCGAATATGCCTTTGATAACCATCACGAAGGACGTACCGATGAACGACTTATCCCCAAAGAGGATGACAAGAATAAAATGGGTAAAATCACACACCCACGCCGCCATTTAAAAACTGGTGACCGATAATTACGGAAGTATATCCACAATTACTCCCAATATGTTGATAGTTTGTGGACAAACTGTGTGCAAATTATGAATTATCAATATATTGTCTACAGCTTGTGCACAATTTGTGCATAAATCATGTTGTTTTTGTGGATAAACATTAATATGCGGTGGATAAAGTGTATACAACATGTGAAAAACATGTGCATAACCGTTTAAAAGGCTGAACGAATCCCTTTCGTTCAGCCTTTTTCATATTTTTATACACATTCTCTATTTAATTTTTTTACCGAGATCGGGTATGTTCGAACGAGAACATCGCTCTCGGAATGATGAGTTGCCCAAAAAGGACTCTATCACATTAACGGAGACTAATCGAAAATTCGCAAATAGCGCATAGAGGAGTGTAAAATGGAAACGGGGACGAACAGAGTCAAAAGAGAAATTACCAAAATGTAAAAAGGCGTAGTCATCATAGAAATCTCGCTTCAGGCAGGCGAACGAATGCAGGAACGCGGTATATAGAAGCATCTAGAAAAACTCGTTGACCAAAATTTGGAGTGGGGTGATCCGAATGGCATCTATTAAAATCCTTTCACTTAATGTCGGCATGCCCAAGCAGATCCAGTTTAATCAGAAGGACGTTTCTACGGGGATATTCAAGTCGGCCACAGATGAATATTTGTATTTATCTTATCTAAACTTCGAAGGGGATGGGCAGGGCGATCTAGTTCACCACGGGGGTAAAGATAAAGCTGTATGCGTCTATCCCTACGAGCACTATCCGTTCTGGGAAAATGAATTGCGGAGACCGCTCGATTACGGCGCGTTCGGGGAAAATTTAACGATAAAGGGTTTGCTAGAATCCGACGTTTGCATCGGAGACGTCTTTAAGCTTGGCAAAGCTATCGTTCAAGTTAGCCAGCCGAGACAGCCTTGCTACAAGTTGTCCATCAAGTACGGCGTACCGGACATGCCCTTGAAGGTACAGCAAACAGGCTACACGGGATTCTACTTTCGCGTTCTGGAAGAGGGAGTTGCCTCTAAGGCCGACGGACTATCCCTCCTTCATCGCCATCCGAAAGCAATTACGGTTTCATTTGCCAATCGAATTATGCATCAAGAGAAGGATCATATCGAGAGTATTAAACAAATTCTCGAAGTGGAAGAATTGTCCGTAAACTGGAGAAATACGTTTCTAAAACGTTTGGCGGGAACCGAAACGGATTCTCGGGAAAGACTATCAGGCAATTCGTAAGGTGGAAGTGGTTCAATGAGTCTGCAAGCTCGTCTGCCTGCAGTCGAACATCGAATCTGCGAAGCTTGTGGGCGATGCGACAGAAGCGCAGTCCAAAGGTTATCGCCAAATTCGAGTGTATCCATTCGCTTGACCGCTTATCCTTGGTGTAGAGTCAACTTTTTTACCGAGATCGGGCATATCCTTCAATCCTGTCCTCATAGCTTGTATAGTACGGAGACTTAGCTTGAATCTTTTATAAAGGGGGATATGCCTGACATGTCAGTCTATAAGTCTTCCACGGGATTGGATGAAAATATAGCAGCTGTCCTGTGCTATCTATTCGCATTTATTGGCGCACTGGCCTTTGTCATGCTGGAAAAGAAAAGCCGATTCGTATTATTTCACGCGCTGCAATCCGTATTTTTGTTTGTCATCCTCATGATTGGGCATGTGCTGGTTGGATTCATTCCGCTGCTCGGTCCTCTGCTCGCTTCCCTGCTAACGCTGGCAGTTCTTGTATTGTGGGTCATCCTGTTAATTCGCGCGGGTCAAGGCAGGTGGCTCAAGCTTCCCTGGATAGGTGATCTGGCTCTTCACCAAGCCCGGCAGTTGTGAAAACAACAAAAAACCTTGATCCTTAGCAGGATTCAAGGTTTTTGCTGTTTTGATGATTACCTTTTATCGCATGTTCGCTTCTTCTGTCCTATATGAATGTATCCCAGCTTATCTGGGTTGACCATTAAATAAAAATTCTGAATATGTTCCCCGTCCGGTGTCAGTCTGAGACATAAGGTTTCTCTCACTTTTCCGTCTTCCAGAAATGCCAGCTGAACCTCGCCATTGATGACGGTGTGGAACACATCTCTTTCTCGTAAAACGGTTAATACCCGACGAGAAGTCAACAGGGCAAGAACACCTTTGCGTACAACCATTGGCCTCATCACCGTATGCACATTACCTCCGCCATCTGATACAAATACAGGTTGTTCAGCCAGTAGTTCCAGCATAGCAGTCACATCGTAGGCGAGAAAAGCGGTTGTAAAACGTTCTAGTAGTTTTATACGGGAAGAGTTATTCTCATCACGACTGGACTGAGCCTCAAGAGCAGATTCTCCGGAAGATAGAATACGACGGGAGCGACTGAACACCTGACGACAGTTGCTCTCCGTCTTCCCCAGCAATTCTGCAATATCTTTGTAATCATATTGAAAAGCTTCCCTCAGCACAAAAACAGCCCGCTCTATCGGCTTTAGCTGCTCCAGCAAAACCAGAAAAGCGTAAGATATCATATCTTTACGCTCTAACCAATCCGCAGGGAGATCTGCGCTTTCACCCAACGGCTCCGGCAGCCACTGTCCTACATATGTCTCTCTTTGCTTGCGTGCAGAGTTCAACAGATTCAGACACCGATTCATCGTCATTTTGGCTACATAGGCTTTGGGATTGTGTATATCATCCAGGGGCTTATTCTTCAGCTCGACAAAGCAGTCTTGAACGACATCCTCGGCATCCGTAACCGTTCCAAGCATGCGATAAGCAATGGCAAAAGAATATTTGCGATATCTTTGATACAGCTCCTCCAGATTTAAATCCACCGATTCTTGTTCAATTCTGTGTTCTTTGCCAGTCAAAGCATAGCCCCCTGTTCATTAAAGAATGCCCGGATACATCCCCGTTGCAATCGCAATCCGGTTCCAACTGTTAATCACGTTAACTGCAGTTATCAAATCTACGTATTCTTCCTCGGTAAAATGCTCTCTGACCCGATTATACAAATCTGTAGGTACCCCTTGTTCTGAGATACGAGTAACCGCTTCGGCTAATTCAAGCATAACACGTTCTTTTTCCGTGAACAAAGGAACCTCCCGCCATAAGGCTAGCTGCAAAATGTGGTCAGCATAATCACCCAGCTTGAGCAGATCCTTCGCATGCATATCCAGACAATAGGAACATCCATTGATTTGGGATACTCTAATTTTCAGTAGTTCGTACAATACTTTGTCTGTAAAACGACCGGAAATATATTTCTCCATCTCCATCATCGCCTTGAACGTACTAGGACTCACTGTTCTGTGATTGAATCTTAAACTCACGATACATCGCCTCCATTATTGGTTTACATATAGAAGACAAATGAACATGTGATTTTGTGACATAGTGCAATACATCAATTTGGAATTGCCCTCAATTGACAT
Source organism: Paenibacillus sp. FSL L8-0158 (assembly GCF_038592965.1). Taxonomy (GTDB): domain Bacteria; phylum Bacillota; class Bacilli; order Paenibacillales; family Paenibacillaceae; genus Paenibacillus; species Paenibacillus polymyxa_D. The sequence goes on along the minus strand of NZ_CP151949.1, from coordinate 639,945 downwards.
AGCATGTATTATAGATAAATGATTTTATGCAAAGAAGGTGAGCACTCACATGAGCGGAAAAGGTATTATAAAAGAATTTAAAGAATTCGCTGTACGGGGTAACGTGATTGACCTCGCGGTCGGTGTTATCATCGGTGGAGCGTTTGGCAAAATTGTCACTTCTGTGGTAAACGATATTATTATGCCTCCGATCGGTATGCTTCTGGGAGGTATGAATTTTCCAGATTTGTATGTGGCTTTACAAGCTGCTGATCCTTTAAATGGTAACGGTACACGCATGACTTTGGTACAGGCCAAAGAAGCAGGGATTGCGGTCCTCGCCTATGGTCAGTTCATTAACGTCCTGCTGGACTTTCTGATCGTGGCCTTCTGTGTGTTCATGCTGGTCAAAGGGATTAACATGCTGAAACGCAAAGAGGAAGAAAAACCTCCTCAGGAAAAAACGATCAAGGAATGTCCACATTGCCTATCCGAAATTCCTGTAGCCGCTACCCGTTGCGCACATTGCACTTCCAAGCTGGAAGGGTACGTGGAAGCACGCTGACTCAACCCACTTATATGACTACAATAAACGGCTTAAGACGGTGTATCGTCTTAAGCCGTTTTGGCATGGTATAAAAAATCCAATTAGTTGAAATTGGTGATAATGCCACGGGGTCTGACGGGCAAGCCCTCAGCGTACAGATGGGAAACATCACCGAAGCCGATGCAACGGGGAACTGCCCATTCTTGGGAGCGCTCATCAAACAAGATCGTGGTTACGGAGCTAGGCGGCATCCAAAAACCGGACCAGACCAAGGCCAATGGCAGCTCCAACAGATGAGCAAGCCAGGTCAGCCCGAAGCCGCCATGACAAAATACGGCCACCTGATCTTCAGTGTGCTTCAGAATCCGGTACCTGCCCTCCACCCGCTCAAAGCCTTGCCGTTTCAGGAACTCATCGGAATGAAGCTTCAGTCGCTCGAAGGTTTCAGGGCTTTGCGTTCCCTGATAATAGGAAATCTCCTGCCAAGAGTCATGAGTCGGCAGAGGCAACTCGGAACGGATCACTTCACCAGGCAAATCCCAATGGGAAAGACGGCCGTATGGGGTTTCCTCCAGCTTTAGAGCCAGCTCCTGCGTCCAGTGTTCTACTTCATGAGTCATACCCAGAGAGTCGGCGGTGTAGCGCATCGTATCCAAAGCCCTCCCCAAAGGAGAGGCATAAATTCGATCCAGTCCGTGACTGGAAAGCCGCTTGGCCAGTGCCTGGGCTTCCAAATGCCCCTCCGGCGTGATGGTGTTGTTGGGGTAATCGGGGTCTGCGTGTCGGATTATATACAATCTCATCATTGTTCTCCGTTCCTATGAATGGCGACAGGATCGCTTTATCTCATTACATCGATTAGTTCTCCTGGTCTTTAACGTTTAACGTTTATTCAGCAAAGTTTCCAAAATCGCGCGCAAATCCCTATCTTCCTGGTAGACTTCCTCACCCGTATCCAGCTCAATAACCCGGATATATGTATAATTGGCTCTGACATCGACTGGTTTAAAAATCAATTCCTCCGGATTGTCTGGGCGGACATCATAGCCCATATTTTTGAACATATCCGTAATTTGATCAATCCCCGGCTTGCCCCCGCTTTCCAGCATAATCAACCCGCGAAGTTCCTTGGGTTCCTCCGGATGCATGACTCGAAAATGTACTATACATTCCATGTAAAATCGCTCCTTTCAATCATAAACCTGTGTGATGTTGCAAATCCTTATGTTCCCAGCATACCCCAAATGCCACTCCACATTCCACACATGCCTTCATATCGTCAGGACAGAAAACACGTTATACTGTAAAGTAGACCTTTGATTTCTGCTTACTATAGGAGGAACCACGATGAATAGCGAGCTTCTGGATATCTACGACGATGAAGACAACCCCCTTGGCACAGCCTCCCGACGAGATGCACATGCCAAGGGATACTGGCACCATACCTTTCACTGCTGGCTAGCACGAGACACTTCGACAGGCCGTCGCTTGCTATTCCAACAGCGTCAGGATACGAAGGATACCTTCCCCGGATGCTACGATATTACAGCAGCCGGTCATTTGACGGCAGGCGAAGATATGTCTCAGGCGGCTCGCGAGCTGGAGGAAGAACTGGGCATTCATGTTCCCTTTACCTCATTAACACCGCTGATGACCGTTCGGTATGAAAGCAAAGGTACCGCCCAGGGCACCTCTTTTTGGGATCGGGAGATTAGCTCGGTGTTTGGACTGCTATCGAACCAGCCATTGGAAGCTTATCATCTCCAGCAAGAAGAAGTAGCCGGACTGTACGAAGCAGCTCTTGACCAAGCACTGGCCCTTTTTGAAGGCCATATTCCCTTTATCGAAGCCCAAGGCATTACGTCAGGGCCGAACCCAGAAAAAACTCGCCGCCTGATCACATCGGATCAATTCGTGCCTCATAAGGCGGGCTATATTACATCTATATGCCGGGCACTGATGGAACTTCCTACCCGGTGATCTTTAGCTATTCTCCAGCTGACATATATTTGCCGATAATGCCTTCATACCGCCAGCCATACCGGGTCGACAGCTCTCTGCCCATATCATGCTCCAGCTCATACAGAATAAGATCCTGAGCAAAATGATTAAGCAGCAGGCCTGTCATTACCGGATGCTCGGTAATAAGCGCCTGTGTCGGGCAATTCTCTCCCCGCATACCCAGCATGCACCAACGCCGATCAATAACAAAAGAAAACTTGCGCCCTGCTGGTTCCTGTCCGTCTGTACCAGACCTAAGCGGTAACCACGGTCCCATCATGCTTTCCCCGTTATCGCAGGACCAGAGCAGACGCACACCTCGACTCTCGGCTTTCTCCAACTCTGTCCGCAGCAGTTCGGCTTCCTCGCGCCACAAATCCAACACAATCTCATGCTCTGCCCGTTCCAATTCACGTGTCAGACTTTCCAGTACCTTCCGATCGCCTTCCGCATTATAAAAGGTCGGCTTGGTTGGTTCTGTTCGTGGCATTTCCTTCTCCACTGCGCGTAGAGACTCCTGCATTTGTCCTTCGATCATCCGGGTCAATTCAGCCGGTGGCAGCATGCTGTAACGTACAGGCTCTCCCGCACTGGTTCTGAGGTATCCCTGCCCGGCCAAACGCTGTAAAGCCGCGTACACGTTGGAGCGTGATGCACCCAGACGCTTAGCCACTTCATAGCCGGAAGCCGCATTTTGCCTCGAAAGCTCGACCATAACCTTGGCTTCCATTTCCGTAAAACCCAGATTCCGCAGATGATGCAGCAAACGCTCCATATATTCTGTTCCCCCTATGCTGCCCGGCGTTATGTCTGTGTCCTGCAGCAGCCTGTTCGGCTGCGTCAAATCTGTTCAGCTCCGCAACGCGGGCACCACTTGGACCCTTTGGGTAGTTCTGCAGTGCAGATTTGGCATTTTACATTTTCACGTACTTGTGCAGACGGCGTTGCCGGTTTCTCAGCCCCGGAGTTGTTGGCCTTCCAATATCGAATCCGCTCGTCCAGCTCCTCCTGACGCTCCCGCTCACGTGCCAGTTCTTCAAGACGACGGTGTTCTTTCTCCAGATCTTCCTGACGACGGCGCTCCCACTCAGCGTCGAATGCCGCTTTTTCCTCCGGTGTAAAATCAGACACTGTGTAATCGCGGTCTAGTCCCGCTGGTTCGTGTGTTTCATACCGCTCATCCTGTTCCTGTTCCTGTTCATGCCGATCCACTACTTCATGTTCTGCGTACTCCGTGTAAACAGGCGCGGGTTCCTTCGCTTCCTCTGGCTTGCGCAGATCAAAAGAATAGACGTCCGTTGGCACCTCTTCACGCACAGCAGCTACTTGTTTGGAAGCAGCCTGTCCTTCATTCAGCTTACGTCCACATTTGGGGCAAAAGTTCGCATCCAGAGGCACAACCGCTCCACAGGTGCATAAATGAGCGTTCTTCAATTCTGCAATTCTACCGCGCAGCTCGTCGATTTCATCCTGAAGCTCATCACAAGCAGTGGATAGCTGTGTCATCTCGGTTTCTGCCACCGACATGTCGGATGCGCGATAACCTTCGTAAAAGATCTGACCCATTCGCAAGAAATGAACATCCATTTCCTGCTGGATCGTTGTAATTTGTGAATTGATTTTACTAATCTCGACAGCATGCTGCGCCTTTTCTGTTGCGCGATTTGCGCCTTCCTTTATACGTTGAATCAGCTTCATCATTATTTCCTCCCCATATCCAGCCGGATTTCACTGTACCGTCCGTATATCCCAAAGTTTTTTTCTGTTGGCAAACCTCGAACTCCTGTATAATGGAATGCGGTCATATCGCCTGTTTGAAGGCCATAGGCATTGGCGTCAACGTATTGACGTTCTGACGCTCCGGCAAGATCCGCATGAATTTCAGCATTATTTTAGTCCATCGCCTTGTTCTTATCATCAGCTAAAGCTGACTAGAACTCTATCATACCAAAAACTACCCCCATTTGTGAAAATGGAAGATTTTAAGAACGAAAGGGGTTTCAGGATTATGGACCCAAATCCTTCTTTTTACCCCCGGCCCATCGGGGTTCCTTATTCAACGTCGAGCCCTCAGGCACGTCGCGCTTCCATGGATACCAGTATGACGCTGGTGCCCGACACCGACCAAGACTCGGCCTATTTTCGTGCTTTAGAGAACGCTGGCATTCACCTGAACCGCCCGCAGATCCAGGCCGTCCGCCACGGCAAAGGCCCCCTTCTGACCCTTGCAGGGGCTGGCTGTGGCAAAACCACAGTGCTGGCTGCCCGCGCAGGCTACCTGATGGCGATGCGGGATGTCCCAGCATCGTCCATTCTGCTGGTGACCTTCACCAGCAAGGCAGCTGCCGAAATGAAACTGCGCATCGCGGGATTGCCCGGTGTGCGCCCTGCCGCTGCACGTGCAGTTCAGGCACGCACGTTTCACTCATTCGCTTTGGCGATGCTGCGTCATCGCGGCGTGCAAGATGAAGTGTTCGGTGAAACGCAGGCCCAGCATACCGTCATGAAAATGATGCTGCGGCAGCTTGGGCTCAGCGAGGCTTTCCAGCCGGAAAGCCTGCTGTCTGCCCTCTCCGCCTGGAAAGCGGAAGGCCGCAGCGCGGACGAGCTGCCGGAAACTGTGCGCGAGGAATCGGATGCCAAGCGTGCCATGCTCGCTTATGAAGCGTGGAAACAGGAGCGCAATAAAATGGATTTTGACGATATTCTGCTGCGTGCATCCGAACTACTGCGTGACCCGGATGTGCTTCAGCCGCTTCAGCGACGTTTTTCACATATCATGGTCGATGAATTTCAGGATACGAATGCCCTACAATATGAGATGGTGCAGCGGTTGGCTGCCCGACATCGCAATCTGATGGTTGTGGGGGATGATGATCAGACGATCTATACCTTTAATGGGGCACGCCAGGAATCCATTCTGGAGTTTGACAAGGTCTATAAGGATGCAAAGGTCATTACTCTGGATATTAATTATCGCAGCGATGCGCGGATTTTAGGGCTGGGCTCTAACATTGTCGCCAAAAATGTTCATCGACGCTCCAAACGTCTTTCGGCTGCCGGGCGTGAAGGCTTGCCACCGCAGTTTGCCACCCCATCCGGACCTGAGGAGGAAGCGGGGCATATTGTTACCCATCTACTCGGGCAGGTAGAGGAAGGTCGGCTGCGCTACCGGGATATCGCTATTTTGCACCGGACAGCCAGTGGAAGCCGATCTATTTTTGAGCAATTAATTATGCGGGATGTCCCATTTATTCAGTACGGAGCAGGGGCTGTATTTTACGATCAGTCTCTGATTCGTCCCTTAATGGATCACCTGCGCTTGTCGCTAAATCCCCGGCGTATGGAATCCATTCCGAGCACCCTTGGGCCGCTGTACGTCTCCCGTGAGGCGGGTATGGAATGGATTATGCGCGAGGAGAAACAGCAGGCTAAAAAATACCCGCTGATTCATCTCAGCCGCTGGGATCGACTACGTGATTTTCAGCGTGAACAAGTGAAAGAGCGTATTCGTCTGATTCGCAGTCTCACTACCATGAAACCTGCCTATGCCATTCAAGAAATGCGGCGCGTCTTTTATGACAAATATTTGGAAAGTGGAGATACGGGCGCATGGACTCATTATAAGGAAACGATGCAAGAAAGTCTGGAGGAGCTCGAAACGGCAGCCAAGCGGTTTGACACCGTGGAGGCATTCGTCAGCTTTGCGGACGAGCTTTCCGAACGTCATCGCCAAATGGAATCGCTGCGCAGAGAAGAAGACAGCGATGCTGTTCGGCTCATGACGATCCACCGTGCCAAGGGATTGGAATTCCCTTGCGTATATTGGATCGGAGCCAGCGAAGGCATTCTGCCGCACAGCTCGGCGCTGCACAGCGAGCTGCCGGAGGATCGGCGGGCAGGCGCCGCCCCAACTACGGCTGTGGATAACGATGCAGCGCTTGAAGAAGAGCGCCGCCTCGCTTACGTGGCCGTCACCCGGGCGAAAGAGTTGCTGTACATCACCTCCCCCGCCTCTAATCATGGCAAGCCTGCCGCCGTGTCACGCTTCCTGCTGGAAGCCTATGGGGTCACCCCTGAGGCTTCCAAGCCAGAAACACGCCGCAGTAGCTTCGGCCAAGCGAAGGGTGCTTCCGGGTATGGCAGCCGTGCTGGCGCTGGATCGCCAGCGTCTGGCACAGCGACCCGCGTGAGCAGCAGGCCGGGACCAGGCAGCGCTACGGCACGGACAACCTCGTCGGTGGCAGGATCTCAAGCGGAGCCACGCATCAACGTGCCTGTGTGGAAATGCTCCGACGGTGCCTGCAAAGCGTGGATGCGGCGCGACACAACAAGCGGACGCCGTACAAGCACGGCTAGCACAGGCACGCCGCCAGTGTGCCCGCTCTGCGCCTCCCCAATGACAGAGGGGACACGCAGCATCCCAGCCAGATAGGTATAAGGTGTATAGCTGGTATGGAGAATTGTGCAGACCTATAATGAATCAAATAAGCTTTGGACAGACCAAATAAAAGAAAGAGCTGCAGGCTAGGACGTGAAAAATAAAGTCCTAGTCTGCAGCTTTCTGTTTCAACTCGCTATTGAACGTTCGTTTTCCGTTAGTTCAATGCCTTGCTCTTTGTGATCATCCAATAGGTGTTCCATTAGGTAGTTTGATATCTGGTTTCAATAGAACCACATCCCCCTTTTCGGGTATTCCTCCAAGAACCAATACCTCTGAGTTAAAGCCTGCTATCCGTCGAGGTGGAAAGTTGACTACACCTATTATTTGTTCCCCTATAATATCTTCAGCCACATATCTTTCTGTAATTTGCGCACTCGAAGTTTTTACACCGATATCTTGTCCAAAATCAATTTCAAGTTTAATAGCAGGTACTTTTGCTTCTGCAAAAAACTCAGCTTTAATGATGGTTCCAACTCGAATATCTAGTTTCAAAAAATCATCAATCGTTGCCATCTAAACATTCTCCTCATTGATTGTTTTCTTAAATTTCACGATAATCAGTTACAAATTTAATATTTTGCAACTGTATACTTTAATGATTTTGTCCAAAAATACATCCCCATACCGAATAAAGTCATCATTCCACCTATGAATTGAAATGCAGAGATTATTTCTCCCAAGAATAAGTAGGCGAGAATTATGGCAAGAACAGGCTCTCCAATAATACCAACTGAGACCGTAGTTGCACCCATTGATTTCAACAACAGATTGAAAATATATTGTCCAAAAATAGTTGGGATTACTGCAAGTAACAAGAAATACATCCAATCCGACGAGTCATATTTAATCAAGGAATAATGGTTCAACATATTGTAGACCAGCATGACGCTGCCACCAATAAAAAAAACAATAACACTATATAAATTCGCATTTATTTTGTGACTTACTTTCTGTCCTGCCAACATATATGCTGAAACCAAAATTGTTCCTAATAAAGATAATCCATCTCCGATTAATGCCTCTCTCGAAATCCCTATGTCTCCCCAAGCTATAATGATTGAGCCGATAAGAGCGGCGATCAAACAAAGAATGGTCAATAGGTTGGCTCGTTCTCTGAACATAAAGTATGAACCCATCATTACAAATAAAGGCTGTAAGGATAAGATGACCATGGAGCTCGCAACTGAGGTATGTACTAAAGATTCCATCCAGAATAAGAAATGTAACCCGAGAAAAAGACCGGCTATGAAAACGGTAATCCAATCTTTTTTGTTCATTTCTAAGGTACGGAACATTTTCCAAGGTACAAAAGGAAGCATTATTAGTACTGACATATACAATCTGTACATCCCAGCCACAGAGGTTGGAGTATCTGAGGATTTGATCATGATGGATGAGATAGAAACAGACAGTATACTGATTAAAAGCAAAATATACGGATGAAACGGTAACGACGATTGATTTATTTTCACATGTACGCCTCCAAGAGGTCTTATCCAATCGCCTGTGCACAGGATTGTAATGATAAGCCGAAGATCTGGTATAATAATATCACCACTTTTATTTATTTTGTGTAACTATATCTTTAATTTATATAGAAATATCGTCATCAGAAAGGACCTCGCTAAAATGGAAAAACAATTGCATGAGACCATTCTATATCCCGATGTTTCATTTCCATACATCATGTACACCCATACTATTCATGCAAGTAGTCCTGAAGGTAGAGGATTCAACGATTTACATTGGCATGAGGAGCTACAAATCACTTTGGTTACCAAAGGGAAGCTAGTGATACAAGTTAACGGGATTGATCATGAATTAGAAACAGGCCAGGCCATTTTAATTAATAAAGGTGTTCTTCACGTTACTACACACCTTACACATAACGGCCAATATGTCAGTTTTAATTTCCCGGAGAAGCTGCTGGCCTTTTATGCAGATAGTGCGATGGAAAAAAACTATGTACTGCCTTATACCAACTCTCTCTTATTGTCATTAGTAATCAAAGGAGATGTTGAATGGCAAATTCAAATACTGCAAATGCTTTGGGATATGAAAGAGAAATTTGATATGAAAAAAAACTGGGGGTGGGAATATGAGGTTTCTATTAAAACAGTACAATTATGGTTCATCATAATTTCTAACATTTCGCTTTCTTCGGAGGAAGCACCTAAATACATGAAACTGCAACAGGAAAGACTTCAATTGATGCTCAGCTTTATCCATCAAAACTATTCAGACAATATAACACTGCAAGAAATTGCCGAAGTAGCACATTTAAGTATTTCGGAATGCACTCGTAGTTTTAAGAGAACCATTCATATGACACCTTACGACTACTTAATTAAGTACCGTATCAAGAAAAGCAGCGAGTTATTAATTTCAACAGATTCTACAATAACTGAAATAGCCCACAGGGTGGGGTTCAATCATGTAAATCACTTCATTCAATCTTTTAAAAAACATCACGAAAGAACACCTAAAGATTTCCGGAAATTTAGAAATGAAATCAAGGATTAAGGGCTATTTCTTTTCTGGTTGCGTGATACCGCTCTAATACCAACAGTCACCTATATTCCGTTGTACTTCTCAATCGGCGCGCGAATGCGGCCTAATTCGTCAATCAATAGATAGCTTAAAATCAACAATAGTTTGCTCAGCCGTGGTCTCATAGCCTAAACCCTCGTAAAGATGTACAGCGGCTTGGTTCTCCTTCAGTACCCCTAGGTAAATATCTGATGAAAGTGATCTGCCCAGTTTTGTAAGTTGGCTCGTCAAGTGCTTTGCTAGGCCTTTCCCTCTGTGGGTAGGGCTTGTGTATATGTTTCCGATCTCAACGAGCTTAGAGTCATAAAAGTGGAAGCCGCCCACGGCAATAAAATGACCACATTCCTTTATCCCAAGGAAAGGATATTGTTCGAGTTCGCTTCTCGTAAAAAATTTCATGCCTCCATTTCGTAATAAATCCACTATATCTGAAAGGTCATTTTCCTTAACTAGCTCAGCCCAGTTTGAATCGAGCAGTTTCGATTGATCTATATGCTTCATTGTTAAAAAACGTTGTGGGTTACCCGTTATAAGACCATGAGATTGAAAAAGTTGAAGGTCACGATTACAGAGGATTGTACCACAAACAGTATTTTTCTTAAGTTGAATGATTTCCTCAGTAAAAGTAATAAGAGCTGGAAAGTTAAGTTTCTCGCGATTTATGCAATGGAAAGAAAATGCAGGGAATGATAGCCCCCAAAAGTATGCTAAGACCGCCGTCAGCTTGTCGTCTACATATTGACCAACAAATTTAGCTTGCTCCTTACGTTGACTTAAATAGCTATAGAATAACAAGTGTTGGTCTCTATTAATCTGGTCAGTTAATTGACTAATTGTTTCGTAGGTAAGCAATCGATGAAAAATCATTTATTAGTCCCTTTCATTACACATACTTTTCCTATGCGTGGAATACCTACTGGCATGATACCACAAATTGAAACTATTCTTCCCGCTTATCCCATATAGCCTTAAAAAATATTGGGTTATACATTTCAATAAATATAAATTGTTTGCCGCCGGAGTATAAAAATCCATAATTTAAGGATGATTTTTCCCGAAATTCATTGTATGGTTCCTGCCTCGCGTCTAATTTATGATGAAATTAAAGAGAGGTGAGGCACTGAAAAAATTAATGACAAGTATTGAAAACGCATACAAAAGAAGAAGGAATGCTTGTGAACGGCACTAACCGATTTTAGCCAATGTGGCAATATCTGTTGGGGAATCATCTGTCATCAATTACTTCAAAGTACCTAATGTGTACGCGTAAATGAAAGCGTTTTCTGCCCTAACGTTGCAGATCAGTCAAGACGGTAACATCTAATTCAAGGAGTGAGTCATATGCCAGATCCGTGGAAAAGAAGACTTTTCGGTATTTTCAGTTTTGTTCTCTTATCTCTTTTGTTGGTATCTCTCGATTTAATTCCAAGCTTAGCAAAAGCAGAATCAGCTCACTTGGTCACTGACGGTAGCCCCTCTTCTACGGTCGTCAGCTCCAAAGATGCAATCCTTCAAGGTTACGGCGTAGAAAAACGGGATACTCCCTATACCGGCGATACACTTTATAAAGGCGATGGCTATGTATCCTTCTTTTATGACTATGACCCAAACTCCGGAAAGTCTGACGGGACGGCTACGTTTAAAGTGAATGTGCCGACAGCAGGCCTATATAAGCTGAGCCTCGGTTACTACATTCCGGCGGACACCGGCTCCAAGGATACCAGCTTCGAGGTCAATGGTACAATGGCTGAAAGCATAACGCTGGTTCCCCCTCCGGGAGGTGCGGTTGTGAACGAGAAGTCGGTAAGCAAGATCATGCTGAATGCCGGCACGAACGAGGTTACTTTTTCAAGAGGCTGGGGATATTACGGGATCGAATACGTGAAGGTTGAATTCGCCAGTCTGCCTGCAGTGTCCCCCCCGAAACTGCATCAGATTGAGAAAAAGCTGGTAAACCCGAATGCAACTGTGGAAACCAAGGCACTCATGGGTTATCTCGTGGATGTTTACGGGAACAAAATTCTTTCCGGTCAGCACACTCTTGAGGATGCCCAGTGGATTAAAGACCAAACTGGAAAGTATCCTGCGATGTTGTCAACGGACATGATGGATTACTCCCCCTCTCGCGTCGAGCGTGGTACCACCCCAACTGAGGTGGACAAGGCGATCCAATGGGCCAAAGAAGGTGGAATTGTCACGCTCGTATGGCATTGGAATGCCCCTAAGGGGCTGCATGACATTCCAGGGAAAGAATGGTATCGTGGATTTTACACCGAGGCTACTACATTCGACGTTCAATATGCACTTAATCATCCCGAATCGGATGAATATCAGCTTATCCTGCGGGACATCGATGCCATTGCCGTTCAGTTGAAACGCCTCCAAGACGCTCACGTTCCGGTGCTGTGGAGACCGCTGCACGAGGCGGAAGGCAGATGGTTTTGGTGGGGCGCCCAAGGGCCAGAATCCGCCAAGCAGCTGTACCGTATCATGTATGACCGCCTAACACACTACCATCACCTGAACAACCTGATCTGGGTATGGAACTCCGAAAATCCCGAATGGTACCCAGGGGACGATGTCGTCGATATTGTAAGTGTGGATATCTACAACCCGGCAGCTAATTACGGTCCAAGTATCGGTAAGTATGACAACTTGGTGGATCTCGTACAAGACAAGAAACTGGTCGCCCTATCCGAAAACGGTCCGATTGGCGATCCGGAATTGCTTCAAGCGTATTCAGCCCATTGGCTCTTTTTCAGCACGTGGACGGGCGACTTCATCCGCAACGGACAGTATAACTCTCTGGACCATCTCATAAAAGTGTTCAACAGCGATTACGTAATCACGAGGGATGAGCTTCCTCAAGACCTATTTGCTTCCTATAAAAATGAAATGAAGTAACGAAGAAGCCTGCCCCAAACAAACAGCGGTCACCCTATTTTTTTAGAGGTGGCCGCTGTTTGTATCTCAAATCCTTTTTCGCTCGCTAGCCTTTCGGACTGCGTGCTTAAAAAAGGACCGTCTCCTCTCCGGTAGGAAGTGGAAACAGTCCCGTTCTTTTATGCCAAACGAATTAGTTAGTAGACCACAGCTTAATCCGATCTTGAATATGCTTCGTAAAGGATTGTTCCATTTCTTGTACTCCGGCTTTCTCCAGTTCTGCCATATAGGCATCCCAAACCTTATCGAAGTTTTCTGGCTTGGTCATGACCGCTTCCGGAATTCGTTTCCATGTAATATCCTTCATCTTGGCTCCGAGAATAACAGCCGGATCGTCATTGGGAAGAGACATTGTATATGCTGCTCCGTATGCTCTCGGCTGGAATTCTTCTTCCTTCGGAAATAGATCTTTCCAGTGTTCGATCTTATAGGCCTTCAGAACTTCCTTCTCCGACTCGTTGTAAGTCGCTGTCAACAGTTCTGGATAACTACGAGTGAAATAGTTGCCAGTTGAGTCTTCGATGCCATCACCATAATGGACCGACAAGTTCCAATATAGACCGATTCCAGACTCTTTTTGGAAAGCCGCATTGTCATTGTTTATCCGTTCAAGTACAGCCGGAGTAATCGTCCGTTTGCCGTCTTTCATCGTGTAATGCTTTCCTTCAATTCCCCAGTTATTCAGGACTTGCCCCTCTTCCGATGCTAGAAAGTCGAGAAACTGAATAGCTCGTACCGGATCCTTGCACTTGCTAGAGATTGAGATTCCGTACCCCCCATCAAAGCCAGGAAGCCAAAAGTTGGTATCCTTGTACTCCTTGCCCATGGTGACTGGATAATGACCGTAAGTCTGATCGAATTTGCCTTCCGCCTTCAGCGCATTTTGTCCGTCGCCATAGTCCCATTCTGGATCGGCCAGACCCAGTACGCGGCCTGAAGCCACTTTCGCCTTAAACTGGTCAGTCTTCTGCACAAAGCTTTCCGGATCAAGCAATCCAATGGCATTCATGTGATTCAACCAGCGAAAATATTCTTTTTCTTCCGGTCGGCGGAAATGATAAGTCGCTTGGTGTGTTTTTTGATCGATGTAGTATTCGCCATCGTCTGGTCCCCCAGTTGTTTGGAATCCTGAGTTCGTTACCTGGTACATATGCCAATCGTCCGCATTTAGGGACAGTCCGATATTTTTGTTGCCATTTTCATCCGTCGGATGCTTGGTTAGATAGTCCTTAATGACTTTTTCGAAATCCTGTACCGTACGAATGTCTGGGTATCCCGCTTCCTTGACGACACGGTGCTGGAGTTTAAATCCTACGTCGGGTTTGATTTTTTTCTCTTCGACAGCAGACCAAGTCGGAATCACATAGATGGATGGGTCGTCCAAACTGTACTTCGTCCGGACAAGTTTGTCTCCCAGCATTTTTTTGATGTTTGGTGCATGCTTGTCGATCAAATCCGTCAGATCAATGATTGCGCCAGCATCCACAAGTTTGCCGACATCCGCCTTAGCAGCGATTAGATCAGGATAGTTTCCTGTAGCTGCAATCAACGAAATCTTTTGTACCGGGTCGCCGACAGCGAATTCAGCATCTAGGGTTACTCCGGTTTTTTCAGCGATGACCTTACCAACTTCATCCCTCATGTTATTCCAATTTGTGCTGGAGTCTTCCGAAAAATAAGTAAGCGTGATGTCACCTGTTGTTACGGCCTTGGTAGCCTCAGACGGATTATTACCGCTACACCCTGCAAGGGTCGCCACTAAAGTCAGTGACATTACAAAAGATACGACCATTCTATTTTTTCTTGACTTCATGGAGCGAAACCTCCCTGTATAATGAATGTTTACTGCTTCGTTTTAGCTCTTTACCGCTCCAAGTGTCATACCCTTAACAAAATATTTTTGTAGAAAAGGATAGACGATAAGAATCGGCACTGTAACAATGATGGTGATTGCCATTTTGACCGATTCCGGGGATACTTGTGCCATACGCTCAGCCATATTAGCAGCATCCTGGGAATTGGTTGCGCTCGTTGTAGTACTCTGCAAAATTTTCATTAATTCATATTGCAGGGTCGTCAACGATTCGTTAGACCCATTAAACAAATAAGTATCGAACCAAGAGTTCCATTGCCCTACTGCCAAGAAGAGCGCCACGGTCGCTAATGCTGGTTTGCAAAGAGGAAGAATAACGCGCCAGTATATCGTGAAATCGTTGGCACCATCCAGCTTAGCTGATTCTTGTAACGCATAAGGCAGACCATCAATGAAGGAACGAATAATGAAGACATTAAACGCACTTACAAGGCCGGGTAAAATATAGACGGCAAATGTATCAATTAAATGCAATTCCTTCATCAAGATAAAACCTGGGATTAATCCCCCGGAAACATACATGGTGACGGCAAGAAAGATTGAGATGAACCTTCGAGCTTGAAAATCACTTCGTGCAAGCGTATACGCAAGCATCGAACCGCTGGCCAAGCCCGCTACGGTGCCAATGACGGTCCGCAGAAAGGATATCTTGAATCCAGTGATTAACCCCTCATAGGTGAAAATCAAATCGTAATTCTTCAACGTAAATTGCCTTGGCCAGATGGTGATTCCCCCTCTAATGGTATCTACCGAATCATTAAAAGAGATAGCCAGTACATTTAAGAACGGATAGATTGTTAGAACGGTTACCACAATCATGAAAAGATAAACAACGACTTCTAAGATTCGATCTTGTGGTGATTTCGCCTTAAGCCAGTTGTTTAATCGACCGACTGGCGTACTGCTTTTGACAGCCTCCATGTCCTTCATCCTCCTTACATAATACTCTCGTTGGTATAGCGCTTAAAGACTCCGTTAGCCGCAAACAATAAGATCAGGCTTATCACCGAATTAAAGATATTAATGGCCGTTCCGAAAGAGTAACGTCCCATCGCCAAACCATAATTAAGCGCATACAAATCAAGTACTTCAGAGTAATCAATGACCAGGTGATTGCCCAGCAAAAATTGTTTCTCGAATCCCGTACCGAGCAAATGACCAATCGACATAATCAGGAGAATGATAATGGTTGGCCGGATCCCTGGCAGCGTGATATGCCACATTTGCCGGAATCGGCTAGCGCCGTCGACCCGCGCAGCCTCGTATAATTCAGGACCAATACCGGCGATGGCAGCCAGATAAATAATGGCGTTCCAACCTGTTTCCTTCCAGATGTCTCCGAAGGTTACAACCCACCAAAATAATTTACCTTGGGCCATAAACTGGATCGGCTGTTCGATGATGCCTAGACCCATGAACATATCGTTCACGACACCGCCATCCGCTGAAAGCATTTTGGTGACAATGCCTGCCGCCACCACCCATGAAACAAAGTGCGGCAGATAAGATACCGTCTGAACAAATCGTTTTATAACCTGGATACGAACCTCGTTGAGCAGTAAAGCAAAGACAACCGGCACGATAAAACCGGCGATCAGTCCCATAAGACTCATAGCCAGCGTGTTCCGCAGCACTTGGTAGAAATGATCATCTCGGAACAAAGTACGAAAATGCTCCAAGCCCACCCACTTTTGTTCAAAAAAGCTCAAACCGGGTTTATATTTTTGAAAGGCCATTGTCCAGCCCCATAGCGGCAAATACTGGAAGACAAAAACCCAAATAACAAACGGAATGGACATGTAGTAAAGATACCTCTGGCTTTTAAATACCTTCCAAGCATTCCTCTCCGTCTTTTTGTATGCCTTTTCCGAAACCACTGTTACCGCTTTCATTTTTTTCATCCCCTCTCTTAAAATCCATCATAAAACAGAGAGGAGTCCGGGCCCATACAACGGATTTCGGGGAAAATCATACACAAATTATGGATTTCTATATTCCGACGGTGAACGGCCTTCGTACCTTTTGAATTTGCTGTAAAAGTAGTTGACGCTTGTATAGCCCACACTTTCAGCAACTTCGTATACTTTCATTCCCTGGCCCAGCAGCTCCTTGGCCTTTTGGATGCGGACTCGGTCCAGATATGTGTTGAAGTACTCCCCAGTCTTGTTCTTGAAAAGCTGGCCTAAATAGGCGGTACTGTAGTTTAGTAGTCCAGCTAGCGTTTCCAGCTTCAGATTGTCCGCATAATGCCTGTGAATGAAGTCGATCATTTTTTTGAATTCCTGCTCCTTTCCACGGTGTTCGGAGTCTTTTCCCAATGCTAGTAGGAAACGGTGGGTCTCTTCCAAAAGATCATCTAGGTGATCATGCTGGTATATCCCATTCAAGAAACGGGAAACTGCCTCCGTCTCTTTCAACTCAATACAGAAACCCGCGGTCAACTTGTGAATGACTGCATTGGACAGAAAGAAGAAGGACTCTTTAACAGATTTCTCATCTTGCCCCTGCTTGAGAAAAAATGCTGCCGCCTCTTTCAACAACGGTAGTACTATAGCCTGGTTTCCTACCTCCAGACTGTAATACAAGCGGAAGATGAATTCCTCCATCATTTCTTCGGCTTTATCGACGGACAATTGGGGGGAATCCAGCGAAGGCGAAAAGAGAGGATACGGATCTATCAGTCGGTTCTTCTCGCTGAAAAAAGCTTGTTTTACTGCTTTCTGGGCCTTAAAAAAAGATTTGCAGATATCTTCGGGAACAGACACTCCCCCTCCGGTTGCAGCAACGAACCGGATATTACCCGCGGCATTACGAATCTCGTTATACAGACTTTCACGTCGTTTCCTTCCGCGCAGCGGCTCGTTGAGCAGAAGAACCGTATAGGGGGGAATCACAGTTACAAGCCCCATCATCCGCCCTTCTATCTTTGGTTTTAACTCAATCGAAAGCCGATTTACCACATCGGCACGATCCACTTCAGAATCACGCGGGTAGACGACTACGACTTCATAGCTGGTCCACAACAAATCCGCTTCTTTTGCCTTACTTCTCAATTTGGCGGGATCCTCAGTTTTCTCTTGCGGGACGAGCAGGTTATGCAAGCAGAAATCACGATTCATAATCTCCCTCTCACGCCACTCTCCCTGAAGTCGCTCCTCTTCAATCCGCTCGCGTATCCGCTTTAAGTTGGCCGACAT
The DNA here is from genome assembly GCF_038592965.1 of Paenibacillus sp. FSL L8-0158. GTDB lineage: Bacteria > Bacillota > Bacilli > Paenibacillales > Paenibacillaceae > Paenibacillus > Paenibacillus polymyxa_D. The sequence continues at coordinate 622,411 of NZ_CP151949.1, read as the reverse complement.
TTCAGCAACGTCCACCGGTTTAAGGAGATAGCCGACAACTCCGTATTTGATCGCTTGTTTGGCATACTCGAAGTCGGCATATCCACTGAGAATCATAAAATGCAAATGATGACCGTCAGATGTCAAGTGCTCAATCAACTGTAAACCATCCATAACCGGCATGCGGATATCGACAATTACGACCTCGGGAGTTTTTTCCTCAATAACTTTCAATGCTTCTTTTCCATTGGCTGCCGCAGCAATAACGGTAAATCCGAGACTTTCCCATGGAATCAACGTTTGAAGGCCTTGACGAAGCTTCGGTTCATCATCAACGATCACTACCTTAATCATTTGGATTCCCTCCAGGAATGAAAAACTGAATACAAGTGCCTTTCCCAGGCTCGCTCTCGATCCTTAAGGCACTAGAAGCCCCATACAGTAAGACGAGACGATCGTTTACGTTTCGCAATCCAATCCGCTGGACCTCCTGTTCGTGTAGGGATGCAGCAAGCTCTTCCCGTACAAGAGCGAGACGATCGGCCGTGAAACCAGCCCCGTTATCACGTACCATAACTCGGACCCTCTCCAGGATTTCCTTTACTTTCACTTCGATGACAGCTCCTTCTGCGCGGTTATCCAGGCCATGCACAATAGAATTCTCCACCAAAGGTTGAATAATCAACGGCGGGACCAACATCTCCTCCAAATTCGGATCAACCGTTAAACGATAATTCAAACGGTCTTCATATCGGAACTTTTGAAGATCAAGATAACAGCTAACCCGCTCAAGTTCTTTGCGTAGCGGAATCTTATCATTACCGGCCTCCAGACTGCTGCGAAGCAACGTACTCAGCTGCCATACTGCCTCAGCAATATCCTCCTGTTTGCGAATGTGGGCCTCCATTCTGATAGACTCCAACGAATTGAAGAGAAAGTGCGGGTTAATCTGGCTGGCCAGCATTTTAAATTTGATCTCGTTTTGTCTTTGCTCTACGAGATTTTTCTGACGATTCGTTTCTTGGACCTCCTGCACCAAATTGTTCACGCTGCTGACGAGCGCGTTAAATTGCCTTGATAGTATACCGACTTCATCTTTTCCATCGATATGGAGAAATGTTTCCCATGAGCCCGCGCCAACTTTGGTCATATGTTTGCTCAAGCGGAGAAGCCTTCTGGATAATAGCGAAGCAGAAGCATAGATAAGTAAGACTGCAAATATCAGGCTGGCTGTGATCACGATCCCGCCAAGCCATATCACTTGATTGGCATCGCGGGTGATCTCTGAAACGGAAAAGATGGAAATGACGTGAAGTCCGTTCCAGCTGTTCTGTGGAATTAGATTTGCAATAACCACTTTTGATGCTTTTCCGTTGATGAACGTGTTGTAACTTCCTTCCTGATTGAAAAGTATATTTTCGTCGGCATGAAATTCAGAAAGATTCTTCCCGAACAACTTTGCTTCATTAGACGCGACGATCTGATTCTGGTTATCTACGATCAAGGTAGGGAACGATTCCTGCTCTAGGATTGAATTTAATTGGCGCTTGTTTACATTCATGACCAGAACTCCTTTTCGCCCTAGTGAATCCACTGAGAATGAACGAATTAGACTGAGATAATCGGAACCGTCCCTCTCATCCTTGATTAAATCCCATCCGGCCAAGCCTTTCTGCTCTATAGCCTCCTTGTACCAATCTGCGGTTGTGATCGTATCGTCAGGCTGGATAAATTCCCAATTGTTAAGCGCTCCTGGATTAGCGACATAGACACGGATACCGGATATCTCTTTGTATAACTGGAGGTAGTCACGAATATCCGTATACCCCCGGTATGCCTGAATGACTTCGAGGTAGCTGTTATACTTTTGGCTGGCCACCCTCTTCATCCGATTTTCATTGGTTAGCCGGTACGAGATGTCCAGCGGCACTTTAATCAGTTCTTCTGTACGATTTTGTACCCTTTCAACATTGTTGGATACTTGCATAAAGGCGTCCTTAATGACAATCTCTCGAAGCTTCCCGGTCAGAAACAGACCGCATAACAGCAAGGGAAGAACGGCTACCGAAATGAATGTAAGCGTCATTTTCTTCCTCAGTTTCATGTCATTCATCATTCGTATAAAAAACAAGGCTTCCCCCTCTCCGATCAGTACGGCTGCTACGTGCAAAATGCCCCTTTTCATACAAAAAGGGGCATCACTTAATCAATTGTTTTTTCTCTTTTGGCAGTTTACTGTTGTACTGATCCTTTAAGCCTTGCCGGACCTTATTGCCCGGAGCCTGAACCATCCACTTTCATAGTCTTTCTGTCTGTAGATAAGAGGGAGCCCCAACTTCATAAGCCTATCCCCCCCATTGATAGACTTTTCTCCGCTATTTCCTAACTGAACTTCGTATTCGAGTTCTGGATTTAGTCCGTCAAGACGCAGGACTCGTAAGGGTGCGTTCGGAACAGACATCACTTGAAAATAGTAGACGATGGCATCCTCTTTGTCTTCGGAGACAAACATCCAAGCCGACTCGTTATTTTCAAATGGACTCTTTAGGCGATACAAGTCGCCCTTCTGTACTAAACCACGAATCTGCTTGTAAGCTGTGACTTGGCGCTTGACCGTCTCTTTTTCCTCATCGGTGAATTTCGTAAGATCAAGCTCATATCCGAAATTTCCGGACATGGCGACATCACCTCGGAAATCAAGGGGCGTTATCCGTCCAACTTGATGGTTCGGAACTGCCGACACATGCGCTCCGATTGCGCTTACAGGATAGACAAGGCTAGTTCCATATTGAATCTTCAGGCGTTCCACCGCATCGGTATTATCACTAGTCCAGACTTGAGGCATGTAGTAAAGCATTCCTGGATCAAAGCGTCCTCCGCCACTTGAACAGCTCTCGAAAAGAATATGTGGAAATTCGGTGGTGATGCGCTCCAACAGCTCATACAATCCAAGAACATAGCGATGAGCAGTCTCGGATTGTCGTTCCGGCGGCAGAGCAGCGGAACCGATTTCCGTCAGACAGCGGTTCATATCCCATTTCACATAAGAGACTGGCACGCTGGAGAAAATGGCCGAAAGCGAATCGTAGATGAAATCGCGCACTTCCTTGCGAGTATAGTCCAACACCAGCTGCCATCTGGCTTCGCTGCGCCTCCGTCCCGGAACGTGAAGACACCAGTCCGGATGCTTCCGGTACAACTCGCTGTCTGGAGAGATCATCTCTGGCTCAAACCAAAGCCCGAATTTAAGCCCCAGCCGATTGATACGGTTCGCGACATCCGCAAGTCCGTCTGGCAGCTTCCGACGATCCTCGTACCAATCGCCGAGAGACGAATTGTCGGAATCCCGTTTTCCGAACCAACCGTCATCTAAGACAAATAGTTCGATGCCTAGCTCAGCCCCCTCTTTCGCTATCGATACCAACTTATCTGCATTGAAGTCAAAATAGGTAGCTTCCCAGTTATTGACCAGAATAGGTCGTTCTTCGTCCCGATATTTCCCTCGGCAAAGTCGGGTCCGATACAAGCGATGATACGTCCGCGACATATCTCCCAGTCCCTGACCGGAGTAAACCATAACTACTTCTGGCGTTTGGAAACTCTCCTCTGGGCTCAGTAACCACGAAAAGTCAAAGGAGTTCACGCCGATGCTAAACCGTGTAGAGCCAAATGCATCTATTTCCGCTCCCGCCTCAAAGCCCCCGCTGTAGACGAGGCTAAAGCCGAATGCCTCACCATAGCATTCCGTTGTCTCCCGAGTGACCAATGCTGTAAAAGGATTGAGTTGATGGCTGCTCATGCCCCTTTTACTATCAATTCGGGTTTCACCTTGAAGAATCGGTTTGCGGGTAATATTTCCCTCCCGACCCCATGCTCCCGAAAGATACATGAACTCTAAATCGCTTTTACCCGAAAAATCGACACAAGCACTTAGAGCACGGAGAAGTCGAAGATTCTTTTCTCCCGCATTACTCAAACGAGCCGAACGAGCGATTACGTTTCGATCTGCGAAGACGGTGTAAAGAAGAACCACTTTAAGGCCTGAAAAGTCATCTTTTAACTCCAGTTCCAACGTATCCGCTTCGTCTTCATTCTCGATATATACGGCCGGAAGCCCGGTTAATGATGGCTTTCCCTTCATGATCCGGTAACTATCGTATTTTAACTCCGTGATACGAGTTCCATCCTCAAGTTCTACTTGATACGCAGGGTTACGGAAGTCTCCGCTCCCATACTGCGGGTATTCTTGCGGCAACCGATCCAATCCAGCCGTCGCAGGAGTGTGAAGCAATAGATCGGCCATTGATTCACGGTGCTTCAGCCTGCCCCCCCAATATACATGTACAGGAAATCCATCCACAATCTGAATAATATAACTCATGTCCGATGACTGCAGATGAAACAGCCCCGTTTGCTCTTGAACAATGATACCCATTGGAAAAATAACCCCTCCCTCTAGATAATCCCCCTCGGTAATCCGCACCTAAAAAGGTGCATAGAAGAACCTTTTTGTAAAAGCCATCTACTAAGTACACATGGTGTAAAGCTTGATAAGCTCCTCATATTATCGCAATAGGGTCTACAGAAATGATATATTAAACTAAGATATGAAGTACATGGCATGATACTCACTATTCATGTTATAATGCTTGATAATTTACATAAGGAGATTTGCCGTGATAGAATATTTGCCACGCAGTAAGCAGCACTCTGAATTGTATCTAACTCAGTTTGGCATAGAGAAATGTATATCAGGGCACTTTTTTGGACCTGCGATAAGAGATCACTATCTGGTCCATTATATTTTGGACGGAGAAGGTACCTTCGAGGTCGGTGGGTCCAGTTATCGCTTGCGGAAAGGTCAGTGGTTTCTGATCTGCCCCCAGGTCATCACTTATTATCAAGCCGATGAAGTGAATCCTTGGTCTTATTGCTGGTTTGGTTTTAACGGGGCACTGGCAGAAACGCTCCTCAAGCAAGCAGGCCTAACGATGACGCATCCAATCCTCTACTTTGAAGGAGACCATTTGATTTATCAGTATTTGCAGCGAATGAACGAATCAAGTGGGTGCCATAAAGCTCGGGAAACCAGACTGACCGGTCTGCTTTGCTTAATGTTATCGGAGCTTATAGAGTTCGGTCCGGTAACACCTCCTGAACAAAAGGAAAGCCGGGCGGAAATTTACGTGGAAAAAGTGAAGGATTTTATCGAAATGAATTATGCTCAGAAGATTACCATTGAGCACATTGCAAATTTTATCGGACTCAATCGAAGCTATTTATGTTCGTTATTCAAACAACAAGTGAACACAAGCATTCAGGATTATTTGGTTCGCTATAGGATCAACAAAGCATGTGAATTGATGAGAAACGCTGAACTTTCGATCGGTGATATTTCCCGTTCGGTCGGCTATAATGACCCTTTACTCTTCTCAAAAATTTTTAAAAAGGTAAAGGGATTCTCCCCCAAACACTATCGAACCGAAACCCATGCTCAAACTCAAGCCGACTACTAACAAAAGAGGTCAACCCGAAAAACTGGCTGACCTCATAAGTTTATTTTGTAGTTTGTCCTTCCAAATAAGAAACCGGCTCTTTAACCTCTACTTTGGTGCCACCAAATTCATCTTTAATGTATTTTTGGGTATCCTCGTTATGATAGAGATCCGCTAACTTTTGCAGCCCTTTGTCATTCGCCTTATCAGATGAAGTCACCAGAACGTTAATATTATTTTTGGTTGCCTGACTGATTTCCTCATGGAACAAGGAATCTTTTAGTACATTCAGGCCCCCTTCTAAAGCAATCGTATTCCCAATCAGCACCAAGCCTACATCTTGAATCACTCGTGGGCCTGTTTTGTCATCAATGAGTTCAAATTTCAGGTTTTTAGGATTGCTAGTAATATCATTGACTGTACCCAAGGCATCATTAAAGTCAGCCTTAAGCTTAATCAAACCGGAGGCTTCCAATAACTTTAAGCCTCTTGCCGTATTGGCCGGATTATCTGCCAAAGCTACCAGAGCTCCGTCGGTCACTTCATCGATACTTTTGAATTTTTGCGAATAAATCCCCATAGGCTCCAGATAGGTTGTGGCTATCGCCTTCAGATCGGCTTTGCTCTCTTTGTTATAGCTAACCAGGTACGCCCACGATTGGAATGCATTCACGTCCACTTCGCCTTCTTTGGTCGCATTGTTCGTTTCGATTCCGCCGTTAATTTCTTTCACTTCAATGTCCAGCTTGGCATCCTTGGCGGCCTGGGACTGGGCAATATGCTTCCATATCTGGGCGTCAGAGCCCATGGAGCCGATGACTACTTTTTGCGTTTCCGAACCGGAAGCGGCGCTGGAGCCATTGCTGTCTGAACTTTTATTACCGCATCCTGCGGCAACCAATAATAAACTAATCCCTAATAGTAAAACGAACGATTTTCTCATGTTGTTTTCCCCCAGATCATGCTAGTATGCTAGTGCATCGTCATTCCACCTGTAACATTAATCGCTTGTCCTGTCATATATGCAGAGAGCGGACTTGCCAGAAACAGCACCACATTGGCAACATCCTCCACCTCAGCCGTTCTCCCCAAAGGGACCTGTGAACAATCTTCTTCGTATATTTCTTGAGCAGTCATTCCGCGAATGACGCCCCCTTCAATCCGTTCGCGATGCTTCATCGGCGTTTCTACGATACCTGGACAAACCGCATTCACCAAAATTTGATGCGGAGCAAGCTCAATGGCCATCACCTTGGTCAAGCCGAGAACCGCATGTTTGGAAGCACAATATCCGCCCATCGCCCGATATCCATTTTTTCCAGCCTGCGAAGCTATTTGAATAATTCGTCCTGTTTTACGAGCGGCCACCATTTCTTTGGCAAAACGTTTGGACGTTACATATAATCCGGTTGAATTGATCGAAAATACTTTCTCCCAATCAGCTAACTCACTATCAATGACATAATCCATCGTAGAAGTACCCGCGCAGTTCACCAATATATCAGGAACTCCCGCTTCGCTGATTAGTAAATCGCACCATCTTTCGATATCATCCGGTTTGGATATGTCCAATTGAGTTTCAACCAACTGTGGATTGACCACTCTATAAGGCTCTTCATAAGAGATATCAGCAGAAATCACTTTAGCTCCGCTTTGAACGAAAAGCTCTACAATTCCCTTGCCTATGCCTGACTTACCGCCTGTCACTACCGCTGTCTGATGAGATAGGTCAATCGAAATCATAGATTTTAAAATACTCTTTCGAAAGGATCGCGGCTAATGCCAGCCTCCAGCACAATCTTCACATATTCCTGCGCAGAGAAAAGGGAGTGGTCCTTGTAGTTCCCGCATTCCAAAGCAGTAACAGCCGGAACCTCTGTCGTTTCCAGAATTCTTTTCAAGGTTTTTTCCAAAGCGAGTGCAATTTCCTCAGGCTCATGTTCATTCCATAAGATCAGGTAGAATCCTGTTCTGCATCCCATTGGAGAAATATCAATAATTCCTTTGATTTCGTCTCTCAGGTACGTCGCTAATAAGTGCTCCAGCGTATGTACAGCTGCTGTCGGAAGTGCATCTTCATTGGGTTGCAAAAATCTCAAGTCATACTTTTGTACTGTACTTCCTTTCTCATCATGCTCTACTCCCGCTGCTCTTACATAAGGAGCCTTTACAATCGTGTGATCTAGTTGAAAACTTTCTACTTTTGCCATTTTTCTTTTCCTCTTTTCTGTAATTTATATTTTCAATCTAATGATGGATACTCTACATTTGTGGTTTTTTTAAAAGAATTAAATGCTCCAAATCAGCATTTTTGTAATTATACATCGGATTACTCGGTTTTACCACTATAATTCTTGTCGTATTTCTTTTTTTCTTTGTCCGTCTCTCCTTTGCCTGTAGGTTTTGACATAGTGTACAATGTATACGATAATGCATTTTTACGAAAAAGATCGAGGACATCATAAGCCTCATTTAGGAGAATGCTCTGTGAATGAACCGGATTGGAAGCACCTGAATGCTGTCCCATTACCCTTGCAGGAATTTCAGCTACAGCTGGATCAAAACAGTGTTGACGCCAAGCAACTAGAGGAGTGGAGAAAGATTCCCGTCCTTTATCAGCTGGCTCTGGAAGAATTAAAAAATAAAATTAAGCTGATCCAGACGGAATGGAAGCTGTTAGACGGTTTTAGCCCGATTGAGCATATTAAAACCCGGATCAAAGAGCCCCACAGCATCGTGGAAAAGGTTCGGCGCAAAGGGCATGAAGTCACCTTGGACAATATATTGCGTGAAATTCATGATATCGCTGGGATGCGCGTGGTATGCGCTTTTGTGAAAGATATTTATCGTCTGATGGATCATCTACACACACGGGAAGACATTCGTATACTGGAGGTCAAGGACTATATAGCTCATCCTAAGCCCAACGGCTACCAGAGCCTGCATGTCATTGTGGAAATTCCGTTGATCCTGTTTGAGGGCACACGCTGGATCAAGGTTGAAATTCAATTGCGCACATTGGCTATGGATTTCTGGGCCAGTATGGAGCATATTTTGTACTACAAGTTCGATAAGAAAGTGCCTGAACATGTCGTTAATGGATTGACCGAAGCCGCACGTGCAACCTACGAGCTGGATCAGAAAATGCTGAAGTTGCGCGGCGAAATTTTATCGCTTAGCGAGGAACAGGATGCGGAAGAATCCCCGGCGAAACAATCCGAAGAGTCGTCCATGAAGACACTCTCCCTCCCTGCAGATCACGCTACTTCACGGCCACAAACCTGCTAAGTTTTTGTGTACAAGATAACTTAAGAATTCAGCCCGAGGCTGCAAAAACGTTGGTTCAGTCTTAAACTGAATTCTGATGTATTGGGTATAAATAAAGAGCCATCAAAACCACGTTCATCGTGGTTTTGATGGCTCTTTTACACATTTTTTTTCGATCAAATATTATTGCTTCTCACGGATTTCTGTGCTGATTTTCTCAACGATGTCCGCAATGCTGAGTGATCCCAGATCGCCTTCGCCGCGTTTACGAACCGCTACAGTACCGGTTGTTTTTTCATTTTCCCCGATAACGAACATATATGGAACCTTCTCCAATTGCGCCTCGCGGATTTTATAACCAAGCTTCTCATTGCGAGTATCCACTTCGACACGCAGACCTGCTTTCAGCAACGCATCCTGTATCTCATTAGCAGTCTCGACATAGTTCTCGGATACTGGCAACAGCTTCGCATGAACAGGAGCCAACCACAATGGGAATGCGCCTGTAAAATGCTCAGTCAGGATGCCCATGAAGCGGTCAATCGAACCGTAGATGGCACGGTGAATAACGACTGGACGGTGCTTTTGGTTGTCCTCGCCCACATAAGTGAGGTCGAATTTTTCAGGCATTTGGAAGTCCAATTGGATCGTTCCGCATTGCCAGCTGCGTTTGAGCGCATCGAGAATGTGGAAGTCAATTTTCGGACCGTAAAATGCTCCATCTCCCGCATTAATACGGTAGTTGATGCCCAGGTGATCCAGCACGTTTTGCAGAGCTTGTTCCGCTTGATCCCACAGTGCTGGCTCGCCCATAAAGTCATCTGGACGTGTGGACAATTCCACTGTGAAGTCAAAGCCAAACACACTATACATTTCGTTAATCAGCTTAATTACGTCTGAAATCTCTTGTTCAATCTGACCTGGTGTGACGAAAATATGCGCATCATCCTGACAGAATGTACGAACACGCATCATACCGTTCAAGGCGCCGGACAGCTCATGGCGATGCACTTGTCCAAATTCGGCTATACGAATTGGCAGATCGCGGTAGGAGTGAAGCTCATTTTTAAACACAAGCATATGCCCTGGGCAGTTCATCGGTTTCAGAGCAAATGTAGTTTCATCCACTTCGGAGAAGTACATGTTTTCCTTGTAATGCTCATAGTGTCCCGATTGTTCCCACAGACGGTTGTTCATCATCAGCGGTGTACGTACTTCCTCATAGCCATGCAGACGTTGAATGTCACGGGAGTAATCTTCCAATGCAGTGCGGACAACCATACCTTTAGGCAGGTAGAACGGCATACCCGGTGCTTCTTCGGAGAACATGAACAGTTCCAGCTCTTTACCCAGCTTGCGATGGTCGCGTTTTTTCGCTTCCTCCAGCAAATGCAGATGTTCATCCAGTTGTGCTTTTTTCGGGAATGCTGTTCCGTAGATACGTTGCAGCATTTTGTTGTTGGAATCGCCTCTCCAGTATGCGCCCGCTACACTCAACAGTTTAAAAGCTTTGATGCGGCCAGTAGATGGCAAATGCGGGCCACGACACAGGTCAAAAAATTCGCCTTGATCATAAATTGTAATTTCCGCTTCTTCCGGCAAATCACGAATCAGTTCCAGCTTCAGGGGATCTTCCAACTCTCCAAAAATACGAGTGGCTTCCTCGCGGCTGACCACACGACGTGTAATCGGCAGATTTTCCTGTGCGATCTTCGTCATTTCCTTCTCGATCTTGGCCAGGTCGTCAACGGACAATGGGTTTTCGATGTCAATGTCATAGTAGAAGCCGCTGTCGATAACTGGACCGATACCCAGCTTCACGTTCTTCTCGCCGTAAATGCGTTTGAGCGCCTGAGCGAGCAAATGCGCTGTACTGTGGCGATAAATTTCCAGACCGTCTGCACCGTCCAGCGTAATGATTTCAAGGTCAACGTTCTGGTCCAAAACGGTGTTCAGGTCTACAGCCTTCCCGTTCACTTTACCTGCTACTGCGTTCTTTTTCAGCCCGGAGCTGATCGAACCCGCCACGTCGGCGATCGTTACGCCCTGCTCGTACTCGCGTACGGCTCCATCCGGCAATTTTACTTGAATACTCACGATTAAAGCCTCCATTTCAAATTGTGTGCTATATCAAAATTGAACGCAAAAAAACGCCTCTCTCCCTCAAGGGACGAGTGCGTTCAGCTCGTGGTTCCACCCTAGTTCGGCCCGCTCCTGTGCGTACATCATGTTCATCGGAACATGCTCATGCACACATGCGTGACCCTCCATTGGTATCCGTTAACGGGGATAAAGCGGTAGGCGCTTACTGATGTCACTGCCAGATTGCACAGCTACATGTTCAACGTCACGGCTACAAAGGGGTAACTTCACATGCGGTTGCCGGAAAAGCTCTCAGCCTCGTCTTTTCTCTCTGAACGGCCCTTCAAGGAAATCATGTCTTTGGTCAATGCCTTGAATATCACTATATGCTACAGCATTATAGATCAAATTCGCAGGTATTTCAAGTGGACGTTTATGTAAGTTCATGCCTCCTATGCATCAGCTGGCTAAGGGAGCTCATGTGCCCATATTTACACAGCTCTAAAACACTGTATTATAATGCTCATCTAGACGACACCGTACAGAAAGGTGGTGGGAGAGATGCCAAAAATTATTGTCACAGAAGAACAATGGATTCAGAAAGGAATTGAACGTTTTGAGCAGGGCGGAATTGATCAACTCGTAGTTGAAAAAATGGCCGTTGCTTTAGGGTGCAGTAAGAGTAGTTTTTATTGGTATTTTAACAATCGCAGCAGCTACATTAGACAGATTGTGGAGACATGGAAGGAACAGACGACACAACAGGTTATTGCAGCATCCATCATCCATGCTGCCGCAGATGAGCGGATCAGAGAGTTGTTAACCCAGATGTTCGGGAAGACGAAACGAGGCGATTTTTTGTTTTATCTGCGAAAACTGTCATTGAAGGATGATAGTTACCGTTCCTTGCTCAATGAAGTTGAACAGATGAGAATGGAGTTTATGAAAGAGCTTTTAATACAGAAGGGAATGCAGCCAGAAAAAGCCTTTCAGAGATCATGGATGTTGTACCATTACTACTTAGGTTGGTATGAGAGGCACAAGCAAGAGACATTAAGTGACGAGGCCATCCAGCAGCATATTCAAATGATTTGGACAGAATGGATTTCGAATGAATCCAATTAAGGAGGATGTAAGATGTTGGAGTTACTTACATGGGCAGTTGGCGGAATTCTATGGGTACTGAGCGGTATGCATCTATATTGGGTATTTGGCGGACAAAAAGGCGCTAAGGCAGCGATCCCAAGCACGGGAACGGATTTGCTCTTTAAACCCTCCAAAATAGGGACATCGATTGTTGCCATTTTACTAGCTTTAGCCGCTTGGTTCGTACTAGAACTAGGTGGAGTTGCACCATCTCTGTTTTTCCACTCCTTCTATTCCTACGGTGCGGGGGTGTTGTCGAGCTTATTTATTTTACGTTCTATAGGAGATTTCAAATGGGTAGGGTTCTGCAAGAGAAAGAAAGGAACTGTTTTTGCAAAGTGGGACACTATGCTCTACTCGCCCCTTTGTTTTCTCTTGGGAACAGCCATTTTAATCATTATGTTTTTGCGTACGGCATAGCTTAAAGCTGACCTCTATCAGGTGGTTTGTTTCTTTCGCACGTCTCCACTCGTTTCTTTCTCAGTGAAAAAGTACAGCAAAGCCAGCACAGGCAGGACGACTCCAATCAGAGCACTGAAATTCCAACCTCCTAACGCATACGACCAACCACCTAATGATGATCCAATTGCTCCGCCTATGAAAAAAATAGACATGAATAATCCATTCAAACGCCCTCTCGCTTCACTTCCCAAGGAGTAAATCACACGCTGTCCAAGTACAAGATTTCCCGATACAGCCATATCCAGTGTAATCGCTGAAATAAAGAGAAGTACGAGTGCAGCCGTCGAATGACTTTGAAAAAGATAGATGAGCAAAAAAGACAAGGCGGCAATGATCATAGCTAACCCGGTTAATACTTTACTCCAGCCTTTATCCGCCAATCTCCCAGCAATCGGAGCAGCTACTGCACCACCTACGCCTACTAAAGCAAACAATGCAATCCCTTGTTGAGACATTCCGAAATCATCCGCCAATCGTAAAGGAACAACAGTCCAAAACAGGCTGAATGCACCAAATAGGCAGGCTTGATAGAGGGCACGGCGACGCAATGCAGGCGTTTGTTTTAAAAGAGTACCTAATGAGAAAATCAATTTACTGTAAGATACCGTAGGCACAGGCTTGCGTTCTGGAAGAGCTCGCGAGAGCAGAATCGTCAACAGCGTCAAGACAATGGCTGACAAAATAAATACGGCTTGCCACCCCCAGATGCTGGTGATAAAGCTTGCTACTGGCCGTGCGAACATAATGCCTAGCAAGAGTCCGCTCATGACATTCCCAACAACGCGGCCGCGTTGCTCTTCGGATGCTAAATAGGTGGCGTACGGCACCAGTATTTGGGCTACCACAGATCCAATTCCAATGAACAAGGATGCGGTCAGGAACAACGGGGCATTGGTAGCAAAAGCGGCAACAACCAATGCACAGACTGTAATGATTAGCGATACGACCATGAGCCGTCGATTTTCAATAATGTCGCTGAGCGGCACGATAAATAGCAATCCCACCACATAGCCGATTTGAGTCAAGGTGACAATGAAGCCCGCGGCTGTAGAAGAAAGACCCATAGCAATATGAATAGGTCCTACAAGGGTTTGAGCATAGTACAGGTTGGCAACAATAAGGCCGCATGCGGCTGCTAACAAAAACATCATCCAATTTGAGATACGGTTACTTTCTAAGGCTTGTTGTTCTCTTTGCATGATAATCCTCCTCATTAATTTAAATACTAAACGTATAGTTCATTAATTCGATAGTTAAATAATATACTGAACGTTTCGTTTTGTAAATAGGCAAAATCAACTTTTTAATTCTACATAGTATTTGATATACTGAACGTATAGTTTATTTTTAGTGTTTACTTATATCTATTAAGAAGGTGAGCATTCCAGTGCAGAGCAAAAGAGGACGTCCACGTAATGTCGAGACGCAAAAATCTATCCTTAACGCTTCCTATGATTTACTGTTGGAGCAAGGCTTTGGGGCGGTTACAGTAGAAAAAATTGCTGAGCGAGCGAAAGTTAGCAAAGCCACCATTTATAAATGGTGGCCTAACAAAGCTGCCGTAGTGATGGATGGTTTCCTGTCAGCCACCATAGCAAGATTGCCCGTGCCCGACACGGGCTCTGTATTAGATGATATTCTCATTCATGCCACGAATTTAGTGCGGTTCTTAACAAGTCGAGAGGGTAAAATCATTACGGAGTTAATAGGCGAAGGGCAACTTGATTCAGGATTGTCAGAGGCATACCGGACCCGATATTTCCACCCTCGGCGACTTGAGGCCAGGCTTCTTATTGAGCGCGGAATGGAGCGCGGAGAATTGAAGGAAGATCTCGATATTGAATTATGTATCGATCTCATTTATGGGCCCGTTTTTTATCGATTGCTGGTAACCGGTTATCCATTAGACGATTCCTATGTGCAACAATTAGTCATGAATGCGTTCAAAGGAATTGGCTTGGACTGAATGACGTGGCATCAAGCAGCCCTCACGGAGTATCCTCTGTGAGGGCTGCTTTTTCTTTTACCTGCCACGATCCTCTGGCTAATTCCTGATTTGCTTATTCTTCAGGGCCTATACTAATTTTTTGCAGCAGGTCGATCAGAAGGTCCTCTTCCTCTTCAGATAAATTGTGGACAAGACCGGCATTGAGCTCGTCCAATATCCCTTGTAAGACAGGAGCGAACTCTAACGCCTTGGCCGTGGGAGATACAAGTTGGGAGCGACGATCATTCGGGTCCGTTTTACGTTCAATGTAGCCTGATTCCTCCAATTGTTTCACAGAGCGTGCCGTGGTTGCCTTGTCAAATTTAAGTTCATTCGTCAACTGCTCTTGTGTAATGCCCGGCCGCTGCAAAATGAGCTTTAAAAAGCTGTGTTGTCCTCCACTGCCGATTCCGTAAGGAGTCAGTTTTTTGGACAATATTTTTTGATTACGACGGTACAAATGGGAAATTAGCTTTCCAATCGGTTTTTTTCTCATAAAATACACCTCATTGGCTTGAAAATCACATATCCCCAGTTGGGACCAAAGCAAAGTTTACAACAATATCGTTGCACACGCAACTAATTTGCTGTACACTAGAACCGTTCATTTAGTTGCGTTCGCAACTAAATAGAAATTGTCAACGATAACGAGGTGTAATAATGAGTTCAACTGCTACAACTGCTACAACCTATCAAGAGAATATCGAGGTCCAGAAGAAACGTTGGCTGATTTTGATTGTTTTGAATCTGTTTACGTTTATGTCCACATTGGATGGAAGCATCGTCAATATCGCTCTTCCTGTGTTGTCTCGCACTTTACAATTACCCGTGGCACAGATTGAATGGGTGACAACCGCCTATTTAATGGCGATATGTACCGCTATTTTATTTTTCGGCAAGCTTGGGGATATCGTCGGTAAAATCAAAATATTCAAGATCGGCACGATCATATTCATACTTGGCTCCCTATTGTGCGGTCTTAGCTCTTCGCTCTCTATGCTGCTGATTTCCCGTATCATTCAGGCGATTGGGGCGTCCATGACCATGGCGAACAGCCAGGGGATTGTGACAGATGTCTTCCCCTCCAATGAACGGGGCAAAGCGCTGGGCCTCATCGGAACTTTTGTTTCTCTGGGCAGTATCGCCGGACCAAGCTTGGGCGGTATTATTGTCTCGTCACTGGGCTGGCAGTATATTTTCTGGGTTAATGTACCGATAGGGCTGGTCGCTGTCTTTCTTGGCTGGAAGCTTCTGCCGAAGGATTTGATCAAGGTGAAAGATAAAATTGACGTTCCCGGTAGCCTCGTGTTTGCCGTTTTTATTCTCACTTTGTTCGTCGGATTGTTACTTGGACAGCAGGTCGGGTATGGAGACACACGTATTATTACTTCGCTGGTGGTCGCTGTAGTTGCTTTTGCCATGTTCATTCGATTGGAATTTCGCCGTCCACAGCCACTGTTACAGCTCGCACTATTCAAAAATCCGTTATTTTCGCTCAGTATTTTGTGTGCTTTTCTAGTATTCGTCGCTAATTTTTGTTTTAACATCATTTCGCCTTTTTATGCGCAGAATATGCTGAACTTATCGCCTTTTCATGCCGGGTTTCTGCTGATGTTGTTCCCCATCTCTATGGTTATTGTGGCCCCACTCAGCGGTGCGCTTTCCGATAAAATCGGGTCTGAACTGCTCACATTCGCCGGGCTGGTCGTTATGGCTATTGCCCAGATTGGATTAGCCCAACTGCATGCAGGCAGCTCCATCCCGCTCGTGGGTCTGTGGATTGCCATGCTCGGCATTGGCAGTGGTTTATTCCAATCGCCGAACAACTCGCTGATTATGTCCACGGTACCCCGCACACAGCTCGGCTCAGCCGGTAGCGTCAATTCGCTGGTTCGCAACGTCGGTATGGTTGTGGGGATCACTTTGGCCACATCGATCCTCTTTTATATTATGAGTAAAGAGGCTGGTTATCGGGTCACCGGCTTGGTTCAGGGTCATCCAGAAATTTTTCTGGCAGGCATGCATGTAGTCTTTATGACGTCCGCGTCCATCTGTCTTGTGGCGGCATTATTAACAGGCTGGCGGCTGATCGGAGCTAGACGGGCAAGAACGCAGCAAGAAAAGGGATAAAGACCAACATTTACAGTTTTAAAAATGGGATACAAGGGTGGAGCTTACATGAAATATTGCTATGAATGCGGAACAAAATTGATGGTGAAGGAGTGTGAAGGCGAAGGCCCTATAAGCGTGGCGATGCCAAAACGATGAAAAAGATGACTTTGCAGATATATTGAATTGTTAAACCGCAAGATGGCTACTCTCTTTCCAAGGAACCCTCTTGCGGGTCCCTACACTTTTACTAAACGTCCGTTCTCTTTCCAGGATTGCAGTATTTTCTCAAGTATCCACTGGTTTTTGTAGCCGTCCTCGAATAAGGGGGCACGATCCACAGACTTTCCCCTTGCCAGCTCAACAAAATCTTCATAGGCCGTATGATTATAGATTGCAGGGACAGTCCAAGTCTCGTATTCGGCATCCGGGTGTTCCAGGTCACGCAGCACGATGCGGATACTTTCCGGGTTATTGAGGCTGGCGTGCAGCGTACCCAGTTCTCCATAGATATCGACTTCGATATCGTGCCGTATACCGATGGCATTTTTATGAGTGATAAAGGTTCCCACGGTATTGTCGCCTACGATGCCATGAAAGGCAGCGAGATCTTCCACATCCACTTTTACAGGCAGACCCGTGATCGGATCGAGCCGCTCGGGAGTAATGGTATGTAGCAGCGCTGCGACACTTTTAAATTCACCCACCAGAAAACGGGCCAGATCAATGATATGTGAGGCTGTATCCCCCACTACTCCAGAACCAGCCTTGGCCAAATTGTGACGCCATGTATACGGATGCTGACGATACGGCGCAAATGCATCCATTAGATAACGGAATTGAATGTTATAGATTTCGCCCAGCTTTTGCTCCTCCAGCAATTGCTTGGTATATTGGAAGGCCGCGCCGTAGCGATGCTTATAGTGAACCAGCAAAGGCACCGGATTCGCTGTATATAGCTTTTTCAACTGATCGGCTTCCTCCCATGTGAGTGTCAATGGTTTTTCTGCCAGTACAGCTTTGTGTTCTTCCAGCGCAATACGAATAATGTCAAAATGCACATCATTGGGTGTTAGCGACAGAATCGCATCTACCTCTGGGTCACGGATTAATGCTTCATAATGGGCGTACCGCTTGGAAACAGGCAGTTGCAATTGTTCTCCGATGGCTTGAAGGCGATTGGGATTCACATCACTAACGGCCACAATTGATACCCCCGAGATGGTGTGCAGTGATCTCATGTGATATTCAGCGATAAGACCCAGGCCAATGATACCCATCCGAATTTGTTTGGTTGGGAAGGTGGTGGTACTCATATGTTCAGAACTCCCTTCTCTTCAGTTTGGTTTGAACTCTGTAGCAAATTCCTTTTGCTATGCAGTATCACCCGTTGCTTTGTAGAATAGTCCCCACGGGGAAGTGATCGTCGCAACCCTCAATTCAACAGTCTGATACCGGGAAGTGAATACAATGTTCCATAAAAAAAGGGATCTGCAGCTCCGTTGTCCGGTGTTGCAGATCCTTGGTATTCCTTCTCTATATCGACTACATCAAAAATGTACCTACCACAAAAGACACCCCGACGATGATCGAGCGCAACAGCTGTGCCAGAGCCACATTGCCTTTGGCAATTTCCTCGCACACCTTGGTACGCGGCGTCACCAGATCAAAAATCACATACACCAGACACAGCACTACAATGCCCACAGCCGACCAGGCCAGCATATCGAGCCATGAATGACTGCTGTACGACACCATCCCCACGATGATACACAGACCTAGCAGCTTTGCACCCATATAGATGCCTGCCGCCTCATTGCCGCGTGCGATTTCTTGATTATCGTTATAACGTGTCAGTAAGCTGAACACATAATAACCTACGATTAAGATGGCAAACAGGATAAGCAGGCCGATACCTACATTGCCCAGTGCGTTGCCCAAACTGATATGAGAGTCCAATTTTCTTCCTCCTTATGATACTTCAGGACTTTGCAAAATCTTCACTTGTTAAAATGAACAGATATGTTCGAATATTGATATTTTTTAATTCAGCTTATACAACGGCGGATTAGGAGGTACGGTGGCAACGGCGGCGGCGCAATAGTAGGCCATATCGCCTGTTACCTTTTCACCGATTCGCGGCAGAACACCCGCAAAACGCCCCCCAATTACAAATATGCCTGTTAACACATAGCCGTGAAATAGCCCTTCTTCGGTCTGTACCTCTGCGCTCTGCATCGGCCACAGCCGCTGATAAATCTTAGGCTGTCCTTCATAATAAGCGGCAATATGTGCGGCTTCCTCCTGCTCAGGCGTTCGTGGAGCATCAGCTTGGTGAAGCAGATCAGGATGGTCGGTCTTCGCATTTTGAACCTCTCCCAAGGCGCCTTCTAGTCTCTCCTCGCCTTCGGTATGTTCAATCAAGTGCGTCCCTTTACCCTCCCGACCCCATATACCTTTGGACACATAAGGCTCTTTATTTTGTATAAACACCGAGGGTTCAAAATACGTAGGCAGCAGGTAGGTTCGTATCACCTCCAGCTCGCGATCGTCAAACAAACGAAAACCACAGAACTCTGGTGTCTGCTCATTGCGCTCATACAATGACCACACGGTTGCGGTGAACCCTTTGCTCTGGGTAATGATATGCTGCGGCGGGTTGATTAATCCTATTTTCCCGTCTGCCACCATATCCATTAGCGCCTGCCCCACCTCAAGCCCCGTATCCTCCTCCCGGTCATCAATCAGATATTCCAGCGGATACAGGCGATAGAGAATGTAGATCTGCTCACCCTGGTGATACAATCCTTCATTCGGGATAATCTCCAATTCTTCCAAAGGCGCATAAACCACTTCAAACCCGGCTTGTTCACATAAATGCATAATATATTTGGTATTTGTCTGATCCTCGATGTGCCAGTCATAGCAAGTGAAATACACCTTTGTCCCTAATCCCTTACGGCTATAAAAATGAATGAGATCCGTCAAGGCAGACTGAATCGCTTCATCCATTCCAGATGACGGTCCATGTAGAGGAATGTCATCCTCCGACATTCCTCCCCTACTCAGTACCTCTAGCAGCTTTCCCTCAAGATAAGCCACCTCGGGAATCCCAGTTGGGGTATCGGTGTTATTCTCAATGCACTTGATACCCGCTTCCCCCACAATCCAGTCCTGGCGGGTTATCCCATCCGGCTCGGCCTCCATTCGTGCAGCACGCAGCAAGCCCGGATGAATCCCCAACCGTTCCACCAAGTATTCATCCGGCATGTAGCGCTGGATGAATTGCTGGACCTTGCGGTAAATACGATGTACCGCCTCAGAAGCAGCCTGAAGCTCTGCCAGCTCGCTTTCCTGATACACTGTTAAGGCCGGCACGCAATAGGACTTGCCGTACATGCGATGATACGGAATCATACGGCTGATTTCACCCTTAAAAAGCTCGTCATGTTCATAAGGCAATTGCCGAATCGTGCGCATGCTCATCTTAACCCCCAGAAAAAAAGCCGCTGCGTGATCCGCTGCTGCCAAAACCACTGTGTGAGCTGGAAGATGAGGATGAGCTTTTGCGGTATGAGCTGGAAGAAGAACGACTGCTATGGTATGAGGAGCCTCCACTATAATAGGTCGATCCGCCATAATAATACCCGCTGCTGCCTGAATCCCGACACGCCGTTTGCTCCGATACAGGAAGCTCATCGCAGTCATAATACTCGTCGTCACCGCAACCCGTCAGAGCGGCCGGGACAGCCAAAATCAGGGCAAAGGCCGCCATCCGTGTACGAGAGCCGGGCTTGGATTTTATTTTTTCCCAAGAATGCTCCATCACAGATCGACCTCCTTCACAAACAGATGTACCTTCTTCAGCTGAGGGTCCAGTACCGAATATATAAATTCATATGTTTTGCCACCCAGTACTGTATAGTGATCTAATAGCCGTTGGGCCAACTCGAGGGTAAATACCGAACCGTCCCGCTGATCCATGCTACGGAATGCAGGTTCATGCCATATCCAGTACATTGCACTGTATGTGGAAGTGTAACCTCCCTCACTGGCAAGCACGAGGTCTGTGATGGACGCACCATAAGGCTTTGCACGTTCTCCTGTAAATTCAGTCACATAGACGGAATGATCCGTATGTTCCTCACTTTCATTCGAGATATGCGACCATAGTTTGTCATGGAGACGCGTAGCGTCTACAAGCTTGCGCAGAAACAGCTCATCTCCCGATACGGATTCCCGTGTCAGGCTACGCAGTTCCTTTTGAGTGTCTTCCGACCATTCTCGATACGTTAATGAATAATAAATGATGATTCCCTTCCCTTCCTGTACGCTTCTGTCATGAGGTTTGCAACAAATCAAAGCGCTTCTGTCGTCGTTCACTATACGAGATTCTACCTTGAAAAGGTTCAATTTGGAAGAAAAACACGACAAAAAGCCGCAATCCCTAGGATTACGGCTTGGTTTTCACTGCTACAGCTTGATATTGTTCTCGTCGAAATATTCTTCCAGCGTCATCCCCTGCTTGGTTACATCCTCCGCAATGTCTGTTCCCACATAACGGATATGCCAAGGCTCGTACACATAGCCGGTCACATCTTCCTTACCCTTCATATAACGAATAATAAATCCGTATTCCGGTGCATGTTTTTCCAGCCATTCGCCTTCCTTGGAAGCTCCGAAGGACTGCTCTAGCGCATTACCTACGCTTGGGCTGGATACATCAATGGACAAACCTGTCTGATGCTCGCTCGTACCCGGTACAGCACTAACTTTAGAGGCATATTCCTGCCCCTTTGTCTTTACATTGTTGTTGAAAATAGATACCTGACGCTTATAGGAACGGTATCCCGATACCGCACGCAGCTCAATGCCGTCTTTTTCCGCACCGTCGAACAACTGCTCCAGTGCCTCTGCCGCTTCCTTACGCAAATGCCGCTTTTCGTGCGGCCCCTCGAAGGAAAATGGCACCTGCGGCTCCACCAGGTCGTCTGGGACATAGCCCACAGGCAAGCTGCGCTTTTTGTTCACAACGACTGTATCCGAAGTCGCATTGGTGACAATCGCGGTTCCATCCTCTTCCTTAACCGTGGCTTGCAGCGCACTCTGGCTTCGCAACGCCATCACAGGGTCGGCTTGTCCACTTTCTGTACCCGCAGAGGCTTGTCCAGCGCTAGCGCTGCTATTGCCCGCATCCGGCTGGGTGGAAGGCTGTACATTCTCCTGTACCGCTGTAGATGACTTCAACGGCTCGCTTTCCTGTCCACCTGATCCTCCCTGCTGGCAGGCTGCCAGTAATAGCCCTGGCAAGATCAGCCCTGGAATGAGCGCTTTGGTCCAGCGCTTAGATGCTCGCGTCTGTTGTATATGTCGTTTCATGCTGGTATCTCCTCCATTATTGCAATTGATGCATGACTTACTGTGACTTTTCCGTTTCCCCATTGTAACTGAACTTTTGGTACTCTTCGAAGCCGTTATCCCGTTCGATGAAGGCGAATAGACTCGAAAAAGGAAGTATATACCCGAATTGTTACGGAGTATGACGTTTTTGCGGAATTGCAGCTCGGGCCCGCTCGGCTACCCGTTCACGTATGAGCTTCAATGCCTCTTCCGCACGGGGTAAACCCGGCAGCAAAGCCGTAATATCCGCTTCCTTCTTAAGAACAAGCTTCTGCGGCAGATGAATCTCAATCGCATGAAAACCTGCACCGGGACGATGTAATGCTCCTTCTGCCGCTGACTCTGCAATCCATTCGCTAATCGCTGCCGATCCGCTGCGTCCGCCCTCCGGCCGCGAGGTAGACTCAAGCGCGGGGGATGTCCCCTGCACATGAGATAACTCTCCGGCCCAAGCACTGAATACGTACTCCAGCAGTTCTTCCCGCGTCATTCCGATCAGTTCCAGACAGGTCTGCGGCTCGGCTTCCATCCCGGTCTGAAGAGCTTTCTTCACATCGTCGACTACACCCACGCCATCCTCCATGCTGGAAGTGGCTGTCTCAGCTGCTAGCTGAACGATCTCATCCAGCGATAGACAGGTTTCCCCTTGCAAAAAGCGGTAGATATCCAAAGGATCTGCTTTTAGCTGCTCCAGCCATGCCTTTCGCTGTTCGGGGTTTAGTACAGGCGCTGGGCCCGTCCATTGGACAGCATGTGCGGAAGGTACACCCGTTGATTCGCCTTCCAAGCCATTTCCGTCTAATACCGCTGTCCAGTGACCGTCAGTTACTTTCAGCTTCACTCGCGGCCTCGTCATCGCCTTCATCCTTTCTCTGCTCACTCAATCCATACATCATTTTGCAACGCAATCAAACCGCGCAATTCATCATCAGACATTTCGGTGAGCCAATGTTCACCGGAGCCGACAACCTGCTCGGAAAGTGCCTTTTTGCTCTCGATCAGCTCGTCGATTCGCTCCTCCAGTGTACCTTGACAAATCAGCTTGTGCACTTGTACATTGCGGCTTTGACCAATACGGAATACGCGGTCTGTCGCCTGATTTTCCACTGCAGGATTCCACCAGCGGTCATAGTGAATGACATGGCTGGCACGTGTCAGGTTCAGGCCCACGCCACCTGCACGCAGGGAAAGTACGAATATATTCGGCCCTTCTCCCTGCTGGAAGTTGTGAACCATTTCATCCCGTCTGGTTTTCGCCAGTCCTCCATGTAGAAAATACGGCTCTTCCCCGAAGATTTTGGCCAAACGGGAGACCAGCAATTCTCCCATCGACACATATTGGGTAAATATCAGCGCCGATTCGCCGTTCTCGCGAATCGTCTCTACCAATTCCAGCAGTCGCTCCATTTTGCCCGAGTTTTGCGTTTTACCACTATCAGCCCGACCCGGAATGATCAGACCCGGATGGTCACAAATCTGCTTCAACTTGGTCAGTGAAGACAGAACAAGCCCTTTGCGAGCCATACCGATCTGCCCATCCAGTGTTCCCAATAATTGATCCACCACGCCCCGATACAATCCGGCCTGCTCTGGTGTCAGTACACAGTAGGATTTCAACTCCAGCTTCTCTGGCAAGTCCTTGCGTATATCTGGGTCGCTTTTGAGTCGACGCAGCATGAACGGGGAGACGAGGCGATGAAGCTCACGCAACGCGGACCCCCGCTCCTCTCCCGCCAGACTGTACCGTTGGCGGAATGAAGACGCCGTACCGAGGTAACCTGGGTTCAGGAATTGAAAAATAGACCACAGCTCGCTCAGCCGATTCTCTACCGGGGTACCCGTCATGGCAATCCGATGTGGAGCAGACAGCTTCATGACGCTTTGTGCTTGCTTTGTTCGTGCATTTTTTATATATTGCGCCTCATCCAACACGATGGAGGACCAGTATACCGCAGATAAATCGCTGCCGTCCCGGCCCGCCAAATGATAGGTAGTGAGGACGATATCATACTCACGTACACTTTCCTGAAACAGCTCGCCGTGGAGTCGCTGGTTGCCATGGTGAATATACAGTGACAAATCCGGTGAAAAGCGCTTCAACTCGCGCTGCCAGTTGCCGAGCAAGGACGTCGGACAGATGATCAACGCCGGACGTTGATCATCTGCGCCGATGCCACCGTCGAGCAGGCAGGTGATGACCTGAATCGTTTTACCAAGCCCCATGTCGTCCGCAAGGCAGACACCAAAGCCTAATCCACGCATCGCGGCCAGCCATTGAAAGCCGCGTTCTTGATAGGGTCGTAATGCACCGTGCAGCGTCTCCGGTACAGGCCGCGGCTCTACCGAACGGAGTACGCCGCCCTCAGCCAAAGACGCAAGCAATCCGGCGGATTCCGCGCCAAAGATGGACAAGCCTTTCCATGAGGCCTCGCCTGCACTTTCATTTTCTGCAGCCAAATGCATCCATTCGGACAAGCTCATCTCACCGTTCTCACCGCGCTTGATAAAGCGCAGCACCTGACGAATTTCCTTGGGATCGACCTCGATCCATTCCCCTCCGAGACGTACATACGGCAAATTAGCGGCGACAATGCTTTCCAGTTCCTCCATCGTCAAAGTTGTATCACCCAGCACAGCCTCGGCATCAAATGAAATCATGCGGTTAATGCCGACAGACGATGTATCGGCAATCACACCATCCGGCTTGGCACCCTGCTCTGTCGAACGCATTTTGAGCCGCAAGCCTGCACGTCTTCGACCCTCCCGGCTCCAGCGCGAAGGCATTTGCACGGTGATACCGTTCTTTTGTAATGCGGGAACGGCTTCCGTCAGGAAGCGGAAGAACATCTCCGGCTCCAGTGTCAGCCCTTCGGGATAAGGGCGGTTCAACGCTTCTTGCAATAAAGGTGCCGCTTCAGCAGCCTGTCCGAGCCTCATTAGCAGTTGCGCCTGCACTTGACGATATACAATTCCGCCGCGAACCAGATCACGTTCAGGATGCGCCCACAGTGCCAGAGCAGGCAGTCGCAACCCCGGCTCAGCATCGCTTTCTGCCCAAAAGGTAATACGCCATTCCTTCACACTCTCTTCCAGCGAAGGCTCCAAACGAAGGCACAACCGCAGTTGCCCTTCTAACGGCTCCTTGTCTTCCCGTTCCGTGACAGGCATTGCGCTTCCCTTAAGAGAGGACGCTTGGAGTACCAGCTCCTCCATCTCCGCGGGCGTTCCCTGAATCGCCACCGGGCGGGAACCTGTCAGCAGACTGTTCCACCATAGCTCTGCCAGCGGCGATCCTCCGCGCCGATACTCTGCGCGATATCGGCCCAGCTCACGGTCTGAGGCTGCCAGCACCGCGGTCGTTTCCGCATGGATGACCGCACACAGGAAGGAGTACAGCACGATTCCGGCTGCATCCTCGCGTGTTTCAGGCTCCTTACCCGCGAACACGGCCGGAGCCGCCATACAAACAGCCGGCATTGCAGCAGCCAGCTCATGAAAGCGGCGTATGTCCTCCTCTTGACACAGTCGAGGAATCCACACCCCGACAGCCGCTTCCGGACCGCGACGACGCGGTCCCGATGGACGCGCCTCTGTAAGCGATGGCGCAATTTCGCCCCGCTGCATCAGCTCTAGCGCAAAATAAGCGGCTTTTTGCCAATATTGCATTTCCTCGCCCAGCGTAATGCCCGATGCCGCACAGCCCTTCTCGTCCATGCGGGTCAGCAGTGCCATCGTCTCGCGCGGTTCCAGCGCCAAACCCTCCAATGTACGCCCCAGCATGGAACGTCTTTTGCCACCTCTGCCCGCGGTTTCCACACGAGCAGTGTTCGGTATCCGTACCTCGGCAAGGCGCAACGCAGCCTGCCGAAACGGCCGAAGGTCTCCCTTTAGCGTCAGCCTGCGAATTACACTGCTCCACGCATCGATACGTGGTTCCGACGTCTCACCAGAAAAGCAAAAAAACACATCTCCGAGCCATATTCCATAAAGCGGTTGATTCATATCTGTCTCCCGTCCAGCCTTTTGAATTATTACTCTTCATCATATACGAAAACGGGCTCTTTTCAAAACTTTATCACAAAAATAAATGGAAAGTCATAAGTCAATAACCTTAAATATTCATGTGGTTAACTATAAATAAGAGAATCAATTTACAGGATTAATTGTCTTTTTCTTCATCATCCGCTTTTGCATCCTTCAGATAAGGGTTCAGGCTGTCTTGCAACAGTTGCTTGACCTGTACACGCAGTTCTTTGGGATATACGACCTCGGCCTCTGGCCCGTATTTTAACAGAAGCCTGGACACATATCTAAACTCTTCGACCGGTATATATCCCTGCCATTCCTGACCCTGCCCTTCCTGATGGGATACATTTTGGAAGAGAGCATCTGATCCGGCCAGCCTGGCACCCAATGCGGTAAATTTTATTTTGGACGGAATTCCTATACGGGAATCCTCCGAAGCCAACCATTCCTGAAGTGTAGGAAGGGTGTCCAAGGTTTCGTCCAGCATTGTTATTGTGATTACCCGATCTGAACGGTACAGAATGATGCGGTCTCTGCTATGCGCTGGCATGTACCAATATCCGTGATCAAAATACAGTCCAATCGGATATACCTGAGTCCACTTTGCCCCGGAAGCGGAGCGGTAATGCATGTTCACCCGGCGCTTATTCAGCGCAGCCTCCAAAATGATTGAGGTGTAGGGTGACTCTGCGTGAGTGGGTAGCATACGAAAAGAAATGTACTCCTTTAATTGATCGATGCTGTCCTGCACATCCTGTGGAAGTTCGGCATAATAGTGCTCGGATAAATGCTCACGAACCAAGCCAAAAGGGATATCTGGAATGTTCTCCAACAGTTGCAACATGAGAAAAAGACCCAACGCCTCGTCACGAGCAAGATGAAGGGGAGGAAGAAGCCGATTGGGAAGTGCCCGATACCCACCATGAGGACCCATTTCGGTATAAAGGGGTAACCCGGTCTGCTGCAAATAGTCGAGATCTCTTTGTATCGTCCTGACGGAGACACCAAAACGTTCAGCCAACTCACGCGCCGTATATTTTTTTTGGGAATCCAGTATTCTCATAAGAGCAATTCTGCGTTCGTTCATAAGGTACCCCTCTAATCAAAATTAATTTAAAATGAACGTTTAACTACGACATACTATGTCATAAATACATTGTAACATTAGGATATAGAAAGGAGTGAATGAACTATGAAGGTTTTGAAATCAAACGCAGTTGTGCTGTATATTGCCATGAGTCTCGACGGGTATATCGCTTTGCCGGACGGTTCGGTGGACTGGCTGTATGATGTTAAAGGGGATGGCGGGGACAATGGATATGCCGACTTTTACGACACCGTTGATACGGTGCTGATGGGCAGGCTGACGTATGAGGAAGTATTGAAGCTCTCAGATGATTTCCCTTATGCCGGAAAGCCATGCTATGTGCTCACACGAGCATTAACGGAGCAACAGCAGGCGCCACATGTTACATTTACGGACGAAGCTCTGACTGAACTGGTTCCACGTCTGCAAGGACAATCGGAAGGTGCGGTATGGCTAGTCGGTGGAGGCCAGTTAGTCCAGGCCTTCTTACAAGCTGGACTGCTGGAGAAAGCTATCATTGCGATCATTCCCAAAGTGCTTGGACAAGGAATACCGTTATTTCCAGAGGGAACGCTACCAAGTACATTTGAACTCCAAGAAATAGAACGCCGCGGGGATATTGTTCTTCTCCATTACCATATATAATTAATTTTGCAAAAAAGCCTTCATATTTCAGGATCATACAATCTCCCTGAAATATGAAGGCTTTATCGCGTGCTTTTGTTCTTATTTGGTCTTCAAATTATCCCATGTTTTCTGGAAATCCTCGAATAGCTTCCCGGCATCCGATTTACCTGCCACATAGGCTTGCATCTGACTCCCGAATTCTTGCTGTGCTCCTTCAGGATAGCGGCTAAAGAACCAGCCCAACAGTTTGTTTTCCTTACTGTATTTCACCACTTCAGCACCCAATTGGCCCATATCAGCCTCTGTCCCTTCGATATTCTTGAACGCTGGAATAAACTTAAATTCCTTGGTGATGTACTTTTTACCCTGCTCGGATGTCACTATCCAGTTTAAGAACTCCTTCGCCTCGGGTTTGACAGACGAATTTTTATTAACCACCCAGTTGTTGGCGACACCTACAAACAGCTTATCTCCGGCTGTTGCGTCTTCACCAATCGGCATAGGCAAAATCCCCAGATTCAGCTTCGGATTAATTCCGTCAATTTGGACCTGAGTCCAGTTTCCTTGCTGCATCATGGCAGCCTTTCCAGTGGCGAAGTTCGTTACCTGCGTGTTGTAATCGGTCGTGAGCGGCTTCGAATTGCCATACTTCAGTGTCAGATCGAATAGCTTAACCCACTCGGCGAATACAGCGTTGCCCGGAATCTTTGCAGTTCCATCATTCAGTCCCTTGACGAAGGCCGAAGGGTCCGGCTGATTGGCAAATGCCACGTTCAGCAAATGATTGCCCAGCACCCAAAACTCCTGATATCCATTAGAAAATGGAGTAATCCCTGCAGCTTGGAGCTTTTGCGCAGCTCCCTCCAGTTCGGATAATGTTTTAGGGGTCTCCGTAATCCCCGCCTTCTTGAACAGATCCTTGTTATAAATAAAGCCGTACCCTTCCAGATTCATCGGCTGGCCATACAGCTTGCCGTCTTTGGTCATCGGCTCTTTGGCGACATCGACCACATCCCCAACCCAAGGCTGGTCAGACAGGTCCTCCAAATATTCCAGCCACGTATCCAGCTCGCGGTAACCTCCTACGTTAAAAATATCCGGCTGCTCCCCGGAAGCGAACTTCGCCTTTAACGCCGCTCCGTAGTCACTGCCCCCGCCCACGGTCTGAATATCGAGCTTGATCCCTGGATGAGATGCTTCGTATTCCGCCTTCATGCGATTCAGCGCTTCTGCAATCTCTACCTTGAACTGAAAAATGTGAATTGTTTTTTCCTTCACTTCCTCTTTGCCTGCGTTTTGTCCGCCACTGCTGTTACAACCTGCCAAAACCAGGGCAAAGGCCGCGAGAAGCAAGATTAGTGCTTGTGCTTTCTTTTTAAAAGTATGCGTTTTCATTTTGATGTTCCTTTCTATTTTAAATTCATACCAGTTGAACTCGAAAAATTCATGTGGAAACGGAGCAAACGGAATGGTGCTGAACAAGCGATAGCACTCGCCTTTGTCTCTAGATTCCTACCTTCATTCGTTTATTCAGGGAAATCTGGAGGCAACAGCGATGGTAAGCACCTCCATTTGCGGAGTGGCACACCGTGTACATTTTCAGCTCATCCCCACACTCAACCCTTGACCGAACCCGCCATAATACCTTGTATAATATATTCTTGCATAGCCAGAAAGAATGCGATGACTGGCAAGATGCCCAGCACCAGAGCAGGCAAGGCCAAATCCCACTGCTTTGTGTATTGTCCGAAAAAGGCATAGGTCGCAATCGGAATCGTGCGCAGCTCAGCCTTTTGCAGTACCAGAGAAGGCAGGAGATAATCATTCCAAATCCAGAGCGTATTTAAAATAATAACAGTTACCATCATCGGCAGCATCAACGGATACACAATTCGGAAAAACACTCCGTAAGGCGTACATCCGTCCACCGTAGCTGCTTCTTCCACCTCGACTGGCACACCTTTGACGAATCCATGAAAGAGAAAGATCGACATTGGAGCTCCGAATCCCAGATAACAGATGACCAGACCACTTATACTGTTCATTAAATCCAGTGTACTTACAACCTTGACCAAAGGAATCATCACCGATTGAAAAGGAATAACCATGGCAGCTACGAACAGGCTGAACAACACTCGATTATAACGCGTCGGACGCCGGACCATTCGGTAAGCTGCCATTGAGCTGATCAGTACGAGCAGCAGATTACTAACTACCGTAACCACGAATGAATTCCATAAAGCTTCGGGAAAACGCGTGATGCTCCACGCTCTAGCGTAGTTGCTCCATACAAAGGTTTGTGGCCAGGCCGCAGAATCGGTGAGCAGGTCACCAAAGCTTTTGACCGAATTCACGAATAAAAAGTAAAACGGGACGAGGAATAACAATGCGACGAGGATCATCACTATCTCGGTCGCCCATGTTCCAAAGCGGTAGCGCTTGCTTGTTTCCATTTACGCTTCCACCTCCCGACTTTTCGTCAGTCGTACCTGAAGGCTCGTAACCAGAGCAACAATGATAAAGAAAATGAGTGCTTTAGCTGTTCCCAGCCCATAACGATTATTCACAAACGCTTCATTGTAAATATTGAGTGCAACCGACTCTGTGGACCCGAAGGGACCGCCTTTGGTCAGTGACAAATTAAGATCGAACATTTTGAATGACCATGATATCGCCAGGAAAAGACAAACCGTAACGGCAGGCATGATCAAAGGAAGTATAATCGACCGCAAAATTTGCATCCGGCTAGCTCCGTCAATTTCGGCTGCTTCTAGCATATCGCGGGGCACATTGGTCAGGGAAGAGATATAAATCACCATCAAATACCCGGCAGTTTGCCAGATAAACACGATTACAATGCCCCAGAAGGCCGTGATCTCATCTCCCAACCAGGACAGATTGAAGAAGGACAAGTTCGTGCTCTCACCGATTGCTGCAAATCCCTTGACGAAAATAAACTGCCAGATAAAGCCCAGCAACAGACCTCCGATCACGTTGGGCATAAAAAAGATGGTCCTTAGTACATTTTTTGTTTTCAGCGGTTTGGTTAGAAAGTACGCCAGCAGAAAACCAAAAATATTCGCAGCCACCACTCCTACCACCGTAAAACGGACCGTAAACCAGAACGCTGTCCCAAATTTGTCATCATTCCATAAAATGTGACTGAAATTATCCAACCCGACCCACTTTGCCTGATTGGCAACTCCATTCCACTCTGTAAAAGAATAGTACATTCCGAGCATGAAAGGGATTACAATAATGATAACGAAAAATAACGTCGACGGCCCTACAAAAATCCATTGCTGTAGCCATTGCGACGACTTGGCGCGATTCAAACCGATCCCCCCCTTATGTTGTCTGTTGGTGTCTGGAACGCTCCCTTACGGCTTTCTTTCAGCAGTATGATGTTTGGACCGTAAGGATATGCGATTCACATGTTCATTATGTCGAATAAGCGCTCTCGAGAACACGTAGGATCGTGAACCATTAGGGGGGAAAATATTGACCTCTGGCTCGCCTTGAATTGTGAAAGGAGCTCACTGCATGAAATTTTACAGTATTCGTTCTCGCCTAATCTGGTTTTTGCTCATTGCGGTCACCCTGCCGCTGCTGCTGTCGATGACCATGACCTTCGTTCTCACCAAGCAATCCTTGCGGGAGCAGGCCACACAAGAAAATGAACGGCTTATTTTTCAGGGAATTACGAATTTGGATAACTATTTACAGGGTTTGAATCGCGCGTCCATCGGAGTCTATAATGACCCTCATTTTCTGCGTAATCTGGCCAAAATCCCGGATGATTACCGGGCCGTCGCTGAAATATACACCACTCTGCAAACGATGATGAATGCTACGTCAGGCATTGACCAGGTGTATTTGCATTCTTTTGAGGCCGGGCAATCTACGCTGATTACCAGCACGGTTCCTCTACGGGAATTCCGGCTGGAGCCCTTTACCGGTTTTATTCATTACGGCCCTTCCGGACTGTTCATACAGCCCACGCATATGAAGCATTTGTACGGCTTTTCGGCGGTTTCCTATGCGGAGCACAGCACAGAGCAGCAGGTATTTACACTTCATCGGGCGATTCGGAACATTCCAGCCTTAGAGACGCTTGGGGTACTGGCTATAGATGTTGATCTGGAGCCGCTGCGCAGTATTTGCCGTCAATTGTATGATGCGGATACAGAGGAGCTGTTTTTGATCGATCGAAACGGAACGATCATATATAGCGGAAAAGAAGCATCAATTGGAACACACTGGAAGGAATCTGACCTGCTCAATCGAATTTCTAAAGAAGGCGAGCACGGAGTGATTGAGGATGATACAGCACTGCACGTGTACGGCAAGCTGGATGCCAACTTGTCAGGCTGGACACTCGTCAAGAAAATTCCACATCGTACGCTGTATTTACGGGCTACCCGCCTGACTCAGATCAATGCGGTCATTACAGGCGCAGCATTGCTACTTGCCATTGTTGCCACGTTATGGATTTCGATAAAAATCACGGCACCTATTAAGCGACTGACTCGCTACATAAACCAGATTCAGTCCGGTCAACTGGATGTAGACATTCGGGCCATGAGTAACGATGAAATCGGAGTACTGTCGCGCCGTTTCAGACAGATGATGGATACCATCAATAACCTCATTTTGCGGGAATACAAGCTGGAGCTGGCTAACAAGACACATCAATTGAAAGCGCTTCAGGCACAGATTAATCCTCACTTTTTATATAATACGCTACAGTCTATTGGAACCCTGGCTCTACAGCATGAGGTGCCGCGAATTTATTCGCTGCTCTCTTCCCTTGCCAAAATGCTGCGCTATAATATGAGGGACCATACGGTCGTTACACTTAAGGAAGAAGCCGAACATGTAAAACAATATCTTGATTTACAAAAGGAACGCTTCGGTGAGCAATTAGAAGTCACTTACCAGTTGGAGGATGAGGTCCTGAATGATCGGGTACCTAAAATGATTCTCCAACCGTTGGTGGAAAACTACTTTAAACACGGTGCCGATCCCCGGCTGGGGCCCGGTGAAATTCGCATTACAGGCAGCCGAATCCGGGAAGGCATTGTGAAAATAACAGTGGAAAATAACGGAACTAACATACCACAAGCCGAGTTGGAGCAACTCCAGCATATGTTAAAACGTCCGCTAAAAGCCTACGAGGAGCCAGACACTAGCGAGCAGGACTCCATTGGCCTTCGTAATGTTCTATTGCGTATTCAGCTTCACTCGGAGGATGGTTCTAACACCCTGTGCGTAGACAACATTCTGCCTCATGGTGTCCGGTACACACTCGAAATTCGCACTGAAGCCCATACAGAGATTCATATTAAGGGAGAGTGATCTGTCAATGAAAGTCCTGATTGTGGATGATGAGAAGCATGTGCGCCATGCCATACGGATGCTCGTACATTGGGAAGCTTGCGGTGTGAGCGAGGTGATTGAAGCTGAGTCGGGCGATCAGGCGATTGAGGTCATTACCGCCCTTTCCCCACCCGTTGTACTCACGGATATGCGGATGCCCGGCAAGGATGGAATAGCACTGATGGAGTGGATTCAAGTTAATTCCCCAGCAACCAGAGTCGTGGTGGTCAGTGGCTATGATGATTTTCAATTGGTTCGACAGGTCATCCGCCGGGGAGGCATGGACTATATTCTTAAGCCCGTGGATCCAGTGGAGATTAACGAGGCTGTAAAAAAAGCCACTCAAGCTTGGCGGACAGCAGAGCAAGACCGGAACAGGCAGACGATGCAGGCCATGGAGGTCAATCGGATGAGGCCACACTATGCTGATAAGCTCCTGACTGAAATCGTTTCCGGTATAGCGAATACCCCTCTTTCCATTACGCCCTTACGTGAGGAGCTCCGTCTTCCCGCAGCTATTCAGATATGTAATGCAGCTGTGATGAGTACCACTCAGCTGGATGCCGATATACTGGACAAATATAAAACGCGCCGTGCGCTTTTGAGCTTTTCCCTCACTAACATCTGCAACGAATTTCTCGGAACTTCTCAAACCGGAGTTGCATTCCGTCATCTGGAGCGTATGGACGAAATTATTCTACTATATTGGGGCGATCCATCTCGTTGGCCAACACTCTTGCAGGATATTCATACAGGAATCAAAACCGCTTTGCGGTGCTACATGCACATCGGGGTTGGCTCTTTTGGTGCCTTTCCCATAGCGGCAGCGACTGCCTACCAAGAGGCAAGGCAAGCGTTGTGGAAACGGGATGTGTTGCAAGCCGACTGGATGCACCAGAGTTCCCAGACACGGCAGAGCATTCGTCTTCCCCAGTTACCTGACATGGAAGAGGAACTACGGCTTAGTGCGCTCAGCTGTAATGCCAGTCGTGTGTCTATAGCGGTAGGCCGCTGGATAGCAGCCGTAGCCGAGTTGCCTTCGGTTACAGCAGAGCAGCTAGCCAGTTGGAATCAGGAGCTGGACTGGATGCTGGCCCGCTGGCTGAATGACAGACCCGGGGATACCGATGGCGAGGAGATGGCAGATGAGTCCGGCTCCATCCATGCCTTGCCGGTCGATAACCGCGGCATGCTTTCGTTGCCCTTATGGCAAAGACAGGTCGAAAACCGACTGCTGGCAGCCGGTCAGGCACTTACACCAAGCCATAGTCCAAACAACCCGACCATCCGTGATATTGCCCGCTATCTGGATGCACACTACGACGAGGACATTTCTCTACAGGATATGGCGAGCCGCTTTTACCTCAGTCGGGAATATATTTCTCGTAAATTCAAGCAGGAGTACGGAGTTAATCTGTCGGACTATTTGTGCCAGATCAGGATGGGCAAGGCAAAGCTATTACTGCTGAATGACAAGCTGCGCCTTCATCATATTGCCGGTATGGTCGGTTATCAGGATGAAAAATATTTTGGCAAGGTGTTCAAAAAACTGGAAGGGGTCACGCCTGGCGAGTTCAGAAGACGCCATTCTGCAAATCCTCAGCCGTTATCGCATACAGCACGTGATCTTCCCACACACCATTAATCTTCAAGTAGTTGAGAGCTAGCCCTTCGCGGCGAAATCCTGCCTTTTCCATCACTCGATTGGAAGGCGTATTTCTTGGCATCACTCCAGCTTGAATACGGTGTAATTCCAACTCATTCAGGGCGTAGCGTACAATATCCTTCACTGCGGAAGTAGCATAGCCTTGTCCGTGGTAAGCAGGATCTACAAAGTAGCCCAGATTGGCGTTTTGAAAGGGGCCTCTAGCGACACCCGACAGCTCCATTCTGCCAATCAGCTTATTATTTTCCGGCAAAAAAAGTCCAAACGTATATCCCTGTCCGGCTTGTGCTGCTTCCAAACCGTTGGAAATCAGACGCGCCTGTTCTTCCAGGGTAAAGTAAATTTCAGGTCGTTCTGGCTCGAACGGTTTGAAAAAATCAAAATTTTCACGTCTGATCTCTAATAAACGTTCTGCATCACTTACTTGTAACAGTCGAATCTGTAGCCCCGGATGGGTGGACTTCATCAAAATCGCGCCATTAGCTTCATGCAACATTGTCAGTTTCCTTCTTTCTCAGTTATTCCTATCATTGTTGTGTTCGCGGTCACGAGATAGGAAAATACCCTAGGTGCATGAGAGCAGCCTAGGGTATCTCCATCATTCAAAATTTAGTCTGTAACAGGCATCCAGCCTGGAAGGGTCGTCAACACACCCCACAAATAGTCAGGAATAACTAGCTCCTGCTGAGCTTGCTTGGATAAGGTCGTGCGAATGGTATCTTCTGTGCCGTTTTGCACCTTCTGAACCCATTGCGGCTCCATCAAAAGCGGACGTCCCAGCGATACAAGCGGTACACCTGTCTCCAGTGCTGCAAGCGCCTCGTCCGGTGTATTCAGCGATCCGACTCCCATAATCGGCACACGGTTACCTACCTTCTCATGGATGAGAACGGTACGTGACCGTTCGTCACTACGGTCACGGAACGAACCACCGAAGAAATGATTTACGGAAATGTGCAGGTAATCCAGCCCTTGATCCGCCAGACGGTCTACAAGCACCATCGTATCATCCAGCGTGATGCCTGGCGTGTGTCCTTCCTCAGGAGACAAGCGGTAACCGAAAATGAATGGACGCTTCGCATGCTCTGCGATAACTTTTTTCACTTCGTGAACAACCGCCAGCGGGAAAGTCAATCGTTTCTCAAGGCTTCCTCCCCATTCATCAGTACGAATGTTGGAATGCGGGGAGAAGAACTGCTGCACCAGGTAACCGTTCGCTCCGTGCAGCTCCACACCATCATAGCCTGCTTCAATCGCGCGGCGAGTTGCTTCGCCATAGGCGCGGATGACGCGGTGGATATCGTCAGATGTCATTTCACGCGGCACAGGTGCCCCTTCTTTTTCCTCGGCTACTGCGCTTGCACTAATCGGTTGTCCGTCTGGAATCTGATCCGGTGGACACAGACGGCCACCATGATAAATTTGCAGGATCGCTTTCGCGCCCTCTTGATGAATCGTATCCGCCAGACGGCGCAGACTCGGAATCATTTCATCCTTGTCCGCACCGAACTCATTAACAAATCCTTTACCATCTGGAGTTACATACACACAAGCGGTAATAACCGCGCCCACACCACCGGAACGTTCACGGTAGTATGCCAGTTCCTCGTCACTGACTTCACCATTTTCGTGGGAAGCAAAGTTAGTCATAGGTGCCATGGTAATACGGTTCTTCAACGTAACACCGGATGGCAGGGTAAAAGCTTCAAATAGAGAATTATATTTTGGGTTCATTCTTTCTCTCTCCTTCAGTTAAATCAGATCAGATAATATAAGGCTGTTGAGCATGAAGCCGAATACGAATTCGATGTAGTTTTCCTCCATAACGAACTCAAACTACTGTTGCTTACTTAAATACAGTGGTTATAATAACCACAGTATAATGATCCGCAACTATAAAGTCAAATCTATCCTTTCTGACCATCCCCAAACTGTTCGAAAAAGCTGAACCGTAGCCACTTGGCACAAGCCACTAACAAAGCTTAATGCTTCCCGGCTGTGCTTTTCTTCTCCTCCCGGCGGGAAAACCAAGTCGCGAGCAACGAGCCGGAAATATTATGCCACACGCTAAAAATCGCACTCGGTACAGCAGCAATTGGGTTAAAATGAGCTGCTGCCAGCGCAGCGCCCAGTCCGGAATTCTGCATTCCCGTTTCCAGCGTAACAGCTTTACGCTTGGAAAGATCCATGCCGAACAGCTTGGCAAACCAATATCCAAGCAGGAACCCGATTCCGTTATGCAAAATAACCACACAAAAAATAATCGGACCTGTCTCCAAAATCTTGCCTTTGCTGCCTGCAATCACAATAGCTACGATGAGCATAATCACCAGTGTTGATATGAGCGGCAGCGCCTGAACACTGGCTTCTGCCTGTTTGCGAAATAGCGACTTGACGATAACACCCAGCACAATGGGGACAATAACTACGATGAGAATGTCCATGATCAGCGACTTCGCATCAATATTCATCCAACGTCCAGCAAGCAGGTTAATCATGGCCGGGGTAGCCAGTGGAGCAATCAGCGTCGATACTGAAGCAATCGATACCCCCAACGCCACGTCGCCTTTGGATAAGAGCGTCATTACGTTGGACGCGGTTCCACTCGGGCAACAGCCTACCAAAATGACACCTACCGCAATATCCGGTGGCAGCTGCAATACTAATGCCAATCCAAAGGCCAGAAACGGCATAATCAGATAATGCCCGACCACACCAATAGCCACATCCACTGGACGCCGGAATACTTCGCGAAAGTCAGCCGCAGATAAAGTTAGCCCCATCCCGAACATGACAATGCCCAGAAATAACTGTATGTATCCTTTCATCCCTGTAAACGCCGCAGGAAAGAAAAATCCCAAGCATGCAAATAAAAGTACCCAGATGGAAAAGGTTCCTCCTACAAATTTCCCTACTTTCTCCAAGCCATTCATTCTACTTATCTCCTTACTTCTATACAAGTTGAATTTAAGGAAATCCAGCTTATATAGTGCTTAAAATTTTTATCATTGTACTACATATGACTGCATATACATACAACTTTTTATGATTATGCCGAGATCAAGAAACTTTTCCCCGTTCGGACATATTCGAAAGCAAAGTGGGTATATTCATAGTAGAAGATTGTGACCAGTCGGTCATTTTGGATCATCATTCGTTGAGGAGGAGATATCCCTATGTCACGAAGCCACCCGTATAAATGGTGGAATATTATTGCATTTATCGCTGTCGTTCTCGTTAACTTTCTGGCTTCTACACTTCCTATCGGTGGCAGAAGTACTGCTGCTGTATCCAACATGTACCCTACCTTGATCACCCCAGCGGGTTACGCTTTTTCCATCTGGTCGGTCATCTACGTGCTGCTCGCCTGCTTTGTCGTGTACCAAGCTATACCTACAGGGCAAGAGAAGACAAGCGTTCAGTCCATCGGTATTTTTTTTATTCTAGGCTGTATTTTCAATATCATCTGGATTTTCCTCTGGCAGTATGTATACGTAGAACTGTGCGTCATCGTTATTATTTTATACTTGCTTTCCTTGGGCGTCGTGTATGTACGTACCCGCACACCTCAGCCAACCCGCGGAGAAATGTGGTTCGTCAAGCTACCGTTCAGCCTCAACCTCGGTTGGGTATCCGTTGCTACTATTATCAATATTGCAGTGGCACTGGAAAAGAATGAGTGGAGTGGCTGGGGACTCAGCGATACGACATGGGCGATCATTATCCTGCTCATCGGCACCGTATTGGCGATCATGGTCAGCTTCCCTTATCGTGACAGCATTTATCCTCTCGTATTTGTATGGGCCTATGTCGCCATCGCCGTCGAGCATCCGAACCATGAAAATGTACGGCTGGCTGCATTGATCTTGGCGGCAATCATTCTGGTGTACGCGCTGTGGCTGTTCTTTGCCCGTAATCGCGACCGGGATTAAAGAAACTATTGATATCTACTAGCAAAAACAAGCGAGTTTGGGTCTGAATCATCTAGCCCAAGCTCGCTTGCTTTGTTTATTCATTTTATCACGGATCTACCAGACTATTCGCCCTTCAATGCAATGACTTCAATCTCTACCAGTGCATCCTTAGGCAGACGGGCTACCTCCACCGCACTGCGTGCTGGATAGGGTTGCTCAAAGAAAGAACTGTACACCTCATTGACGCTGACAAAATCGTTCATGTCCTTCAGGAATACAGTCGCTTTCACAACCTGGTTCATGTTGCTGCCTGCCGCTTCCAGAATGGCTTGTACGTTGCTCAAGGACAGGCGTGCCTGCTCCTGTACATCCTTACCAAACTCACCTGTTGCCGGATTCAGTCCAAGCTGTCCCGAAGTGTAAATAAACCCGCCTGCCTCTACCGCTTGGCTATAAGGGCCGATAGCACCGGGTGCTTTTTCAGTAGCAATTGTTTTTTTCATATGGGTTGGATTCTCCTTCCTGATACTAGTTCACCGTATTATAGCATGTGAAGTCCAAAAGCCACTATTCCGTGCGACAGATTAACGAACCGGGTTTCTATTAAGACATCCCGTTGCCACGTTGCTATATTTTTTTATATCCGTTGTAACCTTTAGCGTCTATGTATCATCTAACTCCTGTAACCTGCTACAAAATAAATTCTACAAATCCAGATACAGGTACAATGATCATAGCTAAGTATAGGCGGGAAAGGAGCACCATCCTTTGAATCTCGAAACAAACTTACACCAAGCAAGGCAGGGGGACCGCAAGGCATTCGTCACCTTGATGAAACATATGGAATCCGATATGTATGGCATGGCGCGTTCCATTCTTCACAGCAATGAAGATTGCGCGGACGCAATGCAAGAGGCGATGCTCAAGGCATACCAGTCTCTGGGTGAGCTGCGTGAACCTCGCTATTTTAAAACATGGCTGCTTCGCATCCTCATTAATGAGTGCCATCTCATTATCCGCAAGCAAAAACGGATCGTACCCGTGGCCGAATTTATAAAGGAACCCTCCACCTCGGGCGGATATGAAAAAATCGAACTGCGCGAGGCCATCGACCACTTGGAGGAATCCATGCGAACCGTAATTTCCCTGCACTATTTGCGGGATATGCCGATCAGAGAAATATCAGAGGTACTGGATGTATCAGAGGGGGCCGTCAAAACACGATTGCACCGTGCTCGCAGAACATTAATGGACCTGCTACAAAATCGCGGAGAAAGGAAGGCGACCTTTCAATGATCCCTTCAGAGTTTGAGAAACAGAATCAAGAGCTGGATCGGAAATTACAATCCGAAAAAGAAAACTTGGAAGCCGACACGGTAATGATTCCCGATTTGGTAAGAGAACGCTTAGATGCATTTTACACACAAATGGAATCGGATGTGGAGCCGTTGTCCAAATCGCCTTCCTTACATCGACCGGTCAAAAGATTTCTTCGGGGAACCGCAATTGTCGCTGCTTCTGCGGCTGTCATTAGCGTTATGATCATTGGTAGCGCCTTTGTTTCGCCAATAATGGCAGAATCATTGAAACAGGTTCCCCTTGTAGACAGCGTGTTCAGGCTTGCTGGGGATCTCGGGCTGCAAACCGCTGATCAGAGAGGGTTGGCAACTTCCTCGAATCTCAGTGTTACCCATAGCGGTATTACGTTAAAGGTACCACAAATCATATTTGACGGGACACGCTTGGTCGTAGCGTTGGAAAAGAGCGGCGGAGATTCACAACATCAAACCCTATATCCGGCCATCCATACACAAGGACAGCCCGAAGAGGACATTCTAGAGAAAGTGGACCTGTTCATCAATGGAACATCGGTCAATAGCAATAATGGTTCCTTTAATTTCATGTATGGCCGCCCAGGCAAAGACAGTAATTCTATGCTGATTGCGTATATGCGTGACTCTGCCAGTGGTAAACCCGTCTTACCAGATCAGTTTGAGCTAGAGGTATATGCAAAGTTAAAAGGTGTAGCCGATCCGTTTCGCATACAAACCACGGTTCACAAAACTAAAATAAATAATAAGATACTTCAGCTGCAAATAAGCAAGTCTAATCCGCATCTTGCATTTACGGCAGAAAAGGTAGAAATGACCCCCATCACGACCAAGATCACAACATCGTTCAAAATGCTGACCGATATTGCACATATGCCGGATGATTACACCGTGGAGCGAGAGTACAATTACATCAAAAACGGACAAACGATCCAGTACACCAAAAAGGAATTGGATATGCTTGAGTATGCTGTATTCGACGAGCATGGAAGAGAACTACAGCTCCTGAGCGGCTCTGGAGTCCCTCTTACCAAAGAACGTAACAGCAAAATGATCACCCTGTTTACTCCTTTTGTGGACACTCCCCAGAAGATCATTTTCAAGCCGTATATCTTGCCAACACAACCAGGAGGTAGTGCCCTGCTCGATGCTCATGGCAACTGGACACGCCATTACATTGATGAATTAGAGATTACGATAGATGTGCCGTAAAACACAAACCACCCATAAAATACAAATAACGCCGCTGTTGTCCGAATCATCGGGCAACAGCGGCGTTATTTCATTTTAACCCTAGCCGTGGTTTTACATGTTCTCATCAAGTACCCGTTCCTGAACCAGGTTCCTCATCATCGGATGTTAGTTCCGCACCGATGACCCGAATGATGTCGTTCGGATAAATATGTACGCCGCTCGCCTGCGCAAGAGCGATTCGTACCATGGCTCGTGCGATGACCGAAGCCGGGATGGCACGGTAGGAAGCCAGCTTGCCCGTCATCAGACCGTCCAGCGCTTTCATGACAACAGCGGCAGCGGCTTCGCCCAAACGTCGTTCAGGTCTCGCGCCCAAAATCAGCGACGGACGGAACAAATGCAGCGCAGACAGCCCGATAGCGGCAAGCGCCTCTTCAGCCTCACCCTTGGTGCGGTTATAAAACACGCGTGAATCTGGATCGGCCCCCATCGCTGAGATAGCTAGCATCTGTACAGCACCAGCCTCTTTGCCCAACTGGGCAGCCAGCACCGGATAGTCCAGATCCACCTGACGAAACTGCTCCTTGGAGCCAGCCTTTTTCATCGTTGTCCCAAGGCAGCAAAAAACATCATCCACCCCTTCGAAGGCGAACGCCGCTTTCTGTGGCTGTTCCCAATCGATAAGCGCCTGCTCCAGCTTGGGGTGCTTGATGTCCAACGGACGTCTGC
This sequence comes from Paenibacillus sp. FSL L8-0158, assembly GCF_038592965.1. GTDB lineage: Bacteria > Bacillota > Bacilli > Paenibacillales > Paenibacillaceae > Paenibacillus > Paenibacillus polymyxa_D. The sequence goes on along the minus strand of NZ_CP151949.1, from coordinate 580,531 downwards.
CCATAGCCATGACGCGGTTGTATTCCTTTTGCACCAGCAGCTCTCGTACAACATAACCCCCGACAAGCCCTGTTGCACCCACTACGACCGCTTTACGTTCCATGATAGACCTCCTTTGTGCCATAACGCTCCTGCTCCTGCAATTGCGATTAGGTTAATTTAAAGGGTTGTTCGTCCGCCTCTTTGCTTACGGACGGACACATGGGTAGGTATAGGGAAAACGTACTTCCCTTCCCCTCCTCACTCTCCAAACGGATAAACCCGCCCAACAAGCGAGAAAAATCACGGCTGATGGACAATCCCAACCCCGTTCCTCCATATTTACGATTAATGGAACCGTTCGCCTGCTGGAATGCCTCAAAAATAACGTGTTGCTGAAGCTTGGAAATACCGATGCCCGTATCTTTTACAGCAAATACAACCCAATCTCCCTCTTGCCCCTTTTGATCCAGATGCTGTGTACTCATTTCTAGCAATACACGTCCTTCATGAGTGAACTTAAAGGCATTGGACAACAGATTACGCAAAATTTGCTGTACTCGTTTGGAATCGGACAGAATTTCATTCGGTATAGGCTCATGCTCCTTTAAGCTGAATTCCAGGTTTTTATCCTTCGCAGTGACTTCAAACTGCATCATCATCACCTGCGCAATCTCACGCACATTGACCGGCTCACTTACGATTTCCATGTGTCCAGCCTCGACCTTGGACAAGTCCAGAATGTCGTTGATCAGTTGGAGCAAATCATGCCCCGAGGCATAGATGAGATCGCTGTACTGGTATAACTCGTCCTCATCCAGTTCCTTTCCCTGCTCGTTGATAATCTGCGCCAGATTAATGATGCTATTAAGAGGTGTACGTAACTCATGCGACATCGTTGCCATAAAATCCGATTTATATTGGGAAGCCATCATCAGTTGCTTGGCACGTTCCTCTAGAATGACCTTTGCCTTCTGCAACTCATCTCGCTGCTCTGATAACAACTCATTCGCCTGCTTAATCTGATGATTCCGCTGTTGCTCCATCTGAAAATCCCGTAAAATCAGAGCAAATAGAAAACTGAGGACGATGCCAATTGGCAGTGTCAGAGGAACAACCTCCGCTACATAATAGCGCCAGGGAATGACGCCCAGGCAGGCAATATTTAACGTATTTACGATATTAACCGCTAAAATAGTCACCGATGCCTTAATAATCAGACGCCAGGTGGAACGCCGCATCCAGTAGTTCAATCCGGCGCACAGGACGCCCAGAATGCTCATATTCAAAAAGCCAACCCACGCCGCCATATGCAGACCAAAGGTAAATCTCGTAAGTCCGATTGCGACCCCAATAATAATAAGCGTATAGGAGCGGGGATACACCAATGCCGCGATAATCAGCGGTACAAAACGCAGATCAAAAATAACCGTTTCACTAAAGTTAAAACCAAAGCAAGAGCTGACCCATCCGCCAAATATCACTAGCAGGACGGAGCTGACATATTTGAACCGCGAAGAGGTACGACTCAAACCATATTTATAAATCACGTTCGCCACATAGGCAACGGCAATCAGCATCCCTAAATTCATTAAAAACATCATTGAAAATTGCATGGACTCACACTCCCATAGCGCAAAAAATTGGATGCCAGGCCTATGTTAACCTCGTCTGCCTTTCTTGTACATCATAACATGAAGCCCCATCTTTCGACATGTCAAAAGATGCTTACCTCCCTATATAAAAAAGCGAACCTCAATGGCTCGCCCTAATGTGCTGATACCTATAGAGTCAGCTTGTGATGCCTTTGTTCCGGCGCCACTCCTTGACAAATAATTCGGCAAAATAAGGGTCCCATTGGGTTCCCTTTCCCTCTTCCAATATCATAACCGCCTTCTCTTCCTTCATACCTTGCCGATAGGGGCGATTAGACGTCATTGCATCATAAGCATCCGCTACAGCAATAATTCGCCCAAATAAGGGGATATCTTCCCCAGCGAGCTGATCAGGATATCCCTTGCCATCATAACGTTCATGGTGCGAGCGCACGCCAGGCAAATAAGGGGCCATAGCATAAGCCGGTTCAACTTGCCGGAGAATGCTCTCCCCCATAACCGGGTGCATTTTAATCTGATCAAACTCCTCGTCCGTCAGCTTGCCGTCCTTGAGCAGCACAGCGTCAGCCACGCCGATTTTACCGATATCATGCAGCAAGGCTGTTTTGCGCAGCAAGTCGAGATCCGTCTCATTCAAACCTCCCTTGCGCCCAATGAGTACAGAGTATTCAGCTACACGCAAAGAATGTCCTGCCGTATAGGCATCTCGTGCATCCAGTGCTGCCGCCAAGGTGGCGAAGTAACTGTCCAATAGCTGACCGTTCTTTTCTTCCCGTTCCTTCAGGCCCTCGATCATCATGTTAAATCCTTCGACCAGCTCCGCAAATTCGTCCGAATACAAATCGCTAGCATTACTGTTCAGGCGGCCTTCCTTCACTTCATTCATTTTTTCCAGCAGGTGGTGGATCGGCTGTTCGATCTCACGAGTCAGCAACCTACCTCCCAGATAAGCAAAGGCTACACCAAAAATTAAAATCATACCCGCCCATGCCCAATAGGAACTAGAATTCGCCGCCTCCAAACGTTCCAAGCGAATCTGTGTAGCTAAACAAAATAAAAATAAAGGAAAAGCACCAATGAGCGTCGCACTTAACTGAAATTTATGCCGAAGCGATAGCAGGACTCGTCCTCGCAGAGACAGATTTAATCCATATCGCTGGTAGGTTCGATCCCGGATTTCCTCCAGCAGTGGTTTGATTGCTCTCATTGTCAGGAAAAATTCAACCAGTGCGTGCATCGAAGCGACCAGACAAGCTCCTATACAGGCGATTCCTACATAATACAAGGGAAAGGTAAGTTGTCCAGTATGTATCATCCATAACGCAATGACGGTTGCCGGGATAGAGAAGCCTAACAAATGCGGTCCTACAATACGTAAAACTGACAAATTAGGCAGATGATGAACCCGGATATACACCGCTTCTACATCCTTGAGCGTTTCCTGGTTACCTAGAAAAAAACGATGAACCGGTCTCAAATGGATTCGAAACACTATGGTTTCACAAGCAATCATAAAGACGCTGGAAAATGCAATAATTTTAACAAGACCCAGAATTTCATAGTGGGCTACATTTAACGTGGAAAATACAAAAATCATACCTACCAACAATACAGCGATAAACGAACCTATAATATAGTTCAGGATAACATGCTGAATAAAGCGCTTATAGGTCGGCAAATTGCTACCCCTCTTTTCATCCGTACACTCTAAAATATCTTGTGTATTCAATATCGGAGTCCAACCATCAAAAGTTTACCTTCTTGCTTGAGCATTTTACAATACGAAGACGGCTTTTATTCTGCAATTTACAGATGGGAAATCATGCTATTCTTAATTAAGAAACTAAACACACCTTGTGTTTTAGAAATATTCTTGCTATACTATTAAAGTATGTATTAACCCCATAAGATTCCACGCAACAAGCTATTACTCCTAATCACCGTATGGAGCTTCTCCAAATTTTATGTATAACCCTAATGTAGAATTTTGAGCTTTTGCCGAAGATTTTCACATTCACACTGGCGCGGTCATCGGAGCCGCAAGGACGAAAGAGAGGTAGGGCTTTTGTCGTTTGGAAAATGAACAGTGGAATCACACTGCCCCTTATGAACATGCTGACCATATAATGCAAGGTAGCAGGGGTTGAATATATATTATGCCATCAAACGATGAAGTTTGGGCAAGCTGTGCAGTATATGCAAACTGCACCCATCCTCCGGATGATCCCCGGGGGATTTTTCATTTTACGGAAGCCGTATCATGAACAAAAAAATGACCCCGCCGATACATCGGCAGGGCCTATAGCTTGATCAAAAAGGGGTTAATAGGGTCATTATAGTCTCGCTTTCTTAAAACTAAATGATATGCACCTTAAAAACTCATTAATTCTCCAGTTTTATATACCTTTTAATAATTCGTCCAATATTCTGTACCATCGGGCGGCATCGTTTGCGTAGTGGAACGTCTTGTTTCCGCTTGAGTGCGCCTTTGGGTCGAGGGACGCTCCCATCCTTCCAGTAAAACAACATGTTGGGTACCCGAATTGTTTTCCCAAGTGATGTAGCGCTCCTGTTCCATATGTCGCAAGGCGACTGTAATTTCAGCGTCTCGCTTGCCCGTTTTTACGGTCAATTCCGCCATTGTGGGCATGTGCCGATGCTGGGCGAAATAATTATACAAAATACGTAGCAGCTTTCGTTCCAAATCTGGCAACATCGTCTTCCCTCCTACAAAGAACATATGTTCCCATTATAACACATAAAAATGCACCCTCCTACTGGAAGATGCACTGGGCTTGTATTCCCATGTTGAATTTAGTTTTTTTCCTTCTCTTGACGACCGACAGAGCGCAGCCACCAGGCGACTCCACCAACACTTCCAAGTGCCAGAACCGTTAAGAAAATAATATAGAACAAATGAAATGCACGATCACTCATGGCAATCGCCTCCCTTACTTTATGTATACACTTTCCAGCTAAGCCTGTAAACCTCTTTTTGATCCCACATTCTAAATTTCCCCAAGAACTCGACAATACATACTTGCTTGAGATCCATCGGTGCATACTAACTAAAAATGGTTAATACCAAATATGAGACAGACCAAGGAGGTTATCGAATATGAAATTCCTGTTGATCGTGATCATCGTCGTGCTGGTCGTTGTGTTGCTTATGAGAAGACGCAGATAAGCGGAGACATCCTGCATGGTTAAAAAGGAATACAAAAAGGGCTTTCGGCACATCACCGAAAGCCTTTATTCATCTGAGGTTAGGGCTAAATTACGCCTTGTTCTTCTTGCTATATTTAATAAAAGCAATTACAAGCGCTACAGCAAACAATATTCCGCTGACTACCCATGTTGTCAGAAATGCCATACCCAAACCAACATTAGACCCCATCGTCGGGTGCTGCATGGCAGTAAACACCGAGCCCTGCATCATAAATATGGTACAGAATAAAACAACGGGCGCCAAAATAATCGTGCTTGCCGTCTTCCGACTACCAGATACTGCGATCACGCACAGAGCGGAAATCACCAAGATTACCCAATATATAACTGCTTCCCAAATCACTGAAGTGCCCACTGTTCAACCTCTTTTCTATCCATTCGTATATGCCTCTTCTATTGTAACAGACGTCACACAGTGAACCAAGCCATAATTTGATCAGAAAAGGGGTAAACTCTGCAAGTAACGTAAATAATGTACAGTAGCAATCCTACATTAAAGACAGGAAAGGAAATGATTCCATGAGAAGTGCAAGTCCTTTTGTCATTGTAAACGATGTGCAGCAGTCAATTGACTATTACCAATCGGTTTTAGGCGGAAAAATCAAAGTGCTAAACAAGCAGGAAGGCAGACTCTTGCACGCTGAACTTCACCTGGGTAGCAGTCATATCCATTTTTCGGATTCCTACGGTAAACCGCTGAAAGCGCAGCATGTACAAATCATTCTCGACTGTGAAAGTGAGGACGAGCTTAAGCAGGCTTACCGCGCACTAGCAGAAAAAGGTACCGTTACCGTGGAGCTACAAGATACTTTCTTCGGTGCGCTGCACGGCGAAGTAACGGATCACCTCAACCAGATTGGATGGGTGATGAACTATTTTAAGAGATGATCACGTCCAGCCATAACCGAATACGTCTTATAGCCACCATCAACGTTCCTCACCCGATAACCGTAGTGGGTCAAAATTCGGGCCGCAATATAGCCTCGCAGACCAACTTGGCAGGATACCGCGATCTCCAGATCACTAGGGATTTCCGCCATCCGCTCTCTAATCTCGGCCAGAGGAATATGAATCGAACCTGGAATCGCTCCTGCCTGTAGCTCCACTGCATCCCTAACATCAATAATAAGACCACCCTTGCGGTGAAAATCGTCAACTTCATGCCACTGTATCGTTTGGACCAGCCCATCCATGATATTCGAAGCCACGTAGCCCGCCATATTCACAGGGTCTTTTGCTGAAGAATAGGGAGGTGCGTAAGCAAGTTCAATATCAGCCAGTTCTCGGACGTTCAAATGACCACGAATAGCCGTCGCAATGACATCAATCCTTTTGTCTGCTCCATCAGCTCCAACAGCCTGAGCCCCATAGACCATCCCATCCTCGGGATTAAAAAGCAGCTTCATAGCGATGGGTGATGCGCCAGGATAATAACCAGCATGCGAACCGGGATGAATATGAACAGCCTGATAAGGAACGCCCAGCCGCTGTAATGTTTTTTCATTATTACCTGTAGATGCTGCAGTCAATGCAAAGGTCTTAATGACGGATGTTCCGAGCGCCCCATCATAAGAAATTGCCTGACCGTTAATATGATCCGCTGCCAAACGCCCCTGACGATTGGCTCCCCAAGCTAGCGATACCATCGTTGCAAACCCATGATTGCGATCCTTGACCTGGATGGCATCCCCCACCGCATAAATGGCCGGATCGCTGGTTTGCAGGTGGGCGTTGACCTGAATGGCGCCGCGAAAACCAAGTTCTAATCCGCTTTGCTTGGCCAACTCATTTTCAGGAACAACACCGATCGCCAGAATAACCATGTCCGTCTGGAGCACACCCCCGGAGGTCAAACGAAGTTGTGCACCCTGCTCTTCAAAAGCCGTGACTCCTTCCTCTAAACGCACCTCCACCCCGTTCAGTCTCATATGCTGTTCTACCAATTTAGCCATTTCAGGGTCCAGCGGATTCAATAATTGTTGTCCCATATCAATAATAGTTACTGCAAGTCCACGCTCCCGCAAATTCTCGGCCATCTCCAGCCCAATAAATCCGGCCCCGATCACCGTGACATGCTTTGGATGTCTTTCATCTACATATGCCTTAATAACGTCCGTATCATGAATATTTCTTAATGTAAATAGATTCATAGCTTCATGTAATCCGGGAATGTCCGGTATCATCGGTTTGGCTCCCGGCGACAATACCACAATATCGTATGGCTGCTCATCTGTTTCCCCTGTAACCATATCGCGGAAATGGGCGACCTTCTGCTCGCGGTCTATTTGTATCACTTCTTTCAGTACCCGCACATCTATATTAAAACGGTCTCTTATCCCTTGAGGTGTCTGGAGAAACAGCTTCCCCCGCGCAGGGATTGCCCCGCCAATATAGTAGGGAAGGCCACAGTTCGCAAAAGAAACATGCTCTCCGCGTTCAAACAGAATAATCTCGTCTTCCTCATTCCATCTACGCAATCTCGCAGCAGCAGAAGCTCCACCTGCTACCCCGCCAATAATAACTATTTTTCTACCCACTTCTTCCCCTCCTCATATACCCTACGGGGTATAATATATACCTATGGGGGTATGTTGTCAATACGCAAAAAAGACGGAGGTTGCCCCCCGCCTAACTAACATTGAACGAATACTGATCTGGGTCGAAAAACCACTTGCGAATGCCACACGAATGCTTTGTCACGCTTGGTCTAAGAAGTGTTCGACTACTGATACTACTGCTGGCTGGCCGCGATCGCCTGCTCCAGATCGTACAATATATCGTCTATTGCTTCTGTCCCGACAGATAGGCGTAACAGCTCCGGTTTGACTCCGGCAGCAACCTGTTCTTCCTCATTCAACTGCTGGTGCGTTGTGCTTGCCGGATGAATAATCAAAGACTTGGAATCACCTACATTCGCCAAATGAGAAAATAGCTTTACATTCGCAATTAGCTTGCTTCCCGCCTGGCTTCCACCCTTAATACCAAAGGTCAGGATTGCTCCTTGTCCTTTCGGCAAATACTTTTGAGCTAATGCGTAGGACGGATGGCTCGGCAACCCGGTGTAGCTGACCCACTCCACATCCTTGTGACCTTCGAGATATTGCGCTACCTTCAAGGCATTTTGACTATGTCTTTCCAACCGCAGATGAAGTGTCTCCAAGCCCTGAAGCAGCAGCCATGAATTGAACGGAGAAATGGCCGCTCCCAAGTCCCGCAGCAATTGCACCCGTGCCTTGATAATATATGCGATAGGTCCCACCGCCTCAGTATAAACAATTCCGTGGTAGCTCGGGTCCGGCTCAGTCAGCCCCGGGAAACGACCACTCGCTTTCCAGTCAAACTTGCCGCTGTCCACGATCACCCCACCAATAGACGTACCGTGTCCGCCAATAAACTTCGTTGCAGAATGCACGACAATGTCCGCTCCGTATTCAATAGGACGCAACAAGTAAGGACTTGGGAACGTGTTATCCACAATCAGCGGAATACCATATTCGTGCGCAATCGCCGCTACAGCTTCCACATCCAGCACATTGCCCTGTGGGTTACCAATCGTTTCGGCAAATAATGCCTTCGTCTTATCCGTAATGGCTTTGCGGAAGTTCTCTGGATCATCCGAATCGACAAAATGTACTTTAATACCCAATTTCGGCAGTGTCGTAGAAAATAGATTATATGTACCGCCATACAGACTGGAGGCCGACACAATTTCATCCCCAGCTCCCGCAATGTTCAGGATGGAGAAGGAAATCGCCGCCGCACCCGAAGCCGTTGCCAACGCGCCAGCCCCTCCTTCCAACGCGGCGATCCGTTGCTCAAATACATCCGTGGTCGGATTCATCAGACGCGTATAAATGTTGCCGAATTCTTTCAGCGAGAACAAATCAGCTGCATGCTCGGCATCCCGAAATCCATATGAAGTGGTTTGATACAACGGAACGGCGCGGGCAAAGGTAGTAGGATCAATTTGTTGCCCGGCATGGACAGCGAGAGTTTCGAATGACAGCTTGCGTTCTTCTGACATAGTTATTTCCTCCCTTGTTATACGTGCTGTATGAATCGTCTCTTCTTGTATGCGTACTCATGGATGATTTTTCAATCATTCTCGCACAAAAAGAACGATTTGGGAAGATAATTCTCATTATTCAGGTAGGATATTATTATTTTATTAAAATATCAGGTTTCAGATCGGAAGGTTTTGCCCAAATGCTCACCCAAACCAAAATAATGACGGAAATTATAGATGAGTGGGCTCCACTTTGTCGGATCAATATGATTCTCACCGAGGATGATATCCTGATGAGCATGCACCTGGATGGCTTGAGTTTCGACGATCGCAAAATAAGGAGAATGGTTAGGGATTCTTACATCCTTCACCTTGGCTTCAATTTGAATAGGGCACTCCCTGATCCGGGCGGGCTTGACCCTATTCGACTCAATCGAAGTGAGTCCGCTGATCTCATACTTATCTTTATGGTGCATAAATCCATGTTCCTTCTTTTCCGCTGGAACAGGATTCTTGCCTGTATAAGGAGCCAAACGTTCTACATTCTCCCACATCGAAGGCCCCGGGACGTTGATTACACATTCGGGATGCTGCTTCATATTTTCAAATGCTTTCCCGCCAATTCCAATACCTAGTACCACACAATCTCCTAATGCCCACGAGGAGGAAATGGGGCTAATATTGGTTGTTCCATCCTCATTCTGCGTATTGAGTAAAATCACAGGGGTTCCGTAATATAAAATGCTCGGGTTAATCGTTTTAACGTCTGGGGTATAATTCATCTCATTCATCTGATTTATTGGGTTCATTATCTCTTCTCCTTCTATTCAGATCTATCTCTCTATTGTAAAATATAAATATTTCAACCTTCATCGAAGTATGGATTACAAAGGGGGATAACCGTGCCATGAGCACCAAGTCAAATGTAGCCATGATTGCTTCTCTTGTCAGCGAGCCTTCCCGTGCAGCTATACTCACCGCTTTATTAGACGGCAGGTTCCACACGGCAAGTGAATTGGCCCATATGGCAGGCATCAAACCGCAAACGGCCAGCTTCCATCTGGCTAAAATGACCGAGGCACAAGTCGTTACTGTAGAAAAACAAGGGCGTCACCGTTACTATGGCATTCAAGACCTCGAAGTTGCCCGGGTGATGGAGTCACTTTTATCCATAGCTCCACCTGTTCCAATCAAGTCATTCAAACAAGCCTCCGAAAACGAGGCCATACGGTTGGCAAGAACTTGCTACGATCATGTTGCCGGTCAATTAGGCGTACAGCTCATGAGTTTTTTCATGCAAAAGGGGATTCTTTCCGAGGATCAGGACGGGCTTCATATTACGGAACCAGGAGAGACTTTCTTCACTGACTTTCAGATTGACCTGAAAAAAACAAGACAAAAGCGCCGCTCCTTCTCACATAAATGCCTGGATTGGAGTGAACGACGCCATCACCTTGCAGGTGCTTTAGGAAGTGCTGTTCTGGACAGATTATTCGAATTAAATTGGATCGAGCGTCTGCCCACAACCCGAGCGATACGCATTACAGCCGAGGGTAAAAGAGGTTTTAAGGAGATATTTTCGATAGAGGTCGACTAGATGAACAGTTCATTGATCAACCTTCCTTGAAAAACTCTACCATTTCTTTAAATGATTGCTGAGCTGAGTGTACGTTATATCGGGGAGAGTACGGGTCACTGAATCCGTGCTGTCCACTGAATTTATGTACCCGGATATTACGGTTATCTAAAGTTGAAATGAGCTCATCCACATTAAATGATGGTTCTTCCTGTGGAAAAAAAAGCAATGTTGGACAATGTGGAGCTATTTCTAAATAATTTCTAATACGAGACCCATAGTATCCTACGATTCCATCAACGTACTTTTCTTTACTACACAGCCAGGCAATCGTTGCCCCTATGCTAAATCCGACGATAAATACCTTTTTATAGCGCGCTCGAATACTTAATAATAAAGTTTCGATATGATAGAAAGCCCGCTCGAATCCTATATTATCCATAAAATTGGTGTAGGCAGTTTCCACTTGCGAATAGTCATAAGGCGTTTCCTCGCCTAGTAAATTTGGACAAATGACGTCATAACCCTGATTCGATAGTAAGCTGCAAAATTTTCGTATATGCTGGTTAATCCCATAAATTTCATGAAGCACAACGATTAGGGTGTCCGACTTCTTATCTATGCTTATCATATTGCACCCCTAACCAGGTTTGAATATGGGAAAACAATTCATCCGGATACGCATAATTATACTTAGCCGCCACTTCCGAGGATAATCGGTTGAATAACTCAAAGGATACGATCAGTGCTTCCCAACTATGATCGGGATCATATTCCCCAAAAGATTTTTTCAAATCCGCAACGACATCTTGATCAGCCCATTCATTCATGAATTTCCCTGCATGCCAAGTATCATATTCCGAACCATGTACAGCTTTTGCATGCCACTGTATCATTTGCAGCAATAATTGTTTACAGTCCGTATCCCTTTGCTTAGCTACCCACAGATCATTGCGCAAAATTTGTTTAGCTACATACAAAGAGGCGAAGCCATACATATTAACAACCTGTAGATAAGCATCTTCAGATATCGGAGGAGTACCCGGAATCGTAGTGGTTTGAGGGATGATTTGGTTTCCATTTCCCGTCTTATCGAGCAGCATCCTAACCCCCCGCTGAAACCCTTCAGGAATACGCCCATTTTTGATTATATGATCCAGATCGGATGTATGACGGAATAGAAAATCAACCTCAGCCCCTTGGTCAAAAAGAACTAGTTTTTCCGGATCTCCTTTTGTCGTTCGAAACATAAAGCTGGTCCAAACCTTGCCGATGTTTAGTAACCATTCATCATTTTGAAGATAGTAATCTGGATTCGTTGAAAAGACGACCACATCCAAGTCTGAAAACTCATCAAAAGGTTTGTCCTTTCTCGCCCGAGACCCAACGATATAAATCGCAATAATTTCTTCATTAGAGAGTCCCCACTCGGATATGCGCTCCTCGAGCACTTCGTAAGCATTATTCATTACAATATATCCTCCCTTTTTTAGAAAACATTATATCCAATCCAATAATTACGGTATATATTTTTTAGTTAGCATTCAAAGAATGCTTCCTGATATACACCATCATCAAATCAATTTCTAATCTTCAGCCTGTGGTATAATTCTTTCAGTATTATAGTTTGGAAGGATGGTGCTGATGTCGGAGCAGCAAGTATACATCCGGTTCTCTGAGGAGACGGACGCCGCAGAATTGGCAGCAATGTACAAGCGCAATCGGGAATTCTTTGAGAAGTTTTCGCCAAACAACCAAGAGAAATACTATACGGAGGAGTACCAGCTCCAGACGATTATTAAGAGCAAGGCCGACATGCTGGAGGACCGGAAATATTCCTTTGTGGTATGCCACAAGGAGGACGATCGGATTTTAGGCAGCATAAGTCTATCTTTTGTGGTGAGGGGACCGCTTCAGAGCTGTATGATCGGATACAGCCTAGACCAAGCATATAACGGTAAGGGCTATACGACGGAGGCGGTGAAGCAGGTGGTTCGCTATGCTTTCGATGAGCTAAAGTTTCACCGGATCTTCGGGGAAGCCTCTCCTCAGAATCCAGGATCTATCCGTGTGCTCGAGAAGGCTGGCTTTCACAAAGAAGGCATCTCTCGAAGCAACGTAAAGATCAACGGAAAGTGGGAGGATCACCAGGTTCTGGCGATTATAAATCCGTCAGAGGATATCTAGTTTAAAAGGAGGGTATTATGAAGTATCAATCCATCAAGCTGAATGAAAAGTTATCTAAGTTTAGTGATCATTGGTCTCCAAAAGTTATTGGTGAAATGAATGACTATCAATTTAAATTGGTGAAAATAGTTGGGGATTTTGTATGGCACGATCATCAAGATACCGACGAGGTCTTTATTGTACTTGAAGGCGAGATGTTCATTGATTTTAGAGATGGACGGGTACAGGTTTCTCAAGGAGAGATGTTTATTGTACCTAAGGGGGTCGAACATAAACCTTTTGCCCATGAGGAGTGCCATATCATGCTAGTAGAGCCGAGAGGTGTAGTAAATACTGGAGGAGCAGAGTCAGAATTAACGGCAGCCAATGATACTTGGATTTAAATATATAGCAATAATTAGAAGATAGTGAACAAGAAAAATTGAAGTTGCTCGGAGATGGAGCCGTATACACTCGGCAGCTGCCCATTATTTCATTAAGCAACGGGCAGGAGGATAGTTAAACAAAAATTTCGAGAAAGCAAAGGTATGGTGGATGATAAGAAACGCAGAATTTAAGAGTAGTTATGCAGGATGGCGAGAAGTAGAAATAAAGGATTCCTCCCTAGGCATTACATTTCCCATGATGGTAATGTATCCAACGGACGAACCCGAACAAATAGAACGATTGGGTCCATACCAGTTAGAGTTGGCGAGAGAGGCAGAGCCATCGGAAGGAAGATTCCCTTTGGTTATCATCTCTCACGGTACTGGCAGTACACCGCTTGTGTATCGGATTTTGGCGCAGTATTTAGCACGTAATGGTTTTATTGTCGGTATTCCAGAGCATCCATTTAACAATCGTAATGACAATAGTTTGGAAGGAACAGCCCAGAATCTTATCTATAGACCTAGACATCTTAATATGGCCACCGATTGGTTTTTCGATAGTATGCTGTTCAAGGACAATTTGATACAGAATGCTGTGTCGCTCATTGGACATTCCATGGGTGGTTATACGGCATTAGCAGCGGCAGGTGGCGTGCCGACTTCTTTTCCTCACGAGACCTCGGACGGAAAGCCCCAGCTTATAGAGGTTACACCCGATTACCGAGTAAAATGCCTCGTTTTACTAGCGCCAGCGTCGGTCTGGTTTCGAGCTGAAGATAGCTTGCGTACGGTTAATCTACCTATCTTAATGATGGATGCAGAGAAGGATCAGTACACCCCTTCTTTACACGCGCGTATAATATTGGGTGGCGTGTTGGACCCTAAGAAGGTACAATACAAAACAGTAAAAAACGCTGGACATTTCTCCTTTCTGAGTGCTTTCCCGGAATCGATGAGGACTCCGGCCTTTCTCCCATCGCAAGACCCTCCCGGCTTTGATCGCGAACATTTCCATAAGGGACTTAATGCTGACATATTGGATTTTCTATATGCCCATACACGTTAGTTGGATGACAACAGCGGCTGTCTAAGACTTTATTTTTCAAGTCTTGGTCCGCCGCTGTTTGATTTTTTGTTCAGTCTAAAGCTTTATTTCCACTGGACATTTTACAGAAACTGCATTCTTTATGCAGGGCTCTCTCAGTGCATGATTTCTCTCTTATTCACCTTAACACCTGATAAGGATTGATCAAACATATCGAGAATAAAAAGGAACCTCTCAGCTTCACGGAATACATGATCGGCTAATAAAGGATGGATAATGCTTTTTATTCGGCACTCGTCGATTAAATCACGCGCTGTTTTCTTAAAATCACGCAAGGACTTCACAGAGACACGGTTTTCATCAACAAATTGACTCAGCAGTGGAACGGTCTGTGACTGTGGCCGCATATGACTTAAGTCAATCGCTTGAAACATCAGCATATCAAAATCATTACTAAACTCCCTAGCTTGTTCAACCAGTTTACGTTCGGATGGATCAAGCAAATGGCCTATAAATTTTGCGTGATCGGCCATGATTTTTAAGAAAAATACATTTTCATCAATAATTGCATCAGGTAAGGGTTCAAGCTTTCCTGAATTGAGTTCTCCTAAACGATTTCTGAAATAATTTGCTTCCCGGCTTACGTGATCTACCAGTAAAGGAAAATTGGTTTGTCCAGGAAGCTTACATTGTAATATAAGACCCAATACCATCCTCTTAAATGCCCAAATATTCGTCGCTGCATTCTGAACTTCCGTATTAAACTCTTTGATTGTATAAGGATCTGTCTTGTTATTAAATTCATACGACCTTTTCTCGATATCCTCAAAAATAGCGTAAAACTGATTGGCTTCTGTTTTAAGTTGAGTATCTTCCGCTCTAAAACCTAACCCCAGAAAAAAGGAATGCTCCTTCATAATCCTGGACCAAAATCGTATTTCATCTAATGAGCGTGAAACGAATGCATCCAATCATATCCCTCCTCTATGTGAGCAAAAAAGCACTTACTTAGTCATATGGGATATGCCTTGTCATTATGAATGATGAAGTTCCAAATCTCATACAAATCTAATTTTGAAGTCAACAAATTAAATTCCATAATAATACTCATATTTGAATTTATATCATTTAATGTTTGGACAATTCTCCCAATCTAGTTCTATAATTCACTTGTTATTACATATATTTAGGAGGAAGTCATGAACAATATTATATTCAGAAAACTAGGAACAATAGTGTTAGCCCTTCTCATTGGAGCTTCGTTGTTCTCATTGTTCCCTACCGTTACAAAGGCTGAGACTACAAATGTGACTTGGAAAAACGGGTCTGTAGTAACTTCTCTTGGGGAAGTTGGAGCAAGCGACAAGGCAACAGTGGGAAAAACAAAAGGAAAATGGTATTGGGAAGTAAAGGTTAGTCACAGTATTTCATTAGTAGGAATAACAGGTGAATCTGGTCCGAAATATCAAGCATACTACGGTTATAGTGGTGAAATTATAAATAAAATTACATCAGACGTACGAACAGCTTATGGTCCTTTGTTTGGACTTAATGATGTTATCGGTGTTGCACTGGACTTAGATAACGACAAAATTGTTTGGTACAAGAATGGCGTTTCCCTGGGAGCCAACACCGTTAAACCATCTGAACTAGAAGGAACACAGGTTTTCCCGATGGTCATGAATGGAACTGGCGGAAAAATGACTTACGAAGCTAATTTTGGAGCAAGCGATTTTAAATATTCTGTACCAGAAGGTTTTTTACCTTATCAAGATTCGGGTACATCTACAAAGCCTGATCCGTCTACTACACCAGATCCATCCACTAAGCCTGATCCGTCTACTACACCGGATCCATCTACTACACCTGACCCATCTACTACACCTGACCCATCTACTACACCGGATCCGTCTACAAAGCCCGATCCGTCTACTACACCGGATCCGTCCACAAAGCCCGATCCGTCTACTACACCGGATCCGTCAGATACAGATGGTTCCTCACAACCTACTGGTGACCGAGCTATTCTGACTGTAACCATGGACAATGGGTTTGATAAGGAATTCGACCTGAGCAAAAAAGAACTCAATGCCTTCATCGCTTGGTATGACGCTAAAGATGCTGGTAGAGGTGCCTCTTTCTTTGCCATTGACAAGCACAATAACAACAAAGGTCCATTCAGCAATCGCAAAGACTACGTAATCTTCAACAAAATTCTCACATTTGAAGTAAGCGAATATTCAACTAAATAAATATGATGAAGGGCTTCATGTCGGCTAACTTGCCGATGAGGTCCTTCTTTATATTTACTTAATCTCGAAATCACGCCTAAACTGCTGTACTGGACGATACATTTTTTCTAGACTAAAGGTTTGCAAATCGTTTTATTTCAACAAAAAAGCACGGCTTCCAAAAAGTCTGGAGGCTGTGCTTTGCTTATGTATTCAACACTAATATTCGATAATAAAGGTAACAAGATAAAATGAGCAACTACCTCAACCGATGAGGATACTCGCAGGAGAATTCGTCATGTTAAAAAAAGTTCTATCCTTTGCTCTACTTTCTGTAGCTCTAACAGCTTGTGGGAGCAATTTTAAAGAAACAGCGACAAGGTCTGGGTCTTCAAGTACATCCTTTGCTACCGAACAAACAACAAGCAATGGAAATACTGCTCAGCAAGCTTCTACAAATCAGGTCACGGATAAACAATATGTATTTGCCGAATTCATGAAAGATGGGACACCCGTTTTAACAGAAGACCAAGCTTCTATGGAACAAACATCTTATGACTTCATTGTTAAAAACAGTGACTTATTTCCTTCCACAGATAAAAGCAAAGTCATTAATCTAGTGGACAAATCCGTAACAACAAAACACTTAAATAAAAATTTGAACTTATACTTAAACAAATTTGTAAAAATAAGCGGGGATGTAATAGATATAGAAGAAGATAACATTCCTATAGGAACAACAGCTATCGTTTATATTAGTGATGAAAATGATAATACAATAATGGCAGTTTATCCTGGAGCAAGTGGAGAAATTTTTGAAGGAGACGCTGCTTCAGTTATTGGAGTTCCTATCGCTAATTTTTCATATGAAAATGTTTCAGGTGGCTATACGAATACTACACTGTTAGCAGCCTCTTTTCTCGCGAAAGAAAATCAATAAATTTTAATCATGTAAGCCCTTCGGGGCTTTTTCTTTTAAGCAAAAACAGAATTAAACTGTTACGTTTCATTGTTAAAAAGTAATTATTTTACTTATTATTTAATATATGCATTAAACTGTTTAGACGATACATATTGAAACTGCTAAACTCGCATAAATAATACATAAATAAGGAGAGATTATTTTGAAACGAGTTATTTCGTCATTATTGCTACTGGGATTTATTACTCTAATATGTTTTAGTTCCTCGACATACGCTGCTACAAAAAACGTAGTGTGGGAAAAGAGCCAGTCTGTTTCGGCCACCGTAGATTCAAGTGGAACTAAAGCAAGTGTGGGAAAAACCAAAGGAAAATGGTATTGGGAAGTCACAGTAACAGGTCAAGCAAATACCACAACTGGCATTGTATCGTTGGTGAAGGTAAGCAATACAATGGACCAGGTGCAGGAGCTCTTCAGAATTGGATGTATTATGCTGCAAACGGAAACACTTATCCGGGGATCGTTTCTTCTGGAAAGACCTACACATTAAAGGACGTTATTGGTGTGGCTTTGAATATGGAAGATGACAAGATAAGCTGGTATAAGAATGGTGTATTCGTTTATACAAGTACCTTAAAACCAAGCGATCTTCCAGGAGAGATTGTGACTCCTTCGATCACAGGTGGTTCAGCTGGCAGCTTTTCGTTTGACACAAATTTTGGTGCGACTCCATTCACGCACAGTATTCCAGAAGGGTTCCTCCCCTACCAACAACCTGAAAATTCATTAACTCTTAATGCAACAGGGAATGAAGAAAATATCCAATTGCAGTGGAGTGAAATAACAGGAGTCACTACTTATAAAATTGAAAGAGCACTAGCCCCTGGGGGTCCGTATGAAGAAATTGCCTCAGATATTTCTGGTACTTCTTATACTGATAATAAAGTTGAAGAAAACACTACCTATTATTACGTAGTTTCTGCGAATATCTCCATGGATCAAGTTGTATCCAATGAAGCAAATGCTATTGTAAAGAAATCCACGCCCGATCCGTCTGATCCAACCGAACCAGAACAACCTAGTGGTGACCGTGCCATCTTGGTTGTAACGATGGACAATGGATTGGATAAAGAATTCGATCTGAGTAAAAAAGAACTGAATGCCTTTGTCGCTTGGTATGATGCTAAAGATGCCGGTAGAGGTGCTTCTTTCTTTGCCATTGATAAACATAATAATAACAAAGGTCCATTCAGCAACCGTAAGGACTACGTAATATTCAACAAAATTCTTACATTTGAAGTAAGCGAGTATTCAACTAAATAAACAACAAGAGAGGCAGACTGCCCGCTGTGCAGGACTCAAGATGCCTCGCGGCTTAAGTGGATCAAAACCCACGCAAGGTTGCTTACAATAAGGTGTACAATCGCAGCATGTTTGATATATTTAAAGTGATTAGGAAATTGTTCAAATGCAAAAAGCGCTGCCGACCCATAAGGTTAGCAGAGCTTTTTATCTAATCTAATTTCAGGCAGATATGAAAGAAGGTCGTTGAACTTGATTGTGGGTCATTATCATACAATTCTTTTCACAAAATTAAACCCAACATGATTTAAGGATGATAACCAAGAGGATATAGAGCACCAAAATAGCCGCTGTAGAAGTCCACACACCGCAAACAGCTGCACCTGCACATCCGCTCATAGCTTTAGCCCTCCTTTATTTGTCGTCATCTTAATATATGTGTAAATATGTTTTATGACCGGGTATTCAGGTAAACATAAAAAACACTCCATTTACGCATGCCAGCGGAATATTAGGATACTTTCCGATCGCTTGCTGATATCTTTGTTAATATGGAAGATGGGATATACACCGCGAAAAAGCCATGCTTAATAGTTCCTGATTGTAAATCTGATACTTACGGTTTTGATCCAACACCCAATTTGCAAATCCCACAGCTTTAGTGTAGCAATTATAATCATAGGGATTAATTTTAAACTCAAGAATATTCAGCATCATCTGATTCTCTTCATCTGATAATTCCAAGCCCAACTGGCTAAACTGTCTTTGTCGAATTCTCCGAGCGGTGGCGTCTTGTATTGCTCTGTGCTGAATGGACACTTGTCCTTTATGTTGACGATAATATAATAAGCTTATGGGGAGGTTTGCTATTTGTACCTGAGAGGCTAATCGGTTCCACAGTTCGTAGTCTTCGGCATGAGGATAACTACTATCATATTGAATGTTTAGCCGATGTATCATGCTATTACGTATTATTGTAGCAGGATGGCAGATACAGCAATGAAATAACAACCATGTTCTAATTTCTTCATGACTAGCCGGATTCACCTTAAGTGCCCCTCCACTAGAAGTAGTAAAAGCAGCACCGCATATATCAATTAAGGGATTTTGATCCATGAATGATATTTGCACATCCAGTCGATCTGGTGTAGAAATATCATCGCTATCCATACGAACGATATATTCACCAGTTGCCCTATTGAATCCCTCGTTTAAAGTAGCAACCAAACCTTGATTGGTACTATGGAATATTTTAACCACTCTAGGATCTGTTATCTGTGAAATAACAAAAGCGGATCCATCTGTTGAGCCATCATCAATAATAATCAATTCAAAATCGGAATAGGTTTGAGCTAATATACTGTGGATTGCTTCCCAAACAAAGGGCACAGTGTTATAAACTGGTAGTATAACTGAAGCTCGTGGCACAAGAAGTTCCCTCCATTCTACATTTTAAAATTAGAAAATATTATTTTGCATAAAAGCCAACTTCCCTATTTTTCTCGAAAACTATTTCTTCGAATGTTCATGCTCCAAGTATATGTATTGAAATATATTTTGAGGCGGCTTCTCGGTAAAAAAAGCTTTCCATAGCCACCCTTTGGGGGTGATTATAGAAAGCTAATCTGCTTAGTAGCGTCTATAGCGCTCACTTAAAATTTTTCAGGAAACTGTTTGACAATGCCTTCTGTCAGAATGTCGGCTAAATGAATCATATGGATCTCGTTTTTGTCAGTTGCTGCAATACCCGCTTTCCAATCTCCTTTAATATAGTCAAGGACTAATTCCGTAATCAACTGAAGGTGCGTATATAGCATATCTTGTAACGTTTTAAACTGCCAGTTCGGATTCGCATCACTTAAAAATTTGGCGATATCGTCGGCGTTTGTATGCCAATCCGTCTCTAGCTTTTTCACATCCGCCTGATTGCCCGCTTTGGCAGCCGGTCCAATACGTCCTTCTGATCTTGAAGATTAGATATGGCGCTGACAATATAGTTCCTCGTCCATATCGTATGGTTGATCCATACCTTCTGCATATCGCCCTTCAGTTGCACCATTTTGGAACTTAGGCAAGCAGAATCCTTCTGCTCCCCTATTTTAGCTTGCGCGACTACTAAAGGAGTCATGCTAAAAACGAGCGCCAAGGTTAACGGCAAAGCCAATAGCCATTTGTTTTTCAATTTCATCTGCTCCTCTGTACGTTTGGAATAAAACAGGCTGTCTTATTATGGTTGAAATATCCGGCTTTATACAGAGGATTATTGATTATCTACAGCTTTCCGTCATTGTGAGAAGCCATGCACAAAGGAGAGTTAGAATGGAATATATGATAGAAGTATTCATGGGCTTGTTTGCACTAATTCTTATATTATATCCTTTCAAAGTACTAGTACGGTGGTTATTAGGATTCTTAAATTTTAAAAATGCCGTCACTTCCTTTATTACTTTTGGCACGCTTGCTTTGTCGTATCTAATATTTATTACACTTAGATCGCAATCAATAGAGGATATATTAAAAGGAGCTTTGATTGCCATACCTGTTTTTGTACTATACTTAATAATTGATCTTCAAAAAAGTAATGAACATAGTAAATTTATAAAGTTTATTCATCATCTGGCGGTAAGGATTATTGTCTCTGTCTTTACTTTTATTTTGGTTTTGTCTTTCTATTATCAACAATTACATGACATTTTCTATATAAAGTCATTTTTGATTGCTATAGTTTATATGTTCGTCATTCTTAGACGGAGAACTAAGAAAATAACAAGAAAAGTTAAAAATAATGAAGAGAATGAAACTGCATTACCCACTACTACATAAAACCGAAAATATACCCTGACGTTTTAAGTAAGTGAGTAATCACCTGGCTTATTGCAGCCTGCGGATAGTTCTATTATCCGACTTTAACACTTCATATGTATGGTTCATGCTGATCACCTCAAATAGCTATTCGGTGATCGGTGTGGTGAATTCTAAAAGTAAACAATCCCCGCCGACCAAGTATGGTTAGCGGGGATTGTTTAGTTGTTTTTGAGTGTATTTACGATTATCTTTTACTGTGGTTTTCAGGCTCGCGACGTTTTAAACCTGCCAAGCCAATTAACCCCAACAGACCAAGCCACCCCCAATTATTATTATCATTATCGTCAGCATTATTATTAGTAGTCAGCATTTGTGTTCTACCATTGTCGTTTGTGCCCATATTGTTTTGACTGTTTTCAGCAAATGCTACTGCCGCTCCAAAGCTTGAAATCATTAATGCAACAACAACCATTATCTTCATTTTTTTCAACATACCTAAACCACTCCTTTAAATTTGTGTTTGCAAATCAATTTTTTAATGTATTTAGCATGCCCTGTAGAACTTATTTCTTATACACACATTAAATCTTCACTACTGGGAATCATAAATTTGTACATCATTAAAATAAAAAAGGAGTGGTTTTTATAATGGGTATCCTAAGCGGGAATCCAAAAGACGAGCCCATGCATTACGGAGAAGTTTATAGTGTGTGGCAGTTTTCAGCGTTAGCGAAAGGCAGCGTTTCATTTTACCAAGCATGTTTAAACCACGCAGGAGACAAAGAACTCAAAAAAATACTGGATGATCTTATTGATCAAGCTAAACTGGAAATCCAAGAATGCGACGCAATGCTTACTGATAATGGGATTGCCCCAGCTCCTATTTTGCCTGAAAGACCCCCTGTGAAACTTGAGGATATCCCGGTTGGTGCAAGGTTTACTGATCCTGAAATCGCAGCTAAAATCGCATTAGATACCTCTGTTGGATTAACATCTTGCAGCCAAGCTATGGGTCAATCCATTAGAGAAGACATCGGGGCTTTATTTGCGAAATATCATCTAACTAAGACTGCTTTGGGAGTCCGTATTTTAAAAATGAACAAAGAAAAGGGTTGGCTAATACCTCCCCCTCTTCAATTAAAAAGACCTGAACCAGTTAAAGCCTAAATTTCCAGCATAATTCTTCAACAGACTGTTCCTTAGATCGTTCAACAAAAATCCCCGCCGACCAGTTAAGGTTAGCGGGGATTGGCTTTGCTTACGTTTAAGCACCTCCGATGGTAACGTAAGGCTGAAAACTATTGTGGTGGTTAAAGGCTTGATCCGGCACAGTAACAATAAACAAAAAGCTAGCCGCGATGATCAGCAGTACCGTTTTTTTCAACATTGGTCATCCACACCTTTTCAATAAAATTTAAAAATGCTGCTTTGGTTTCAGGAGCCGCATAATCCGGTATCACTTGTTGGGTATACATATCATCTGATGATAGTTGCTGTTGTGCAAAAGCATTTATCTCGGCTTCAAATTGCTGAAGTATACCTTCTACATCTATACTATATTGGTTTGCTGAAATTATAACATTCAACAGTTTTGAGATTTTCTCATTCTCGTTAGTGGCGGATGTTGCTGCAATATATTCAACATAATCTTGAAGCACACTTATATCTCCTGACAACAGTTTATATACGTAAGTATTACCTTCTGCCCAATTTTTGAACAAGCTAATCCAGTGTTGAGTATCGTCGTCAGTCTCTTTAACCCAATCTAGATTAGCGTAGGTGTATGTATATTCTAGAGCTTGTTGATAGTTGCCTTGAGCTTCACAGACACTCGCACACAATAAATCGGCATAGGAAATATATACAAACAAGGGACGACTAAGCTGCTTATTAGTCTCGTCACACTTTCGATTCTTCTGTTGATGTTTCAACGAATATTGTGCTTTCGCTTTTTGCTTCATTTTTTTCGCTGTTTCATCAACCTTATCCCATTTACGCAAAGAACGATACACGTTAGCCAAATCCTTCAGTGCGTCAAGTTGGTCTAATTCACCCAAGCGCTCAACAAAGACTTCAAATATTGTAGCTGCACTGAGATTCCGGCTTTGATCGTCTCCAACTTGAATCGTGAATATGCGATATTGACAGATGGCTAAGCGCTCAGAATGTTGGTACTTCTCCGCCTCAGCTACACCCTTATAGAGCAGCAACGCAGCAGTATGTCGTCCCTGTGCTAATAGCGCTTCTGCCATATCAAATAGTTTAGGCGAATAGAGTAGGTTGTCCATGATGGTTTCTACCACTCGACGGATTGCAGCAAGCTTGTCCAACTCCGCACAGCGATACAAAAACGGCTCAATTCGTCTCATATTCGGGGGGGGGGGGGTGCCCCCCCCCCCCCCCCCCCCCCCCCCCCCCCCCCCCCCCCCCCCCCCCCCCCCCCTCGATGATATAGTTCTCTATAAATAGATCATAAAAATAGCCTTCTGGTAAACCCATAGCCTCAGTAATGCGATCTATCTGGTTAACAGACATAGATTTATTTCCTGACACTATGCTACTTACTATCCCCCTATTCATGCCTGCAATATGCCCAAACTCCGTCATGCTCAAACCCTCTTGTTGTAGGTACCTGTCTAATTCCGCCCGAATCGTAGGTGTATGCTTCATGCCATAGCCACCCTTCGCATAAATATTCCATAATTTTTAAAAACATACTTCATTTTTCACCATAATTGACCAACTGTCAATATACAGTGCAACTAATGCTAGAATTTAATTTTTAGCATGAAACGAAACAAAAAAACTAATTATATTTAGCATAATAATCCTACTAAGAAGACCTCAGCGTAGAAGATTGTCCAAAGTCACAAAAAAGCGCGTCCTCCAAAAAGCTTGGAAGCCTCGCTGTACTTGAGTTTCATAGAATGCTGGTGAAGGGAATTGAACCCCCGGCCTACGCATTACGAGTGCGTAATAAATATAGTTATCTTGCTCTAAAGCAAGCAGCCTAATTTTTATGTCCTCTGTGCGCCTCCCCGTCTTAAAGTTGGCAGAACAATCGTCAACAACAAAGAAATTTAAAAAATTATGCTACTCAAGTCTCAAGACCTATTCTCCAAATAAATTTAAAATTGAATAGATTGTTTCACAATCAACATTAGTATGCGGCGAATGGGAATTTAATCGGCCATGAAGAGGTCAGTTGTTCTCTATTCAGACATGTTACAAAAGAAAAGCACGTTAAATTACTCAGTCGGAGGAATCACTATTTTGAGAAAGCTATCATTCTTTATTTCCATTATCATGTTGGGTGCAATGTTGTCCGCTTGTTCTGCCATTACATCCACCGTGGATCAAGCGACTGCAGGCGTTACGTCCGGCGAGAGCAAAGAAATCGAAAAATACAATGCGTATGTGAGGCTGAATAACTTGATGACAGGCAGAATCAATGAGGTTCTGGTTCATTATTTCGAGAAGTTCGGAGTTGATACACAGCCTGTAATCGAGAAGAACTTCAGCTTCATCATGCTCGGCGTTGCTGAAACTGAGCGGGAAGTTATTGATAAAGCGAACGGCTACACCACAAGCCAACCTGCTTTTGCGAACGCAGACCCCGTAGTGATCAAACTGACACCGGCCATCAATGATCTGTTGTCCGTCCTGGACGAGATGAAAGCCTACTATGATGCAAAAGGCTACGTGGATGATGACTTCGCAAAAGGAAAACAGCTGCATACCAAGCTGGTAAGTGCCAATCTCGCTTATGAGACTGTCTCCAAACAATACTTCACGGCTATGCAAAAATTGGGTAATGAGCAGCGTCTGGCTGAACTGCAAAAACTCAAGGATTCAGACCAGCAGATCAGGTATAATGCCTTGAAGTTCATGATAGATGCCGAGGCTACGGCCATTGAAATGGATGAGCAGGGTATCACCGCCGACAATGTGCTGCAGCTTGATATGACGAAGTTTAAAGCCAAATACGACATTATGACCGCAGATCTGAGTGCGCTCATGACAATCTCAAAAGACAAGAATCGAGTTCAAAAAGAAGGGGTTAACAGCTTTAGAATCAGGAACTATGTTGATTCAGCCACTGAAGCAAAAGCGGCTGCTTCGAAAATCATTGAACGCATCAATAAGAAGGAACCTGTATCAGATTCTGACCTGAACGGCCAGTTTCTGAACACTACGGATGGCACACCTGAGAATTTCAATTATAAGCTAAGCAAGGCAGTCGAACGATATAATGAAATAAATTAAGCGTATCTAACGATAGGGGCTGCGAAAACAAATACGGAGTTCCGGTAACGAACAAGCTCTGCCAACCATAAGGTTAGCAGAGCTTTTGCTTTAAAATCCTCCACTGGTAATTTGAGGGTGAATGCTATGATGGTGGTTAATGGCTTGATCCGGCACATTAACAATAAGATTTAAAAATGCTGCTTTAATTTCTGGAACCGCATAATCCTGAAAGTGTAAAAATAACCGACATTACTTCTCGAAGCTGGTATTCATCCGAAGATCGTTCAAGAGCGACTTGGACATTCGTCTATCAATGTAACTCTGGGTACCTATTCACATGTTCTTCCGAATCTCCAAGAAGCGGTGTTAAAAAACATTGGCGATTCAATTACAGGTGAGAGTATTAACACTAAAAAAAACACTTTACTAGACTAAGGTTAGAAGATTGTTAGAAAAATGCTCACTCCTATAAACAAAAAAACGCACCCTCCAAAAAGCTTGGAAGCCGCGCTGTGCTTGAGTTGATAGCTATGCTGGTGAAGGGAATTGAACCCCCGGCCTACGCATTACGAGTGCGTTGCTCTACCCCTGAGCTACACCAGCAGGTCAGTGTAACTGACAACAAAAACTATTATACTCTTAGTTACATAAAAATCAATCACTTACATCAACTTTTTCAACTAGGATTTGGATTTAGTTCGGTAACATTTCCTGTCGCGGTGCCAGATAGTTTCTCTGCGACGGAACGGAGCTTTTGGTGACTGGAGGAAGGCTTGTCACGGCGATCATCAATTTTGACCGAGGTGGAAACACGCTTCGCTCCAGACAGGAATGGCGCTTCATGCAGCGCAGCAATGGCGGTGAACACATCGTCCAACGAACCTTCAATAATCGTACTCATGGAGGTAAGCTCATAGGTAATTCCTTTTTGCGTCTTCAACACTTTTTGCATCTGGGCAACGTAGTCGCTCAGACTTGTACTCCCCGTTCCAATCGGGATCACTGTCACTTCTGCAATAGCCATCGCCAAGTTCCTCCTTTAATTTAAAATCGTCGCTTCTTTAAAATCTAAAATCTCAGTCCAATAGAGCGAGCAACCTTATTTCACAAAAAAAGTTCATATGTATGCTGCTTGTTTCTGTAGAAAACATCTTTATCATTCATTGTACCGTTCAAACTGCCTCAATTCAAATACAGCCCGCGACTTCTCTGCATATTTTGATTTTCCATTCCTTTTCCTTTACGTATGGCTTCGAATGTTGCTATAATACTCCTTGCACTTATTTGAAATTTTAAGTTTTTACACACAATATGTTGGGTTAAATATTCATAACACGTCTAAATATAGTGATGTAGCCGATAAATCGTACGGGAACCATCTTTTCCCCCTTCATTGGCAGGTGCATCGCTATTTCTACGTTATTGGATTACATACAGCCCCCAAATGCTGTCTGATCATCGCTTTTTTCGCCATTATCTTCTCACCATGATCATTTTCATGCCTATACCCAAGTATGATTCCAAATCAGGAAAGCGAGGAATTAATCCTATGCCACAACTCGTAACCAAACCAAACAATCGCCAGTTGGCTTTTGACGAAATACGTATCTCCGTATATGCCGACCGTGTACTCAGCGGGCTGGACAAGCTGGATAAAGATCGTCTCATTCGCGGTGTAACTAGCAAGCTGCGCCGGGACGAAGTCACGGGGGATGACATTAGCAACGCATTTGCAATGGCTGCCCTTGAGTTGGTTAGTAAGGAAGAACCGGACTGGAAATTTGCCGCTGCACGTGCTTTGCTCACTTCCTTATATAAAAAAGCGGCTACTCACCGCCGTTACAAATCCTATGCGGACGAGCCTTACGGCGCTTTTTATCCACTGATTACTGATTTGGTCCAAAAAGGAATTTACCGTCAAGAACTGCTCGACTACTATACCAAGGAGCAGATTGATGAGTTGGGCGATTCCATATTGCCGCAAAATGATCTGCTGTTCGATTATATCGGGCTGTTAACGCTGTCTGAGCGCTATTTGGCCAATGATTTTGACGGACGCGTAATGGAACTGCCGCAAGAACGCTACATGATCATCGCGATGTACCTGATGCACCAAGAGCCTGCCGACAA
This sequence comes from Paenibacillus sp. FSL L8-0158, assembly GCF_038592965.1. Lineage (GTDB taxonomy): Bacteria > Bacillota > Bacilli > Paenibacillales > Paenibacillaceae > Paenibacillus > Paenibacillus polymyxa_D. The sequence continues at coordinate 552,888 of NZ_CP151949.1, read as the reverse complement.
GCGGATGGATCTGGTCAAGGAAGCGTACTGGGCGATGAGCAACATGTACATGACAGCAGCTACACCAACCATGTCCAATGCCGGAAAAAAGGTGGCCGGACAGCTCTCCAGCTGCTTTATCGACACCGTAGACGACTCGTTGGAAGGTATTTTCGACTCCAATACGGATGTAGCCCGTCTTAGCAAAATGGGCGGCGGCATCGGCGTATACCTCGGTAAAGTACGGGCGCGTGGCTCCGATATCCGTGGACATAAAAATACAAGTTCTGGCGTCATTCCGTGGATTCGCCAGTTGAACAATACAGCTGTTAGCGTAGATCAATTGGGTACTCGCAAAGGTGCAATTGCAGTTTATCTAGACGTATTCCACAAGGATATTCTCGCGTTCCTTGACCTGAAGCTGAACAACGGTGACGAGCGGATGCGTGCACATGACGTGTTCCACGGTGTATGTCTGCCCGATCTGTTCATGGAGCGGGTCGAAGCACGGGGCGAATGGAATCTGTTCTGTCCGCATGAAGTGAAGAAGGTGATGGGCTGGAAAGATGACAAGGGCCGTCCACTGGGCCTGGAGGATTTTTATGATGAAACCTTCGGTTCAGGTACCTTCCGTGAGAAATACGAGGAGGCGTCACAGCATCCGATTCTCTCTCGTATTACAGTGCCTGCCATCGACATCATGAAGCGTCTGATGAAGTCGCAACTGGAAACAGGCACACCGTATATGTTCTACCGTGATACGGTAAACCGCGCCAACCCGAACCGTGCCCATGGTATGGTGTATTCCTCCAACCTGTGTACGGAAATTATGCAAAACCAATCTGCAACTGTAGTGGAAAAAGAAGAACTGGTCACCAAAGACGGACAAACACGCATTGTTATTTCTAAAATCCCTGGCGACTTTGTGGTGTGCAACCTGAACTCCATCCATCTGGCTCGTGCGGTTCCGGCAGGTGTGCTGGATCGCCTCGTACCGATTCAGGTCCGTATGCTGGATAATGTTATTGATATTAACAACATTGAAGTACTGCAAGCACAATATACGAACAGCCAATATCGCGCTGTCGGTCTGGGTACATTCGGACTGCATCATCTACTCGCACTGGAAGGTATCCGTTGGGAATCCGATGAAGCAGTAACCTATAACGATCATTTGTATGAAAAAATTAACTACTTGGCCGTCAAATCCAGCATGGAGCTAGCGAAAGAAAAAGGTCGTTATGCGAAATTTGAAGGTTCTGACTGGTCTACCGGACACTATTTCACTTCCCGTGGCTATACGGACGGTACACGTGAAGGCAAATTTGTCACTACGTCCGAGTGGAGCGAGCTTGCGGAAGAAGTCAAACAAAACGGTGTCCGCAACGCATGGCTGTTCGCCATCGCGCCTAACGGTTCCACGTCTATCATCGCAGGCTCTACCGCCAGCATTGATCCATTGTACGAGCTGCTTTCCTATGAAGAGAAAACAACTTACAAGATCGCTAACCCTGCACCGGATTTGAACGAAAAAACCATCTGGTACTACAAGACGGCTTTCTTGCTGGATCAACACGCTTCCATCAACATGGCTTCTGCACGTCAGCGTCATATTGACCAAGGCCAAAGCTTTAACCTGTATGTACGTCCCGATATTAAAGCAACGGAATTTTTAGAGTTGCACATCCATGCCTGGAAATCAGGTATGAAATCGACCTATTATGTACGCAGCCGCGCACTGACGATTGAAGAATGTGATAGCTGCGCATCCTAAACTAAAGGAGAGAAGCTCTCATGCAGTTACAGAAGATTTTTAACACAGAAGCGCCAAATCGCTCTACCCGTATTATTGAAGGCGAAAGCTCCGGTATTTTGAATTGGAACGATATTCGGATGCCTCATATGTACAAACTGTATAAAGTGCTGCTGCTGAACCACTGGATACCAGATGAAATTCCGATGTCCAAGGACGCGTCCCAGTTCCCTGTGCTAGATGCTGAAGAACAGCGCACCTTCAAAATTAACATCGGCCTGCTGGCTGTACTGGATTCGATGCAAACGATGTTTGTCGGGGATGTAAAACGCTATTTTACCGACTCCTCGCTGGAAGCTATTTCAGCGATTATCGGGCAGCAGGAAGTGGTGCATAACCAGTCCTACTCCTACGTTCTGTCTTCTTTGGTGTCAGATCAGGAACAGAAGGAAATTTTTGAATACTGGAAAAACGATCCTGTCCTGCTGGAGCGTAACACATTCATCTCGGACATTTATCAGGAGTTCCGCGATGAGCAGAACCCACAGACTTTTTTCCAGGCGATGGTAGCCGATTTGATTTTGGAAGGCATTTTCTTTTACAGTACGTTTGCGTTCTTCTACAACTTGGCTCGTGATCAGAAAATGATGGCAACCAGCCAAATGATCTCGTATATTCAGCGTGATGAAAATCAGCATTGCTACTTCTTTGCCGAAGTGTTTAAGCAGCTATTGTCTGATTTCCCTGAGCTGAATACCAAGGAAAATACGGACTATGTCTATCGTATGATTGACCGCGCTGTGGAGCTGGAAACGAACTGGGCGCATTATACGCTCAAAGAGGTTCGCGGCATCGACTTGAACGAGCTGAGCGATTATATCAAATACATGGCAAATATGCGCCTGAGATTGCTTGGTATGGACAAAGCGTACGAAGGCGTAGATGTAAACTGTATGCCTTGGATCAAACCATTCTCAGACGAAGCGCTGAATGCGACAAAAACAGACTTTTTTGAAGCAAAATCACGCAATTATGGCAAGGTCGGAGATGACAACGGATTTGACGATTTGTAAGTCATAAGATACAGCCTTAGCTCGGTACTTACCGGGCTAAGGCTTTTTTCATGAGATTTACGCAAATGTGCACTCACCCATCATGCGTTCAGCCGCTTCTTCACCAGCTTCTACACATTCCTGCCATTTTGTAAAATCGAACGCCGCAATATGTCCAACCTCAGGACGAATAACAATATCCGCAAGTCGAAGACTGTTATGCTTTCGTTCGGCGGTCATCAAGCTGTAGGAGCGGTACACAACTTCCATCATATTGCGTGGCGGCCTTTTCTCGTGTCCTCGTGCCACATCAACAGCAATAACTAAATAATCGGATTCCCGACTCAACTCCTCTACGGGCAAATTGTTTAATACCCCTCCGTCCACCAGCATCTTGCCCTCATGCATTACAGGAGCGAATAAGCCAGGAAAAGCCATGGTAGCCCGTAGTGCTGTCACCAAGTCGCCTTGCTCAAAAACGGCCTGCTTGCCTTCCAAAAGATCGACAGAGACAGCCTTAAAGCGGATAGGAAGAGCCTCAATTTTCTGTTTATGTTGTCCGTGCTGCTGCAACAGCTCATTCACTACTGTATTCACACTATTACCGGCGATTAAACCACGATGCCGTATGCCGATATCCAGCAGGCGATATTTAGGCGTCTTTTCAATACAATCGCGCAGAGCATCCGCAGGAACACCTGCAGCATAGAGTCCGCCAATGATGCCACCCATACTCGTACCGACAATGCAGTCGACCTGTATCCCGTGTCTCTCGAACACTCTTAGTACCCCAAGATGAGCCAAACCTCTGACCGCTCCTCCACCCAAAACCAAACCTACCTTTGACATCTACGCAACCCCCTTGAATATATTCAATAAATCTCCACCACACAAAAGACCCAAAAACTAAACAGAGAAGAGCGCCTCCTCTCCTTGGAATAACTCCATTCCTGTTCTATTCCAGGATAACCATGTTCTCACTCCATATATTTAAAAATGAAAAGCCTCGCCCAGAAAATCAAAAAGCAGCCCCTTTTCCTCCTCAGAAAGATCCGAGATGGTTTGTAGAAAACGGGAAACCAGTTCCGTAATTTCAAGTCCCAATTCAGCATTCATCGTTTGTATAGCCATACCTAAAACTGTGCCGACGAACATGGTCATCCCCATTTCCTTGCTTGGTGCTGTAAGGACAATCTGGTGAATCCAGGGACCTGTTTTACCATCAATTTTCTTCAAATATATTAACAGCAGTCCAATGATATAGGCACAGAAGTTAATTCTGGTACTGGATTTTGGAATTTCCATCCAAATTTTACGCACAGCTTCGTTGAGACTCGTACTGTCCAAATGTTTGAGCAATTCGAAGATGCTATCGGCGTTTTTCTTCCAATCCACCAGATCCACTAGTTCATTCCGGGATTGATTGAACAAATCCGCTGCTTTATCCGTGGGTACAAATACAACCTGTGAGCGTCCGGTTACCTTAGTATTTACCTCATAGCTGCGCGTAATAAAACCAAGCTTTTCAATTTCTTTCAGCATGTCATAGGCCGTCCACTTGCTAACCCCTAATGATTTGGCCAAGGCTTCGTAATGAATGGGTAAATTCGTTTTTTGGTACAGCTCAACTAATGTATGCAAAAACTGCAGTCGGCGTTTAGTAAGTGACATGATAGTGTTGTAACCTCCCTCTGTATTTTGTTCTGCCAATCCGTTCTTGGGTTTTTTGTGTCTTACATAATAGCACTGAATACCTGTATAAGCAAGCCACTGCATTTTTCCTGATTCCTGCACAGCGGGCTGATCTTTTACATATTTCCTTTTTAATCGGCCTGTGTTATATTTTTATTCATATTGTTTTTTGGTTTTTTTGGTCTTTAAGGTTTTCTGTGTGATTATTTTATTGGAGGGAAACGTTTATGCAATCAGCTCTCAACCCGAACGGGGTTACTATTACAGGCACAGGATTTTACGTCCCGACGTCTCTATTAACCAATTTGGATTTAGCCGCGTCCCTAGATACATCTGATGAATGGATTAGCCAGCGAACAGGCATCCGTCAGCGATATATTGCAGAAGCATCCGCAGAAACCTCTGACCTGGCCGTCATGGCTGCAACCGATGCTTTGCACCGTGCCCAATTATCACCGGAAGATGTGGATCTTATTGTAGTGGCAACTTCCACTCCTGACTACGCTTTTCCCTCCACGGCCATGCTCGTCAAGCAAAAGCTCGGAAGCCGCGCACCTGCATTTGATCTGTCCGCAGCCTGTTCCGGTTTTGTGTATGCCCTCTCGATCAGCAGTGACTTGATGAAATCGGGCGCTTACCACAACGTTCTAGTGATTGGTGCGGACAAGTTCTCCAAAATCATGGATTGGCAGAACCGTAATACCGCCGTTTTGTTCGGGGATGGTGCAGGAGCTGTCGTCCTTCAATCTCGCCCTGGGGCTTCTTCGCCATTCTCCTTGCTGGGCTCGGAAGAACGTGGAGCAGACATACTGATCTCCCCCGTTACAGGACCAATTACGATGCATGGACGAGAGGTTTTCAAGTTCGGGGTGCGCATTCTGGAATCGATGCTGACCAAGGTGATGGGGGAATTGGAATTAAGCCTGGAGGATATCGCTTTGATTATTCCGCATCAAGCCAATGTTCGGATCATTGAGCATGCCGCAGACAAGATGAATATTCCAATGGATAAGTTCTTTATGAATATCGAAACCTACGGAAATACGTCAACAGCTTCTATTCCCATTGCGCTCGCGGAAGCTGTGGAACAACAACGAATCCAGGCTGGGGATATTGTGGTCCTGGCTGGTTTTGGCGCAGGATTAGCCTGGGGCGTTCAAGTCATCCAGCTCGGATGAAATATGCTATTCTACAAAAAAAGCCTTGTCCCGTATCTATGAACCTTCTCCTTGTCGAGATGGAGCATTAGTAACGGGCTGAGGCTTTTTTTACATATAAACTAATAAAATGCTACAGACATATACTCAGAATCTGAGAAGTTCACCTTCACCCGATGTAGCGCATACATATAACCTAGAAGCGTGTAATTGAATCCATAGCCCCACAGTATGTCAACGCTATTCACGACGGGGGCATCAACGCGGTTTTTACCTGCTTCGTATAAGAGGGATAGCCGCCCGTATGCTGGAGCATTTCGATTTCACGCAAAATACGCGGCAAGTCAGCGACCGAGTTCATCACGATGTGAGCTCCTGCCCTTTTTAAACCATATACACTCTGTCTGAGCCGTTCCTCAGCCACTCTGTCGTCCGCTTCATGGCTGGACGTTTGAGCTGCGGTCGTCACGCTTTCGTTATGGTTCAACACACCAATCGTCCATACACCGGCGTTGCGTCCCTCTTGCATATCGGCTGCTGTATCTCCTACTTTCACAATATCGCTAAGCGGGAATACCTGCAAGCGATGTGCAATTTCATAGATCATCCACGGATAGGGCCTCCCCTGCGAAACTTCACATGGGGCTACCATACAATCCAACGTATAGGGTGACTGTGCAGGCGTAAATATGTGACTGAGCATCTCCATCGGACAGGATGCAGTGGCACCTGACTGAATGCGACGATCCTGCAACTCCTGCAGCGCCCTGTCTATACCGATAGCAGGCTCCGCCCCTTGGATCAAGGAACGGAGAACAGGGACAAGCTCAAGATAAATATGCTCAATATCCGCTCTGCCAGGATGCGCACCAAAGCACTCCAGCCATTTTCTCCGAACCTCTGAAAGTCCCAGCACATTCGCAATATGGTCCCGGATCGGCATTCCCCGCCCATGAGATACCTGTTCTTCAGTTACATGTATACCTTTCCATCTAAAAATATCACGCATTCCCTGGGTTAAGCCTCGTCCTCCGGGGTCTAACAATGTACTTTCGAGATTAAAAATAACCGCCTGTATCATGCAATCCCCGCCTTTCCGTACCGCGGCTATCCGCAATCTTTATTTTGCTTAGGAACATGATACACAGCTAACGTAAACTGAAATGTCGTAAACGGTAAGCGGATTGTAATTGAAAATAAATTCCTTGATTGGTTGTGAATACCGAGTGTGATAAGAGGAGGAGTCGCAACATGAAACAGCCTTGGAATGAATTTAATTCCAAAATGCCTTGGCGGATGGAGCTTGGTTGTTATGCGCTGAATAAACTAGCCTGTGGAGGATTGGTGTTTGGTCTCTTATGGGTTTACTGCTATCTGACAGAGGAAGTAACCGGGATTCCTCTGACTATAGCAGGCAATAGTGGTGAACTGACCGCACAGCTGTGGGCCTATGGCTTTGCCCTTCCGGCGGCTCTTGCCGCTGATGCGCTACGCGATCTTTTACCCTGGCTTCGTAAGCCCGAGCAGCTCACCCTATACCTCGCCGCAGGATTCAGTGTCTTCCTTCTGCTAGGTTCTTTGATGTCTCCTGCCGGAACGGGCATTTTATGGAGCAACGGCATAGCAGGTGCAGGGATTACACTGCTGTATTATGGAGGAAGGCACTGGCTGAACCGTGAATATGGATTGCAGATCATGCTCGCCTTCCTCCTGCCACTGCTGCTATGGCCTATAGGGCTTCAATAATGTCGCCAGCTACCACTGAAGCAGGGTGCTGACGATGGCGTGCGGCTGTTTCTCCAGCCGCACCATGCAGATACACGCCAAAGGCTGCTGCCTGCGCAGCGTTCAAGCCCTGAGCCAGCAAACCTGCGATGATGCCTGTCAGCACATCGCCCGCACCGCCTGTCGCCATCCCAGCATGGCCTGTGGTATTGACGTAGGCAGTTCCGTCGGGACAAGCGATGACAGTGCGCGCTCCTTTGAGCACCAGCGTGACCCCACGTGTTCGGGCGTACTCCCGAGCATGGGTGATACGGTCACGCTGCACCTCTGCTGTCGGTATGCCCAGCAGACGAGCCATTTCACCGGGGTGTGGCGTCAGTACGACCGCCGCACTTCTCGGCTTCCAAGCCTCCAGCTCAGGCCCCGCCGAGGCGAGGATGTTTAAGGCGTCCGCATCAAGCAGGAGCGGACCGCCGTATTCCTCCCACAGGCGGCGCAGCCAGCCAGTGTCCCCTGCAAAGCGGCCGAGGCCGGGGCCGACGGCCAGCACATCACGTGCCTGCGCGAGCTGTAGTAGCTCGTCTGCGGAGTCGGCGTTCCATTCGCCGTCTCCGCCTGCTGCTGCGGCAGCGAGCATTAGTTCCGGCGCGGCGCCAATAACGCGCGGCAGCAGCGCTTCGGGCACCGCCCACGTGACAAGGCCGCTGCCGATGCGCAGGGCGGCACGTGCAGCCAGCAAGCCCGCGCCGCTCATGCGCAGGCTTCCAGCCGCGACCAGAACGTGGCCGAAAGTGCCCTTGTGTCCGTCCGGCACGCGGCTGCGGCTTACATCCACATCCAGCGCAGCGCGCAGCGTGTCAAGGGTCAAGAGCTGCAGCTGCACGCCGCACTCCCGGGCAAGGCCGGGTGGAATACCGATGTAGCGTACCACCACATCGCCTGCGGTCCCGGCGCCTGGATATTGGACGAGCCCGCGCTTCAAGTAGGCGAGGCATACGGTGACGCGCGCACGAATGCACGGCTCATGCAGCGCACCTGTGTCGGCGTCAAGGCCGCTAGGCACGTCTACCGACACGAGCGGCACGCCGCTAGCATTGGCCTCGCGGATCAGCGAGGCGTAGGGTTCGCGCGGCGGGCCTTGCGTGCCCGTGCCCAGCAGGGCATCGACGATGCCGGAGGCACCGCGCAGGTCGAGGGTATCCCGGTCATAGAGGATAGCCGGGATACCCAGAGCCGCGATGATGTCGCGCAGCGAAGCCGCCTCACCGCGCAGCGTGTCTGGCGGCTCGACGTACACAACGGTGACACGCAGCCCTGCATCGGCTAGATGGCGGGCTGCCACCAGTCCGTCACCACCGTTGTTGCCTTTACCTACGAGGATATACCAGTGTTCTCGTTCCCGTATGTCATGTCGCGCTTGGCTCCACGACTCTGTCCGTATAACACCGCCATGTCCCGGTATATCCCCCGGCCCAGTGTGTGAAAGCTTCAATACCTCGTCAGCTACCGCGCGCCCGGCATTTTCCATCAAGGTAAGGGCCGGAATACCCAGCTTGTCAATTGTGTACCGATCCAATTGCCGCATTTCTTCGGCGGTCACCATATACATGCTTTTCGCCTCCCGTATGGCTATCCCTGCTTATTAATATCCAACTGTAAAACGGGAATTGACAAATTCCCCTTCTACTAGTTCATCAATCAGGGCTACTGCATAATCTTCGACCGAGATACGGCTATGGCCTAATTCGTCAACCACCAAATGATCCAAACCAATACGGAACTGCCCAGTACGTTTTCCTAATTCAATCATTCCGGCAGGACTACAATAGGTCCAGTCTACATCCGCAGCGCGATACAGTTCCAGTGCATCAGCATGCGCAGCCGCCAGCGGCTTCACTTCCTCGGGAAACTCTGCGGTATCCATGAGGCGTTCACCGTTTTCTGTTTTCAGACTTCCCGCTCCACCAACGACAAGTATGCGCTGTGCGTCGGAACGCCGAGTTCCTTCCAGCAAAGAACGAGTCGCTTCGAGCAGTTCTTCCTCTTCTCCAAATTTGGGACCGTACGCGCTAATGATAGCATCGTGTCCTTTAGCCACATTCGTAACAGAATTTGGATTCAGAATATCCGCTTGAACCACTGTCAAATATTCACTTTGCTCCGTCATACGTTGCGGATCGCGCACCGCCGCCGTCACCTGATACTTACGTTTGATAGCTTCCTTTACTAACGCTTTGCCGATTGTTCCTGTTGCCCCAAAAATAATAACCTTCATATTCACTGCCTTCTTCCTGTCTATAATTTTCTTACTGTTATTTATCCGTTTTATGTCCAACTCAAACTCGTACAGGATTTCAGTTTACAGTCCTCCCGGCTGTCGCCAGTACATCCCTTCTGACCTCGGGCTAACCAACTGGAAGCCGAACTGTGCATACAATTGATCGGCTGGTTTATCCGCAATCAGCGTTGCAAAGCTGCCCGCCGGAACCTCCCGTCTTAAATACTCCATAATCTCCTCCATAAGCTTACGCCCATAGCCCTTCCCCTGATGGGAAGGCTTGACTGCAATATCCGTGACCAGAAAAAACACACCGCCATCACCGCTCACCCGGCCCATCCCGATCAATTCCTGTCCAAGCCGCAATGTCACAGCAAATAAACTGTTCGGCAGGCCCTTGGCTGCCGCTTCTTCCGTAATTTGCGACAAACCAGCTTCCTTGCGCAAAGCCCGATATTCCTCGACGGATGGAATAGCATAATCTACACGAAGCAGCTCATGCGGTTGATTCGATGTCTCATGATGTTCTGTTGCATTTTCTATATTTTTATTCATGACGAATCTCCTCTTCCTGCTTGTAATGTTGTCTATTTTACCAAAAAATACTTCATATATCTTGGTCAGAGATATACAAGCCCTTGAAATGCCTGTGTGGTCTGTGCAATAGTGTAGAAAGAACAATGGAAGGAGGGATTGCGGGTGTCCCCGACGGACTTCGCGGCGTTAGCCGCATATATCTCACCCGGTCTGATTGCCTTCCTGCTGGCGTTGTCTTTGCTGGTATGGCTGTATGTTCACAGTGCAGCCCAGCTTCGAAATTCGCGTCAGCAGCGGCTGGAAGAATTACAGGAATCGCTGCGTATCTATGGACGATTAGCTGGTTGTCTCCAAACCGCTACCCAGGACGGGTTCAATAACAGCGAAAAGCAGTACCAGAACGGACTCATCCACGCTCTTCAGGAAGCCAAAGCTGCTCCCTATTTGACCCCTCACCTTCAAGAGCAGGTTCAAGCATCCCTTCGGGAATGTGATACGTTCCGCAGAGAATTGCTTCTCAAATCGCTGGAGCGTGAAATGAGCAAACTTATTGAGGAACGGCGTCTTGTTCTGCTGGAATCTCATGCTCCGGGCTGGGGAACAGCATTGTGGAAGCTATTGCGTCCAGCAGCTGGTCCGCTGGTACTGGCAGGAATCGTCTGGTTGGTCACAAGGCTGGTTGTGGAACTGATAGCCTCCAGCCATGTTGATGTTAGTCTGCCCGACACTGCACAATCTGCCTCATGGCTCATAGGGTGTGCATGGATGAGATTCGTTTCAGGCTTGATCGCCTTACTGTATGTGTACCGGCTAATGACCCTGCGCAGGCAAAATGATCTGGACGTTACGGCATCCCATTTTCCAACAAGCCTGTTGTGCTTGGTAATCGCCGCTGTCGCCCTGTTTCAATGGATCGGACCGGAAGCATCTCCCTACATACTGGCTGTTCAGCTTGTGCTGTTCTTGATCGGCTTCCGACTTACCCGAGGCCGCTCGCGCAGTGATCGTCCTTATGTTGGTCATCCCGGCTTGATCAGGGCAGATGCTTCTCAACATCAGGATTTACGCGCAGCAGATACAGATAAAACGGCTGACTCTTCTTTGGCAGAAGAACATATCCGATCTTAAACACCAATGACACATGCCTCTACCCGTATCCTGCCTGCAAATCACATACCATCACAGGACATCCCAACAACAAAGAAAGAGTTTATGGGATGTCCTGTTTTTTGAACAATTTTTGGATTTTTGTGGGGTTAGGCTTGTGCCAATGATCAAGGAAAGGGTATATTGTTTATATAAATGTAAATCATATCGTTTTTTATGTATTATTATTGAAAAAAATCCATATATGTTAAACTACCATCAATTTATGATGTACGTTAGAATTGGAGGAACTATGCAACTGGACATTTCTGAAAAATCACTTCCCGTTTATGAGGCGCTGGCCAGTGAGGTTCGGCTAAATATGATTGTTCTGCTTGCGGAGAAGCCTATGAATATACGTGAGCTGGCGGAAGCGTTGGGGCTCAGCAGTGCGATTATGACGATGCATGTCAAGAAACTGGAGAGAGCGTCCATTATTTCGACCAAAATGCTGCCTGGACGAGGCGGGGTACAGAAAGTGTGCTCACTGGCTACAGACAAAATTGAAATCGCCATGCCACGCTATCAGCAGGATGTACGGCAATTCCATCAGACAGAGATTTCCGTCGGACATTTTACTGATTTTGAAATACAGCCGACCTGCGGACTGGCTACCGTCGAAAAGATCATTGGTGAATTCGATGAGCCTCGTTCGTTCTTGGACCCTGAGCGCTTCAATTCCAAAATTCTGTGGTTCAGTCAAGGATATATGGATTATAAGGTGCCGAATTTCCTACTGTCCAGCCAAAAAGCTGAGGAACTGGAAATTTCGATGGAACTATCATCCGAGGCCCCTTTTACCAATGATAATTGGCCTTCAGATATCACTTTTTTCCTAAATGATGTGAATTTGGGTACATGGACCAGCCCAGGGGATTTCGGGGATAATCGTGGTAAATACACACCTGCATGGTGGCCTGATTTTATCAATCAATATGGTCTCCTTAAAAGACTTCGCGTTACCTCCGAAGGTACCTTTATGGATGGCAAGCAAATTTCTGACGTGACTTTAAGCCAAGTGCTGATTGATCAGAAGCAATGGAAATTCCGTATTGCCATATTGGATGATGCCCAGCATGTGGGAGGGGTTACTCTGTTCGGTACCGGATTCGGTAACTACAATCAGGACATCCTGTTCCGTTTGTACTACAAACATGCAGAAAATCATACCAAAACAGTAACGGTAGAAGCTGGCGATAGCAGCAAATAGTTTTTAGTCCACTTCAAGACCTGAACACGGCGTTTTGCCCATGCCTTTCATGGGACACAAAGCGCCGTGTTTTATTTTTTTATTCACTTATATGTTACTCTTTTGCCACGTGCTATCCGATTAGCGTACAGGTTCAATACACACAGGTGAAGGAACCTCCAGCACATATCCCGTTCGGGTCAACCGTCCATCCTCACCATGGATGGCAAAGGATACAAGGTTGTTTCCATCCTGATTCGCCACTACCAGATAACCGGACAGGATGTTGAAGTTACGCGGTGTGCTGCCGAAGGTTTCCACCCATTCAACCGTCCTCAGCTTGCCGCTGTCCAGATCGACATGGTATAGCACGATGCTATCATGGCCGCGGTTTGACACATACAAAAAGCGTCCACAGGGCGTAATCCGAATATCGGCTGCTGTATTATCTACATTTATAAAGCCTTCTGGCAGTGTGGACAGGCTTTGCAGCAATGTAAGCTCACCATTACGTTCGTTATAACTAAACACAGCGACGGTATTGTTCAACTCATTGGCGACAAAAGCATATGGACGCGAAGGATGAAAAACCAGATGACGCGGTCCGGAACCAGGTGGCAAATCTGTCTCACGATGGGTCACCAGTTTGCCATCCTCTGTCAAACGGTATATCACAATCTGATCCAGCCCCAGATCACATACCAGGGCATACTGTCCTGAAGGATCTGGAATAATGGAATGCGGATGTGCCGCATCCTGACGGTCCTGGCGAATACCTGAGCCAGTATGCTGAACTTGCCCTGACATGTCTCCTAATCCTCCAGCTTCCGTCACAGGGAACACAACGGCATTGCCGCCTGAATAGTTGGAAGCCAGCACATATCGTCCATCGGTTGTTACGGAAACATAGCAAGGATGTAATTCCCCCGTCTGGGTATTCACCTGATACGCATACAGCTCGCCTCCTTCTGTTTCACTGGCAGCATACAGCTTCGTCCCATCCGGGTGTAGTGCGAGAAAAGAAGGCCTCTCCATCCCTTCCACACCTCCAACAATGCGCAGATCACCATGGGTCACATTCAAAGCACATACATATACTCCTCTTTCCTGACGAGACGCATAAGTTCCTGTATAAAATAGCTGCTCATTTCGCTCTTCCATCGGCTCTCATCTCCTTCTAGCTGTTTTTTTACATATGGTCTGGCTTTTAGCTCTACTATTTGTCTTGTTGTAAACTCATCATGCATTATTACCCAGAATTCTGTCGTTTCATTAACGTTTCGCGATGTATGCAAAAAAATAGCCTCCTTCGGCGCCATCTGTGGTTCATAAGAACGTCACAGTTCACACCAAAAGAGACTAAATTACGAAAAGAACAACATTAAACCGCTGTAGTCTGCGTATCTCTGCTATTCCATTTTACAGCCAGCCCCAAACTAAGAATGAGAATGACTGCCCCAAAAATGTATGGCAAATTGATATGCACATCGAACAATTTACCCGCAAGCGCAGGCCCCAGAATATTACCAATACTCATATAAGCATTGTTCATCCCAGCTGCAACTCCCTGCTCATCCCCCGCCATTTTGGATAAAGCAGTATTAATGGCTGGCCGCAGCAACGACGTAGCGGTAAAGAAGATGAGCGATACCCCGAGTACATAATAAAAGTTGCCGGAGAGCAGCATAAGCACAAGGGAGATTGCCGAGAACAGAAAGGAGCCGATAATAACACCTTTTTCGCCAAAACGATTCAACAACGGACTGATGACCACAGCCTGAATCACGGTTCCGACCAATGCACCTACCGTAATGATGGTAGCAATATCACCCTCATTATAGTGAAACTTGCCCGTCACAAAGAAAGGAAACATCGTTTCAAAATGCGTCAGTCCAAAGGTTAACGTAAAAATCATAATCAGCAGCATAAAGTAAGGCTTGCGGAAAGAAAGGGCAAACTGTTTAATCACATTATCGCGTTTGACCTTAATATTCCGAAACTTCAACTGCTTCTCCAACGACAAGGTTTCGGGCAGCAAAATCAAAGAGATCAACGCAGCCACGGCCGATACGCCAGCCGAAACATATAAGGGCGTGCGCATCGAGGTATGCGCCAAAAGGCCGCCCAAACCAGGACCGATCACAAAGCCAAGAGACATGGCGGCACCCAACAGTCCCATTCCTCTACCGCGATTGTGGACCGTTGTAATGTCAGCAATATAGGCCATCATCGGAGGAATCATAAAGGCTGCACCTGCACCTCCCAGCAGACGGGAGATATACAGCATCGTCAACGAGTCCCCAATCGCAAACAATATAGAAGACCCCGTCATGATTACCAAACCGATAATAATCATTTTTTTACGTCCGTATTTATCGGACCATTCTCCCGCTAGCGGCGAAAACAGGAATTGGGTTAAGCCAAACACGGCAACCAAATAACCTCCCGTTTCACCACCACCTCCCAGTGAGCTCATAAACTTGGGGAGGATCGGAATAATGAGGCCAATTCCCAGCATGGCAATAAACATATTAATCATCAAAATGACCAGCGGGCCCATTTTCAACTGTTGTGAATCTGACATGTTGCGTTTTGTCCTCCTCAGGTTCTTTATTTCGTATACGAAAATCTTATTTTGCAACCATTCCAGCAAAACTCTTCATTATATTAATAGAGAGAGAGACAAATAACAATCATAAAATACTTCCGATAACCCTGAATCTTTCCTTTGGGCAGAACAGCAAAAAGGAATAACCTGATGGCGATGTTGTCCCTCTCATAACGAACGACCAGGGTAAATCTCTGGAACGATCTGGCGATCCCTACGATCCTTATTGTGGATCTTCGAATAGCTCCTGTATCATCTTTTCCCTGTTATTCAGAAATTGTTTCGTAATGATAAAATGATCGGTTTCATCCAGCGTCCGGGTGTCGATCCCTTCATGTGTCAGATGATACAAGATGGAATCTGGATAAGCCATCAAAATAGGGGAATGAGTAGAAATGATAAACTGTGAGCCTTGCTGCACCAGCTCGTGAATCCGTGCAAGCATGGCCATCTGGCGCAAAGGCGATAATGCAGCTTCCGGTTCATCCAAAATATACAATCCTTGCCCTCCAAACCGATGCACAAAGGCAGCAAAAAAAGACTCGCCATGCGACTGCTCATGCAGCGATTTACCCCCGTAGGAATCTCGAATCGGTCGCCCTCCTCCTTCTCGATCCAGCTCGTCGATGTGAGTCGCCACATTATAGTAGCTCTCCGCACGGAAAAAAAAGCCATCCCTTGGCTTTTCCACCCCTCTCACCAGCCGGATATGCTCATACAGTGAGGAATGCGTGGCTTGTGTAGAAAAATTAAAATTTTTAGTACCGCCCTCTGGATTAAATCCCCACGCGACCGCGATTGCTTCCATAAGCGTCGATTTACCTACGCCATTTTCTCCAATAATATAGGTGACGGAAGGATGAAATTTGAGTTCGTTCCACTGGTGTAAGGCCTTTAAGTTAAACGGATATTGGCTCTTGTCCGCATCTGGAGGCCATATCAGCTCCAGGCGACGTATAAAAAGATTACGGTCCCATATACTCATATCCAAATCAGCTCCATTGCCAAGCAATTCACTAGGTTTTTCATCATTATATTGGAATTATTTACAGCAATCAATCTGAAATTCCATTTCGTAACCCTTCTGTTGTTATTCAAGCGATTATTACAGGTATAATATATAGTAATGTTCAGCGGGTATGAAATCTAAGCACCTCATTCCGTGTATATCTCATTCTTTTCCAAGCAGGTGAATCTATGAAATCTAATCACAAACCGATTCAATCTTTTAAAATCGTACAGTTCATAATGACCATCTACAGGCAGCGATTGACACGTATTTTGCTACCGTTGGCTGTACTGGCTTTTATTATATGGGAGGCCGGACGAGAACTAAAAGACTTTAATCTGGCGCGTATGCTTCATGAGCTACGGCGAATGGATGCCACCTTTCTCATCGAGATTGGCTTGTTCTCACTGGCTGCTGTGGCGGCTATGAGCGCATATGATTACGTAATCAGACATCATTTCAAGCTTCAGGTCAAGCCTGGAACAACATTTCGCTACGCCTGGATCTCCAATACCTTCAATAATGTCTTTGGTTTTGCAGGCTTTACAGGAGCGGGACTTCGCACAGTGCTGTATAAGAAAAGCGGTGTGCCGTTGGGTGTCATCACTTCTGCAGTCGTGTTTCTTTCGCCAGTCGTCATTACCGGACTATCTTTGCTGGCTTGGGGAGCCATTGTCCATCTGTATCCGGTACAGCCTGTACTGGATGCTCACCCGTGGCTTCATTGGGCGCTGTGGGGAATGGCATTGTACCTACCGCTATTCCTGATCATGCAGCGCTCCAAACGGTATTCCACATGGTTCAACAAGGGAGAAGGACAGCTTTCCTGGTCCACCATCTTCGCTTCCATTAGTGCTTCTCTGCTGGAATGGCTGCTGGCTGGCCTTACCTTTGCATGGATCGGCTCGCACTTGCTCCATGAACTGCCGATGCATGCTGTGTTCGGCATTTATGTGATAGCCGCGATTGCCGGGTTGATCAGTCTTGCACCCGGAGGGGTCGGGGCATTCGACATCATTGCCCTGCTCGGGCTGCAAATGGCGGGAGCCAACTCAGATCGGGCACTGGCTGTGCTGCTGGTCTTTCGCGTCTTTTATTACATCATCCCGTGGCTCATCGGCTTGGTATTAGCCGCGCTGGAAATGATTCCGCGTAACGAGCGCCTGAATCAGCTAGCTGAGACGGGTTGGGACTACTCCCTTAATGCCTGGCAGAAGGTATGGGGCTGGCCTGGGCAATTTCGGTTTTTGGCTGATCTAGGGGTATGGGCGTTGGGTAAGCTGGTACTCATCTCTGGCGTGGTGCTTCTTTTGTCGGCAGCTACGCCAGGTCTGTTATATCGGCTTCGTTTTGCTGAGCACTTGCTCAGCCTGCCCGTCATGCGCTTGTCGCATGAAATCTCAGTCATCATCGGAATTATGCTTGTCGTCCTGTCCCATGGAATCTCTCTGCGTATTCGCAGAGCATTGCGACTGACATTGATACTGCTGCTGACAGGAGCTATTTTCACCTTCACGAAAGGTCTGGATTTTGAAGAAGCCTTATTCCTACTGTTTGTGGCGTTAATGCTATGGATCTCGCGTTCGCGGTTTTATCGGGTCAGTGCACCGCTGAAACGGCACAATATTTTAATATGGGGTGGATTATCTCTACTCGTAACCGGAGCTTATTTTATCATTGGGGCAGGCTCCAACACACCGTTTATGCGCCATTTGCACGCCAAGGTCCATCTGGACTTTTTTATGAACCGCAGCGATTACGGAGTTACCGCCGTGTTTAGTCTGATTTTGGCATGGGTATTCCTGACGGTATATTTCTTTCTTCGACCTCAGCGTAGCATCGCTAATCTACCCGACGAGCAGGAGCTGGATAAGCTAAAAGAATTTTTGGAACGGCAGGGTGGTAATCTCGTTTCACATATGCTTTTTCTGGGCGATAAATATCTGTATTGGACCAAAAATGAACAGGTTGTCATTCCCTATGCCCGTAGCCGGGACAAACTGATTGTATTAGGTGACCCACTCGGTCCAAAAGAACGTGTGAGTGAAGCCATTCAGGAATTTCAGCGGTTCGCAGATCGGTATGCGTTAACGGCTGTATTTTATCAGGCATCGCCGGAGTATTTGTCCATCTATCACGAGAACGGCTATCGCTTTTTCAAACTGGGCGAGGAAGCACTGGTGCCGCTGGAATCCTTTACACTGACAGGCAAAAGCAATCAAGCGCTACGCAGCGCCAAAAACCGCTTTGACCGCGATGGCTACTCGTTCGAAATCATCCAACCACCTCTAGAGGCGTCACTGATTGAGGAGATGCGTCAGGTTTCGAATATTTGGCTGGACGGGCGCAAGGAGAAGGGATATTCACTCGGCTGGTTCAAAGAATCCTATCTTCAGTTGGCTCCGATTGCATTGCTAAAGGACTCTGAAGGGAAGGTCATCGCTTTCGCTACGATGGCCCCTGCCTATGATCATGGACGGACGGTCTCCATTGACCTGATGCGCCACTTGCCTGACACGCCAAATGGCACGATGGATTATTTATTCACACGGGTCATTGAGTGGGCCAAGGAGAGCGGATATACGACATTTAATCTGGGAATGGCACCGCTGTCCCAGGTAGGACAAAGTGAAAAGGCATTGCGCGAGGAAAAGCTGGCTCGACTTGTTTTCCAATACGGGGGTCATTTTTACGGTTTTCAGGGGCTTCGGCGCTTTAAGGATAAGTTCAAGCCGCAATGGGAGCCGCGCTATCTGGCCTATCCGGCTTCTGTCTTTCTACCGATCCTGACGCTGGAGCTGGTATATCTCGTATCCAAGCGCTCGGACTAAACAAAGGGCTGACAACAGGAACTTTAATAGCCTAACACGATGTAAAAAAGGGTGTTCCCCAACCACGAACGGTTGCAGGAACACCCTTTTATATTCACAAATCTTCTTAGAAGCTGCCTTTTACAACAACTTCAGAGAGTGGAAAACGTCCTGATGGACGTGCTGGCACTTGTGCCTTACCTACACTAATAAGCAGGGTTGGCAGGTAACGTGCTGGAATATTGAATTGCTCGATCAACTGTGCTGGAATGAAACCGCCCATTGCGCAAGTGTCGTAGCCCAGAGATTTAGCAGCCAACATAATATTTTGTGCTGCAAAAGCAGAGTTCAGGATGGCTGCATCGCGAGCTACTTGCGGGTTTTGGTACGCGCCGTTGATTTGACCTACCAATGCGTCACGGATTTCCGCTGGCAGTGCGCCTGCTTCTACCGCTTGATCATAAATGACAGTGTTGCGGTTCGCTTCCAAATCACCCAATACGGCAATCGTAACGGAACTTTCCGCTACTTGACCCTGATTGTAGGCGATAGGCAGCAATTTTTGTTTGTCTGCTTCGCTTTCGATAACAAGGAATTTCCAATGTTGAAGGTTCCAAGCGGAAGGAGCTTCTATCGCCGCAGTCAAAATAGCCTCCAAATCTTCCTCTGGCAATTTAAAATCCTTAACATAGCTCTTTACCGCGTGTCTTTCACTAATCGTAGATAGGGTTTCATTTTTTGGACTACTCGACATTCTGGGCACACTCCTAATTTCTTATGATATATATCTAACTTGAATCCTCATTAACTTCCCAAACTACTGCAATTATAAAAATGATAGTTAGTCATGTCAATATGTTTAAGTATGACCCTGCACTCAAAATACAGTACAATACGGATAAAGACATACATATCGGCAGATGCCTGCCGATGGGACAAGACATAATGAGTTCATTTTGTTCTCATTTGAATTAAAAAAGGAGCGTTACTATGATTGGATCGTTTAAAAAAACAGATATTGCTTTGTTTGCCGCCTGGGTTGTAGCTTGTGTGGCAACTTTGGGCAGTCTGTATCTCAGCGAGATTTTGGGGTATGAGCCTTGTAAGCTATGCTGGTTTCAGCGCATTCTGATGTATCCCCTGACCCTTCTACTCGGGATCGCCTATTTTCGAGGGGATTCGGGGATACGCCGTTATGTCATGCCGTTGGCTATCATTGGAGGTGCGATTTCGGCCTATCATTTTACCATTCAGCGCATCCATGCAGCCGCCAAAGCAGCTACGCAAACTTCAACTTCCTGCGGCAGAGTATCCTGTGAACAGGATTACCTAAACTGGTTCGATTTCATCACCATTCCTTTTCTCGCACTGATCGCCTTTATCCTTATTATTGTAGCCATGGGTTATATCATACGAAAGGAGAAAAAGTCAGCTCAGGGAGAGGTACAAGCAACAGAACTCGCATAAGTATGAAAGAGACCCAATTATAGGGCCAGTGTTATCACCAAGAGGCGTATAATCCGCTTGCCGGGGGAGAGACTGTAACTAAATATATCCATTGCATATGTGGTATAATGTGAAAGGTTTGCAGTCTGTCCAATAACGCTTATATTCCTTATAGAGGGGGCCAGTCCATGTTTCATATTAGCACCCCATTGCTGCAATATGGCGCAACCTTCGGTATGATCTTAATCGCTATATCGGCTATTTTCATCCGTATGAAGACAGGTCATCGCCCGATTAATGCCAAAAAAATCATCATCCCTCCGCTCGGCATGAGCACCGGTTTTATGATGTTCGTGGTACCGGAAGTACGGGTTCCCTGGCTTTGGGCGCTGGGCGCTTTTCTGGTCGGCTGGTTTATTTTTTCTTACCCGTTGATCCGCAGCACCAAATTTGAGTTGCAAGAAGGGCTGGTTTTCGTGCAACGCTCACGTACCTTCTTCTTTATCCTATTCAGCCTGCTGATCGTCCGATTGCTGCTGCATGAATTTATTCAGCATTACATTACCATTCCGCAGACAGCAGGGCTATTTTTCATCCTAGCCTTCGGCACCTTGTTACACTGGCGGCTCCGTATGTATTTTCAATATCGTCAATTCGTTCCGGACGAGACAGAAGTCCGCATCTGACCAACGGTTTTTTAACATGCTTGCTAGCATATTGCTGTATAGACCAAAAAAGGACACGTTCTCCCAGCCAGGAGGCCGTGCCTTTTTGGTCTTTTCGTCTTTTTAGTCTATCGGAGGCTACATTTCCGTCTTGCCCGGACGCCGGGCGCTAGGCACTTACTGGGAGCTTTCTTTTGTAAACAGCGTGCTGCCGTTTATGTTGTTCTGCGGAGCATAAGCGCCGTCCCAGGTGATAAAGAAGCTTGCTCCGGTGTAGATTTCATTCAGGGCCTTGTTCCAAAGCGAATAATCGAATTCCTTGAGCTGATTATTGTTGCGATCCACATGGTCGCCACCCACGGCTGGTCCAATTTCGCAGAAGCCATAAGTTTTTCCAAGTCCTTTGATGTCATTGTAAGCCATCTTAATTTCATTGTCATTGGACGGATCGTCGCTGTAAGCGTCGATGCCAATCCAGGTGACATAGCTGGAGCCGGGGTAATAAGCAGCCGCGTTGGCTCCTTTATTTGGAGCATAGACAAAATTGACGTTGGACATGCCATTGGTCGTCACAATGTAATTGTACAGATTGATGTACAGGTTCTTATAGTCCGTCGTGTTCTTGTCCCCCCACCAGAACCAGCCTCCGTTCATTTCATGGAAGGGTCTGTAGTAAACGGGGGATGAATTAAACTTTTGCAGGCCGGTCACGACATTGTCAACCTGGGCCTTATAATTTTGCAGCCATGCGGGGCTGGACGAATTGATGGATGAAATGTCTGTATTAGCCAAGATCTCGAAATCGGAATCAGACATCGGGGCGTTTACATTTCCACCCTGGGGATTGGGCATGTGGGTGGAAACGGTGACGATTTTCCCCAAGGCTTGGATGGCGGAGGCGCTATTGGAGGTAATGGAGGCTGCATCGGTTCCCCCCTGGTTCCAGTTCAGCAGATCATAGGAGACGATGTCAGGGTTGTAGGTCCAGACAGGACTGGTGTTTACACTTCCGTCATAGCCCAGGAACATGCCAGTATAGTTGATATTGCTCTCCGCGCCTGCCGTCATTGGTAGCGAGAATAATAATGCAGCCCCGGTCAGGGCGCTGATCAAGCTCTTCGTTTTCTTGAATGAATTCATAATGGTTATCCTCCTGATGTTTATATCTTGCTGTTTGTAATCGCAAGACTTAAGATGTGACCGATATTCCCCTAGGACAATCTGACTCGCAACCTACATGTTTTTCGTTTTAGCGAGTGGATCTCCATCTTCCTAAAGGAATACGTTTTTGTGATCCTCAATTACATCGACATCAAGGAAAAAAGTTGAAATAGTTCTATTAGAGCAAAAAAATAATTCATATAACAATGAACAAACAATTTCTGCAAAATGTGGTAGGGACTAAATGTGTAATAAAGGAAATTTTTTCATTTCATTCTTATGAATTTGTTTTCAAATTATTGTTATTTTTGTACTATATAGAAGATTCATAATCACACACTTAGCGTATCCTAGCGTCCAGAACTAAACTGATCACTCTGATGGCATAGTGTATATTTCGTTAAAATGGTGGCCTGGCACTCATGAAATGAAAAAAACCGATATTCGCCTTTTGGCCAAAATCGGTTTTTGGAGGTGAAACCATTATTCCCCGCAGTAAGGCACGAATGTTCCGGGCTAAAAGCTCAGGTTCTTCACCCGCCGCAGCAATTTTTTTGTACTGGACCTTTATAGAATGCACGTAGCAAGAGGGACTGTCCTCTGGACAGCCCCTTTTCTGTAATATGTCCAGACCATTCACCACGGTAGTCTGTATGCTTGCGGTGGATGCCTGCTTTTATTATTGCTGGGTCAAAATGATCGGACCCTCTGCTGTAATGGCCAGCGTATGCTCGTATTGCGCAGACAAGCCGCCGTCCAACGTGCGTGCGGTCCAGCCGTCCGCATCAATTTTACTGCGGTATGTGCCTGTGTTGAGCATCGGCTCAATTGTAATGACCATACCCTCTTTTAAGCGTGGTCCACGGTGTGGAGGTCCGTAATGTGGAACCTGCGGTTGCTCATGCATCTCTTCTCCGATACCGTGCCCAATAAATTCGCGTACGACCGAGAAGCCTTCCGCTTCCGCGTAGGTTTGTATCGCATGGGAAATATCACCGATCCGGTTACCGATAACGGCTTGCTCAATCCCTTTATACAGCGATTCCTTGGTAACATCCAGCAGCTTTTGCGCCTGCTCAGACACATTACCCACCGCATACGACCAAGCGGAATCTGCCAGCCAGCCATTCAGGTTCACAACCATGTCGATCGTCACGATGTCCCCGTCCTTCAACGGTGTCTTATTCGGAAAGCCGTGGCAAATCACATCGTTAGGTGAGCCACAAGTTGCAAACTGGTAGCCGTTATAGCCCTTTTGCTCCGGTGTTGCGCCATGCTTCTTCATAAAGGATTCCGCAAAGGCGTCAATTTCCAGTGTCGTAATGCCCGGCTTGATCATTTTGGCAATTTCCCGGTGGCAAGCAGCCAAAATGTCTCCAGCTTTTTTCATATTTTCAATTTGTTCTTTGGTTTTAATGATAATCATTAAACGGTCTCCTTCTTTTCCGTGTTCGTTCCACTTTTCACTGCTTCTTTTTTCTGCTTCTATTGTAACGCTAAAAGCAGCGAAATGGAACCGATGTCAACTGATACCGTTTACAATGATCTTAAACGGGGTATATAATATTCCATAACTTGTATACCAGTATGCAAAATCATTTCCTAGATAGGAGTATCCTATGAAATATCCAACAACCTGGTTACAGGGCGCATCGCTTGGGGAAAGGATTGCTTGTGAACTTCGGCTTCAGATTATACGCGGCGTTCAGACACCAGGCACTGTGCTATCTGAGAATCAGATTGCTGCCGATTTTGGTACCAGTCGTTCTCCGGTGCGTGAAGCCTTGAAGGCACTCTCGGGCGAAGGACTGATCCGTTTGGAGCGCATGGGGGCGATTGTCGTCGGCATGACACCCGGTGATATGGAGGAGCTATTCGATGTGCGAATGCTGATTGAACATTTTGTTGTACAAAGGTATGTACATAGTGATAATGCCACATTGGTGACTGTTTTGAATCAGATGATTGACAAAATGGAAATCGCTCTCAAGTACAGGGATGTCGTTGAATTTTCTCTTCAGGATTTTAATTTTCATGAAGCTCTGGTTCTGGAAGCAGGCCATACCCGTATTCTTCATACCTGGAACGGCATGAGACAGCTAATCCTGACGGTCATGTTAGCTGCAACAGAACAACGATTTGCGTCCAACATCGAAGAATCACAAGTCACGATTCACAAACATCGAACCTTTGCAAACGCTTTAAATCAAGGGGATGCTCAGGAGTTGTCAGGATTTATTGAGGATCATTATCGAGATACCCGCAACGCGGTTAACGATAGCGTCCTGTCTCCCTACAGAAGAAAGACATCGTCCTAGCAACATATGCGTGACAAAGAGCAGATGTACCGCGCTTTATGCGTTTCTCGCTGGCGCGGCTCTCTTTTAATTGAAGTTGTCGACAAGTATACATTTAGCTATACATATAAGAATAAGGAGGCATACCTTCATGAACACATTATTCGGCTTAAGCCATAACGCGTCCCTGCTCATATGGGCGCTAGTTACCGTCATTCTTTTGATTTTGCTGATTGCTAAATTCAAATGGAATCCCTTCGTTTCACTGCTGCTTTCGTCGGTATTTCTCGGACTGGTTAACGGGATGCCTGGTCATGAAGTTACTGCCTCCATCACCAAAGGGCTCGGCAGTACACTTGGCTCCATCGCCATCGTGATCGGTTTAGGCACAATGCTCGGTAAAATGATGGCAGAATCCGGCGGCGCCGAACGCATCGCGACTACACTGATGGATCGTTTTGGTGAAAAACGCGTTCATTGGGCGATGATGATCGTAGGCTTTATCGTGGGAATTCCGGTGTTTTTTGAGGTTGGTATTATTTTATTAATTCCCATCCTGTTCACGGTTGCCCGTAAAATGAACATGTCTCTGCTGAAAATCGGTATTCCAATGCTGGCAGGACTATCGACGGTACACGGCCTTTTACCACCCCACCCGGCTCCGATGATCGCGATTGAAGCCTTTAACGCCAATATTGGACGCACGATAGGATATGCACTCATCGTGGGCATCCCATCCGCCATTATTGCAGGCCCGGTCTTTGGCGCTTGGATTGGCAAAAGAATCATGGTCAGACCTTCCGAGAGGCTGGACGAGCAGTTCAGAAATACGACGGGGCGGTCGTTGCCTCCCTTTTGGATTACTTTGTTCACCATTTTGTTACCTGTTATTCTAATGCTTAGCGGATCAGTCGCTGAAATTGTAGACCCGGCCAATACACATCCGCTCACTGTATTTTTCAAATTCATTGGTGATGAGGTTATGGCATTACTGATTGCGGCCGTGTTTTCTTTTTTCTCGCTAGGCTATGCACGTGGTCTAAAGAAAGAGGACTTGTCCCGTTTTACCAGTGAATGTCTGGCACCAACAGCCTCTATTATCTTAATTATCGGGAGCGGTGGTGCATTTAAAACGGTATTGATCAACAGCGGTGTAGGTCAGGCCATTGCAGCGGTCGCTACAGGAGCCCATATGAATGTGATTGTATTTGCTTTTCTGGTCGCTGCGCTCATTCGTGTAGCCACTGGGTCAGCGACAGTCGCGATGACGACAGGCTCCGGTATTGTCGCACCTGTGCTGGCACTTACACCCGGCGCGAATGTCGAACTGGTCGTCCTTGCTACAGGAGCAGGGTCGCTGATCTTGTCTCATGTGAATGACGCCGGTTTTTGGATGATTAAAGAATTTTTCAATATGACGGTTCCGCAGACTCTAAAATCATGGACCGTTATGGAAACCATCCTCTCCCTGGTCGCTTTCGGTTTGATTATGCTGCTGAGTGTGTTAACTTAACGTTAATGAGCTAATAACGGTAAGTGAAGGGGAGATTGAATATGACAGACACCCGATATATGATCGGCGTCGATATCGGTACTACCAGTACCAAAGCAGTTCTTTTCGAAGAAAACGGCAATATTGCCGCCCAGCACCATGTGGGTTATCCGCTCCATACACCTGAGCCGGATGCGGCAGAACAAGATCCGGAAGATATTTTCAAAGCTGTTGTGACGACGGTGCAAGAGGTCATGAAACAAAGCGGAGTGTCAGCCGAGCATGTGCTGTTCGTCTCCTTCAGTTCGGCCATGCACAGTGTACTGGCGGTGGATAAGAATGGAAAACCTCTGACCGCCTCTATCACTTGGGCAGATAACCGTAGCGCCAAATGGGCCGAAGCGCTCAAACATGAATACAACGGACACGATATTTACTTACGTACCGGAACGCCTATTCATCCTATGTCACCGCTCACAAAACTAATGTGGATTACACGGGATTTACCAGATGTTGCGACCCAGACGTACAAATTCATTTCCATTAAGGAGTACGTTTTTGCCCGGTTATTCCACCAATATGTCGTGGACCACTCGATTGCCTCTGCAACCGGACTCATGAATTTGCAGCAGTTGAACTGGGACGAGGAAGCGCTGCATATTGCAGGTGTGACGAAGGAGCAGCTATCCGAGCTGGTGCCGACAACTCATGTGCTCAAAGGGCTGGATGAGACCTATGCACATGACATGGGCCTACTGAAGACGACTCCTTTTGTGATCGGGGCCAGCGACGGTGTCTTGTCCAACCTCGGTGTGAATGCGATCAAGCCTGGAGTTGTCGCTGTTACCATCGGCACCAGCGGAGCCATCCGCACCGTAGTTGATAAGCCGCTCACGGATGCCAAAGGGCGCTTTTTCTGTTATGCCTTGACCGAAAAGCTGTGGGTCATCGGCGGACCAGTGAACAACGGAGGTATAGTCTTCCGCTGGATCCGGGATGAATTTGCAGCCTCCGAAGTGGAAACGGCCAAACGACTGGGACTTGATCCATATCATGTGCTGACCCAAATTGCGGAACAGGTACGTCCTGGCTCCGACGGTCTGCTCTTTCTTCCGTACTTATCCGGTGAACGTGCGCCCCTATGGGACCCGAATGCTCGCGGCTCCTTCTTCGGTCTGTCCCTGCGTCACAAAAAAGAGCATATGATTCGCGCCGCTCTGGAGGGTGTGCTGTTCAATTTGTATACCGTCATGCTCGCCATGGAAGAAGTCATCGACAGACCGTCAGTCATTCACGCCACGGGTGGATTTGCACGCTCGGAACTATGGAGACAGCTCATGGCAGATATATTTGATCAGGAAGTCATTATTCCCGAAAGTCTGGAAAGCTCATGTCTGGGTGCAGCTATTCTAGGCTTGTACGCACTGGGACGGATTGATTCGCTGGATGCTGTGTCCGGTATGATTGGTACCACTCACCAGCACAAACCGGTAGCAGAACACGTGGATATTTATCGCGATTTACTGCCGATTTATATTCGCATTTCACGTAAATTCGAAGAAGAATTCAAGGATATTGCGGAATTTCAAGCCAAGTCCCTACAGTCTTGAGTTACAAGGTAAACCGAATGGAGTTACAGCAGCGAAGCCATAGGCCCTTAAACTTGTAAAGCGAAGACCCTTCTCATCAAGGGTCTTCGCTTTATTGTTGTGCGCCCTTCGTCACGTAGAGCAGCATTTGTGCATTTTACAGGAAATCGGCCAAGACCGAAATTACAGAAACAGGGTTTTAGAGATGATCACCAACAAAATAAACAGAACCAGAATCGCTCCTACAGAGGTCCATGCGCCTACGCCGCAACCCATACCGCCTACTCCGCACATATGACTCATTTACAACACTCCCTTCGCTCATTTACAGGATCATTGTATGTAGACCTGGTCAAATGCGTAAGGGGGGCATTCCCCCATTTTTGCGGCGAATGCCTGTTTATTTTGGAGACTAGCATTATGTATTAACCTCAAAATTATAGAACCCCTCAAGTGTTGCTCTCTTCATCATCAATACTGCACAAGTCCCAAGGAATCCACTCAGCAAGCCACACCTCATGCCCTGCATAATAAAATGCGATTCCCTCTTCTCTTGCTTTAATCGTGTTTACCTTGAGCATGACCAATTCACCTCTTCGGCTCCCTGCTAATGCTGCAAAGTTAGTGCTTTCAGATAAATGTACATACTTTCTGCCAACAGGATCTAAACCATCCGCCATAATAAATGGCAATGCTTGCTTATTCGTACCATGGTATAGTACATCTGGTGGATTCCCGGGAGTATACTCTATCTTTTGATAGCTATGTCCATATCTAGCTCTGATTCTACCGTTATGGATTTCAAAACGCTGCTTATCTGAATTGCGCACGATCCGCTCAATATCAGTCTGCTCTACACCTGACCAGCCTGGCAAGCTTTGAATGATTTGAAGTAAGTGTTCCACAGTACAAGAGCCGTCTGTAATGTCTAACTTTAGCCCGGATTCCTCGGGTTTGTGTCGCAGCATTTTGCTCATTATTTTACTTAGCTTCATATCTTCCTTTTGTTTCTTCATTGAATTTCTCCTTCCTTTAATATAGTAGATCAAAAGATATTTCTACATAAAATTAAGGATTCCTCTTATTTCTTCTTTATACGCTAAAAGACCATCAGAACCGGGAAGGTCTGATGGTCTTTATCAGAAAAGATGCTAGTTATGCCTCTCTGCGTCTGCGTGGTGTCAGACCAAGCCAGGACAACAACGAACTGCGCGATTTTCGTTGTCTGCCCTGGTAGGTACGCAAATTCGTAATTAACTGCCGATCCCGTTCCTCGTCGATCTTTTCTTTCATCCAGCGTTTTTGATCCTCCAGTTGGTTAGACAAGTTGATATTCTTTTCCACCAAACGGCTGTGCTCTGCTTCCAGTTCCTCCAAACGGCTCCGCATTTCCAACAAAGCGTTTTGCACCATGTCCTGCATCTGCGCCAGTTCTTGTGGCTCTACGGACTCCTGTGTTTGTACAGATACAGGCGCTTGCTTCAATCTATACTCAATAGTTGATGCCAAAGTCTGGAACTCTTCCTGCAACTGTAGCTGCATGGGTTCTTCTGACAGTGTCTGAGCATTCATTTCATCCTGTAACTCTGTCAGTTCAACCGTAGCAGCGACTTGAGCCTGCATGACCGTCTCTTCCCTGCCTTCAGCCGCCGCCATTATTTCTTCCCAGGTTGCGGTCAGTGACTCAGCATCCGAGATGGGTGGCAAGCGGAATTCCTCATCCTCCATTGGAAAGGGAGCGGTCACTCTCTCAAGCACCACCTGAACCGCCTGCTCCATCGTCATATGCTGCTCACGCAACGCCCTCCGCATCACCTTCAAGCACTCAACATCCTCAGCACTGAACATTCTTGATTGATTCGCGGAACGCTGAAACACATACCCCTGCTCCTCCAGCGCCGCTGCATATTTACGAAGGGTACTCGCCCCGATTCCCAACTGTTTTGCTGCTTCCGTCGTCGATTTGATTTCTTCCATTTAATCATTACCTCCCCGGATGGTATGGAAAGAAATAAGCTTGTATATGTAGAATTCGCGAAATCCATTGGAAACCCTTTGGCAAAAATGTTCTAATATTGCAGACTGCTAAGAACCTTTGTCATAACGGAATCTTTGTAGAAATACAAGAAACGACATTGCAGAGAATACTTCGTTCTATGTACACTAAAGACTCTTTAAAGAGCATCACATAAATGTCATACTTTTATAATTCCTATGGCACTATTCCTTCCATCAACATAGTTCATGTTATAATTTATACAGCGGTCACCTTAAATATAAATTGAAATGCACTCTCCTACCTTCCAGTAAAAGTATTGATAATTTACGTTCATTCTACAATTAATCGCAGAAAGACACCTCTTTCACAGTTCATTTTTAATTTTCCGGAATGGAGACAAAAAAATGGATATTTTCAAAAGATCAGCAATATGTTATGTTATGTAACGTAAAATGGATTTCAGGCATAATTTGTAGCATATTAACGTTCGCTGGAACGAGGAGGCAACATAGATGAAGGGGAAGGCAAGGAAAGTAGCTATTGTCGGCGCGGGAATGGTCGGTTCGAGCTGTGCCTACTCAATGGTTAATCAGTCCATTTGTGATGAAATCATGATGATTGACCGCACGTATGATCGGGCTTTGGCCCATGCACTGGATCTGTCCCATTGTATGGAGTTTACGTCCACACGCACTAAGGTACGTGCAGGCACGTATGCAGACTGCACGGATATGGACGTGGTGATTATAACGGCTGGAGCCAACCCTAGACCAGGTCAAGACCGCCTGTCTGTACTGGACGACGCAGTGCTTATCACCAGAGAGATTGTAACAGCGATTATGGAGGGTGGCTTCGACGGTATATTCGTCATTGCCGCTAATCCTGTCGACATTGTAACGTATATGGTACAAAGTATATCCGGTCTGCCGCGCAACAAGGTGATCGGCACGGGCACCTCTATCGACTCGTCCCGGCTCAAGACGTTGCTTTCTGAGGTGTTTTCCATAGATCCACGCAGCGTACAAGGATATGCTCTTGGCGAGCATGGCGAATCCCAATTCGTTGCCTGGTCACACGTAACGATTGGCGGTAAGCCGCTTTTACACATTTTACGGCAGCATAAGGAACGATTCAGCCACGTCGATCTGGACGACATTGCCCGTAAAACCAGGGATGCAGGCTGGGAAATCTTCACCCGCAAAGGCGCCACTTATTTTGGTATTGCCAATGCTCTGGCATACATTACCCGTTCCATTTTAAATGATGATGGTAAAATTATAGCGGTCTCTGCTGTATTGGACGGCGAGTACGGGCACACCGATGTCTGCACGGGCGTTCCAGCGATTATCGGCAGCGGAGGAATTCAAGAGGTCATCGAGTTGGAACTAAGTCCAGAGGAACAAGCGAAGTTCGACGCCTCTTGCCACTTTATCAGCAATAATATCCGTGCCATTTCAGACTTAGTGTAAACCAATAGCACAGAAAAAAACTCCTTACCCTCATTGAGGATAAGGAGTTTTTGCAATCCCCGTATTTCGCCCTATATCTCTTTATAACGAAATACCGTCAGTCCCGCCAACGTAAATACGACAAAGCTGCCCATTATAACCGTCAATAGTGTATCAGTTGGCACCATGAACGCCCCGAAGTTGTCTCTTCCACTCGGCATCATCGCCAATAAAGGCTGTGTCCATGGATAGTACGGACCGTAGGTTTGAGAATTGGCGACCAGAATATTCGGCACGGTGAACACAAAATTCAACGCAAGCGGTGCGGCAAAGCTGGACCACAAGAAGGATACCATCAACTGCAACGCAGCCAGCGGCAGGCAGGCTACCCAGCCTGCGAGCAGACTTTGAGCGATCACAGCCCAAGGAATCGGTCCGTTCATCCCCTGCACAGCTCCAACACTCAGCAACGCTCCCCCGAACAGTAGCTGGGTCAATCCGACCAAGGCCATAATGATAGTCAGCTTAGCTGCGTACAGACTGGTGCGGGACAATGGCAATGACATCAGCTGCTTCCAGCCGCCGCCCCCATGCTCGAAACGGCAGACCAGAGACCCAAACACGGCCGTCAGCATCGGCAGGAACAGCAGCGCATGAACTGTAAGCATGGCTGACAACAGCAACAGCCAGTTCCCTCCCGGATTCGCCAGCAAACCAATCAGGACGGCAATCGCCGGGCTGACGAGCGCGAGCAGCCAGACGGGCGATTTCGCCATTTTCAACCGTTCAACAGAAAGTAACCGTGCATATCCTCCGAACATTACGCCACATCCTTTCGGCTAAAATGGGCCGCTGTCAGCAGGCTGAGAAGCATACCCGTTCCGCACCCGACGGACGCAAACATCCACGCTTGAGGTGCAACCCAGGCGAATTGAGGCCAGGCCAATGGAAACCATTCGGACAGCTGTGAAGCAAACAAGCTGCCGATGCCTAACGTAATGCCCAGTGTTACAGGTAGCGCTTGATTATGGAATGTGACTGTTAACCACAACAATAATACGAGCATAGGCAACGTGCCGCCTAAGGGCCAAAATCCGAGTCGTAGCAGTTCTCCTACGGGTGCAGGTTCTCCCCCGAAGCCAAGGATCATTCCCAACACCCAAGTCCCTACCGTCAGGAGTAGACAGGACACACACAGCATCCCAATCGCCAACGTCAGCTTGGCCATATAGACGCTGAATTTGGAAATCGGCAAGGCCAGCAACTGCTTCCATGAGTTAGATGTATGCTCCACATTCGCCAACATGGAAGCCACCATAGTAGCTCCTAGCACCAGCGCAAGGGGTACAAAAAGAGCGATGTTATCCATCAAAACTTCCCACAGATGACCCTTGTTACGCGGAATCAGATAGTCATATCGAAGTCCAAAGTTGAGCGCCTGCATGGCCACCAGCCCAAGGGGACCGAGGAACACCAAGAACCAGATTCCCTTTCTGCGTGCTTTGAGCAGATCCGCCGTGAGTGCTCGCAGCATCATAAGGAAGCCCCTCCTTTGCCCACCACCTGCATGAACATATCCTCCAGCGATTTGCGGCGTTCCTCCACACGGTATACGGCATGCGTATTTTCGACCAATCTTCTGACCAGCAGCGCAACAGCCGCATCATTCATGTTCTCGAACTCCAGCGCCGATCCGTCCTTCACCGAATGGTAGCCCTGCTCACGCGCAATCAATTGGGCTGCTTCCGGTTCCGACACGACGATCCGAATTCCGCCCGCGGATTCCTGACGGAGATTATGAATCGTGTTTTGGAAGACCAGCTCTCCTTCACGAATAATACCTACGGTATTCGCCATATGCTCTACCTCGCTCAACAGATGGCTGGACACCAGTACGGTGATCCCCCGTTGCTTGGGCATCGCCTGAATCAATGTGCGCATTTCCTGAATACCTTCCGGGTCCAAACCATTCGTAGGCTCATCCAAAATGAGCACTTCTGGATTCCCAAGCAGGGCTGCTGCAATACCCAGTCTCTGCTTCATACCCAGCGAGTAGCCTTTGACTGGACGTTTGGCATGCTTGGTCAGTCGGACGACCTCTAACACTTCCGCAATGTTTTGCTTGGGTACATTCAAAATACGGCGAATGGCCTCCAGATTTTCAATGGCGTTCAAATGACCATAATACGAAGGATACTCCACCAACGAGCCGACTTTACGCAAAATATCAAGCTTATGTCTGCGAATATCTTTGCCGAATATACGGATCGTTCCTCGAGTTGGGCGAATAAGTCCAAGCAGCATGCGGATCGTTGTCGTTTTCCCTGCTCCATTTGGACCCAGAAATCCATAAATATCTCCCCGAGCTATTTTCAGGTCCAGCTGATTAACCGCCGCGCGGCCTTTGTATATTTTGCTGAGACTGTTCGTTTCAATAATGTATTCGTTCAAGTTCCTCACCTCGACACCTATCGTAACGTGCCAAGTTTAAAGCCAAGGGAACTCTGAGTTTAAGTTTTGTTTAAAAAACGGATTCGGGTCCCGGCTGATGAACTGAAAATCTCCCTCTCCAAATTCATTTCGCGAGCCAGCAGTTCTGTAATCGCCAACCCAATCCCGGCTCCTTTTTCACTGGACTGTTGCTCCATACCAGGCCCTTTATCTGTGATAACCAATGCCTCTGTCCCATTATCCTTCTGGACTTGAACACCAATATATCGGCCTGAGGCAGCATGGCGAACTACATTTTGAAAGAGATTGTCCAGCAGACGACGGAAGCCTTGCTCATCGACATTCCACACCATACTATGCTCAGGCAGGTCGATATCCACTTCAAAGCCCTCCTTCTCCCACACCGGATACCAGCTGGCTACACACTCCCGCACTAGCCGCAGGATATCACGCGGTGTGTTATTCATGGTGTATTTGCCACTGGATAGGAGATTATAGGTCAGCAAGTTGTCGATCAGACTCCCAAGGTCCTTTAGCTTGTTTTCCATTAGTGTAATCGACTGTTTCCCTCTGCTGCTGAGATTTTCACCATCTAGTGTATACAGATGGCTACGCACGACCGTAAGCGGCGTCCGAATATCGTGTGACAGATCCGCGACCAGTCTCTTCCGTAGCTCTTCCTCCTGACGCTCACGTCCCCGACTCTCTGCCAACTGCTCGACCATCTGATTAAATGCTTCTTCCAGCTTGCCGATTTCATCCGGGCGTCCAGTGGCAACAAGAATAGGCAAGCCGTCCTCTCCTCGCTGCGACATGGCGGCCTGAAGCTGCAACAGTCTACGCCGAATGTCTCCAAAAAACAGAAGAGATACGGATATAAAAGCGCCCAAAATCAATACAATAAAAAAGAAATAGTACATCAACATACTACTATCAGTAGGTGGCTGTTCAAAGAACGAACGAGGCACTTTTAATACCATATAGCCCTGATTTACATCATTCTTGCCCCCGCCAATAAAGGCTACTACCGTAAACGGCCCCTCATAGCTTGCTTGCTTCATAAAAGCTATAGCCTGCGCAGCGTTCCATTGTTTTGGCAGGTTAGGTTGGGTCGGTAACTCCAACCTAGTTAACCCTGCGGTATCCACCCAAAATATTTGGGATTTAGGGAACATATCTTGTTGTATTTTGCGCAGATGGACTGAGATTTGCTCTGGTGTGGCTCCCTTCAAGGCTACAGCTTCGCGATGCCAGCTATTTTCGGTATGGGTAGCAGAGGGATAGTAAGCGT
The DNA here is from genome assembly GCF_038592965.1 of Paenibacillus sp. FSL L8-0158. GTDB lineage: Bacteria > Bacillota > Bacilli > Paenibacillales > Paenibacillaceae > Paenibacillus > Paenibacillus polymyxa_D. The sequence goes on along the minus strand of NZ_CP151949.1, from coordinate 518,114 downwards.
TTTTAGGCTTGGACCCCGCCCCCCAATTGAATAACACGCTATATATCAAGGCTGTAGCAGGCAACACAATGGGCAACAGCATCATAGCAACCACAATGATGACCAGATAACGGAACAACAGTGAACTGCGAAACCGACCTCCCTGATCCGGCTTAGAGCTGGGATGCAGCCTCCTCCAACCCTTGCGCGTCCTGTTCATTATGCTTTCACCCGATATCCTACACCACGGATCGTCTCAATGATGCGAGGTGTCGCAGGATCAATCTCCAGCTTTTCGCGCAGGTGTCGGATGTGAACCATTAAAGTTTTGTCTCCGTCGATATATGGATCTCCCCATACCGCTTCATACATTTGCTCTTTCGTCATAATCTGGCCCAAATGCCGCAGTAAATAAGCAAAAATGTGATATTGCTTGCCTGTCAGTGTAATTTCCTCCCCGGTATCACGGTTCACAATACGGTTATCAGGAGAGAACACAGAGAGATGCCCCAGTTGTAAGGATTCTTCAGGCACGGTTCCTGATCGGCGCAGCAAAATCTCCATACGTGCTATGAGCTCGTCCGGGTGAAAGGGCTTGGTTACATAATCGTCGGCGAAATCCAGTCCTTGCAGTTTATCGTCTATGGAGGTACGAGCAGACAACATGAGAATGGGAAGCTCCGGGTACTCTTTCTTGAGCCGTTTCCCTATGGTGAATCCATCCAGACCAGGTAACATCACATCCAAAATCACGAGTTGGCACGTACGGGCTGCCTCCACAGCCCCATCCCCGCTGCGAAGCCATACTACAGCGTAATTCCGCTCTTCCAAATACTGATGCGTCCAAGCACCGATATCCTGGTCATCTTCGATGTATAACACATTTGTTTTCATCATGGGCACCTACTTATCGTTTTTCTTTTATGTAATGGGCATTATAGCATTTATGGTACATAACCCACTTAAAAAGGTTAATAACTATCTTATACGACATACGCTTCACATTTTCAAATTTGAATGCTTATGAAAAAAGGAGGCCTACCCGATGCTGCTGGAAGCTATATACCATCACCCGAAACGCAATTGGGCTTTTGGTTATAATGATGAAACGATATTTCTACGGCTACGTGCGAAGAAAAATGACCTGAACACCGTTCATGCTCTCACCGGAGATAAATACGATTGGGACCGCACCCGACAGCTTGTCCCGATGTCCAAATTCGCTACTGATGGCAGGTTTGATTACTATGAGTGCAGTATAAAACCTACTCACCGTCGGCTGAAATATGGATTTTTGCTAGAAGACGGTGAGGAACGTATTTGGATGAACGAGGACGACTTTACTACCCAAGAACCCGGAAATGCAGATAAACTGTTCCAATATCCGTTCTTGAACCCGATTGATATTCTGAAGCCACCTGCATGGGTGAAGGATGCGGTATTTTATCAGATTTTCCCGGAACGATTTGCGAACGGTGACCCCTCCATCAGCCCAGAAGGTGCAGAGACATGGGGTGGAACCCCACAAAGAGACAATTTTTTCGGTGGCGATCTACAGGGGATTCTGGATCACCTGGACCACCTGAACGATCTGGGAATTAACGCCATATATATGACTCCTGTCTTCAAGGCGACGACCAATCATAAATATGATACAGAGGATTATATGGAGGTGGACCCACATTTCGGGGACAAAAAGACATTGAAAAAACTGGTCGATGCCTGCCACGATCGAGGAATTCGGGTGCTGCTTGATGCGGTGTTCAACCATTCAGGGCGTACTTTTAAACCGTTCGTCGACGTCCAGGAAAAAGGCGAAGCCTCGCCTTACAAGGACTGGTTCCATGTACATAGCTTTCCCCTGAAAGTGGTGGATGGCATACCGACGTACGATACATTCGGGCTGGAACCGATGATGCCCAAGCTGAACACCGAACATCCTGAGGTAAAAAAGTACCTGCTGGATGTGGCAAAGCACTGGATCGAAGAAATCGGCATCGATGGTTGGCGGTTGGATGTGGCAGACGAGGTGGACCACGCCTTTTGGCGGGAATTCCGCACTACGGTCAAGCAGGCCAATCCGGATGCGTACATTTTGGGTGAAATGTGGAATGAATCGTCTGAATGGCTTCAGGGGGACCAATTCGATGCAACGATGAATTATCCGTTCACCTACGCGGTGAATGATTTTTTCGTCAAAAAAGTGACCGATGCCCAAAGCTTTGCCTACGCCATCGGACGACAGCTGGCCCGCTATCCACAGCAAGCATCCGAGGTTGCTTTCAATCTGCTGGATAGCCATGATACACCGCGCCTACTGACGCTGTGCGGGGGCGACAAGCGACTGATGCGGCTGGCTGCTTTGTTCCAGTTCACGTATATGGGCGCACCCTGCATTTTTTACGGCGATGAGATCGGCCTGGATGGAGATGCCGATCCAGGCTGCCGCCAGTGCATGGAGTGGGATGCCGATAAGCAGGACCACGAGCTGTTCGACTTTTACCGCGAGCTGATTGCGCTTCGTAAGGGGCACCCGGTCCTCCGTGACCAAGGAAGCATCACTTTCCTGGAGGCACAGCCGGAGGGTGCCTCACTTGCCTACGAGCGCCGCAGCGAGGAAGAAGTGCTGCTCGTGCTGCTCAATCGTTCCGATGAGGATCACGTTTTTGAATTGGACATTCCTGAGCAGGAATGGCAATTAGCCTTTGGCGAAAGCCAGTGGTCCATAGGAGCGAAGGGGTTGCATGCCAAGCTTCCACCCTACGGATACACCGTGCTGAAAGCAGCGTCTGCCCAGTAGAAGAAAGGCGTAAGCCTCCATATGCGGATGCTGATGAAAGTACTTACCGAATAACGGCAAAAAAAGCGAAACCACCAGGAACAAGATAGTTAACTTGTTCTTGGTGGTCTTTTTACGTTGAATATGAGCTTCTATCCAAGTCGATTATTTGTTTTTAACATCTGTTCTTACTACCCCAACATCCGAAGCATTGATCGAAATGGGGTTGCCGCCTTGTCCTGTCTGAGCTGAAGAAGATTGTTTGACGTCCACCGAAATTCTTTTATTCTTAAAGCCAGTTCGTCTCGTTCTTCCCAATGCAATACCTCCTTAGATATATACGTGTGTTCCTTAAGCCTCTCAATTACGACTCAACAGATATGCTATATGAATATGCCACTGAAGAAAACGTGTAGCGGCGAATAGCAGATCATAGAGAAAAGAGGCTGTTATATTGTAGTGGCGGCATGGGAATAAAACACGGTGATTTACACAAAAAATGCGAAATTTCCATCTATAAAAAACGCTCCAAGAGGATATACTCTTGAAGCAATTTTTGAGCGTACCTAAGCCAGTACAGTAGTTTACGCAGGTAGCGTCTGTGTTTTCAATTGCACGTACAACTGGTGCGTCACCTGCTGCGGCTCAATACCCAACTCATCTTCCAGTATATTGACAAAGGTTTCATAATGCTTTTGCGCAGCGGTATAATCGCCCAGTTGGGCATAGGCGGTCAGCAGCAGACCGCAGATATCGTCTGAGTACGGCTCCCGCTGCTGTAGGCTGAGCAAGCGCTGAACAGACTGCCGGGTACGACCTGAGCGAAGCTCTTCTCTCGCCAGCTCAGAAGCACATGCCAGATACACACTGCGCAGCTTCTCCCTTTTTGCATACGCCCACGGGTAATCGTGCTCCTCCAGGTAGTTGCCACGGTATAGAGCCAACAGGCTATCAATACGCGGCGTACCGCCGCTACCGGATGCAGCCCATTCGGATATTCCCTGCTCGAAGAGCTCCACATCTGTAATCCAGCCATTACGGTTCAAGCGGTAGCGATCCAGATTGTATTCCAGCTTCGTATCTTGCATCCGTTCTTTCAACGCCTTGCGAATTTGATAAATGGACGTGTGCAGGTGAACAACAGCCTTGTCCAAATGATATTCGGGCCACAGCGCATCCAGCAATTGTTCTTTGCTCACCCATTCCCCTTCATGGTGTAATAAAAAGGAAAATAGCTCCTGTGACTTTAATGTGCGCCATTTAAGTGGTTTCGCTCCTACGGCTTCCTGTCCAACCTCCAAAATTTCAAGCTTTTGAAAACAACGTACCTTGGGGGATTGCTCTGCTGCAACTCCCAAGCGGGAAGAACGGGAATCAGCCAGCGTGGCTGCAATCCTATCCAACGTTTTGGATAGCCGCCGGGCATGAACAGGCTTTAACAAGTAATCCAGTGCTTGCAGCTCGAACGCTTCAATAGCATATTCCGAGTACGCGGTCACAAAGACGATATGAATATGGGAATCCAGCTGTTGAATCCACTCGGCGGCCTCCAGACCGTTCATCTCTGGCATTCCGATATCTATAAAAACAATATCCGCACGTTCTGACGCCAGATGATCCAGCCCCGCTTGTGCAGACGTATATTTCCCCATTACCGTTAACCGTCCGTCCGCCTCCAGCAACCGTTCCAAGTAGGTTAATGCCGACCTCTCATCATCAATCAAAATCGCCTTCATTTGTGTCCGTACTCCCTTCCTGCTGCAACCATCCATCATGATGCTCTGTTTACATGCTATCTGCTTTATCCTTACGAATTTTAACTTCTTATATTTTATATATCGTATCGTCGCGGGCGCGACATTAGCTTTTCCGACGAATGTACTGTACTTTTTTTATTCATCGGTATTTCGGGGCAAAATCGTTTCCAGCACACGGAAGCTTACCGTCGTCCCTTGCATAGGATTACTTTCAATCCGCAATCCTTCTCCATACATATGAATAAGACGGCGATGGATATTACGCAGTCCCACGCTGGAAGATATATGATCCTCCGACAGCAGTTGTTCCAGTCGCTCGGGTGGAATCCCTACGCCGTCATCGGTCACGCTGACCACAAAATCGGTTCCATCCTCCTGCACAACCACTCGCACGGTTCCACCTGTTGCCCGTTGCATCACACCATGTCGTATCGCATTTTCCACAATGGGCTGAATACTTAATGGCGGGATAAGCGACCGGATGTTCCTTCCTACCTCTACGGTCACCTGCAAACGTTCTTCAAATCGTGCTTTCTCCAGTGCCACATACGATTCTACCAATTCCAGCTCCTTGGATAACGGTACCGTATTCTCCCTGTTCTGAAAATCAAAACTACCCCGCAAATACTGGCTCAGCTCCATGAGCAGCTCCGCTGCTTTGTCCGGGTCTACGGCTACGGTCGAAACAATGACATTCAAGGCATTGTACAGAAAATGCGGCTTGATTTGTGCCTGTAAAAAGGCCATTTCCGAACGCACCGCTTCCTCCGCTGAATGACGCATGTTCAACAGCGTGCGCACACGCGCTTTTAATTCCTCAGCATCAACAGGCTTACGTAGAAAATCATTCGCTCCCGCCATAAAACCTGCGCGGATATCGCCGGGCAGATCACGTACCGTCAGCAGCAACACCGGTAGCTCGGACAGGGAATACCGTTCCCTTATCCGTCGGCACAGCTCAATACCGGACATTTCCGGCATCATCCAATCTGTAATTACTAGGTCAAATCGGGTACGGCCATTCAGCATGTGAAGTGCCTCCTCGGCATGGTCCACAGCCACCACGCTACAACCTGTGGTATATAATAGTTCCTCCAGCACCCGAAGATTAACCTCGTCGTCATCTACAGCCAGCACTTTGTAAGGAACAGTCTGAACTCGCTCCAGTGCATCCTCTTCATGCGGAATCACATTCTGACCCGACGTCATGCTAGGCTGCAATATAACCGCAGGCGAAACATCTTTTTGAGCTTCATGTCCCAACGTTTCGTTCTGCGCCAAGGGCAGTGTAAAATAAAAGGTCGAACCCTTGCCCAATCTAGATTCTATCCGGATATGACCCCCATGCAGTTCCACCAGACGACGGACTATGCCTAATCCAAGCCCTGTTCCACTGTATCCTTCATCCTCAGCATTCGCCCCTCGGTTAAAAGGTTCAAATATATGCGAAAGATGCTCCTGGGCAATACCGGAGCCGGTATCCTTTACACTGATTTCCATTTCACGGGTCCCTGCTTTGGCAGAGATTACGATTTTGCCTTCCTCCGTAAATTTCACCGCATTCCCCAATAAATTGTACAAAATCTGAATCAGCCGATCCTCATCCGCATCCACCTTGGGCAATGAACTGGGCCATTCTTTGACGAATAGGAGCTTTTTCTTACCCACCGTATGCCCCAATACCTCCAGCACGGAATTCACAGCTGCCTGTACATTGACAGGCCGACGATTTAAGGCTAATCTGCCATTTTTCAAATTAGAAAAATCCAGAATATCGTTAATTAAATAAGAAAGTCTGCGTCCTACATTCGCAATCAAGGCCAAATTGTGCTTTTGCGGCTCATTGAATTGTGTCCCGTAGCGGTCTAGCATGGATTGAGCGATATTAATAATTCCATGCAGAGGAGTGCGCAGTTCATGTGACGTGTTCGCCAGAAATTCGTTTTTCAACCCATCCAGTGTGAGCAATCGTCGTGACAGGTTCTCAACCTCCATAAACGAATGTACAAAACGTTTGGCCAGCAGCAGTGTTTGAGCCAATACGAATATGAGCATTTCATAGGCTGTCACCCCACGCACATCTCCCCAGCCCAGAATATACACGAAACTAGTCACTACAATCATAAGAATGCTCATAATACTAATAACTAGCAGTGCAGCGTCATCCGTCCGTTGAAGAAGTCCACGAATCAAGATCAGTAATACATATCCCACACTGACTACACCAAAAAGAAGAATAAACGCTTCAAAGGATGAGAGTATCAGCGTAGGCAACAATAGCCCCATACCCAGCATTAGTGCAGTTGCAATATTATAGAGGCGCAGCACGATCCGATTCATAACAATCTGCGTCGAAAGATGAACATAGCGGATCAGAAAATAGTAGAACAGCGTTGAAGAGAACGACTGTATTTTCAGTATCCATTCATAAGGTAAATCTGGCATTCCCCAGACTAGCAGCTTCTCTCCATGTGTCAGAATGTAAAATAATGCCGCGATGCAGGAGCATGCTAAGAAAAGCAGTGCCTTCTCTTTTTTACGTAAAAGGTACAGCATGATAAAAAATACGGTAGGAATAAAAAATCCCGCAACCAGTACGGTGTCCTCTGCCATTGCAACTTCCCGACTATGCGTAATACTGGCATAATCCCCAAACAACAGCGGATAAATGATCCCACCGGAGGAATAGCTATAATTAGCTACATGCACGGTAATATCAGCCGAATGTCCATCTACCGCTGCAAATCCAACATAGGGGGCATTGCCCTGCTCGCCCTTGTCGGCCGAAACAGAGGGAATACCACTCGCCCCCACCTCCGCTCCGTTAATCCATACTCGGCTGGAGCTGCGAATATTTTGCATATGGATGCCGTACAGATTTTCCACTTTTTCAGGTAACAGTATACGGACATGGTAGGTGCCATATCCCGTCGCCTGTCCCTCAGGCATCCACTGATTCCATCTACCAGGCACATCCACAATCTTGGCAGAAGATCTCGTTTCCATCCCCAACTCTGAAGAACTCTGATGATTTTCCCAATCCTTATCTTGTATTCCATGAAAGGATGAAGGTTGCACAAGCTGATTGGGATAAAATTCCCATTCCCCTCCCAGCTGTACAGGGCCTTCCTTATCGGGGTCCCAATTACGCAAATCAATAACACCGTTGTGAGCTTTCCAATGACTGTTCCCGGATAAAACACCCGACACTAACGGATACACCGGCAACGCAACCGCAAGCAGAAGTATAATAAAAAATAAAACACCCTGTTTTTTCATAAATCCTCCGCTCTTTTCAATATCATCTATCTTTTAGTATCGGTTATTCTAACCAGCTGTATTAGAAGCGCTCCCCATGCAAAAAGGGACGCCCGCCGCAGACAAAAATCTGTGCGGAATCGTCCCCTTCTATACACCCTTGTACTTCCTGTATTCCCCTTATTAAGGAATCATAACGTCATCAATACTACCGCCAGGAATCGAGCCTGAATCATCTCCGCTGCTATCGCTTGGGGGCGTTGCTCCACCACTGCTATCGCCGCTTCCTGTTCCGCTGTTATCGCTTGACGGCGTTGCTCCACTGCTGCTGTCGCCGCTTCCTGTTCCACTGTTATCGCTTGGCGGTGTTGCTCCACTGCTGCTGTCACTGCTTCCTGTTCCGCTGCTTTGTTGCTGGCTGGCTACAAAATCTTTATACTCCTGAATCGCATCTTCCAGATTCATATAATTTTTCTTAACTTCCGGCATAGGATAATACGGGTCCAGATGATTATATGCATCCACTACTCTTTGAAATTGGATCGTCGTAGTATCTGTACCATTTGCCGTGAGCAGATTGTTCGCAATTGTCTTGAGCTCTTGGATATCCTGATCAGTTACTATCCATTTGGATTGGTAGTTCGCAAACGCTGTAATCAAATCTGTGTTAGCCTGGTCTACCTGAAGCTGTGTACTATCTGGAGTATTAAGCACAAGGTTTGCCTGATTAATTCGCCCTTGAAGTTCTTCGTTATCTTGTTCGGTATAATGGCGGCCGAACGTCTGAACTTCATTAATAGCTAAATTTATGTTGTAATTCAACAACGTAGTATCTCCTGCTATAGGTGCAGCATACTGGCTCTGTACCTGTTGCAACTCCTCGTATACAGGAACAACGTCTTGCAATTCAAAGTTGGGCAACCCCAAGAAGATGGAGGCATGCTCAGAAGCAATAGATAACGCTTGTTGGGCTTCAGCGCTTAATACGCCTGGATTTTGCACCAAAATTCCATTGATCGATGTCTGCATTCCAATGACTTCGTCTCTCAATTGTAGTTTTTTCTCGTTATATTTTTCAGTATAGGTCCCTTTAGCCTGGCTTAATTGATTATAAGAGATTACCAATTGCTCCTCAGGAGTAAACGGCATAATGAGTGCAAAGTTGGCTTGTCCTGTTTGTTGCTCTAAAGACAGCATTTCCGCATTCAAGTAATTACGAGCCACAGGGTTAAACAGCAGTTTCAGTTGAATATCTTGAACTAACTGCTGCAGTTTTTCCCGAGTTGTAGCAGGCTCTGGGGTGTTGAATTCGGCAAGCCTTTGACTCAGTTCCATGTTCAAAGTAAATACGTCCTGCTGCGTCATAGCGGTATGCATCTTCTCTGTATATTCCTGAATGAGGTTATACAGTTCAGCATTTTGAGAACCACTCTGATCGTAGATAATCTGCGCTTCTTGTAAAGTATTTTTAAGCACTGAGAAGTCCACTGTTTGCAGTACCAAGAATGATTCTGTGGTAGCTTCTATTTTTCGTGTCCATTCTTCCAATTGCTCCGTTGTAGTTAATGGATTCACATATACGCTTAATCCTTCCCTCACTAAGGAGTTATAACGCGCTTTATCTGTGTTCAAATTCTCCACACGATCCGTTACATCGAGAAAATGCAGATAGGCATCTCTGAGTTTTACTGATGCTTTGTAGACTTCAATTACTCGACGCAAGCTTTTTACTTCCCGATCCACAATATTCTGAGGAGCATTTCCTTCCAACACATTGTTGCCAAATTGAATAGCTTGACTTAGTGAGTCATCCCAAAGAGGCGGGAATTCGTCGCCAACCATTCGGTTTTGTTCAAGGGTAGTCGAAGCTATCTGAATCAGTCTAGTTAATTCTTGTGTTCCAATCACCGGTTCTGTGGCTGAGGCTGTGTACACAGAAACATCCTGTTTCAATGTACTGAGCGCTTGATCTACCTCTGCCTGTGTTGCTGCTGTATTGTTCAGTACCAGCGTAGCTTGATTGATTGCTATGGACAGGCTTTCCTTCGCTGCGGCTGGGTAAAGCGCCTGATCCGATCCACCCTCACCTGCACGCTCCAGCAGTTCTTTGGCTGCATGGACTTCTGTCTCCAGCTGACTGCGGTCTACGCTGATAATGTCACTATCGTGTTTTTTCTTATCTTTACTATCTGTGTCCGTGACAACCGATCCAGCAGAGGATGAGTTCTTCGTACCATTTACGAGACTAACAGCTTCTTTCATCGCATTATAGTTAATGATAACATCCTGCGGCTGTTTTTGTTCCGGCAGATTAAGCTGGCTGATTGCCGCTCCCTTAGCCAGCGTAATAAAAGGAACGCCCACATATTGAGATGCATCCAGCAAACCAATACTACCGTTAACCAACAGCTTGCCGAGTCCCTGTTGCAATGAAACACGACTAATCGCGGCATTTCCTTCGGTCACGATCGATGCATCATTTTTCAGCGTCAAGTTGTCAATCTTTGTCGTCCCGGTTGCTGTCAATTGTGCATCTTTAGAGCCAAGCTCCACACCGGACCATGTCGTATTTTCCAGAATTGCCGATACAGGCTGGGTACCTGAGCCTTTGATTTCTAATACGCCTGTGGAGGACATGTTTTTCAAGGTTACCGAACCATTGACGATCAGGCGTCCATCAAAAGACACACCCTTACCGTCAAATACGCCACCGTCTGCGTTAATTTCCAGCTTATTTACACCTGTGAGTGTACGTAAATTACGGTTAAGATCGATTTTTGCCCCTTTTAATACCGTTTTGTTATTTTCACCAAACAAACCTTGCAAAGATCCTTCCAACTGGTACGGGATATTTCCGATTCGAACGGTATTGCCCTCTGATTTCACTTCTCCTACCGGATGATCCAGCAGGCTGACGAATACTTCCGCACCACTCTCCCGGTTCAACGGATTTTTCAAATCTGTTGCAGAAGCATCCTCTGATAATAGACCATAATTGCGAGCTACCTGAACTGCATTTTGCTGTGCGTCCGCTGTGCTGGCATCCTGCAAGTCCATTGCACGTACTAGCGATACGATCAGTTCTTCCTTGGTAATGGCATCCCCCGGACGGAACAGTTCTCCGTTGCCTGTCATATACCCGGCTGCACGTACAGCCTCAATATAGGGAGCACCCCATGCATCGGACGACACATCCATAAAAGAAGTCTGCGGCTGATTGTTCACTTCCAACTGGAACAGACTGCACAAAATTTTAGCCGCTTCTGCCCGGGTCAAATTCTTTTGTGCCATAAAATCGCCCTGCTTACCGCCTGTCATCAAACCCAAGGTGCGGGCTTGTGCTACAAATCCAGTTTCGCTTTGTGTATCTGCTGTCGCTGCATAAGCAGTCTGGGCGCCCCCCAGCCAAGGCAGAGATACGATGGAGCCTGAAGCAATCCCCAATACCATCGCAGATGCAATCCATTTATTTCGATTTATAAGTTTCAACATTTCCACTCCTAGACGCTATTTATTGGCATATATCCTGTTTTATCAAAGGCTTTAGTCATGTTTAGTTCTACGGATTATGCAACCAAGGAACTATGCTAAGAGAATTATACGAAGGTTCACTGAACCAATTCTGAACAATTAGACCTAGATAAGCACTGGAAGTAGAAAAACATAAAAAAAGCGCCACCTATGTAGGTGGACGCACTATACATTTTATCATCATTAGCCCCTGCGTGCTTTACGGGACAATAGATTGCCTAAGGACTGAACACCTTGTACAAACAAGACTAGAATGATGACAGTAATCAGCATAACCAGCGTATCAAAACGTTGATAACCATATGCGATCGCCAGATCGCCAATTCCGCCTCCGCCAACCGCACCAGCCATAGCAGTAGCACCAATCAGACCAATAGCGGCTGTCGTTAACGACAAAATCAGAGAACTGAATGCCTCAGGAAGCAAAAAGTAGCGAATGACCTGAAATGGGGTCGCTCCCATCGCATCTGCTGCCTCCAGTATCCCCGGATTCACCTCCAACAGCGAGTTTTCGACCAGCCTGCCGATATATGGCGCAATATATATAATTAAGGGAACAATGGCTGCGCTGGTTCCAATGGATGTATGCACTATCAGGCGGGTTAACGGAATGATTGCAATCAGCAAGATAATAAATGGCAAGGAACGAACAATGTTAATGATCGGATTCAAAATATTGTGCAGCCATTTGTTCTCCAGAATTCCGCCCGGGCGTGTGATGACGAGTAAAATACCGATAGGGATACCGATCAGGGCGCCAATGAATAATGATATGCTGACCATGAGCACGGATTCATACAAAGCTTCCCACAGTTGATCCCAGGTTATCGTGGTTCCTGTAATCATCATAGACTCTCTACCTCCTGAATATGGACTCCTTTGCTCTTGATAAAATCAACAGCCTGCTGAATGGAATGCTGTCCACCACGCAGTTGGATCGTCATATAGCCAATCGTCGTTTCTTGAATCTCCGTCATGTTGGCAAACAAAATATTCACATGGATATCATGCTGCCGAATTAATTCATGAACCACCGGATCAGAAGCAACCTGCCCTATAAATTCCAGCTTGTAAATCCGCTGTGATTCTTGCTGTTCGAACGTTTGCAGCACACTCTCGGGTACTGCATCGTGAATGACCGTGCGTACAAAGCTCTGCGTCGTCGGGTGCTTCGGCTGCCCGAATACCTCCAGGACATTGCCCTGCTCGATAATTTCCCCTTTTTCCATTACGGCAACCTTGTTGCAAATTCGCTGAATCACCGACATCTCATGGGTGATAATTAAAATGGTAATCTTGTATTCCTTGTTGATTTTGCGAAGCAAGTCGAGAATAGACTGCGTGGTCTGCGGATCAAGTGCCGAGGTCGCCTCATCACAGAGCAAAATGGACGGGTTGCTTGCAAGCGCCCGTGCTATCCCGACACGTTGCTTTTGTCCGCCGGAAAGCTCGTTGGGATAGCTGTTCGCCTTGTCCGACAATCCTATGAACGCCAAAAGCTCTTTCACACGCCCCTCTATTTCGCGTTTGTTGCGCTTAAGCAGCACCAACGGAATTGCAATGTTGTCGAACACCGTTTTTGATTCCAGCAGATTAAAATGCTGAAAAATCATTCCAATCTTCTTCCTTACCTTCCGCAGTCTAGAGGTAGAATAGGTATTTAACTGCTCACCTTCAACAAGAACCTCTCCGCTGGTTACTTTCTCAAGACGATTGACCAAACGGATTAGCGTACTTTTCCCTGCGCCACTGAATCCGATAAATCCGAAGATGTCTCCTTTATCCACTTTGATATTTATATTTTTTAACGCTTCAATACTTAGGCCTTTTCTCACGTAGGTTTTAGATACATTCCTAAGTTCAATCATGAGTCCTAACTCCTTCCGTTCTCACAAGGATGTAAGATATTCTGAGCTGATGCTTTTCTTCGGCATGAACGATCGAATTAAATCCGAGTATTCTAGTGAGTTTTATAAAGTATACTACTTCGATTTAATATTCATGTCAATATGAGTTTTACATTCGGTCAAAGCATGTCCTTGCATAAATCAGTACGATATTGCAGATGGTATGAAATATGTCGAAGCATACACACCTTACCCGAACGGGACGAAAGCGGAGGAAAATAGATGAAGCGAATATTTACCTTGTGGCTATGCATTGCAGTTATGGGGATGTTGGCAGTTACGGCGCAACCCGCATGGGCTACTCAGACTGTTGACGGACAGCCTTATCATTTTGGGTTTAAAAAAAGTAAAGGAGGGGAGCTACCTTCCATCGCACAAGAAGGCTTTATGCACCTGATCGAAAGACAAGGTGGCATATTTCTGGGGGATACGACTAAAAAAGAATTATTTCTCACTTTCGACAACGGCTATGAGAATGGGTATACTCCGAAAGTGCTGGATGTATTGAAGGCCAAAAAGGTTCCGGCCGCCTTCTTTGTGACGGGGCATTTTGTAAAAGACCAGCCAGCTTTGATGCGACGCATGGCGAGTGAGGGCCATATTATCGGCAACCATTCATGGAGCCATCCTGATATGAGCACCATTTCTTCGGCAGAGATCCGGTCTGAACTGGATCGGGTACGAAATGCATCGGCAGAGCTAACCGGGCAAAAAGAAATGAAATATGTCCGGCCGCCTCGCGGCATTTTTAGTGAAAAAGCATTGGCTTCCTGTCGAGAAGCCGGATATACGAGCGTATTCTGGTCTGTGGCTTACAAGGACTGGGACAGAAATATTCAGCAAGGAACGGACTATGCCTATCGTCAAGTCATGCAGCAGCTCCACCCTGGAGCGGTCATTTTGCTCCATTCCGTATCCAAGGATAATGCCGAGGCGCTTGCTTCTATCATCGACGAGGCTCGCAAGCAAGGGTATGAGTTTAAAAGTCTAGACGACCTTAAGGTAAAACATTATCACTAAATAGTAACTGGATTTAATGAGCCGTTACGTTATCAGCCCGATCCACACCTGCCCATGGTAGCCAGTGTGAATCGGGCCTTTTAGTTTACGCCAAGGAAGGGAAGGCTCTATGAGCCTTCCCTTCCGTTTACCATTCTAAAGATAGCAAAGCCTATTGCATGGTTAGCTTATACACTCTGGCTTCATAAGGCCGCAGCTTCAAGGCGTGCAAATTTTCTCCTTTTATCGGCTCGTAGTTGGAGAGAAGCAGTTCCGCCTTGGCGGCAGGAAGCTCCTCACCTTCGGGCCAGTGGAACACCGGATCACGGTCAAAGAAATTCAAAATGACCAGCAAACGCTCTTTTCCCAGCATACGGGTGAATACATACAGCTCCGTATCCAGTGGCAACAGTAGCTTGTATTCGCCATAGACTATGACCTCATGTTGTTTGCGCAGAGCAATCAACTTACGATAATAGTGGTAAATCGAGCCTGGATTATTTCTTTCAGCCTCTGCATTAATGTGTGTATAATTATCGTTAATCTTCATCCACGGCTCTCCATCGGTAAATCCGGCCGCAGGACCAGCATCCCACTGCATAGGAGTGCGTGCATTATCCCGACTTTTTCGCCAGATCGCCGCCATAATCTGTTCCTCCGGCTCACCAATCTTCCGTTGCTGCTCATAATAGTTTAACGTTTCCACATCCCGATAATCATCAATCGACGGGAATGCAATATTCGTCATCCCAATTTCCTCACCCTGATAAATATAAGGCGTACCTTCAAGCATATGTGTGAAGGTTGCCAGCATTTTGGCGGATTCCACACGATATTGTCCATCATTCGCAAATCTGGAGAGAGCCCGAGGTTGATCATGATTGTTGAGATAATTGGCATTCCATCCTTCCTGATGAAGCACTGTCTGCCAACTGCTCATTATTTTTTTCAGCTCCACCAGCGTCCACGGCTTGGATTTCCACTTTTCCGTTCCTAACCCTTGTGCATCAATAAACATGTGTTCAAACTGGAAAACCATATTCAGTTCATGCCGCTGGTCCCCCACATAATCAAGCGCCTGCTCGGGGCCTAAACCGGACGTCTCGCCGACCGTCATTAAGGGATAACGCACCAGTACCTTTTCGTTCAGCATCCGTAGAAGTACATGTACCTGCTCCAGGTTGGAAAAGAGCTGATAGGCCCGCACCAAGGTTCGTTTATCGGGATTATCGGCATCCGGCAGCCCTTCGGCTTTGACAATATGGGCAATAGCGTCAAAACGGAAGCCATCGACTCCCTTTTTCAGCCACCATTCCACCATGCGGTAGAGCTCGACCATCATCTCTTCATTTTCCCAGTTCAGATCCGGCTGATGCTCGGAATATAGATGCATGTAATATTCGTCTGTAAGCTTGTCATATTTCCACACTGAGCCAGAAAAATACGATTCCCAGTTGTTCGGATATCCGCCATTTTTGCCTGTTTTCCATATGTAGTAGTCCCGCTTCGGATTATCCTTGGACGAGCGTGACTCCGTAAACCACGGATGCTCATCCGATGTATGGTTTAATACCAAATCCATCATTATTTTGATACCTCGTTCATGCGCCTGGTGAAGCAGCTCGTCAAAATCCTCCATTGTTCCAAACTCATCCATAATGGCATAGTAATCGCTAATATCATATCCATTATCGTGATTGGGCGACTTATATATCGGGCAAATCCAGATTACATCAATACCCAGTTCACACAAATAATCCAGCCTGGACAAAATGCCTCGCAAGTCCCCTTTACCATCTCCGTCAGAATCCTGAAAACTGATCGGGTAAATCTGATATACAACGGCTTCCTTCCACCATATTTTTCTAGACATGTTTCCCTCCCATAGCTTCTCTGTACAACCAATAGCTTATGCTCTTAACATACACGCAATACCTGGCTGCGAATCGTTGGTGATTGGGAACAAGAGCCTTGTAAGCTTGCTTCGACGCATTAGCAGAGCCGCTATAACCTGCGGAGGTTTATTTTAAAAAAATATTTTGTAAAACAGGTTGTATAAATGGATCTGGCGTTACCTATATTTATGAACTGCCCATATACATGTACCCAAAGCGGTGCCACTTTTGAATAAAAGGAGGAATTTACATGAACCATCGACCCAAGGAGCCAAAGGATCTGATTGTGGAAACTGCCGTGATCCCACCCAACATCCATGTGGATGTGGAGTCAGCCACTGAGGGCGGAACACGCCGCCTGATGCTTAGCGATAACCCGGAGACGCTTACCCATGTGACGGTACCTACCGAGCAAGCTACCCTGTGGCATGACATGGTTCGCACCACAACCCGGACGGTCAAGCATCGCATTTTCGGCTGGCATTATAACAAAATCGGCAGCCCTGTTAAACTGGGCATCACTGTAGAGAACAGAAGCGCTGCTAAACTGGAAGTGCGCCATATTGAACGCGCTCTTAAGATTGTGCCTGAGGACGGCAACTGGATTATAGATGTCGGGCAGTCTATTGCCAAAAGCTGTTTGGCGGGTACGATGGAACGTGTGAAGCCAGCAGACCGTCATAAATTCGGCAAAGGCACCGCCCTGCTGGAGGAATTTGTGCTGCCCGAAGGATCGCTGGCCGGATTCATCTATGACCTCACAGTAGAATTTGCTGAAGGCCACGGTACGCTGGATTATGTGATTCGCACCGTGGTCAGCAAGGATACACAGACCAATCTGCGCCAGATTCATACGGATGCGCTCCCTCCCGTACCTCCTCCACAGGCGCATCCACGAGGGGTGTGGTCCTTTTCCGAAACGAATGCGCGAATGCCAGAGTACGTGGTGGGGCAGAGCGCCAACTATCGGGCGTGTGCCACCAAAAAGCTGAACGGCGAGGCTCCTGCCGATCTGCTGTTTACCGGGGCACGCAGCGAGCTGGGGCCTGCGCTAGATAATCGCGGGCAATTCGGAACCATATACAACGCGACCATTCCTATCGTTAACGACAGTGACGAGGTACGTATCGTACGAATCTACGCCAATCCACGTGGGGGAGCGTTCGCCGGGTCTGTACGCGTGGATGAACGTGTATATGGTATCCCTTTGCTACGAGATAATACCAAGGTATGTCGGCTGACTGACATCAGCGTCCCTCCCGGCAGATCCAGCTATGATCTCAGCTTCATGGTCGCCGGCAGTGCAACTACGCCGCTAGGTCTGTACGTCATTACACTATAGCTGTGCTTACGATGACTGGATGAGCGAACGTGGGGCCAGGATATGGACTGCTCTATAGTAAATGGAGCTGTCCCAAAGCTGGTTTTAAACTTTAATGGACAGTCACGCTTCGTCATTAGTATAAAAAAGCGCGAGTGCAAGGGTTATTTCCCTGTACTTCGCGCTTTTTGGTTCATGCTCACCCATTTGAGCGGTTATGGTCAAGCGAAGGCACGTAGTCCTCTTCGCCGCCATACCCGGCATCGGCGATGACTATACCCGATTTGTGTCAGAATAAATATCGCTCTATTTGAACCGCTGGACCTGCCTCGAAGGCATAATGGTCAACTCTGGAATATTGACATGCTCCGGCTGCTCAAGTGCATAAAGGGCAGCTTCTGCAACATCATCGGGATGCAGCGGCAAAACGCTCGAAGCAAACGCCCGAATTTCCTGCTCGGGATATCCGGCCACCTGCGAAAATTCCGTCGCCACCGCCCCGGGGTGAATCGCAGTTACACGAATTCCTTGCGTACTGGTCTCCAAACGCAATGCAGAGGCTATGGCGCTAACGCCGTACTTGGTAGCGCTGTATAGTCCTCCTCCGGCAACCACTTCCTTCGCTGCAATAGAGGAGACAATGACAACATCCCCCTTGGCCTGTTCCCTCATCGGCTGAAGTCCGTACTTCAGTGTCAGGACAAGACCGTGCACATTCGTCTTGTAAAGCTCCTCCCAGCGTTCCAGTTCCACCTCTGCCAGTGGGCTTCGATACCCGAAGCCGGCATTGGCAACGATAATGTCAAGCCGCCCCCAGCGTTCAAGAATGGCGTGGACCGCCTGCTGTACGTCTTCAGCTTTTTGGATATCGGCAGGTATTGCCATGACCTCATACAATTCCTCTTGGTGCAAGTCGCGAACCAATTCATCCAATCGCTCCTGACGGCGTGCCAATACAGCTACATACGCGCCTCGCTTTGCCAGTTTTTTTGCAATCGATGCCCCAATGCCGCTGCTTGCGCCTGTTACCAAAGCTACTTTCCCGGCCAGGCTTTCCTTCGCTTTCCAGGATAATTTCAACTCATCCAATATCATGTTAAACCCTCCCAAGCTTATTTGGTTAAAAGCACGCGATGAACACCCTGGCTGCCTCCAGGAGCTGTACCTATATATAAATATCCGTCATGGTTTACAGCCGTGGTTACCCCATAAAGCGAGCCTTCAGGATCATGCCAGCTTCCGATGAGTTTACCCTGCGGATTAAGCTCCACAGCAAGTCCATGCTTCACAGGTGCGCTTGCACCGCTGAGCAGCGATTGAGGCAATTTGGCCATCATTCCAGCCAGCCACGGGCTTCCATGCATCTGATCTACAAAGGGAATACGTGTTGTGAAGAGACCGACCCAGAAATGGCCTTGATCATCACGCGTAATGTTATCCGGAAAACCGGCGAGATTATCCGCAAAAATATCCGAAGTCCCCTTCTTCGGCCCTTTGAGCCAGTATCGGGTCAATTGGTAGTGATACGACTCTGCCACAAGTACAAAATCTTCGTCCGCAGACAAGGCAACCCCGTTCGCAAAATAAAGGCCTTCCAACAGAACTGTCGTCTGCTTGGTCGCCGGATCATATTTCAGCAAACGTCCATGCGGCTTGTTCTCGGCGATTTCTTTGAAGACTACACTGCCATAATTGGAGGTGTCAGAAAAATAAATGGTACCATCTTTGGCAATATCCAGCTCGTTGGCCAAATAGATCGGTGTGCCGTCGACTTGATTGGCCAACACCGTCACGTTTCCGGAAGGATCTACCGACAGCAGCCCCTTCTTAACATCCGTTACGATCAGATTTCCACTTGCGTCAAACATAAGTCCATTGGGCGTTCCTTTGGTATCTGCATATAGCTGGGCCTTTTGCGGATTGCCCTTTGTATCAAAGGCAACCTTATAAATTTTCCCGTCGGAGTCTCCCGTATATAAATTTCCTTCCTTGTCAAAGGTGATAAATTCCGGAAACTTAGGGGCATCTGTAACAAGCTCTGCGGAGCTGAGTTTGTTGTTTTGTTGCCATGGACCCGCTTGTTCAAAAGAGGGGGCCGAAGGTGCAAGCCATTTTGCAGGCTGGACCGGGGAAGGGATGAGCATAAAAATAACCACTCCCAGAAGGATTACCGACAGCAGCGATAATCCGGTTCTGCGTACCCACTTACGCGTTTTTTTATTCTTTCTTCCTTGAGAATCTTTGACAGATAAATCAGGTTTACTGGGCATTAGAGTGCCTCCTATGTGATGTGAATAATATTTCAGCATTTTGCATAATTTGATACCCAACGCTCGAAAGTACACTATATAGACGAACTAAACCGTTTCGATCTATATATTGCTGATTTGAAATCGCTCTTGGGATTTATGCAAAATGCTCATTTATATTTGAACGACGATTTTACCGAAATACTGTTTTCCTTCAGCCAAAAGTGCGAAGGCTTCGCCGATTCGGCTGAGCGGGAATACCCGGTCGATGACAGGATGTAAACGATGGCGGGAAATGGCACGATTCATGTTTTCGAAATGTTCCCGGTTACCGACTTGGCTGCCGCGAATCGTCGCAGCCTTCTGCAAAATGCTGGTGACATCGAACTCAGGAATGGTCAAGCCCGATAAGAATCCGACCATGCTCACAGTCCCTCCGGTACGAAGTGCATTGATGGATTGCGCCATTGTTGCCGCTCCCCCTACATCCAGGACATGGTCGACTCCGTCGCCTGTCAGCTCCAGAGCCACTTTATCCCACTCTGGAACTTCCGAATAGTTGATTGTCTGCCATGCGCCGAGAGCCTTTGCCCGTTCCAGCTTGTCATTGCTGCTCGATGTGATAATTACCCGTGCTCCCGCCATCAGAGAGAATTGAAGCCCAAAGATGGAAACACCGCCTGTTCCTTGCAAGAGCACCGTATCTCCCGCTCGTAGCCCACCGGATTCCATCAGCATGCTCCATGCGGTTAATGCCGCAATCGGCAAGGTGGAAGCCTCCTCCCAGGAAAGGTGATCCGGAATGGCGACGACCCCTTCTTCATGCAGAACGATATATTCAGCCGCCACTCCACTGAGCGGGCCTCCCAGACTGTCCTTTAAGACCTCCGCTCTCGTGCTCCCGCCAATGAATTTCTGTTGTAAATTTGCTGCTACCCTTTGTCCAACCTGAAATTTTGTCACCCCTTCGCCCACAGCTACAATTTCACCCGCTCCATCGGATAACGGAATGAAGGGAAATTGAATGCCGATCGGCATGACTCCGTTGATAACTACCAAATCACGGTAATTGAGGGACGCTGCCTTTATGCGGATCAGAACTTCCAGCCGTCCCGGCACCGGTGTGTCAAGTTCCGTCAAGGTTAACTCTTCAAAGCCAAAACCGTTTTTCAGTTGCACTGCTTTCATTTTGGTTGTCCTCCCTGTAATGTTAAACCTTTTACCTAATATAGATACAGTGTATCGCCAAGGAAACACTGTTTCTTATATAGTACACTGTATCCAATTGTCTTCAAAACGTCAATCTTTACTTTAAAAATAAAAACGGTCGTAATCTGCTTCCGGGCTTTTAACGTCCCTTAACAAGTAAAATTGAAGACTGGGTGGCTTCGCTTGTCCAGAGCTTGTTCAGGTGGGTAAGCATGACCAAAAAACGCGAGTTGCAGGGGTGAAATAACCTCTGCACTCGCGTATTTTACATCAGCATTTTGCATAATTCGATTCCAAACGCTTAAAAGTACAATATATAGACAAACTAGACCGTTTTGATCTATATATTGCTGATTTGAAATTTCTCTTGGGATTTATGCAAAATGCTCAATCAATGTTTGTATAATAATTGTAAAATATGGTTGTAATCCACTCATGGGACAACCCCATTTAAGCTCCAATTTTTATAACTACATCTACTTAAATTTGTTCCTGACTATATTACGCTGCTAAGCATAAAATTGGAGGGCGGACCGGGCTCCGGCTTGCCAAACAAATAACCCTGAGCCAGTGACACACCTGCTTCACGACAAAATTCAAAATCCTCCATCTGCTCTACGCCTTCAGCCAACACTTGGCCTCCAAAACGAAAAGCCGATTCTACAATCCCTGTGATTTGCCGCTTTTGATTACTGTTACTATGGCAGCCGTCAATTATACTACGATCAATTTTGACATAATCCGGCTGAAGGCAATTCATAAGCTCTGTCGTAGAATAACCTGCCCCCACATCGTCCAGGGCAACTGAAACTCCTCGATTACGATATTGCTCAAAGATATGATGCAAAAAATTAAGGTCGTCTATCTCTTCCGTTTCTACGACCTCAAATACAAAATCCTTCGTACTCATGGATAACCGATCAATCGTCTCAAAGGTGTGGTTCAAGCAATAAGCCGGATTATAAATGGTGGAAGGGAGAAAGTTAATAAAACGTTTAATCCCCGCCGGAAGGCATGTTGCACTTTTTTCAATTGCGGAAAAACGAGCCGAGCGATCCAGATGAGCATGCAAGCCAGCTTCACGGGCGATTTCAAACAGTCGGAAAGGCTGAAAAGGTCTCTCCGCATGTGACGGACGCAGCAAAAACTCAAACCCGATAATATCCAGCTTGTGGTCAACAATAGGCTGCATATGGCTGGAAAAGCTTTGATCCTTAATAATACTCACGATATCTGGATGTTGCAGTCTGGCTTGTAATTGACTAAATAAAAGCCAGTCCTCATATCCTTCGACATGATGCAAGCCGGTCACCACAACTTGTATATGATCCAAGTATTCCTGCGGCAGACGAGCCAGTCCGTTAACCAGCTGTTCCAACTCTGAACGGCTGTCATAGCGAAACTCTATGCCGTCCTCACGCTCATATTCCTGCTTCATTTGTTCCGATCGCATACCCAAACCATCTAATGTTGGAGTAAGCGACACCCTGGAATGCCTAATTCTGAGCAATCCTTGATCCTTAATAGGTAATATGATGCTGCAATTGCTGCATGTCATAATGGTCCTCCTCGGAACAATTTTCCGGTTTTTTCACCATTATATCACAAATAACTAGAACAAAAGTACTATATAACTACGTGTTTTTACAAAAAAACAGCTTATTCTTAACGGTAACTTAGGACTTAAGTACATATTCGACAAAAACAATACCTTTTTACACTCATAATAATTCGGGGCTGCCGTTTTTGACATTAAAAAAAGCAACAAATCTCTTGGTTAAAGAGACTTGCTGCTTCCTTCTGATATGGAGTGAAAACTAAAATCCGAAGTTATTTGGACGCCTTTGGCTTTGTTGTTTTAGCTGGTTTAACAGCTGCCGGTTTGGTCGTTTTAACAGCTGGCTTTGCTGTTGCTTTCGCGGGAGCCACAGCTTCCTTTACAGGAGTCGTTGCTGCACTAGGCTTAGCGCCAGCTTTTAAGCTGTATTTGGCAAAGCCGTCTGCCGCGCTGCTCAAGTAAGAAATTTGTTGATTGCCTGCTAGCACGTCTTTGGCATCAGGAGAGGACTCGAAGGTAACCTTTGCCTGACCAAAAGGAGCAATAGACCAGTTGCCATCCGCCGAAGGATTAATCGTTCCGTTCGTACGGATATAGTCAATAACTACTTGACGACTCTCATCCGGTGCTGCCATCACAATTCGTTTGCCATCTGGGTTGGCCAGTTTGGATGAAGAAGCACGATAGTTATTGGTGGCTACAATAAATTTTTGCGCAGGATCAATAGCCTTCCCATTGTATTGCAGATCCTTGATGCGATGTGCTGAAGAATCAATAATAGTTCCCTTGGCATCATATCGTGCAGGCTGAGTTACATCAATCTGGTAATTCACACCGTCAATGACATCAAAATTGTAGGTTGGGAAATCTTTGTTGATCAACGATTGCTCCTCAGTTTGCTTTGGATCAATACGGTTGAACTGACCCGCAGACCACTCCAGCCATTCCTGAATTTCAGCACCGGTCACTTCTACAGCATGAACCGTGTTCGGGTACACATACAGGTCGGACACGTTTTTAATCGCTACCGTACCTTCAGGAATATTAGTGTAATACTCGGCTCCGTTTCGACCACCGGCCTTGAATGGAGCGCCTGCCGACAATACTGGAAGTTTTTCGTATTCAGTTCCTTTAAGATGGTTTTGCACATACCATTTCTGTGCATTCGTCACAATTTGAATGGAAGGGTCGTCCTGCACTAATGCAAAATAGCTGGTAATCGGTGCAGTCGTTGTTCCTACAGGCTGGCGAATATAATCCAGCGTTCCTTGATGTTCATCTTTAATTGCATCAACCAGTTTAAACTCAGGAATAAACTGCGCAGCCTGATTGGTGGTACTCACAACCGGACGTACTTGAGACTGGGAATTGATTACATTCCACTCGCGGTTCTTCTTTTCCAGGCTCAGGTCAATAATCCCCAGATCCTTGCCCCATGAAGAAGCTTCCACAGACGGTACGCCATTAATGGTTCCCTTATCCATATCTACACCCTTCATATCTTTAAAATCAGGGCCAGGGAAAGATTTATGAGCATGCCCAAACAGAATCGCGTTAATTCCGTCCACCTGGCTCAAATACTTAACGGCATTCTCCATCATTGGCGTTTGTGGCACATCCTCATAACCTGTATGCGCAAGCACAACAATAATGTCAGCACCTTCCGTCTTCATTTGAGGAATAAACTTTTTCGCCGTTTCTACAATATCCTTCGTAACGACTTTATCCTTCAAATTGGCTTCATCCCATTGCATAATTTGAGGTGTGACCAGACCGATTACACCCACTTTGAGTGTATGCTCTTCGCCCTTCTCATCCATTACTGTTTTATCAAGAATCTGATAAGGGGTAAAATAATTTTTAGTAGCTTGCCCCCCTTTATCAACATAAACGTTCGCATTTACATAAGGAAAATCAGCTCCCTTGAGCGATTTGTCCAGAAAGTCGAGACCGTAGTTGAATTCATGGTTGCCCACTGTAGCTGCATCATAGCCCATCAGGTTCATCATCTTGTAGACCGGATGGACACCGCCTTCTTTCTCAAAGGTTTTGTTGCGGGCCATATAATCGCCTAATGGGTTGCCCTGCAGCAAATCACCATTATCGAACAGCATACTGTTTCTTGTTTCACTACGCGCCTGTTGGATCAAACGTGCTGTACTAACCAAGCCATATTCGTTGGTTTCTTTGTCCGAATAGTAATCGTAGTTCATCAGTGCCCCATGAATATCCGTTGTTTCCATGATCCGCAGATTCACCGTAGCGCTATCGCGAGAATCACTAGCTGCCCAAGATGGAGCGGCTGAAAACACCAGCATGCTACAAGCTACAACTGCTGCTGTAAACCCTTTAAACCATTTTTTACGAAATAACAAAATATACCCCTCCTCATTAAGGTGTATGCCTCATATACATACTTTTGCACATATATGTAAGCCTTGAACCCACCATTTCTATTTTAATCCAACGCCAGACAAAAGAGTAGTCATTTACTTAAAATTATTTATGAAAAAATAATTAATTTTCTCAAACATAAAAAAACCAGCAAACCTCCTAAAAAAGCTCAGAGATTCACTGGTTTATCCATTTATATTCGTATTATTTCTTCCACACCTGGCGCTCCGTTTGCTGACCCACATACTCAATGCGAGTCGGATTCACGTCCAGAATGACATAATCGGGATCATCCGGTCCGGAGAACCATTCCTTCAAGGAATCGTTCCACACTTGTTTGCGCAGCCCCTCATCAGATGTAATCTGGACGGTAGCCTCCACTTCTACAACTTCCTTCGTACCGCCAACCTCATAACCCAGCAGCAGATAAGCATTTGGATTGTCCTTTAGCTCATCCACTTTATGCGTTTTGCGATCTGTCGCTAGATGAATGTTCATTCCATCGTTAAAAAGGGCCATATAGCGTACTTTCGGTTTGCCACCCTCTACCGTACCTAACGAACAAAATTTGTTGTTATCCAAAGCCTTCACAATGGCTTGTTCCAGTTGGTTGCGATCCAATGTTTCCGTTTTACCCACAGTACAACAACTCCTTTTCACGAATTAGAATTCTCTACGGCCATGCCATTGGGCACCTGCCCATCTGAACCTACCTGCGCAGCTGTTCTGAAAATAACATGACCGGATCGAATCGGATTGATTCATACTCATTTTCAGATCAAAGCTCACAGTAAAAGTGTACCCTGTCGTTCGGCAAATGAACCGTCGTCTCTCCCTTCATGCTGGACAGACCCGCATTCAAGGCATATAATCGTCGTAGTAAACCCGAATAAATGAACCCATTAAACCATACAATGCCAGGGGTGCTGGAATCGGCCGGCTGAGAGTGTGTCCCAAGACACTGACCCTTACAACCTGATCTGGGTAATGCCAGCGTAGGAATGCTTAAGCAAGATGTGCCTTTTTTACATAGGACCATCCCTTACTTTGGTATATACAAGCGCAAGCGTCCTGGAAACTCGGGGCGCTTTTTTTGTTGAGGATTAAGTTGTTGGAAAGATCGCGTCCGGCAGATGTTATTTTTATGAAAATGGGAAACTTAAGCTGTCTGATTGGATGGATAACGGGTAATCAAAAGGAGAGAACACTAACGATGAAGCGCATGAAAATATTAAGCCTGGGACTGATCAGTCTGTGGCTCATGGCCCTGACCCTGACCGCTTGCGGTGGAAGTCCCCCTACATCCCAAGAAGCGGCTTCCGCTACCGACACTCAAACGTCTACTCCGGCAAAGGGGCTCAAAGATGTTAAAATCGTGCTCGACTGGACACCCAATACGAATCATACGGGACTCTATGTCGCCAAGGACAAAGGATTCTACGAAAAAGCGGGCTTGAATGTCCAAATTGTTCAACCTGGTTCAGGCGGAGCCGATCAAATGGTTGCTTCTAATGCTGCACCCTTTGGTATCAGCTACCAAGAAGGCGTCACACAGGCCCGCACGCAAGGCGTGCCGCTTGTATCCATCGCTGCGGTGATTCAGCATAATACCTCAGGCTTTGCAGCCCCGGTAGATCGCGGAATTAAGAGCCCGAAAGATTTTGAAGGTAAAAAATACGGCGGTTGGGGCTCTCCCGTAGAAGAAGCGGTCATGAAATCCATCATGGATTCAAACAAAGGCGATGTAAGCAAAGTGAAGATCGTCAACATGGGCAATGCAGACTATTTTACAGCCGTGAAGCGGGATATCGACTTTGCCTGGATTTTCTACGCATGGACCGGAATCGAGGCCCAGCTTCGAGGTGAGCCATTGGATATGCTGTATGTAAAAGATTATTCCAAAAGCCTCGATTACTATACACCTGTAATTGTGAGCAACGAACAGACGATAAAAAATGATCCCGAGCTGGTCAAAGCGTTCATGGACGCTACCGCCCAAGGCTATGAATACACTATCGCCCATCCGGAAGAAGCCGCGGACATCTTAAGCAAAGCTGTACCGGAGCTGGATAAAAAACTGGTACTTGCCAGCCAAAAATGGCTAAGCCCACGTTATCAGGATGATGCCGCGCAATGGGGCGTGCAAAAAACGGAGGTATGGCAAAACTATTCAGACTGGATGTACGAACGCAAGCTGCTCAGCAAGCCTTTGGAAGTCGATAAAGCCTTCACAAACGACTTTTTGCCAAAGCGTTGATTTTTGTAAATCGAACTTGGAAGTAGACTTTGTGCCACTGCGCGGTCGGATGGTGCTTCCCATCGCTGTTGTACCCAGATTTCTTTTATGAATATTTAGAGGTTAAAATCTGGGTACAAAGGCGAACGCTAACGCTTGTACAGCACCATTCCGCCCACTTCGTTCTCGTTCCACTTGGTTTGTTCTTTAGTTTCATATTATCTAAGCGCTAAATAGGTGCGCTTGTGTGTAAAAAATGCCACACAAGCCACTTTAACAATAAGGTGCTTTTAAGGCGGTTGGCAGCGGAGCGGTTCATTTGAATCTGGAGAAGCGAAGCGTTCGCCTTTGCTGGGGGATTCTTACCTTTAAAATTTAATTCAAAGAATCCCACGGCAACAGCGATCGTAAGATCAAATGAAACGCGAAGCGGTCTCCCGCCTTAAACCACCATATTTTTCTCAAAACAACTCCACAATGAAGGACAGGTGAATTTGCATGGCTAATACACTGCTCAGTATTCAAGTAATCCCTAAAACTCCTAATAACGAGGACTCTTACTCGTATGTAGATAAAGCGATTGAGGTCATTCAGCGCTCCGGCGTCAAACATCAGGTGAACCCATTGGATACGACCATGGAGGGCGAGCTCGACGAGTTGCTGAAAGTGGTTAAAGAAATGCATGAGGCTTTGACGGAAGCGGGCAGCCCCAGCGTCATTTCACAGATCAAAATCGCACATAACCCACAAGGTATCAGCATGAACAAGCTGACCGAGAAATATCGCCCATGAATCCGAAAGGCAAGAACGCATCCTGGTGGAAAAGCGTATGGCCGCCCCTTGTGGCGGTCCTCTTCTTTTTAGCGGCCTGGCAGGGGGCGATTTCCTATTTGCATGTTGAATCCTGGCTACTGCCTGCTCCATCCCTCATCGTACAAGAGGGCTTGGCACAGACGGCGCTGCTTGGTGCCCATACATGGGCTACAATTCGCCTGACACTTGCGGGATTCGCTATAGGGACAGCAACGGGACTGTTGATCGCCATCGTTCTTCATACAATTCCTTTTCTCAAATCCGCCCTGTATCCGCTGCTTATCCTGAGCCAAAACATTCCGATCATCGCCCTGGGGCCGCTGCTCATGGTGTGGTTTGGTTTTGGCATGCTGCCCAAGCTGATGGTCATTACCTTAGTATGCTTTTTTCCCGTGGCTGTAGCGACCATGGACGGGCTGACACGGACGGACCGTATGATGATGAACTATATGCAGATGTCGGGTGCAGGTCGCATGGCTATTTTTATGAAGCTGGAGTTGCCGCACTCGTTGCCGCAAGTATTCTCCGGCATCAAGATTGCTGCCACCTACAGTGTGATGGGCGCAATTATTGCCGAATGGATTGGTGCGAGCGAGGGAATCGGATATTATATGCTGCTGCAAAAATCGGCCTATCGCACGGACCTCATTTTTGCCGCCATCGGCATCATTGTCGCGCTCAGTTTACTGATGTTTGTCATCATAGTACTACTGGAAAAATGGCTGGTTCGCTGGAAACCGGATCAGGAATAGCTTCCTCCTTGAATTAAATACAGCAAAGAAAGGACGTGGCACATATGAGTCTGCATCCGACAGACTTATCATCACATAACGTGGCTAATGAACAACGAGCCCGGGAACAGCAGAGTCCTTCGACTGCCCCTCCTGCTCTGGAATTAGACGGGATCACCCTCGCCTTCCGCGAAAAGCGAAGCTTACTGCCCGTACTGCAGGATGTATCCCTAACCGTCAAGCCGGGAGAATTCGTCTCCCTCATCGGTCCGTCAGGCAGCGGCAAAAGCACGCTGTTTCACATCATCGGTGGGCTACTCAAACCACAGCAGGGACGTATCCGTATGCACGGACGGGACATGACTGGTGAACGCGGGCATATCAGCTATATGCCACAGCAGCCCGCCCTTTTCCCGTGGCGTACCACGCTGGATAACGTACTGCTTGGGCAAGAAAATGCTCCACGTAAAAATACAGCAGTCCCCCCTCAGTACGCCAGTGAACGTGAACGTCGCAAAGAAGCCTTGCAATGGCTCGAGCAGGTTGGACTAGGCAAATTCGCCAAGGCGTATCCACATACGCTGTCTGGTGGAATGCAACAGCGCGCAGCCTTTCTTCGCGCACTGCTCAGCCCGCAGGAATTAATGCTGCTGGATGAGCCGTTCAGCGCACTCGATGCGCTTACACGTGCAGACATGCAGCAATGGTTATTGCGGATGTGGGAGAAAAACCGCCGCTCTGTGCTGTTTATTACCCACAGCATCGAAGAAGCGTTGCTGCTCTCCGACCGCATCTATGTGCTGTCGGCGCGACCTGCTTCGGTGGTGCATGTCGTAGATGTCCCTTTTCCCCGCCCGCGTAAGGAAGAAATAGCCCTCGATTCACTCTTTATTGAATGGAAGCGGACCATGACCGGCTGGATGCGCGAGGAAAAGTACAAACTGGACGGCGACATGGACAATGCTCAGAGCGTCCACAAGAATATCCCGGAAGATGGATTGAATCGGCATGAGTGACGTAAAAGTTCAATGTGCATTGAAATGGAACAGCCAAACAAAGCTAGGCTTGGATTTGACCACAACAAGACCCGCTCCATTAATCGACGCGCACATTCATGTAGACAGCTACCCGCCCGAACAACAGAAGCTATTGCTCGCTTCACTTGCTGATAGCAGCGTCCAAGCTGTGATAGCCGTGTCGATGCATCTGGACTCCAGCCGAGCCAATCTACGGTTAGCCGAGCGTTACCCTGGGCTAGTACGGCCAGCCTTTGGCTTTCATCCCGAACAGGCCCTTCCACCGCAAGCTGAGCTTGACCTCTTGTTCGACTGGATGGACGAACATGTACAGCAGATGGTCGCCGTGGGTGAAGTCGGCTTGCCCTATTACAATCGGCTGGAAGCCTCACAGAGCGGTTCACCTTTTGACCTCGCTCCCTACATAGTGCTACTAGAACGTTTTATCCAGTTTGCAAGTAAGCATAACAAGCCCCTTGTCCTGCACGCCGTTTATGAAGACGCAGACATCGCCTGTGACCTTCTGGAACGTCACGGCGTCACGCAGGCGCATTTTCACTGGTTTAAAGGCTCTGCCGCCACGACCGAACGTATGGCCCGGAATGGCTATTATGTCTCCTTCACACCGGATCTCCTGTACGAAGAAGAGATCCGCAGTTTGGCAACACAGTATCCGTCTGATCAGATCATGGCAGAGACAGACGGCCCCTGGCCGTTCGAGGGTCCTTTTACCGGACAACAGACACATCCACGGATGACTGCCGACGTCATTCGCACGTATAGCAAGCTGACGCATCAACCTGAATCTGCCGTCCGTCAACTATTTTTTGAAAATACGAGACGTTTTTACTCACTATCTGATTGATAAAGTCTTATCAGCAAAGAACCTCCTTATTTACGCGGAACTCCAACATGCGTAAATAAGGAGGTTCTTTTATTTTGCAGAGTTTTTTGTCGCTACTCAACTTTTATTGCTTCAAGAAACCTTTCTGTTCCAAAAATGGTTTCAACTGCAAACGTGCTGGCTCGGTCAATCTTCCGGCCATTTGCTCAGACCATGGCGTAGAGCGTTGACCACCCGTACGTTCCTTCAAATATTCCGCTGATGTGTGATCGTATACCTCTACAGCTTTCATCGTCTGATTTTTGTCGTAGCCGTTCATATGCAAAACACCGGACAGTGGAAGACGTGGACGCAAGCCCGTTTCCTGATCCGGTACACCAATACACATACCGAATACTGGATACACCAGCTCTGGCAACCCTAACAACTCAGACACCTCTGCTATATTAGTACGAATGCCGCCAATGTAGACAATGCCCAAGCCCAGTGATTCAGCGGCTACCGCGGCATTTTGTGCAGCTAACGCGGCATCAATAGTCGCAACCGTATAATTTTCAACGGACCCTTCATAGGAAGGCTGACCTGGCTGATGGTGGAGCGTGACCTGCTTCAAGCGATACAGGTCTGCGCACCATACCAGAAACGCAGGGCATTGCTCAACGTAAGCCTGCCCTCCTGCCAACTCGGCCAGTTTTGTTTTTAGAGAAGGCTCGGTAACGGCGATAACGGTATATGCCTGCACATTGCTGGACGAGGAAGCCATTTGGCCAGCTGCCACAATAGCTGCGAGCTGCTCGTCGGTAATGGGGTCTGACTTGAATTTTCGCACAGACCGGTGATTCATCAACAAGGAAATCGTATCATTCATGACTGCTTCACTCCTAATCCATAATATAAGCTCTTTATCTACTTCAAGCTGTGAGTATACGAAGAAGTTCTTGCATGCTTGCATGGCACTCCTACAAATATTATGGAACTTTCGCGAATGATAAGCAACCTGACGTGATGAAAGTTGAATGGTTTAAAAAAAACGAACAAAAAGCAAGCACGCAGAAAACCAATTGTGCGTACTTGCTCTATACTCTGATAATAACTTTATCTCGAAACAGGAGTCCGACAGCACGCTATCCTGCCGATACATCCATACACTTACAGCTTTACTCGTTGGAGACGCAGCGCATTCAGCACAACTGAAACAGAGCTAAATGCCATGGCCGCTCCCGCCAACCATGGGGCAAGAAAGCCCAAAGCGGCAATCGGAATACCGATCACGTTATAACCGAGCGCCCAAAACAGATTTTGCCGTATGTTTGTCATAGTCCGGCGGCTCATTTCGATCGCGTCAGGAATACTGTTCAGGTTGCCGCGCATGAGGGTAATATCCGCCGCCTCCATGGCCACATCCGTTCCCGTGCCCATCGCCATCCCAATATTAGCAGTAGCCAGCGCAGGCGCATCGTTAATACCATCCCCAACCATAGCTACGATCATGCCCTGTTCCTGAAGTCGTTTCACTTCTTCAGCCTTTCCTTCAGGCAGCACCTCCGCCAGCACTCGTTCAATTCCAGCCTCGGCGGCAACAGCCCGCGCAGTCCGTTCATTGTCACCCGTAATCATGATGACTTCAATGTTCATTGCGCGCAGACGGGCAACTGCCTCCCGTGACGTTTCTTTAATCGTATCCGCCACGGCCACCAGTCCAGCATAAGAACCATCCACAGCAACAAGCATCGCAGTTTTCCCTGCGTTTTCCAGATCATTCATATACTGCTCAGCTAAGTCATCTATCGCGATGCCTTCCCTGCTCATCAATCGGCGTGTACCCGCCAATACCTGTTTACCTTCCACATGTGCCTTCACACCATAACCCGGAATATTTTCAAAATCTGTCGGTCCTACCAGCTCAATGCCTCGATCTGCAATCCCCTTTACAATGGCTTCCGCCAGTGGATGCTCTGAGCTTTTTTCTGCCGCACCGAGCAACCGCAGCAGATCCTTTTCAGCCATGCCGCTTGCTCCAACCATAACATCCGTCAGCTCTGGCTTGCCATTCGTAACTGTACCTGTCTTATCCAACACCACTGCGTTGACTGAACGGGTCATCTCCAAATGCTCGCCGCCCTTGAACAGAATACCGTATTCAGCGGCACGTCCCGATCCTGCCATAATGGACGTTGGAGTAGCCAATCCAAGCGCACAAGGACAAGCAATGACGAGAACTGCAATCATTTTCTCCAGTGAGCCTGCAAAATCAGTCGGCGTCACAAGGAAAAACCATACAATAAAGGCCAACACAGCGATAGCAACAACAATGGGGACAAAAATACCGGAAATCTGATCCGCAATCCGCTGAATCGGGGCTTTGGAGTTTTGCGCATCTTCCACGACCTTGATAATACGGGCTAATGCCGTATCACCACCCACACGCTCGGCCTGGATACGTAGTACCCCGTTTTTATTGAGCGTCGCCCCTGTAACTGCGGAACCCGCTTCTTTTTCAACCGGAAGACTCTCACCACTTAACATGGATTCGTCCACTGCCGAACGTCCGTCTACAACCACACCATCGACAGGAATTTTCTCGCCGGGTCGTACAATAAAGATATCCTTCACACGTACCTGTTCAATCGGAATATCAAGCTCTTGCCCATCACGTACTACACGTGCCGTTGTCGCCTGCAGACTCATCAGGCTCTTGATCGCCTCGGACGAACGCCCTTTGGCTACCGCTTCGAACCATTTACCAACCAAAATAAGCGTAATTAGCACCGCGCTTGTCTCGTAATACAGCTCCGGCATGGTCATAACAGGCATTCCCGCCATCCCCTCCATAACATCAGCCGGACGCAGGGTAAGGTACAAGCTGTAAAAATAAGCCGCAGACGTTCCCAGTGCAACTAACACATCCATATTCGAACTGCCGTTACGAAGCGCTTTGTACGCGCCCACATAAAACTGCCAACCAATGACGAACTGAATCGGCGTTGTCAGCACTAGTTGGAACCATGGATTCAAGAACAGTTCTGGCACATAAATCCATGACGTAAAGGAAAAATGAGCCATCATCGCCCACAACAACGGAAACGAAAGCACTGCGGACACAATCCACTTCCATTTTTTACGGTGGATATCCTTACTGCGCACATCCGCGATATTGTCCTCAGCGCTCTGCGGGATCGCTCCGTAGCCTAGCTGTTCAATCTTGCTCACCAGATCACCAACCGCAATACTCCCCGCGGCATATTCCACATGAGCGGTTTCCATCGCCAAATTTACCGTGGCACCTGTTACACCAGGCATCCGATTCAATCCCTTTTCAATCCGGGTTGCACAGGCCGCGCAAGTCATGCCCGTTACATTCAGATTGGCTTCTTCACTTACAGTTCCAAACCCAAGAGAAGCAATTTTATCGCGGAATTCAGCGATCTCCACCTGCTTGGGATCATAGGATATCGACGCCTGCTCCAAAGCCAAATTCACATTAGCCTGTGCCACACCATCTATTCGATTTAAACCTTTCTCAATACGGCTTGCGCAGGCGGCACAGGACATCCCTGTAATGTGAAGCGTTGTCTGCTTGTCACCGTCGGTCGCACGGTTTTCCATGGTATAACCCTCCTCCTATACCCCAGTAGGGTATATCATATCCAAAAAGAAAAAGCTTCTAATAGGGAAGCTTCTCCTTCGAAACAAGTCTTTTCACACATAAAACACCTTCATTACTTAAACAACATCATAGCCTTGGTCTTCAATGGCAGTTTTCAGCGCTTCAACGTTCAGCTTGGACTCGTCATATTCTACATTTACTTGCTTCGTTTCGAGGCTGACCTTGGCGGTAGCGCCAACCTTCTCCAAAGCCCCTTCTACTGCCTTCACGCAATGATTGCAGCTCATGCCTTCTACGTTCAATGTAACTTGTGCCATTTTCTTTTCCTCCTCAGGGATACTTCTGTACCCATAATGTGTATGAATATTACTCTTAACGGATTAGCTTTTTGACCGTAACCAGCAGCTCGTCAATCACTTCCTGCTCTCCTGCCTGCATGCGCTCAATGACACAGCTTTTCATATGCCCTTCCAACAGCAGCTTACCGACACCATTCAGCGCGGACTGAACAGCAGCGATCTGGTTCAGTACATCGTCACAATAGGTATCCTTCTCAATCAAGCCCTTAATTCCTCGAACCTGACCTTCAATACGGTTCAACCGGGATACGAGGCTGTTCTTGAACTCTGCCGAATGATGACTTTTTCTAACTGTCTTTTCCCCGTCTGTTCCACAGTGATTCTCATGGATTTCAGTGTGGGAAACAGGTTGCTCCTCAGCCATACATCAGCCTCCTGTGTGGATATATGCATTCATGCATTTGTTATAGTCCCATCATAATATACCCCCTCGGGGTATGTCAACCTTCCAGAAAAATGTCACTTTTTCGTCTTAATTTACACCACTGTTTCTACTCAAGCGAATTAAATTGATCAAAATAAGGCTGTAGCAACTCTAACAGTTCCTCATAATCTTTTCTATCCCTCTCAGATAAACGATCTGGATATAATACACCTTTGGCCCCTGTAATGCGGGGTACATACTCGTAGAACTTCGTGAACAGTACACGAAACTTTACAAATTCATCCTCAGTCAGAACCTTTTTCGCATAGTCCAGCTCAACCTGTAAATCGATGCCTGCGTGGGCCTTTGAATCTAATGTGCCCGTAATGGCAGAATCACCGCCATCTTTTTTACCATCGTCCGTTTGGTTTAGCACTTTCCCCTGATTCAACTTGTCAAAATACGGCTCCAGCTTGGCAGATATATGATCGTATTCACGCTGTTCCTCTGCGCTTAAGCGCTCCTTGTGGAGTGCGCCGTTTTCATCCGTCATTTTTAGATTATAGGCCCCGAGCTCTCTCAATAACCCCATAAAAACAGTGAACTCCTCTTTCGTTAAATGTCCCTGCGCTTGCTGCAGCTTGGATTCTACTCTATTATATTCCTCTGGCGATCCTCCCATTTCAATTAGCTTTTCCTGTGAACCATACATTGTATCCGCCAAATAAGTGTAAGTAGCAAAGGCACCTGTTGGAATCAGTAATAACACTACGAGAAGAGTTATCACAATATACCTTTTCATAGGTTTAGTTCCTCCTTTTTCAAGCCGTTCAATTTGACTCATAATGTTTTCTTTCAATTCAGCCGGAGCCAATATGTGGTCATCATCCTGCTGCATCACCCTACGTAGTTCTTGCTCAAGCTTCATGGATCTTCTCCACCTTTCCGATTAGAAAATGTTCCTGCTGCTCTTTCAATCGAAGCTTTTGCAAAGCCGCGTGAATTCGTGATTTCACCGTGCCTAACGGTATCTCTAAAATATTGGAGATTTCCTCTTGGGAATATTCCTGCAAATAGTGCAACACAATTACCTGTTTAAGCTTGAACGAAAGCTGCTGAACTGCTTGGAGCAATACATGATTTGCAACCTTGTCCACAATTTCCTCAGAAAAATCATGAGATGTATGAAGTTCGAGCCTTTTTGCTTTGCTTGTGATTCGTAGCCTCATCCATTGTTTTCTACGGTAAGCCCGGATCTGACGCATAACAACTCCCATTAGCCAAGGCTGAAAAGGACGTCTTTCGTCAAATTGCTCAAGTGATTTATATACATGAATATAAATTTCCTGCACCACATCATCAGCATCCACTTTCTTTTCCAACAAAAAATGCACCGTTCTATAGACTGTATGAATTGTTTGATCATACAGTTCTCTGTAAGCCTCACGACTGCCAGCCAGCGTCTCCGTAACAAGAGCAATCATCAAATCATTCTTTGTCAAATTTGCCCGCCTCCTTGCGTTGTCCAATCCTGATCTCCCCCTTTCTTTCATCTCACATCTATATATTGGCAGGAAGCCGAAATATCGTTCGATTCTTTCTCAACATCAGGAAAATAGTCTCCGCATAATCATTCTTTAGCAGGACTACTCTTTTGGTAATATATTGATATAATATTAAAGCTGCAATTCCCACTTGGCTTGTATATATACAAACGAGCAAATAATAACAAATCATACGTCGAAGGAGCTTATTAGAAGTCAATGAAAATAAAGATTACACCCTTGTTACGGCTTATCCAAGGCCTATTGTGGTTTAAAATCCTTGTAATCATTATCGCAGGATGTGTATTTATTTCAGCCCAACCGACAGGTGGAGAATCGCGGTTAATCCATATGGCCTCCCGCACGCTATCCATCACACATCCACTTGAAGGTTCTACCGCTCATATGGTCGGATTTGTATTCGGAAAATTGCTCTTTCGATTACTTCCTACTATAATGATCCTGCTGTTTATTGCGACAAAAAAGTATAAACTTACCCTTACTTTACTGCTCTTCGTATCCATTTTTGGTTTAAACATCAACGGGATAGACCCTTTCTTTCCCGTTCATATCTGCATGCTTATTTCAATTCTGGTTCACAAACCATCTCGTATGTACTTAAAACAGACACCTCTGTCCGCAAAGGAAGCCGAAGATATCTCGATTGCAAAACGGTAAAAAACTCCCATGGACTGAAATGGTTCACGTATCAGTCCATGGGAGTTTTTCAGTTCAAGTCCGCCTTATTTCAAGCCTTCGCGTGTGCTTCCTTAGCAAGTACGACAAAGCTTAATAGCGCGCCAATCTCGGCTATAGCTATAACGACCGCCATCGGTACGGGGGTTGTTCCACTCCCCAAACCTACTAGCGGTGAAGCGATGGAACCAAGCAATAGAGGCAGCAAACCAAGCATGGCGGACGCACTGCCTGCGGAGCGCTGCTGACTCTGCATTGCCAATGAAGTCGTTGTTGTACTCACAATCCCTACGCAGGAAACGACAAAAAACAGAGGAACTAAAACAGCAAACAATTGGCCTCCGGTAAAGGCTACAGTAAGCAAGCTGATTCCGGCTACAGCCGCAATTACCAGACCCGACAAGAGTAACTGTCGTTCGCTGAAGCGACCCACGAGTCTACCCGTTAACTGAGAAAACAATACAATTCCCAAACCATTCACTGCAAAAATGATACTATACGTCTGAGGAGAAACCCCGAAAATATCCTGAAGCACGAATGGCGAGCCAGCGATATAGGCGAACATCGCTCCTGTAATCAGCGCCTGTGAGAAGGCATAGCCCATAAAACGTCGATCGGCAAACAAGTGACCGAGTGTTCCCAGCGTCTGCTTCAAACCACCGGATGAGCGGCGGTTCGTTGGCAACGTTTCTGGCAAACCCAATACGACGGCAATCAGCATAGCCACGCCGACCACACAAAGTACCATGAATACACCACGCCAGGAAACAAAGTTCAAAATGGCACCGCCCAGTACTGGTGCAGCAATGGGGGCCACGCCGTTCACCAGCATGAGTAGTGAGAAAAAGCGTGTCAATTCTTTGCCCGAGTATAGATCACGGGCTACAGCTCTGGAAATCACGATCCCTGCCGAGCCTGTAAGCCCTTGAATAAAGCGAAGTGCAATGAGCATACCGATATTCGGCGCAAACACGCATAACAGCGAAGCAGCAGCGTACAGAATGAGCGAGATCACCAGCGGTCCTCTGCGCCCCCTTACATCGCTAAGCGGACCAGCAACGATCTGTCCAACGGCCAGGCCCAACAGACAGGCGGTTAAACTAAGCTGCGCCAACGAAGTAGTCGTATGCAAATTGTCGGCTAATGTAGGCAGCGATGGCAAATACATATCTATGGACAACGGCCCGAAAGCACTCAATGCACCCAGGACAAAGGCGATCCATAATATTCGCGATTTGGTCATATCTGCGGCAACCATAACAGTATTGGATAACCGGTTCATAATAATAATCATCCTTTTCACAAAAATATAAATAATTACTTCAATATATCATGATATCACTCATTTCGTCTGGCTTCGAATAATTACACGCTAATCCGCAATTTTTTTTCAAAACTGCTATATATCAGGCAGGAATTTACCAATTTCAGGTCGAATTATACGATAACCAAAACAAAAAATTTGTGGAATCTGGAGAATGATAATGGTCTATGATGGAGTACTACTGGGTCTCATT
Organism: Paenibacillus sp. FSL L8-0158; assembly: GCF_038592965.1. GTDB lineage: Bacteria > Bacillota > Bacilli > Paenibacillales > Paenibacillaceae > Paenibacillus > Paenibacillus polymyxa_D. Next base: position 479,551 of record NZ_CP151949.1, on the reverse strand, counting down.
GTAGGTCTGTTCAGAGGAGGCTGGCGGCAAGGTCTGATCCGTTTCAGTCAAATTCGCCTTATAGCCGGCTGGATGTTCCCTGTGCTGCTGCTGGTACAATTGATTATTTTTTATTTCCAGGAAAAGTGGACTGAGCTGGCAGCCATTAACGGGTATCTATTTATGGGAGTCTACGTGGTTGGATTGATATTTCTCTGGTTGAACAGACACCATAAGGGATTCAAGCTTATTATAATCGGCGTATTGTTGAATTTTATCGTTATGGCGGTGAATGGCGGCAGGATGCCGGTCTCATTGAGCGCTTCGGAGGTGCTGGGTCCCTATTATACAGATATGCTTAAATCCGGAAGTGTCATCTCGAAACATTACATGATGGATGCGAGCACGCGTTTATCATTGCTTGGTGACATTATTCCTCTCTCCAAGCCCTATCCTCGCACGCAGGTAATTAGTATTGGAGATGTTGTCATGAACTTCGGGATGTTCCTGTTTATCCAAAGCATTATGGTCATGAAAAGAACCAAGGACAAGCAGCAAGAAACTAATCCCCGCCACGCCTAGTGTGTACCTTATTCCAAGGAAGGGAGGGAACCCTATGAAAAACTTGAAATACTCCCGTGTGATTATCAATGCTATTATCGTAGCTTCTGTCATAATTGCTTTGACTTCCGGTTACAAAATCGGGGGCTAGTCACCGATAAGAAAAAAGGAAGCACAGGCTCAACAAAACAGGCTGGATTCCGGCCTGTTTTTTCATGTGAAATTTTCGATTACAAAATTGCAAATTATCCCATTCACCCCTGGTAGCTTTGACATCAAGATACGACAAGGCAGGAGAAGAAATGATGAGTATAATAAAAAAGCTGCAAGAACGGGTTACCGCGACGGGAATATATGTGTTTTTCATATGTTTGGCAGGCGTGATCGTCCTCCTGTATACGAACCAATGGTCCTTTTTGCACTATACGACAACAGAGTGGGTCACGATCTATTCCCTATTGGGAGCAGTTCTGATTCTGGAGCATTTTACATTCCAGCTACCACCGGCCAGTAACAAGCAGTCCATGGATTCCTCTGTGTATCTGGCTTGTATTTTTGTGCATGGCACCGAGATTGCTATTCTGATTTTGCTGCTAAATGTAATCATTGCTATACTTCGGCATACAGAGCTGTCCTGGTGGAAGCATACCGTCAATTTTTCTATTTACGCCCTTTCCATTTTCCTGTCTTCAACAGTATTTGAACTAAGCGGCGGAACGCAGGGAGCTTTAAACCAAGATCATTTCGCTTCCTACCTGCTGGCGTTGATTTGCTACTTTGTGGTGAACACAATCACACTGGGTATCTACTTTTATATTGCGTACAAAGGGTCCTTCAATGAGCTTAAACAGGCTTTTTTGGCTGAATCTCTGCTCGTATACTTATGTACACTCATTCTGTCTTTGGTATTGACTACACTGATTTATAACAACGGCATTTTAGGACTTTTGCTGTTCCTTGGGCTAAGCATGCTCCTGTCTCACGCATTCAAGCAAATGTTCACGCTGTATCGGGAAATCGAAGAAAAAGCAAACATGGATCGCAGAACAGGACTATACAATCACAGCTACTTTGAAAATACACTTGAAGCTGAATTAAATATATCGAGATCCGAGAATACTCCTCTCAGTCTGGCGCTGATTGATATTGATGATTTCAAAAAATACAATGATCATTTCGGGCATCTTAAAGGCGATCAACTACTGGGATTTCTCGGTGAGTTTCTTAAGAAGGAAACCTCCGACACCCCCATCACCGTATCCCGCTACGGTGGAGAAGAATTCACCCTGCTTATGCCCGATCATACCGCTGAACAAGCATATGAAATAGTCAATGCTATTCGAAAAAGATTAAATGATTCTCGTTATGAGGGTGTTGAAATTTTTCCACATGGCTGTCTGTCCTTCTCCGCAGGTATTGCCCAAAGCCGCATTGACATCTACGACAAATCACAGCTGGTCGATCTGGCGGATAAAGCCCTGTACTACGCCAAGAAACAGGGCAAAAACATCGTTCATACACATGGAAGCTTAAATGAAGTGGAGCGTGAGGTGGATCTGGGGCAGGATATTCGTGATCTTGAGCAGCAGCTAAATTTGTTCTTATACAAGGATATTAACACCTTTAAGCATTCCAAACGGGTGTTCAGATATGCATCAGACATGAGCGATGTGCTTCATCTCGGACCGGAGGATAAGCGGCGTTTCATACTAGGAGCTCTCATTCATGACATTGGTAAACTAGAGATTCCCTGGAATATCCTCAATAAAAAAGAGAAGCTGTCCGGTGAGGAATGGCAGATGGTGCAAGCGCATGTCATGTGGGGCAAACGTATTGTTGAAGCCAACGAACGATTCGCAGATTTGATTCCTTTTGTGGAGCTGCATCATGAACGTTATGACGGAGGAGGCTATCCGTTTGGCTTTAAGGGCGAGCAAATTCCACTTTTATGTCGGATGCTGACGATCATTGACTCTTTTGATGCGATGACAACCGAGCGTCCCTATCAACCCACCAAAACGTTCGAGGAGGCCATTGAAGAACTACGTGCTTGCTCGGGTAGCCAATTCGATCCCAAACTAACGGCTATTTTTATCCATTATATTCAACATAAGCAACCTGCTTTCACGGATCTCATGGAAACAGGGCTCTAATTCCTTCATTGGCTCTTCCTCTTTCCCCCTAGCGTGGTTGAAATCGTCCTGAATTCAACCACGCTAGGGGTTTTCATATGATTGGCATTTTGTATAATGCTTATTATTTCAAATTTCATATAAATGTCATAATTCGCTCCATCCATTCGCGCTATATGCACTATGATTAAGATAGGAATGGGTTTGTCCGTCAGGATTTTGCAAATCCTCCGTATAAAATGTTACAGATGGGGATATCCTCGCTTCAAGTAATCGAGAGAAGGTGACTTCACAAGCATGTTGTATCTGTCCAGACCAGCCCGTGTGGCTTGTCTTTTATTGCTGTGTCTCCCCCTTCTGGTCCTGTTTCCTCACTCTTCGTGGGCTCATGCATTTGTCATTGAATCCAGTCCGACCGAAAATCAGGTTTTGGACAAGTCGCCTTCTCAGGTGACCATTACCTTCAATGAAGATTTGCAATCTGCCTTCATGTCGATCAAAGTGACCGACGAAACAGGCAAGCGGGTCGACACAGGAAAAGCACAGCTTGACCCGAATCACAAAGCCACCATGGAAATCCAATTGATCCCAGGGATGAAAAATGGAATTTACTCTGTTAGTTGGAGAGCTTTATCCGCAGACGGACATCCGGTTAATGGAGTTATTCCATTTCAAGTAGGCAGCGGTTCCAATGCGCCTACCCATCAAGCTGCCGCATCTGAAGGCTCAGGGACATCACGAATCGACTTAATCGCTGTCCGTTGGTTTCTTTACATAGGACTATCGCTGCTTTTTGGAGCGATTTGTTTCCGGCTGTTCATCTTACCGAGCATAAGCCAAAACAAGAATCAAAGTGAACAGCATAAGCAAAATCAGCGGCCCTTTAAAACATCGCCCCGCTGGAATAAACTACTATGGAGCGGCTACGGCATAACTTCTGCCGCCATTCTGATCAGCCTGCCACTTCAGGCTTCATGGGATGCCGGGGTTTCCATCAGGGAGGGCTTCTCACTCCCGATTCTGGGAGAAGCTCTCCAGTTTACTGGAGCCGGACAAATTTGGTTTATCCAGATGATTCTCGTGCTGCTCTTGAGCGTAACGCTAATTTACGCGCTGGATTACAGCATTTCGAATCTCCAGCGCCGTCTTTGGGGCCACAGCTCAGCTCTCCTAACGTTATGCCTCATGCTGTCCAAAGCCTTTGTCGGTCATCCGGCAGCGGCTACCCATCCAGCTCCGGCTATTGCAGCGGACTTTGTCCATCTCGCGGCAGCAGCCTTTTGGATCGGCTCACTTGCCGTCATGGTCGTGTGCCTGCCTGTAGCCGGAGCAGAGTTGCCCGTATCCGAGCGGGCAACTTTGCGACAAGCCGCCCTGCGTCGCTTCGCCGGCTGGGGCATTGCCATGGTGTCGGCGCTACTCGCCACCGGTATATATGGAGCCGTGCTGTACATTCCGGCTCCCTCCATGCTGCTGAACACGTCCTATGGACTCGTTCTGCTCGGCAAGGCAGCGCTGCTGCTAGTCATGCTGGCCTTTGCGGCCAGCCAGTTCCGCAGCGCACGGCAAGCGGCGCCCAGCAAGCAAGCCGCCCGGGGATTGCGTGCCGAGGTTTCCGTCGGCCTGCTCGTGATGCTGTTGACTGCGGTGCTCACTCACCTGTCACCCGGCCAGGCACCTGTTGTACCGTTTGAGGAGACTCGCACTACGGGCGAATATAACGTTACCCTGGCAGTCAGCCCCAATGCTGTGGGCAGCAATGAATTTAAGGTATCCGTTCAGGATAGCAAGGGTGCTGCCGTTTCAGGAATCCAGCAGGTTACATTAACGCTCACTCCAGCAGACCCTGACCAAGATCAACAGGAATTTGTTCTGCCTGTGAAGCAGCAACAGCCATTCCGCAGTCAGGAATTGATGACCTCCGAAGGAACATGGGCGGTAAAAGTACATGCTCTGACGGCATCACTCGATGCGGTTGATGCTGAATTCACCCTGCATGTAGGCGGTAAAAAATAATGATTTTACACTTAAAAGGAGCGAAATGAATATGAATATAACGATTCAAACAGCAAAATCCAGATTTTCCAGGTTTGCGACCTCTGTGGGTCTAATTGCAGCGGGTGCCTTACTTTTTGCAGGTATGGCCAGTGCACATGTGACAGTCAAGCCTTCCGTTTCACAACCTAATGCGTGGGAAACGTACACATTGAAAGTACCCGTGGAAAAAAACATTCCAACCACCAAAGTCGCCTTAAAAATTCCGAAAGAGGTCGTTTTCAAACAATACGAGCCTGTACCGGATTGGAAGGTAGCCACCGAAAAAGACAGCTCTGGCAAAGTAACAACCGTGACCTGGACAACTGAAAAAGACGGCATTCAAGCAGGTCAGTATCAGCGTTTCGGCTTTGTAGCGCAAAATGCAGACCAGAATACCGCAGCAGCCTGGGACGCCTTCCAGTATTACAGCGACGGAAGTATCGTGGAATGGACAGGCGACGAAGGAAGTAGCAATCCTCATTCCATTACCGAAATTACGGCGGACGCCACGTCCGCAACCCCTGCCCCTGCCGCAGACAGCGGACACGATTCGGCGGGTACGGCAGCAGGGCACGCGAGCACAGATACGGCTAAAGATAGCAACCCCGCACCTGCTTCGAACAATGCTGTAGAAGCTGCACCTGCCGCTTCTGCTCCAGCCAGCTCTACTGCACAAACGACAGCACTCGTTCTCTCGATCATTGCAGTCATTCTTGGTGCCGCAGCTGTCGGCATTGCACTCAAGCGCCGCAAGTAATCTGGGTTGCGTATAAAGTTAAGAGCGTTTTAAAAAGAAAAAGCTGATACCTATTTAAAAGGTGTCAGCTTTTTTTGTATGAAAGAAAACGATTAATATTCAGCTTTAATACATACTCAGATTCATCTCATCCTATTATTTTTCACATTCACCTTTCTATCATTTTTTTGGTAAAATGGTAGATACCTCACGATTCTAACATGATAGCATTGCAATCTATTGAGCATAGGAGATCATAGGATGAAAATCGTAAATAAGGCTCTGTTATCTAGTGCTATTTTTTTGAGTACCGCAGCGGGCATCTATAGCCCTTTGGCACAAGCCGAGGCTGGAAAGATCAGCATTATGCTGGACGGATATCCATTACCGTTCCCCGTACAACCTGCCATGATGAACGGCACGACCATGGTTCCCTTTCGTGCGATTTCTGAAGCTCTTGGCATTACAGTGAAATGGGACCAAGCCAGCCAAAGCATCACTGCTACCAAAGCGCAAGGCACTGCTACCAAAGCGCAAGGCACTGCTACCAAAGCGCAAGGCACTGCTACCAAAGCGCAAGGCACTGCTACCAAGCAGGTGGTCCTAAAGATGGGTAGCCGCAATGCCACAGTGGACGGACAATCGGTTCAACTAACAGCCGCTCCGCAAACCGTGCGCGGCAGCACAATGATTCCGCTGGGCTTTTTCGGGCAGCAGTTTGGAGCCACGGTGAACTGGAACCAGGGAACACGGACGGTCTCCATTACATCGCCACGTGAAGCGATGTATACAGTAGGCTTCTATGCGCTGTCTTCCTTTGACCAAAAATCCAAAATACCGGATTTTAACGCAGTTGCCTTCGGCTGGAGTCGAATTGATACGAACGGACAATTTACGACAAACGGCAAAGAATACAAATGGCCTCAAGCCGCTGGAACCGCAACGCCGGAGTCCATTGTGCAGGAGGCAGACAGCCAGGGAACTTCTCCCTACCTGATGGTCTATTCCGGAGATGGCAATCACGAGCTGACCAAAGTTTTGGAAAATGTGCAGCTTCAAGAACAAACCATTTCCCAAATCGTCAGCACCGCCACCGACAAACAATTTAAAGGCATTACGCTAGACCTGGAAGGATTGGGCTGGAGCGGCGACAAAGCCAAAGCTCGTTCAGACTACAACGCCTTTATTAAAAAGCTATCGGCCAAAGCACATCAGGCCGGGCTCAAGCTCACCGTCGTTCTGCATCCGCTGAACAGCTCTTACTCTGGCTATGACTACAAAACGCTGGGCAATCTGGCGGACGATCTGATCATCATGGCCTATGATTACGGACAAAAGGCTACACCTGAGCCTTTGGAAAAAGTGGATGAAGCCATCCAACTGGCTTTGAAGGAAACCTCGCGCGACAAGCTCATTTTGGGGATTTCGATGGGTAGTGAAAAAGACAGCACCGTTAACGCCAAGATCGGTTTAGCCAAACGTTATGACCTCAAAGGAATCGCTATCTGGCGCTTGGGTATCATTGGGGAAACGGCCTGGGCGCAGATGAACGAAGCCATCGAGTTTAAATAAGTGTACATTTTATCCAAGTAAAACCGACCTTATTCCGCCCGCTAATGATTTCTTATGCGTCTTCTATGAAATCATCTGGCGGGCTTTCTTCATTCCTTTTAACAAAAGTGCTTGCCTGATTTGGAAGTGGTCGTCACAGGCTCGCAACTCTGTTCTCCATAGAAGATCCCCCAGTCTCTCATAAAATCCAGCAACGGCCTTAACGTATCTCCCAACGGGGTAAGCGAGTATTCCACACGCGGTGGATTCTCGTTATAAATTTCACGGTGCACAATGCCATCTCTCTCCAATTCACGCAACTGCAAGGTTAGCATCCGCTGAGTAATATTAGGCAAGGTCCGTCGAATTTCGTTATAGCGCCGCGGCCCTGTGGTCAAATGATACAAGATGACTCCCTTCCATTTGCCGCCTATAACCCCGACGGTTTTCGCTACCGGACATCCAAAATTAACGCTAACCGCATGTTCCATCTCCTGTGCCATGTATACCCCTTCTTTCTGCAGAATGTGTAGACCCATAGCCTGAGACTTATGACAGGGAACAAATATGTGCGTACTTGTTCCCTGCAAAAACTTTCTATATGATAACTATATATTCGATATCAGCTCTCATTATAGTAGCAGAAAACCCATAGAGTACCAACTAAATCCATACCCAAAGGAGAACATTTTATGTCCAATACATCAGCTAAAAAACAGGAAATTCTGGATGCCTTTCTGTTCAGACATGCTACGAAGGAATTCGATCCCAATCGCATCATACCGGAAGAGGATTTTCAATTCATTCTCGAAACCGGGCGACTTTCTCCAAGCTCCGTCGGTTTTGAACCATGGCAGTTTGTAGTTGTACAAAATCAGGCATTGAGAGAAAAGCTGGCTGCAGTTTCCAGCGGCGGTCAAAAGCAGATTCCTGCCGCTAGCCACGTCGTCCTGATTTTGGCGCGCAAGGATGTCCGTTATGATTCTCCTTACGTGGAGTATATGTATAAAGAGGTTAAAGGTATGTCTGAGGAAGACTTTGCCTCACTACCGGGTCGCTATAAGATTTTCCAGGGTGAAAATCAACGCCTGCTGGAAAATGAACGTACGTTATTTGACTGGGCTTCCAAGCAAACCTACATTGCCTTAGGCAATATGATGACAGCGGCGGCTCAGATCGGTATTGATTCCTGTCCAATTGAGGGCTTTAACTACGATCAGGTGCATGCCATTTTGGAGGAAGAAGGACTGCTGGAGAACGGGCTGCTTGATATTTCAGTCATTGCTGCCTTCGGTTATCGCGCTCATGAACCCAAACGGGAAAAATCCAGACAACCACTGGAAAAGGTCACACGCTGGATTCATTAACCTAATATCCCGAGTCTCTCCCCAAACGCTGAACATTGAAGCATCAAAAAAGCGGGCTTGCGGCACTTCATCTGAATGATGAACCTACCGTAGCCCGCCTTTTTTAGGTCACTTCAATTTCTATTAAAATCCCCTTGGAAGCCAGGTTATCCAGGCACTCCTTCATATACTCATCGTCATGCTCCACATATGCACCCGCGCCTACTAATTCCTCACCCAGCTCCGCCTTCCAAGGCTCACACTGCTTACCGCGATACAACGGCTGTTCCCATAGTGGATCAACGTTGTACCCTCTGCTTTTCATTTCGTCCATAATGAGCCTATGATAGCGCACCAGCAGCATCGGATGATAGTCGAACACATAATTCACAGTGGCGTGTGGCTTGCCCCACCCATTCCCGCGCAGGGCACAGCACTCACGATGTTGCCCCAGCAGTTGCGGGCGGGGTAGCTTGTCGATTAAATGTTCATGCCAAAGCCTCATGCTTCCACAACCCTATCTGTCGCTTTTTCTGGTCTATTGGATTAGCATACGGATACCTGTCAGCACAATGCCGATCAGGAAGCCTGTAACTGCGCCGTTAATACGTATCCACTGCAAATCCTGTCCCAATTTGTCCTCCATCAGTGCAATCAGGGATTTGTTATCCATTTTGTCTACATTTTCGCGCACCAAGTTACCAATTCGACTATGGTTGGCTTCCACCAGTCCAGTAATACCTTCCACAATTCGCACATTGATCTTGTCCAGCAGCTCGGTATTCCCTCTTAAATCAGTCAACATCCGATCCAATAGCGGTAAAATATAGGTCTGCACATAACTTCCGTCTTCCATGTAGTCCAATAAGCGTATACGCAGTTCCTCCATTTTGCCCAGCACCGACGCATCGCCTTCCCAGGCTTCAACAAGGCTATCCTTCCAGCCATTCAACCCTTCCTGAACCGTATCTTTCGTCGCCAATCGGGTCACCTGTGTTCTCAGACCATCCAGCAGGGCCTGACGACGCGGGTGCTCTTCCCTTTGCAGTTCTGCTACCTGATCCAGCAGGAAATGACGAATCATTTCACCCATACGCTCTTCGTTCAGGTAGCCGAGGAATGCGTTCAAGGCAAACTGCATCAGTCCGCTCACTTGCAAACCGCTGACAGCCTGCATACCTAAGGTACCGAGCGTATAGCCCGTTTCGGGTCGCAAAAGCCAGGACTCGGCTTGCTCCAGGGTGTAATCCAGTGCGCGGCGGTCATAGCCCTTCTCGCTGGTCTGACGAGCAAGCGCCTCCAGCAGCGGTCCGGCGTCAAAGTCAGTCACCTGCCGCTTGAGCTCTGCCACAATGACTGGAGCCAATTCCGCGAGCGGGAGCGACTGGACGAGCCGCTTGGCAAGAACATCTATGGATGCCGCCGCCTCCGGCGTGCGCAATCCTTTTTCCACACCGCCCAGCACCAAATCGGCCAAACGAATATCTGCAATTTTAGACGCTATGCTGTCTTTGTTTAGCAAGTTATTTTCCACCGTACTCACCAAGGCATTTGTGAGCTTGTCCCTATTTTTAGGAAGCAGCGCGGTATGTGGTATCGGAATGCCTAGCGGATGACGGAACAAAGCAGTGACAGCGAACCAGTCCGCCAGTCCCCCTACAAGTCCTGCCTCAAAAGCTCCGGCTAACAAACGAGCCCAGCCATATTGCTGGAAGGGCAATGTGGCTGCAAAGCCTGCCCCTAGAATAACGAGCGACCAAGCCGCTGCGGTTTTCGTATTTTTGGGTTTTCCCATCCTGTAATCCTCCAAACTGACTGTCGAGTAAGTAAAGCACTATACCTGTATTACCCATCATATCATTGCCCGTGTCATTTCCAAAGTTGAAAGCACTCTTGATGAAACGCGTAAGGCCACTTTTTGCGTAATTTTTTATGCATATATCTCTCTTTTTTACATTCATGTTCGTGAACTAAATCACAACACTGGGTCCAAAATCTCATTTTTAATAATAAGCCTTACGAACCATTTTATCAGAACCAAGTCCTAAATTTCTTAAACCGAAAGGAGAAGTGAAGGGAAAAGTTGAATGGGCATGTAAGATATCTTTTTCAGCACTAATTCTATCTTTGACCCCGGAAAGGATTTGAATCCATGATGACCTCAGAATTCTTTCAACAATATTCGACCTTTTATACGGATGATCAGGTTAGATGTCCATAAGAGCGAGGCTTCTATAAAACTTACAAACATAATTTGATATATAGACATATTTCATGTGATAAAATAAACTTTTATATATAGTAAATCATGTTTAATCAGCCATTATATATTGGTTAAATCAAACCAAGATAAGCTAGATAAAATTGCTTCTTTGTAAAGGAATTGAATATGACAACAGACCAAAAAAACAACGAGGGCCTCTGGAACGGCGAACCTGTCGTAATTGTGCGCACTCCCTCCGCTTTTGCCAAGCAATCCCTTTTATATATTCAGGAATTAGGCTACTTCCAAAAAACTTCTGCTTTTACGGTGGAAAGAAAAGAACTCGCCTCTTTTTTGCTTGTTTTTACGTTGTCTGGCAAGGGAGAATTACTATACCGGGACAAGAAATATATTTTAAAGCCTCATGATTTGTTTTTTATTAATTGTGAGGAGTATGTGCAATACAGCACCTCCGGTCATGAAGCCTGGGAGTTTATCAGCTTATACCTGTACGGCAACCTGATCGGAAACTTTTACGAACAATTTGCCAAGCATAATAAACCGGTAATATCCATGCATAATCCGTATATTATATTGGACAAACTGCATGCCCTGATTTGTGGGCAGTCTGACAGAAGTCTTTCCGCTGAACTGCTAACGTCCAGGCTCATTGGTGAAATACTGATGTGCATCTTGCAGCATCCCTATGATCACCAGCATGTGAATGCTGAAACCCTCAGCGAAGTACGTCGGGTACAGCAATATTTGGATCAGTCCTACTGTGAGCGAATAACACTGGACTCGCTGGCAGACATGTTTGAATTAAACAAGTTTAATCTGGCTAAAAATTTCAAAAAGCAGATCGGTTTCTCTCCGATTGATTATCTCATTAATGTCCGTATCACGGCCGCTCAAAGCTGGCTTAAAACCAGTGACATGTCCATTGTGGATATCGCAAGGTACGTAGGGATTCCCAATACGAGCCATTTTATTAACCTGTTCAAGGAGCATGTAGGAGAAACACCTCACTCCTTCCGCAAAAAGTGGGGGAACCGTTCCAAGCTGTAAATGAGAGGTTACATGAAATCAGTTTGATAGATGATAGACGCACAAGCTATTCAAGTTAATGGCAAAGCTGTCGAAAGGCAGTGACGCAAAACTATAGGGCCTTCCTATCCGGATGGCAGCCAGCTACCAGATGAACGAGCTTTTTATTATGCCCTTTTTTACATAGATCCACCACAAATTGCTATGCCTATCTCGAAGAAAGCCCTGATCGCTATGATCAGGGCTTTTTTTCTATTGGGATAGTCATGTCAGCCTAGCATGCTGAATATACTAATTTCGAACGAAGCATTGCCATATTACGATGAATAGGAGAATCACTTGGAGCATGAGAACAAAAATAAATGTAATGATCATTGCCTTATTGCTCATTGTCCAAAGCTTTTTCAGCGCAACGCTGGCTTACGCAGATGCTCCAGCCCCAGAACTGCCGCAGAGTGCTGTATCCGATCCTACACATACCGCTACGGATGCTGTATACGGTGTCCCAAACCTTGAACCCCCCAGGGAGATTCCTTCAAACACGGCCCCCTTCGTTCAAGGAGCAGCCCGTTCAAAGTCTCAACATGATGCAACTCCGCAGAGCATACTAACGAAGTTGAACCTGACCGACGAATCAGGGCATGTCATTGATGCGGTATATAGTCCCGACAGCCAATTCGACATCGGATCAGCCATCCAACTAGGCTATGAATGGGAGCTTCCTGACAATACCTATAAGTCAGGGGACACTTTCACCTTTCACTTACCAGAACAGTTTGTCATCTACACTGATATCTCATCTCCGTTAGTCACTACCGACGGAACCGTGGGATACTTCACAGTAGATCGTCAGGGCAAGGTGATCATGACCTTTAACCCATATGTAGAGAATCATTCCAATGTCAGCGGCAAACTGCAAATTAAAACCGAGTTTACAAAAGAAATAGTGAAAGGTAGTACAGAGATCATCATTGCGATTCCGATCAAAGGCGGGGTGCAAACGGTCATCGTGAATGTAAAACCCCAGTCAGGGCCGACCCTAAGCAAACAAGGGAAACTAGCTGGCACAAATCAGATCGACTGGACCATTGATGTGAACAAACAGCTAAACACCGTAAAGCATGCCTTCATCACCGATCCAATTCCTTCAGGGCTGGAGCTCAGAAGAGACTCTATCCGGCTCTATCATCTCCAAGTCAATATCGACGGCTCGACCGTTGTTCGAGACCTAGTAAATGCGAGTGAATATGCCATTGAAGCAGATCAAGCCGGGACAGGGTTTGTGATTCATTTTCAAGACGATAGCATAAACACGGCCTACCAGATTCAATATTCCACGCGCATTACTGGCGACGAAACTCGTTTTTCCAACACAGCGACGCTTTCAGGAGATGGGATAGAGAACGTTGCTGCTACCGCTACTGTTCAGGTGGAACGTGGTGAATTTTTGTCCAAAAAGGTTGAAAAATATGATCATGCCACCCAAACACTCTCGTGGGCCATAAGATATAACTTCGGCGAGACAAAAATCCCCGAAGCCAAAGCTCTTTTAATTGATCATTTCAACAAAACTCAAGAATTGCTGCCCGGTTCTTTGAAAGTATTTAAGGGAAACACACTGGAGGAACTCCCATCGTGGGCGTATACTGTCATCCCAGTTGATTATCCCGACCGTAACGGCTTCAAACTTCAATTCAATTTCGACGTAGATTCGGCCTACACTATTCGATACCAGACTCAAGCCCGAGGTCGTGTTTATGAAAATGAAAAAATTACAAACATCATAACTTCAGATGGAACCCAGAAGATCGTATCGACAGAAATCACAAGCGGAGTTATGACTAAAATGTATGACACACCCAATTACAACACCAAAATCATACCTTGGGTGATTACCATCAATACAGACTTGTACACCATGAAAAATATTGTCATACAGGATGTGTTTCCAAACGGGGGCTTGGCCTTGTTGCCGGACACCCTGAAAATTCAAAGTGTTGACGGAACAACGGAGCTACGTGCGCCCACGGATTATGAGCTGGTTCCGCTATCACAGGACTATAAACAAGGATTTACGCTCAAATTTCATAAAACCATTCATAAAGCTTATACGATCAAGTATTCAACCACCTATAACAATGACTGGAAAACGGATACGACGAAGCCAGAGTTTCGTAATAAATCCATTATAGAATACCAGTTTGAAAACGGAGAAACATCATCACATGCCGTGGAGTGCCCGATCTGGCCGGACTTTATGACCCAACGAAACGGTGCCAAGCAAGGAAGTTATAATGCGACCTCCAAGCTCATTACCTGGGACATTAAAGCTAACTACAATCGCAAGATCCTGAATCACGCGGAAGTGAGAGACCCCTTGTTGCAAGGTCAAAGGTTACTGCCTGGCTCCGTGAAAGTATACGATATGACCTTGCTGGGATGGTGGGATGGCGTACAAAAAGGGGCTGAAATCCCGGCAGATCAATACACCATTATTCCTCCCTCCGAGCAAAATGGGAGTGAATTGCGTATCCAGTTCAAGGAGCAGATACAGACTCCCTACTGGATTACCTTTCAAACTTCATTGGAAGGAGAACTGATTGAAAAGGAAATTCATAATCAAGCCCTTCTACTGGATGGACAAAAAACAGTCTCCGAATGGGCAGCGCAAGTCACGGTACCTCATGGTGGAGAATATGTATCTAAAGTCGGTACACAAAATGGAAATAAGATCGACTGGAGCATCCGCATCAATGAAGGACAGTCACATGTATCTAACGCTAAAATTATAGATCAGCCTAGCAGCAATCAAATCTTAATCGAGGATTCCTTTCATTTGTACTCTACAATCATCGCTGCCAACGGAAATACCACCAAGGGCACCGAGTTGATTAGAAACCAAGATTACAAGCTGTATATCAAAACAGATGCTCAAGGGCAGCAAACGTTTGAACTTACTTTTGCCAAGGATATTTCCTCTGCTTTTATTCTTGAATACCAATCATTCATTCATGCTGAGGACAAAGCCAAAGTGAGTAATAAGGTTGCCTTTGAGGGGGATCGCTTAACGACAGAGATGCGGGAAACCAACCAGGAAATCATCGTACGAACGTCTTCCGGCTCCGGTTCCGGCGGGGGTGTGACCGAAAGTCTTGAGCTGACCAAGGTAGATCAGGATATGCCTGACAAGGTACTGCCTGGCGCACAGTTTGCGCTCTATGATAAAGGTCAAAAAAGAGCCCCTCTCATTCAGACCACCAATCAGGAAGGCAAAATCATCTTTTCCTCCTTGCTTCATGACGATTACATCTTGGAGGAATTGGCAGCACCAGAGGGCTATAAAATCACCGAGAGCAAGCTTGAGATCAAAATAGACGCAACACTGCGACAAAGCTCTGGTGTAAAGAAGATTGTGATCACCAACCGTAAAGAAAAGAAAAACGAACCAGGAACGCCTACTCATCCAGACCCTTCACCCCCGTCTGGAGGTTCAGGTAAAAAACATGACAAAGATCCGGAAATACCTGATACTCCGTCTGCAACCGTTCCTCCGTCATTGCCAAAGTCTCCGGAGGACAAAATCCCTCCACCGCCTACACCGCCGTCAGCAGCCCAGGTGGAGCCGAAAGCACTACCAGAGCCGCCAGCCGTCATGCCTCATCAGGATCCTTCTCCTCCGGTGGATTCGAAAGACGATCCCGAACCTAAGATCCGTGTCAAGGTTCCCGGGAAAGAGCCAGAAGAGCCAGAGGATCCACCTGCGGTACATCAGTTGCCCCAAACAGGTGAAAGCAGCCCCGCTCCGTTCTATTTGACAGGCATAGCGTTGGTTATGTGGGGGGTATTTTTGAAATTCAGACGGACAAACAAAAAATAAAATGGATCACCTGCCCTGATCTCTCGCCTCATTCCATTCCCGATTGGAATGAGCCGGGAATGGGGCATTTTTCAAAAAAATATGTATAATCCGTACTTTGCTTAGGGGAGGCGAGATTGCTGAGTCTGCGTAAACTTTCCTATGTATTTATTTTGTTAGGCTTACTTTTTATTTTGTTTCCTAAAGTGACGGAATGGAATGAGGATCGGGAACAAAGCAAGCTATTAAAAGCAGCAGAGCTACCATCAGGAAAAAGCGAAGCGCTATGGCCCCCCAGTCTTACGGACAGCTATGCTCGCTTGTCCACTCGCCTTACGGAAGTCCCGGTTCGTGAAACAAGACAAAATATTTCCCCATCCTCTGCTCCTATTGCAAGCGCTAATGAACAAACTCCCATAGCCACTATTAGTATAAGTCGTATTGCTTTAAAGCTCCCTGTATTGGAAGGCGCAACGAGGATAAATATGAGACACGCGGCTGTACATATGCCGGAAACGGGGACGCTGGGACAGACGGGGAATGCCGCCATTGCTGCTCATCGAGCCCGCACCTCTGGACGTTTATTTAATCGTCTAAATGAATTGAAGATCGGGGATAAGATTGTTGTTAACACTCGGGGTAACCAATATGTATATAGCGTTTATAACCTGAAGGTGGTCGATCCTACGGACGTGTCTGTTCTGAAAAGCCTCAGAAAACAAAAGCTGCTCACGCTGATTACATGTGAACCTCTCGTAAACCCCACCCATCGTCTCATTGTTCAGGCCAAACTAAGCACCTAAAGCTATTTTAAAGCACCTATTTCTATGAGTAAAAATAAATCAGGCGGGTCATTCCTGTTCACTTACAGAAATACACCCGCCAATGTTCACATTACGATTCAGTTGGATTCTTGGCAATCAACTTGAAATCATCAAAGTGGAATCCTGGTGCAACCACACAAGTTACCAGCACGGGCTCATCCCCAAGCGGACGTGCCGTTTGCCATACTGCTCCTGGGACGAGTGCTTGTGGATGCTGTCCTGCTTCCACATCCGCACCGACGATAATCACAGTTTCTTCACCAGGCTCTTCTCCGCTTCCACCCAATTTCAACTCTACAGGGCTTCCGCTATGATATAACCACAGCTCATCAGAATGGACCACATGCCACTCGGAGAACTCGCCTGGATGCAGCAAGAAATACGTAGACGAAGCTGCAAAGCGCGGACCGGAATACACATCCGGCAGTACAGGCTTCGGAATTTGAAAATGGGCCTTCCACATCTCTTTGTACCAGCCGCCTTCTGGATGGGGCTCCATGCCCAATGCCGTGACTAGCGGTGAAATAGCTTTCGTCATTGTCTAACCTTCCTTTACCCTAAATTCCTTCTTCCCTACTGTAAAACATAGCGTTGCTTTTGTCACGTTTCTCCCTTGGCATGTCGAGGATCAATATTTTATGTCAAATTTAATAACATAAAATTACGGATGTTTATTCATTTTCATCATACAAATAACAGTTTACTAGTAAAAAACACACCAAAATACATTACACGTAAAGTTTTATGACATAAAATCTTGTTTTTTATTGTAAGCTTATAGTATCATGAGAGAAATTTTTAAATTCTAATAGAGCTTGATCATGTCAATCCGTCTACTAAGTTATGTATCCAAGCCTAAAAGGGGTGAGCTCTCTGATCCAGTTTCGCAATGTCAACAAGCATTACGGTCACTTCCATGTACTCAAAGACATTAATCTTCAGATTAAGGAGGGCGAGGTCGTCGTCATCATCGGTCCCTCCGGCTCGGGTAAAAGCACCCTGCTTCGCTGCATCAATCGTCTGGAGACGATATCGGATGGGGAACTGATCGTTAACGAGATCCCTGTACATGACAAAAAGATTGATATTAATGCCTTCCGCCGCAATATCGGGATGGTGTTCCAGCATTTCAATCTGTATCCCCACAAAAAGGTAATTGAAAACATTGTACTGGCACCTATGAAGGTACTGGGCATCTCGAAAGAAGAAGCTACTCAAACAGCCATCACTTATCTAAAGCGCGTCGGAATCGAGGAAAAGGCACAGAGCTACCCCGCCCAATTGTCCGGTGGACAGCAGCAGCGGGTCGCGATCGCCCGCGGGCTCGCGATGAATCCAAAAATTATGTTGTTTGACGAGCCTACCTCAGCTCTTGATCCTGAAACGATCGGAGAGGTACTGGATGTTATGCGCTCGCTCGCCCATCAGGGCATCACAATGGTCATTGTCACTCATGAAATGGGCTTTGCACGTGAAGTGGCGGACCGCGTGATTTTTATGGACAAAGGACAGATTTTGGAAGACAGCCAACCTGCCGAATTTTTTCAGAATCCGGGTGAAGAACGGGCCCGCCTGTTCCTGAGCCGTCTGATTCATCATTAAACAGACTACAATGTAGCGTAAATCGAAAGGGGAATGTTCTGATGAGAAAAAGAATTCAATGGAGTACTTTGGTGCTGGTAGCTTTATCTTGTCTGCTCGTCTTGGCAGGCTGTGGAGGCAAAGAAGGAGCGGCAACGTCGGGGAATGAGCCGGCAGCAGCCAACGGGCTGGAAGCGATCAAACAGCGTGGCAAACTGGTCGTTGGTGTGAAATACGATACCAAGCTGTTCGGACTGAAAGACCCGGCTAGCGGAAAAGTAGAAGGCTTTGATATCGACATCGCCAAGGCTGTAGCCAAACATATTTTTGGCGATGAAACCAAACTTGAACTAAAAGAAGTCACGTCCAAAACACGAATCACCTTATTGCAAAACGGGGACATCGACGCCATTATTGCGACGATGACCATTTCGGATGAACGTAAAAAGCAGGTTGATTTCAGCGACGTCTATTTTAACGCCGGACAATCTCTACTGGTGAAAAAGGGGAGTCCCATCACCGGGCTGGAGTCTCTGACCCCGAATACCAAGGTACTCGCCGTGAAGGGCTCTACCTCCGCCAAAAATATCCGTGAAAAAGCACCTGAAGCAACGATATTGGAATTCGAAAACTATCAGGATGCTTTCAACGCCCTCAAAGCAGGTAAAGGAGAAGCATTGACTACGGATAACTCTATTCTGCTCGGCATGCAGCAACAAGACCCGAATTATACTCTTGTAGGCGGGAACTTCACAGAGGAACCTTACGGCATTGCAGTAAAGAAGGGACAAACCGAACTGCTACAAGCTATTAATGATACGATCAAGGAACTGAAAAGCAACGGTGAATACGATAAGCTCCACGAGCAATGGCTTGGGGTTAAACCCGAATAGTATTCTTGTGAAGGAGCCGCGATTGCGAGCTCCTTCCTTTCTTAAGTCTGGATAAGGAGGTAAATTCGCAGATGCTTACTTTTGATATCAACGTACTTTTCGATCATAGCGACCGTTTCAGAGAAGGCTTGCTTCATACCGTTCAAGCTAGTGTCATTGCCTTGATCGGAAGCTTTATTCTGGGGGCTATTATTGCCATCCTCCGAATTGCGCCTTTTAAATGGCTAAACTGGATCGGTACCGTCTATGTAGAGGTCATCCGCAATATCCCATTGCTGATCGTCGTGCTGTTTTTTTATCTCGGGCTTCCCACTTTGGGCATCCCTTTGGACGGATTCGTATCTGGAACGCTTGGGTTGACCGTATACACAGCCTCCTTTATTGCTGAAGCCATACGTGCCGGCATTCAATCTGTGCCCAAGGGGCAATTTGAAGCGGCAAGGTCCTCCGGGTTGAGTTACAACCAGACGATGATCAGCATTATTTTACCGCAAGCCATCAAAATTGTACTGCCTGCGATCGGCAACCAATTCATTAATCTGGTCAAAAACTCTTCCGTGCTGGCTATTGTGGCCGGACTGGACCTAATGTATTACTCGGACCTCATTAACTCAGATACCTTCCTGCCCATCACAGTCTACGCCATCACGGCGTTGTTGTATCTTATCTTGACGGTTCCGCTTAGCTTTCTTGTACTATATATGGAACGGCGTCTGTCCAAAACATCATAAGGAGGGAAGCCTGTATGGATTTCGGTGGATTGTTTGTGTGGCCTAATGTGCGTTTTATACTGGAGGGCTTTCTGCTCACGCTGGAGGTTGCTATTTACTCTATCGTGTTTAGCTTCGCTCTCGGTATCATATTCGGCATTCTGCGCTATACCCGCTTACCTGTCATTTCACAGATTGCAGCCTTTATTATTGATCTCATTCGCAATCTTCCATTATTGCTCATTATTTTCTTTATCGGTATGGTTTTACCATCCATCGGATTTTCGATTTCCCTCAAGTGGGCAGCCATTACAGGCCTGTCGATCTTCGAGGGAGCCATGATTGCCGAGATTGTGCGCAGCGGTCTGAACTCGGTCCATAAAGGGCAGGTAGAAGCCGCACGTTCTTCCGGTCTAAGCTATTCTCAAACCTTATGGCATATCATTCTGCCCCAAGCGCTTCGTCGCATGGTGCCCCCGATTGTCAGCCAGTTCATTTCCCTATTCAAGGATACCTCACTGGCTGTCATTATCAGTTTGCCGGAGCTAACGCATAACATTCAGATTGTCGGTGGGCAAAATCAATCCTTTGTCATTCCAGCCCTGCTGTTCGCAGCTTTCCTGTACTTTGCTGTCAATTACAGTATGTCACTGATTGCACGCAGACTGGAAGTTCGTACACATTAAAGCTCCTGATACTCATCAGGGTTGCCACTAGTTGGAACGCACTGTTAGTACAGCTTGTATCTTTTTAATCAATTGCTTCAACGCTTCTCCCTGATAACGGCCAGACCGATAAACCAGCTCTAGCTGACCCTGGAGCACGTCGCACAAAATAGGTACAGTACAAAATTGTGAGCGATCCAATTCTGTTGCAAGGGACTCCGTCTGTAGGGTTACGGCAAGTCCCTCCTGCACCCAGCGCAGGATGGAAGGTATGGAATTGGTCTCCAAGACGGTTGCAAAGGGATACCCGCGATCACGGAAGCACTTCTCAATCATTTTCCTGCCGGGATGACACTCTGGCTGCATCGCCCAAGGTACATACCTCAATTCGTCCAGCGTAATGGAAGAACGGTTGGAAAACACATGGTCCACCGGAACAACAAGACAGTAGTTCTCCGTACGAAGAGGAAGCTGGACAAGCCTTTCATCCGTACCCGAATGCAGCGTAATGCCAACATCCACTCGGTTATCCAGCAGCTGTTCTGTTACATCAAATGATGGATGGATGTGCAAGCTGACTCTGGGAAATGACTGATGAAAATGGACAAGCATTTCTTGCAATGGTTCCTCCAGCTCCGGTAATGCGATACCAATCCTCAAACTCCCGCGTTGCTCGGTGCGCAACTCCTCAATGGAAGCCTTTGCTTGCTGTAAATCCTTGAGCGCATGTGCACTGTGTTGCAGCAACAATTTCCCGGCATCTGTCATTTTAATTTTCTTGCCTGCACGGTCAAAAAGCGTCATGCCCAATTCCTCTTCCAACGCCTTAATTTGCAAGCTAAGCGTGGGTTGGGAGATTCCGATCTTTTCCGAAGCTTTCGTAAAATGCAGTTCCTCGCATACAGCAATGAAGTATTGAAGCTGACGTATCTCCGTCTTCCTTCTCTCCCTTCGAGAATCCCCAGAATGATTGCATGAAAAGGTCAAAAGAAGCGCAAAATCGGATCAAACCGGTTCGCGCTTCTTCTTCGGATTATTGCGCTTTTTTTAGATTATTGGGCTACTTCTGCTTTTTCCGCAGTCAACGTAATATTCGCAAACGTGTCTGCATCATACTCCTTGCCACGGGTAATATCGTAATTGGCTACCCGATTATTCACTGCCTCCAGCGAATAACGGAATAACGTCGGTACGATTGGGGCCTCCTCGCTCATATACGCCTGCCACTGATTGTATATATCTTTACGATAATTGTCGTCAAAGGCTTTCACAGACACCCCTTCCTGCAACAGCTTATCATTCTCTTCACTGGTAAAGCGCGAGTAGTTAAAGCTGGCTCCGCGTCCATACAGCCCACTAGGGTTTACATCTGTACCTGTACTCCATGCGCCGCCAAAAATATCAATGCCGGGGTCATCCTTCTGCACACGGTCATAGAAAGAATTGAACTCAAGCAGACGACCGTCCACCAGCTCGACATGAAGCCCGACATCCTTCCAATTTTGCAAATAAAACTTCGCCAGCGATTCGGCTGTCGCATCCCCGCTCATTGCTGCATAATGGAGCACCAGTTCCTTACCCTTAGGGTCCTCACGGTATCCATCTCCATTGGTGTCCACATATCCTGCCTCGTCCAGCAGCTTTTTCGCCTTGTCTGGATCATACGCAATGCCCTTCGCATTCATATCATGATATCCCTTAAAGGCAGGCGGAATCAGGGATGTTGCTGGAATCCGAAGTCCATGATAGAGTTGCTTGCCGACCTGCTCATTATTCAGCGCGTAGCCAAGGGCCTGACGCAATGACTTGTTCGCCAGCTTGGCGTTCGGGTCCATGATATTTAGATTCTTGGCCTGATCGAATTTGCCCATCTTAAAGCCCACATAGCTATAAGATAATTCCTCCTGACCGAGAAACTGTACATTTTTCGGATTGTTGGCCTCATTGTAACGGGTGGTTGGATAGCTGGCCCAGTCAACTTCTCCACTTTTCAGCGCCTCGGTAATGACATTCGGGTTCACCACCTTCAGATGAAGACCATCCAACTTGGGCTCACCGTGGAAATAATCTTCATTTTTGACAAATTCCACAGATTCACCTGTGACCATAGATTTAATTTTGAACGGTCCATAGCCAATCGGATTTTTACGGACAGGATCAGATCCGGCCATATCTTTCACGGGAATATTCTGAAACACCTTTTTCTCCAGTGGTGTAGACCACAGTCCCGATTTCACCGAAGGATTAGGTTCCTTGAAATGAATGGTAACCTCTTTCTCATTCAGCACTTTGATGCCAGAAATGGTTTTGGCCTTACCCGCATGATAATCCTCCATGCCCACAATGTTGGTCATAAAGCTATCATAACGCGGACCTTCGTAGTCTTTATGACCGATCACTTCATAGGAAAAAGCATAGTCCTCCGCCGTTACAGGATTACCATCCGTCCAGTTCAGTTTGGGATCAATTTTGACAGTCACCGCCTTATTGTCTGGGGAAAAGGAAATCGTTGCCGCCCCTTTATCGTCAATATTCAGATTGGAGTCAATCGAAAACATAGAAGGGTAGAAAAACTGGAAGACTTCAAAATCAGGATTGCCTTCATAAAATACAGGATTCAGAATACCTTCAAAAGGGGTATCAGACACAAGTGCATAATTGATGATGCCACCCTTAATCGGGGCCTTATCGTTCTTGATCGCCTTCGCCAGCGCTGTCGTATTCACCTGTTTGCTGTCGGACCCTGAGCCGCCTGTACCGTCAGACGATTTCCCTCCATTCGAAGCGGAAGGCGAGCCGCTGCATGCGGCCAATGAAAGTACCAAAATTGCAGATAGAACAGGCAGAATTCCTTTTTTCCAGTGTTTAACCATTGTAAATCCCTCCTTGTTATTGTTCTTATCCTTGAACTTCGGTTAACCCAATCGTTGTCTGGCATCCGTGGCGCGTTTGAGCGCCTGGCCAATAAAGTTAATCGCCAGCATTAGCACCAAAATAAGCAGTGAGGCAGGCAACCACATCCACCAGCTATTCTGCAAAACATCCGGGTCATTGGCATAGCTCACCAGTGTCCCCAAGCTTGGAGTAGATTCCGGTAAGCCAAAACCGAGATAAGAAAGCCCGGTCTCAATCCCGATATTTCCCGCGAGACTGAGGGTCAGATTGACGATCACGACCGAGCTAAGATTGGGCAGCACGCCAAACCAGATGATTTTCCAATTGGGTGTGCCAAGGGTTTTGGAAGCCTGCACATAATCCAGTTCGCGCTCCGACAATACCTTGGCCCGGATCAGACGTGCTTTTCCAATCCATAAAAAGGCGGTCATGATGAAAATAAAGGACCCTATGCCGCTTTTGGGTACAATGCTGACAAATACGATGACCAGCATCAAAAATGGAAGTACCAGAATAAAATCAATGATCCGCATGATGAGGTTATCGACCAGTCCCCCATAAAAACCAGCCAGCAAACCTAACGTTAAGCCGATAGCGGCGGATAGCAATGTAATCGTAAAGCCGATGGTGAAGGAATTGCGGGCTCCAATGACCAGTTGGCCGAAAATATCTCTGCCCGCTCGATCTGTGCCCAGCCAATGCACTGAGCCGGGAGCTTCACGGATTGCGCCCAAATCCACCGTCGTGACTACATCCTGATTTACAAACAGGACGGAGGCATATATAAAGATCAAGAACAGAATCACAAAGCCAATGGAAACCAAGGCCATTTTGTCACGCACCAACTCACGACGCAGTACAGACCAACTGGATGGTGATTTACGAATGCTTTCCGACGAGAAGACTTCCTCCACCTGTATAGACACCATAATCCCTCCCTTTCTCTAGATTGTTCGCTATTCAATTCGAATGCGGGGATCGACCTTGCTCAGGATGACATCAGATAAAAGGGTCCCTAATAGTGCCAAGAAGCCAGAGATCATGACCAGCGCGTTCACGACTGAAAAATCCCGTTGAGTGATGGACTGGAGAAATAATTGGCCCAACCCCGGATAACCGAAAATAGATTCAAGAAAAATATTGCCTGCAATTACTCCCGTCAGGTCATAGCCCAAAAAGGCAGCAATCGGCAATAGAGAGTTTTTAAAAATATGGCGGGAATAAATTTTACCTTCGGGTACCCCTTTGGAACGCGCTGTCTTCACAAAATCCTTCAGTCGTGTGTCAATGACCTCATTGCGCAAATACTGAATTGTAGCCGTTGTACTGAGCAATGCGCCTGTAACCGCTGGTAAAATGAGATGATACGACTTGTTCACGTAATATGACCATGTCCCCGGCTCCACACCTACATCCACACTACCGCTGGTTGGAAACCAGCCAAGCCTGAATCCGAATACGTACAGCAGCAACAACGCGAGTATAAATAAAGGTGTCGCAAAGCTGAGATAGGTATAGCCCACTACGGTTTTATCCAGCAGACTATGCTGATAACGACCGCTGAGTACGCCGAGCGGAATGGCGATCAGATACGTCAGAACCAGAATTACTACGCCCAGAAAGAACGTGTTCCCCAGACGGCTGCCAATCAGATCGGTAACGCTAATTTTATGTACATAAGATTTGCCCAGATCCCCGTGAGCAAGCTGGACGAGCCAGTTCCCATACTGCACCCACACCGGGTCATTCAGTCCCAGTCTTTGTCGCTGTTCTTCCAGTGCGGCCGGATTCAGATTGGGTGTCGAAGTAATAAGTCCTGTCAGGGCATCCCCCGGCATAGCCTTAGCCAGGAAAAATATAAGCACACTCAGTGCAAAAAGTTGAGGGATCATAACCAGCAGCCGGCGCATTGTAAATTTCCACATATTCTGTACCTCCCTTAGGGTAGCGCGACTTGATGGGATGAACTTACTGATTTTAGTGCAAACGGCTTTCCACTCGCGTCTAAATGTTTGGACAGCTCTGACTTGTAAGAGGATAAAAGCTTCTGCCTTTTTTGAGCATTTTCCATTCGTTTTGTAGGATCAATACTGGGAATGGTGGCAATAAGCCGCTGGGTATACAAATGCTGTGGACGCTCATAAATATCCTGCTCGCTCCCCTGTTCCACTAAGCGACCTCGGTACATGATGCCGATTTGGTCGCACATATGGCGGATAATACCTAAGTCATGACTGATGAACAAATACGTCAAATTAAATTCCCGTTGCACATCCTTCATAAAATTAAGTACCTGTGCCTGCACGGAAACGTCCAGTGCTGACACCGGCTCATCAGCAATGATCAGCTTGGGGTTTAATGTCAGCGCACGCGCAATCCCGATCCGCTGCCGTTGCCCCCCGGAAAATTCATGCGGATATTTATAGGCTGCATCGGCGTTCAAGCCGACCTTTTCCAGCAACGTCTGTACTTTTCTCCGTTCTTCCTCACTACTCAGCCTTTCAAAATTTCGCAGTGGTTCAGCTATGACATCCAATACGCGCTTACGCGGGTTAAGCGAAGAGTATGGGTCCTGAAAAATCATCTGAATGTCTCTACGCAATGGATGACGATTGTTACGGCTTAGAGCTGCAAGGTCCTTTCCTTTAAACAGAATCTGCCCGCTCGTCAGCTTATTTAGACCGATGATCGTCCTGCCTGTCGTCGTTTTTCCACAGCCGGATTCTCCCACCAGCCCGTAGGTCTGGCCTGCCTCAATACTGATCGACACGCCATCCACTGCTTTCACCTGATCGATAACACGCTGGAAGAAACCACCGCGCACCGGATAGTGCACCCTCAAATCATTTAGCTCCAGTAGCGCCATGAGTAGCCTCCCCCTTTGCCTCGTCTTCAAAATGAAAATGCCGGTAACATGTACAACGGACCCAGTGTCCAGGGGAAATTTCATTTAATTGGGGATGGTCTTCATGCACTCTCTGCTGAATCCAGGGAATACGCGGAGCAAAGCGACAGCTATTACGGGGGATATCTTGTAATGAGGGAACAATGCCGCCGATGACATGCAATGATTCCCCCTTGGTATGCGATCCCGGCATGGAAGCAAGCAAAGAACGCGTATACGGATGCTGTGGATGCCTGAATAATTCAAAAACATCAGCGCTCTCCACGATTTCTCCGGCATACATGACCACCACGCGGTCGGCTACTTCTGCCACAACACCAAGATCGTGCGTAATCAGGATAATACCGCTCCCAGTTTCCTGTTGAAGCTGTTTGAGCAAGTCGAGAATTTGCGATTGGATCGTTACATCGAGCGCAGTAGTCGGCTCATCTGCAATAATAAGAGAAGGTCGGCAAGCTATGGCAATCGCGATCATCACACGCTGCCGCATCCCTCCTGATAGTTCATGCGGATACTGCTCATACACTCGCACAGGATTCGGGATATCTACACTTTCCAGCAGCTCCAGTACACGTTCCTTTTTTTGCTTCGTAGATAGTGACGTATGATAATCGAGATTTTCCTCAATCTGCTTGCCAATGCTCATCAACGGGTTGAGTGCTGTCAGCGGGTCCTGAAAAATCATGCCAATGCCCGCTCCGCGGATTTTATTCATTTGCCCTGAGGAAAGACGGTTCAAGTCCGTGCCTTTAAAAAGGACCTCTCCTTCTACACGCGTGCGTTCCATGTCATGCAGTTGCGGGATCGAAAGCGCTAGCGCGCTTTTGCCACAGCCGGATTCTCCGACTACAGCCAGTACTTCATTGGGGTTGACCGTCAGATCCAGATGGTCGACTGCGGGGTGATATTGATCCTGGATGCGAAAAGATACGGATAATCCTTTAATTTCCAACACGGGTTCGGTATTCAATGCGCGCTTCCTCCATTCTCCATGGTCTTGTCCCGCTTATTCTCACCATGTTTGATGTTTAAAACCTCTCATGAACATTACATACCGTTTTTGTCGGAATAATTTGAATACATCCTATCACCAGTATATGGATATATCAATTAAGATTATGCTATCAACATCATTTAAAAAATCAATGATCCAGCAATAGCGCGGCCTTTCTGGCACAAAATGTAATGAAATAACCAACCACAGGTTAATTTTCATCACAAAAAAAGTCGCCTGATCCCTCAGCAGGGATCAAACGACTAACTAACACCAACTCACATTGAGCTCCTGACAATATAATTTACGAAGCCGCTCCATAGGAGCCAGACTTGAACGTTCTAGGATCGTACCATTTGTAGCCTGCTGCAGGAGCAGACCAAGGCTCAGGTTGCGGTTCCGTGGAAGCCGCTGGTTCCTCGAATGGCAGAAGCTTCGTTGGTTGATCCAGAGTCAAACCTGCCACATCGGACAATTTCGTGTAGTCCTGCTTCCATGCAAGCCATTGGACCGTTTGCACCAGGAAGGTGGAATCATCCACTTCTTTGAAGCCATCATATGTCTTCTTTGACTGTCCGTTTTCCTCACGCACATATTTAGGTGTAGCATCTTCTACAGGGGAAGAATCACCGATGAATGCTGCCTTGCCTTGGCCTAACTTGGAGATAGCGGCATAAGGTCCTTCCGCACGGCCCCCGCCGTTATAAACTCCCTGGTCTACCGCATTACCCCATTTTTTCGTGCCTGAAGGGATATAAGCAATGCCTTTAGCCTTGGTAGGATCAATAATAGCCAGCGTAGATCCTGCATGCATTGCAATCGAACGCACACCCTTGGTAATGCCGAAAGATTGATCTGCGGCTACAATGTCGGTAGCATTCACGTCACCAAGCGCATTGTAACGGAAACGAACACCAAAGTTGGTCGCCAGCCAATCGGAGCTTGTTAATCCTTGCATCGCCGGTGATGCAGCTTCTTCTGCAGTCATGCCTTTGGCCGGATTAGTATAGGCTCCACGACGATAGCCATTCATAACCTCGGAGGAATCCCAACGGTTTTTGTTACGGTCTGCATTATAGTGGTCGGAGATGAAGAAGACACTTCCCCCGTTATTCACATATTGCAGCAGGGCAGCCTGCTCGGATGCCTTAAAGGCAACATTCGCTTCACCGATGATGAACACATCATATTGGCGCAGCTTGTCATATGATATGGCCTGCTCTCCATAAGTAAAAGGAATGGGACGATTCAATTGATCTACCGTAAAGCCTACATTACGCAGTCCATTGGCAAAGTCGGAGAAGGCGCCTTCAATGACCCAATCTGCTGCACCGGCGGTCTGTGCGTGCGTATTATCGAACAGCACCTTTTTGCCTTTTCCATCCGGCAGTGTAGTGCCAGGTTGACCCGGGTTGCCAGGTTCAGGTTCGCCCGGATTACCAGGTTCCCCCGGTTCGCTTCCGCTCACCAGTTCAACAGCGCTCGGACTTTTCACTCCACCAAAATTATTGTAGGCGCCAAGTGTACCCGTCACACGAATTTTGCTGCCGATCAGCTCAGGATGGCCTGACAGCCCAAATTGCCCTCTGTACGCGGATGTCAGCTGTACATCCAATAGATTAGAAGTGCTACGTTCATTAGCCTGGTCAGCAATCAGTACGTTAAAATCATTCGCGAACGGAGAAGAAAAGTTAGCCGTTTTCGATCCGGTGGCATGTCCGACGATATAACCTTCCACCGTTACCGTACCTCCACTGCTTTGGCGCTGAAGTGCTTCGGCTACTGTCAATGCTCCCTCTGCCTTGACCTGACCGAACGGAACGAAGATACCGATCAGCAGTGATACGATCGCTGCTAGATGCAGCATCCCTTTTAAGCGTGAACCTGTGAACCGCAAGCCTTTTACCATACGTCAATATCCCTCCTATGATTTCCATAAATGTACTTGTCCTCTATCAGATTAGCCGCCAATCTTCTAATTCCTTCCTGATTTTCTCCATAATTATGTAAATTTTAATCTTTTTTATTGGAAACGCACCTGTTTCAGGATTTGCAAAATTCGATTCCAATCGCTCCAAAGCGCAATATCTAGACGAACTAGGCCATTTCGATCTATATATTGTTCATTGGAAGTCGCTTATTGGTTTTTGCAAAATCCTCGTTTATGTAAAATCTGAACCCTGTGATTGACACCGAGCACGCCATACATTACGCTAAGAAAGACATGTAGAACGGTATACGCGAATGAAGATGACGGGAGAGTCTGTCCAGGGGGCTTACACTCTGGCGGCACCGAAGGAGCAAGACGCCAGCACCCGGCTGGCGGATAATCTCTCAGGTCCATGTATCGTCATCTGACGCAACTCTGGAGAGAGCGCAAGCCACCCAAGGGGTAAGGCGGTAAGAACACCGCACGAAACTCTCAGGTAACGAGGACAGAGATAAGGGAAACTTCCTTATCCTGTCCTTTTTTGTGCTCACATTGTGCGTCAGCATTAGGAACCGTCATAACCGCGCAAAGACGCGGAAATACCATATAGTATGGTATTAGAACATACAGGGGGCCACACCATGCGTTTCAAAGATGTATTTTCCATTATCGGTCCGGCCATGACCGGACCTTCCAGTTCACACACCGCAGGCGCGGTGCGACTCGCACGCGTTGCCCGGCACTGGCTCGGGGCGCAGCCTGACCGTGCCCGCATGACATTGTACGGCTCCTTTGCCGATACGTATAAAGGACACGGTACTGACCTGGCGCTCATCGCAGGACTGCTTAATTACGATACGGATGATCACCGGATTCCGGATGCCGAGCAATGGGCCGAGCAAGCCGGGATGGCCGTGGAATTCGCCGTCAGTGGACTCCCCGCTCCTCATCCGAACACCGTCCGTTTCGAGTTGTGGAAGGGCGAGGATCAGCGCACACTGCTGGGCTCCTCCATCGGCGGCGGCAGCATCCATGTCCAACAGCTCAACGAATTCCGGGTCAATCTGACCGGAGAGCTGCCTACGCTGGTGCTTCTCCACTCGGATAAGCCCGGTACATTGGGCGCGATAACTTCAGCACTGGGCGCGGCCCACATTAACATTGCCTATATGCACGTAGATCGCAAAGGCCGGGATGGTGAAGCACTCACCGCCATTGAAACGGACAGTTCTGCTCCAGCTGAACTGATCGCAGAACTGCGTTCTTTACCTCATATGTATGAAATTAAGATGATTAATTTGAAAAAAGGAGCTGAATCCGATGAGGTTTAGCCATCTGCATGAAATCAGCGCTTTATGCGCTGAAGAATCCACCACGATTGGCCGCTTGATGATTCAAGAGCAGGTACAAGAGACGAATACAACGGAGGAAGAAATCTTCCGCCAAATGTCTGATTATTATGAAGTCATGAAGGAAGCCGTTCATCGCGGTCAGACACAAGACACCGTATCCCGCAGTGGATTGACGGGCGGTGACGGCAAACGCCTGGCCGAGTATCTGCGGGCAGGGGAAACCTGCTCCGGTGATGCCTCCGCGCTCGCCATGGCTTATGCGCTCTCCGTGTCGGAGGTTAATGCATCCATGGGTCGCATTGTCGCCACACCTACCGCAGGCTCATGTGGGGTTATCCCTGGTGTGTTCATCAGTGCGCAGGAGCGGTTTGGCTGGGATGATGAGCATATGGTAAACGGCCTGTTCGCCGCTGGAGCCATTGGCTACGTGATCGCCAACAACTCCTTCATTTCTGGCGCGGAGGGAGGCTGTCAGGCTGAGATTGGCTCAGCTATCGGCATGGCTGCTGGCGCTATGGTCGAGCTGCGCGGTGGTACGCCTGAACAGGCTGTCCACGCCGTGGGCCTCGCTCTTAAGAACACGCTCGGCCTGATTTGCGACCCCGTCGCCGGACTCGTGGAGATTCCGTGCATCGTGCGCAACGGGCTGGGAGCCGTGACTGCGCTTGCCGCAGCGGACATGGCTTTGGCGGGTGTGCGCAGCGCTATTCCGTCTGACGAAGTCATTGACGTGATGCTTGAAGTCGGCAGCGCGATGCCGTCGAAGCACCGCGAGACCGCCAAAGGCGGCTTGGCTCAGACGCCGACCGGCAAGCGTTTGACCGAATCGCTTACACGCAACGCATCAATCAAGAAGAATAAGTCGTAATTTCTAAGCTTTAAACCAATTACTTTTCCTCTATAAAACAAGGCGACTCTCCCCCTACATTGTCCTAGGGAAAGAAAATTCGCCCTTATAAAGAAAAGAGCAGGCATATCGTCGCTGGACGTATGCTTGCTCTTTTCTTTTTAGTCGGTTACAGATTACTGAACGGTTACCTGTATCTTCGTCATTTTACCTGCATATTTCACAGTAATTACTGCTTTGCCCTTGCCCTGTGCCTTAATGTTACCGTCTTTGACGGTCGCCACAATAATTCTGGACGAGGACCAGACAGCCGGTTTGGAAACATCCTTCTCCGACTCATCCTTATACGTGGCTGTAGCCGTAACCTTAGCCAGCTGCCCTGCCTTCAAATTCAATGCGACTTCGTCTGTTTGTAAATATTTAAGCGTATCAACATCTACAGGTACGCTGATGATCTTCCCGCCGAACTTCGCCTGAATGTTAGCTTTACCGTAGCTGACCGCGGTAACCTGACCCTTTTTAACAGTGGCTACCTTATAATTGGACGTTTTCCATTCAGCTTGGGTTGTAACATCCTTTTCTTTACCATCGCTCGATTTAACCACAATCGCGATGGTTTTTTGATCTCCAGATTTAAGCGATAGCGCGATTGCATCCGCTTCAATCTTTTGCGCTACGTCCACTTCTACCGTAAACGTAATGTTTTGCTTACCATATGAAGCAGTCACAGTTGCCTTACCGCTACCATTCGCTTTGATCAAACCTTCGCTAACTTCAACCACTTTTACATTGCTAGTTGTCCAGGTGGCATCCTTGGTTACATCTGTTTTTGTACCGCCACTCTTAACTCCTGATACTTTCAGTTGCTTCGTTTCCTGAGCACCAAGCGCAATTACACGCGAGTCTGTTTCCAGACGGTCCACAAGGCCAACTTGTACGTTAATCGTCAGTTTTTTGCCATTATAGGTCGCTGTAATAACCGCTTTACCAGCGGATTTACCCGTAATCGTTCCTTTGGACACAGAAGCAATATCTTCCGCGCTTGAAGCCCATTCTGCATCCTGTGTTACATCTTCCTTACGCCCATCCGCATAAGTAGCCGTCAAAGTTGCAGTATAGTCCTCATCAATATCAATCGTTGCCGTTTTGGAGGACAGAGACAGATCACCAGGTACATTTACGGATACCGTAGCTGTAACTGTTTTGCCACCATAAGAAGCGGTGATCGTAGCCTCACCTGTTTTATAACCCGTGACTTCTCCCGCACTGACAAAAGCGATATCTTCATTGCTGGACTTCCACTCTGCCTTACTTGTGATATCTTCTTCCGTACCTGTTACATACGTTGCGGTCAGCTTGAGCTTTTTGGATTCCTTGGCATTCAGGCTCAGCTTGTCCTCACTCAAATCCAGAAATCTAGAGGTTTCGACATCTGTCTTGATCGAAACTGTCTTATCTCCATACTTAGCGGTCACCGTTGCCGAACCCGCACCAATGGCCATAATCGTTCCTTTATTCACCGTTGCAATTTTTTCATCGCTTGATGCCCAAGTAGCTTTATCCGTGATATCCGTTACTGTTCCATCCGGGTAAACAGCAGAAACCTGTATTTTTTTAGATTCATCCAGACGGAGAAAAATATTGGATTCGCTGGCTTTCAGCTTATTCGTTTGATCGACATCCACCGAAATCGTAGCGGACATCGTGCCATATTTACCCGTAATTGTCGCCTTTCCCGCGCTATAGCCGGTAATCGTGCCTTTCAGTACATCCGCCACAGCTGCATTGCTGGAGCTCCACTCAGCGGACTCTGTCACGTCCTGTACCGATCCATCCGGGAACGTCGCTGAAAGTTTAACCTTCTCAGTATCCTTCAGCAAAAGAGAAACCTCTGATGAACTGACATCGAGACGTTTAACTTGCTCCACCTGCACAGCAATTGTTACGGTCTGTTGACCATATACGGCCTTAATATTGGCAGTACCTGCTCCCTGAGCGGTAACCAATCCGTTAACTACTGTGGCTACCTTTTGATTATCCGAGGTCCAAGTAGCATCACCCGAAACCTGAGCTGTTGTATTATCACTGTATGTCGCTGTCAAATCAACCTGTCCTGTACCGCTTGAACGCAAGTTCAGGCTTTGTACACTGGATGTCAGCGCCTTAACCTTTTTCGTTACATGTACCTGAACCGATTGTACCTTCTCTTTATAGGTCGCAACCACGGTGGCTTCCCCTTCAGCCTTGGCCGAAACTGTACCATTATACACAGTAGCAATAGCTGTATTATCACTTTTCCAATCCGTGCTTACGGTGACATTCGAGGTTGTCCCATCGCTAAAAACGGCCGTAGCCGTCAATGCAGCTGTATCCCCCTGTTGCAAAGTTACCTCGTTAGACGAAAGGACAATCTTGGAAAGCACTGCTTCTGCTGCAGATGCAAACCCTGCATATGATGTAAAACTTGAAATCAGGATGACCAACGCCAGAAAACCGGACCATCTATTCTTCAAAATCTAATTCCCTCCCATTTCAAAGCTAAAAATTAAGGATTTCGCAAAATCCTTACACCTACGTTTTATGTCGTCATATGGAAAAGAATAGTTTAGGCTTCGAGGAAAATTTGGTCCTTATTAACTAGATCATTTTTGATAAAGATTAGACATTACAATTTGTGTAGCTTCAGAGCCATAGTGAAGAGTTTTCACAACAGATCCACAATCTCGCATTTACAAACAGCTATAAGCTGCTGCACGAATTCTCAAATGATGGTACTCTTCCATATTGGGATCGAGCTGATGCATATATACGACGGAGAATTGTTCGCTCGGATCTATAGAAACCCAGGTGCCTGCCATTCCCGTCCAGCCAAATTCTCCAATCGAGCTGTTTGCATGCCCAGCCGCTTTATCCATTAACGTGCGCACACCAAGTCCATAGCCATAACCTGTATGGTATGAATTGGTGAAATCCGATAGTTGAGCTGTATTCAGATGATTTGTACGCATTAAGTCAATGGTTTTTCTACCCAATAAGTTCACACCGTTTACCGTGCCGCCATTTGACATCATTTGTGAAAATGTGAGGTAATCTTTGACTGTCGAATATAAACCTGCGCCTCCACCTTCATATATAGCATCTGGCTGATGATATTCATCCAGCAAACCCTCAATTTTTTCAAATTTTCTGGCGTCTGTCCGTTGATACATAGAGGCCATCCGCGATTCAATATCTCCACGATAACGGTAACCTGTATTGTTCATTCCAAGTGGATCAAAGATTTCATCCTTTAAAAATTGTCCTACTGATTTACCTGAAATCACTTCAATAAGACCTGCAACAAGGTCATGTCCATATCCGTACAACCAGCGTGTTCCCGGCTCAAACGCAAGTGGAACTTCAGAGAGCGCTTTAATTTCTGTGCGCAGGTCATATTTCCCCTGCTTTTCCTTTAATCCTGCAATGGCCTTCTGCATAGCTTTTCCTGTTTCTGAAGACTCGGAAGCGTAAGGAAGACCCATACTCATATTGAATATATGCTTAATTAAAATGGGATTCTCTGCCTTATCCACGTAGGTGTATCCGTTAGGAGCGGTTTTGAATACATGCGCATTACGATATTCGGGAAAATATTCATACAAGGGTTCATTCAACAAAAATTGCCCACGTTCGTACAGCATAAGTGCAGCCGCACAGACAACAACCTTTGTCATGGAAAACAAGCGATACACTGTATCCTCAGTGATTGGCTTTCCGGCTTCCAGATCAGCATATCCATGATACCCTTCATACAACACTTCACCATTCTGGGCAATGGCACAACCGCAACCTGCCGGCCCATTTGCTATAAATTGTTGCAATAGCTGATCTACCTTGTCAAAACGAGACATATTCATCCCTCCTATTTTTCCTTCAAAAGAAACAAGCTTCCCCTCGCGCTCTAATTCCCTGTTCCAACAAGCTCAGCGTGATTCCTTGTAAGCGCTTATTCCCTCGCATTTATTTTAACGGTAAACTTGGTAAATACATAGATTATTTATCATAATCAGATGGTTTTACATTAACAGCTCAGCCACCGTTTCCTTCCAGCGATGGATCACCGATTCCGGTTCCTTGAGACGAACCGTGACACCTGTCAAAATATCCGCATATTGGGCCGAATCTTCTCTGGCTGCAAAAACATGAGCCGCAAATCGCTCACGTACATGCTTGGCTCCGGGCAAAGCAGGCAGATGTTCCAGTGACAGCCGCACATAATGCGCCTTCCCCCCGGTAAACACCGCAAGCGTCGCCTTCCCAGTGCGGATCATGTTGCCCGTCGTGGTTGTACCCGGCCATAGGGCCAGACGCAAATTCCCCTCGTCCAGCGCTACAACCTCGCCCACACTAATCATCGCTATGTGCGGCCACTGATCTTCCGTGACCGTCAGCAGCATCATGGCTTCATGCTGCTTGTCCTCCAATGCCTTGCCGTCCAGCAGTGTGAACAGATCCTTACCGATTCTTGGTGTCTGCATGAAGTATAATCCCCTTTACATTTGGCCTATAACTTCAAAGTTACCATAATTCACGGCTACTTACGAACGCCCCTGTATCCGCCCTGGAATAGGAGGAACATGAGCAGCATTAGGAATATCTTGGGGGTTTACCTTGAACGCCGATTTATACTTTGCTGGATCCGTAATGCTATCCGGTTCTGAGGTTCGCCATGTGAACAGGCATACAGGGCACAACAAAACCTCCCAGGCACCTTTAACCGGCGAATGGGAAACAACTTCTGAACGATTGGACTCACAACGGGGACAAATATGCATCTATCAGCACTCCTTTAATCTTTCTTTGTTTTTAAAAATATTTAGCGAAGCATTTGGCTCAACTTTTTCTCCCATTCCGCTACACCCAGCGGGGAATCGAGCGGCTGCGAGTAATGGCCTCTAATATCCGGTGCTACAGGTGTCGTCGCATCCAGTATCATTTTGTGCGTCATGCCTGCCGGATCAGAGCCAGGGTCAAGCGGTAAAATAGACAAGCCAGGAACAATGACAGCATCATGCTTCGGATGCAATTTGGTGGATAAAGCCCACATGACCTGCGGCAGATTGAACGGATCGACCTCCTCATCCACCACAATCACCAGCTTGCAATACCCCAGTCCATGCGGAGTCGTTAACGCACGCATTCCCACAGCCTTCGCAAAGCCGCCATACCGGGTTTTCGTGGAAATAATAGCGACCAGCCCATGTGTATACATGGCATTAACGGCTACGATTTCATTAGGAAAAGCGTCCTTAAGCTGCTGAAACAACGGTACACTTGTATTCACACCGATCATATAATCCGTTTCCGTCCAAGGCATCCCGATGTACAGATGCTCAAATATAGGCTGTTTGCGGTGATATACACGATTAATCTGAATGACTGGCATCGCGCGACCGCCGGAATAGTGACCTGTGAATTCACCGAATGGGCCTTCATACTCACGTTCACCTGCTAACACTTCGCCTTCCAAAATGACCTCGGCTCCCCAAGGTAGATCCAGATCTGCATCCTTCGCTTTGACCACACGATAAGGCTCACCCTGAATGGCCCCAGCCATCTCATATTCGGATTGATCATACAGCAGCGGCGTAGAAGCAGCCGTTGTAATCACAGGCTCACATCCGAGGGCAATAGCCACCTTCAGATTTTCGCCGCGCTCCTCAGCCTGACGGATATGGATCGCAATATCATGCTGTGGTACAGGTTGGATGCCCAAACGGTTCTTGCCTTTCACCTGCATACGGTACAAGCCGACATTTTGCTTACCGTAGGTGTCCGGGTCATCCAGATCGCGTGAAACTAAAATCGCTTTGTCCAGATAAAATCCTCCGTCCCCCTGGTTCAAACGAAACAACGGCAAAATATCAAACAAATTAATATCCTCTGTAATCTCGACTTCATGAAAAGGAGCAGTTTCTTCCCGCTTCACGGGCACCGGAAATTGTTCATAGCGTCTGGCGAATTCAAAAAACTGCTCCTTGAGCGGCGTATTTTTTGGCATTCCCATCATAAGGGCATGATTGGGCCAGGAGCCCATCACATTCATTGCAATACGAGCATCCGTATATCCATAGATATTGTTGAAAAAGAGAGTAGGCGTCTTATCTCCAAGGTTGTTTAATGCTCTGTTAGCTGCTGCAAGGTCCGGCTCCGGCTTTACCTCGTCGCTGATCGTGAGTAATTGCCCCTCCTTTTCCAAGGTGTTTAGAAAATCGCGAAAGTCTTTATAAGCCATCATTCATTCTCCTTCGTCTTTCGATTTCTCATTCTGGTGCAGCCTGGAGTCAGTTTGCTTCATTCCATCCCATCGTTTGGCTGCGGTTGTGACGATACCGAACTGATCTAATACGCGAAAAACAATATGATCTACCAATTCCTCGATACTTGCAGGATGATTATAAAAGGCAGGCATCGGCGGCAGGATCATCACACCCATACGTGACAGCTCCAGCATATTTTCCAGATGGATACTGCTTAATGGTGTTTCCCTGGTCATGAGCAGTAGCTTCTTGCGCTCCTTCAGCATCACATCCGCTGATCGGGTGAGCAGGTTGTCCGCCATACCGATACGAATGGAGGCGAGCGTTTTCATACTGCAAGGAGCAACGACCATACCGTCTACCCGAAAGGAGCCGCTGGAAATACGCGCAGCCTGATCCTTATACGAGTAGACCGCATCCGCCATTGCCTCCACTTCCTTCACCGTGTAGCCTGTCTCATAGGGGATGTTCGCTATAGCCCACGGGGATAGTACCAGATGGCTTTGAACTCCAGCCTCTCGTAATTGTTGCAATATACGGATACCAAAGATCGACCCTGTTGCTCCCGATATTCCTACAATCATTTTCTTCATATGTCCCCTCCTTCCACTCCATCGTTTTATGTTCACCCATGCATTACTGTCAAAAATTATACGCCTGTTCCCTGCACACGAAAAATATATATAATATATGGAATACATATTTTAATAGTATTCAAAATGAAGCGTTGTTTAGAAATGAGGAGGAATCCCAATGGATATCAAGCATCTGCATTACTTTTGCGTCATCGTGGAGGAAGGGCAAATCACTAAGGCTGCCAGAACGCTCAACATGGCCCAGCCTCCACTGAGTCAACAACTCAAAAATATGGAGGACGAGCTTGGCGTAAGGCTGATTTACCGTGAAGGAAAGAAGTGGGAGGTTACCGAGGCCGGATATACACTGTATACACGCGCCAAGCGATTGTTGGCTGAAATGGAGGACACCTGTAGAGAGATTGGGGAGTTTGAAAACAAAATAACCGGCACACTCTCCATAGGCACCTCATCCGCCTGTATGTCTCTGATTACTGAACAACTCAGCCGCTTTCATCAAGATTATCCAGAGGTATACATTAAAATAGGACACGGAGACACACATCATCTGGAAGAGCTGCTGCACCAAAATAAAGTGGATCTGGCCCTATTGCTGCTTCCGGTAGATGACAAATCGTACCATTCCATTGAGTTGGAGGGCGTTTCCTTTGTTGCCGTACTTCCGTCTGAATGGGCAGATCGTCATCCCAAATGGGCAGATCGTCATCCCAGTGGGGAAATTACGTTACAGGAAGCTGCCAGCTATGACCTCTTGTTGGGACGCCGAACAGAAGGACACGGACTATACGAAACCGTCATCCGCAAATTTCAGGAACACCATCTTATTCCGCGCGTCGTACTGGACTGTCCTGAGATATCGACCATTCTCTCGCTCGTTTCCACAGGCATGGGAATTACCATCATTCCAGACGCTGGCTTGGGACAAGAATACGGGGACAGATTTCGCATACTCTCCATTAAGGAGCCGTTCCCCTTCACACGGCCTGTCGTCGTATGGCGCAAGGATCGATATTTATCCAATGCAGCTCGCAAATTGGTTGAACTGCTACAAGCTGAAAACACAAAAAAGACTGTTCCCGAGTAGATGCTCTACCGCTCTACTCCTGAAACAGTCTGATGCTGGATAAACTTCCTTCATTCGGTCGTTGATGTCGCTTACTTGACTCCCTGATGTCGATACTCGGTTGGAGTCATTCCACATTTGCGCCGGAATACCTGTGTAAAATGCCGCATATCCTGATAGCCGATCCGCTCTGAAATATCAGCCAGCCGCAAATGAGGATCACTGAGCAGCCGCTTCGCCTCCTCCATACGCAAGGAAATGACGTAATCCTTATAGCCTTGTCCCGTCTTTTGCTTAAATAACTGGCTAAAATACACCGGATTTAAAAATACAATTGAGGCCACTTTTTCAAGTGACAGCTCCTCTGTAAAGTGAGCCCGAATGTATTGCAAAGCTACATCTACCGTATGCATGCCTTTGCGGAGACATTCTCCTGTATCCGTTGCTGCGGCTGCAATCTCCTCTGGCGTACGTCTTAGTCGCGCCACCTCTTCAGGTATGGAAGCAAAATTGTGATGAACACCCGAACGTGTAATTTGTAGGGGGACCTTCACATAACGCTTCAAATGGGATTCGAGCAACGTCTCTAGCCGTGCGGCCTCTGCCTCACTCCTTAGCCTTGCAATGCCCAGCAGACTATGGCGGTCTAGACTGACGACAAAGCCGCTGCCCCCTGCCTCAACGAGTTCGGACAGTACATTTTCAATCATAAAATGCTCCAGATGTGTCTGCTTGTGATCAGGTTCCATGCGAACCATGAAGAGATGGAATTCCGGATAATTTTCGACAAAAGGCTGTATATCCAGCTTACCTGTATCCAGTCCAAGGGCATAGCGTTGGAAAACGGCTTCACGCAAATAAACCATATTGGATTTGAGAAGCCTACCCTCGTTCGCCTGCTGCGAGGCCACAAGCGCCTCGGCTGCCAACATTTCAATGCATTCCAGCAGCTTTCTTTTACCAATCGGCTTTAACAGGTAGTCTTTGGCACCCAGCTTTACTGCTCTTTGTGCATAATGGAATTCGGAATGGGCCGAAATGACAACCCACTGCAGATGAGGATGCTTTCGCTTAGAAATACGCATGAATTCCAGACCATCCATGCCAGGCATCAGGATATCAGTTAATACAATATCTACAGGATGCTCCGCCAGAATGCCTGCTGCTTCCTCGGTGGAAGCAGCGAGATGAATGCCGCAGGTTGGTAGAGCTTGGCCAATGGTACGCTGAATCCCCTGCCGTATCATACTTTCATCGTCAGCTATCAGAATATTCATGTTTCTCCTCCTTCTGTGGCAGAGGCACACTTACAGTGGCTGTTGTTCCGGCCCCAGGTGCGCTAGAGATCCGTAGGCCGTACTCTTCTCCGAACATGTGCCGTAGCCGTAAATTTAGATTTTGCAGGCCGATGCCTCCCGCCTGCCCGCTGCCCGCCTGTTTGCCGGGTTCTGCCAAAGCGACCTGGACCACCTCCCATCGTTCGTACTCCATCCCTGCACCGTTGTCGATGATGTGCAGGCTCAATACACCCTCATATTCCTCCGCTCTGACGAGCAGCTTGCCACCTGTATCCGCATAAAGAGGCTCCAGCCCATGCTTCACCGCATTCTCAATCAATGGCTGTAAGGTCATTTTTGGCAAGCGGATATCCATCCATCGTTCATCAATGCTAAAGTCTACAGATACCCTGCCCTCCAGCCGAGCTTGAATAATGGTGAGATAGTGGCCAACCTGCTCCACTTCTTCACGAAGGCTTACATCGGCCCCCTCTTCCCAATGGCTGCTGTAACGGAACATATGGGATAGGGAGAGGATCACCTCTCCGAGCTGATCATGTCCCTTTTCGTCCAGCATCCAATAGATCATATCCAGCGTATTATATAGAAAATGTGGATTGACCTGCGTCTGTAGCGCGTGCAGCTCCGCATTTTTTTCACTGACCGATGATATACGCACCAGCTCGATTAGCTCTGCAATTCGTCTTACCATATGGTTAAAGGAGGTAGCTAGCTGATTGATTTCTTCATAAGATTTGGTGTTTACCGTATGGCGGAAATTCCCTGTCTCTACTCGCTTCATCTCCCGAATGACTCGCTTGAGCGGAAGGGAAATTCCCCTCGATACGATGGACGCAATTAACGCCGACACAATAATAAGTATAGGTGCCACGATAAATAAGTACCTTTGGTTTTGCACCAGCTCCACGTTCAGATCCTCACTAGGTGTCACACTAATCACAGACCAGTCGGCAAACGGCAACTTGGAAGCGATTACAACTTTCTCATTACTTCGATTTACAATAACTTCCCCCTCTGGCACCTGCTGCTCTAGATTTCGCAAATCCGGTGGCGGATCAGAGGAAGTGGCCGACACAATTCGATTTTCATGACCCAACAGATATACCTGACTATTGGTACCTAACCGCAAATTGTGGAGAGCCGACAAAACAGAACCCGGCTCAGCCTCAAACAGGACAATACCAATCGGCTTGTGCTCATCCAGATCATAGAGCTGCCGTCCAAACGCAAACACGGGTCTGGTTTCCACCTGATCAATGACAGAGTGAGGATACACGCCCAGCCATGCAATTTTGCCCGCCGACTTTCGAATTTCCTTATACCATTCCGTATGTTCGTAATGAGTATCAATGACATTCATATAATTGCCATAGTTATATACCTTGCCTGTG
Source organism: Paenibacillus sp. FSL L8-0158 (assembly GCF_038592965.1). Lineage (GTDB taxonomy): Bacteria > Bacillota > Bacilli > Paenibacillales > Paenibacillaceae > Paenibacillus > Paenibacillus polymyxa_D. Next base: position 437,860 of record NZ_CP151949.1, on the reverse strand, counting down.
TCTGTGATGACATGGATGCCAATCAGATCCTCACGCGAATAATAGATAGCCCCCAGAATATTCGTAATCGTACGTTCGTTGATGTAATTGACAGCAGGTAAATCACTACTATCCGTCGTCAACAGACGAACCAAATCCATATTGTTGCTGATCGATTTGGAGAGACTATTATAGCTGCCGAGTAGCAATTCGAACAGGCCTGCCGTCTGGGATACATTTTTACGCGCCAACTCGCTGACCTTATCATGGAACTGCACTGTAGTACGGTTGTAAAATAATAGACTGACCGCCAGCACAATGCCCGACATGCCCAATAGGAACAGAACAAACAAGCGGTATTGAATGGATTGAAAACGGCGCATCATACCTCCGTGCGCTCCTTTCGCATCGGCCGCCTATCCTTTAACCGCTCCCGCAACCATGCCCTTGGTGATATTTTCGGACAGAACAAAATAAATAATAATGACCGGCAAGGCACCCATGACTAGAAAAGCACCAATATTACCGTAGTTCACAGAATACTGGCTGACGAACGTATATACGCCGAAAGGGAGAGTTTTGAGCTTCTCGGACGAGATAAAGGTGGCAGCCATAATGTATTCATTCCAGATATTAATGAAAGTTAAAATACATACCGTCATGATAGGCGGAATCGAGATGGGTAAGATTACACTGCGGAAAATACGATAAATACTCGCTCCGTCAATGTAAGCGGACTCTTCAATTTCGTGGGGAATGGACCGCATAAAGCCGGATAGGATGAAGACCGCAATCGGTGTCTGAAAAGCAATGTAGGGTAAAATCAGTGAGAAATACGTATTCAGAATATGGACATTTTTAAACATCACCATCAGCGGCAGCAGTGTAGCTTGCATCGGGATCATCATCCCGATCAGAAACATGGTCAGCACAGCAGCCCCGAAGCGCCAACGAAAACGTGTAATCGCATAAGCAGTCATCGAGCTTAATAAAATGACGAAAATCATCGTAACCCCGGTTACCAGCACACTGTTTCCTAAATAACGCAAGTAGCTCCCTGATTCATAGGCTTCCTGATAGTTGTGCCACTGAGGCACTTGAGGGAGTGCAAAGAAGCTTGAGCTCAATATCTCTTCATTTGTCTTCAACGAATAGGTCAGCAGCCAAAAGAGTGGATACAGCTGCGTGACCATTAAGATTGCTAATAAGGAAAAGACTCCCGTTTTCTTCAAGGCATTCAACAGTTCCATCTCCTTTAGCTTACCTTATTTTCGATTCGTTTGAAAACAAAATTTATCACAATTGTAAATGACAAGCAAATCACTACGAGAATTGAAGCCAATGCGCTGCCATATCCGTATTTCATCGATAAAAAGGACATATTGTACATATACGTAGATACTGTATCCGTCGCATGGGCTGGTCCGCCGCCCGTCATCACCCAAATCAAATCAAACGATTGCAGGGAGCCGATAAATGCTAATACAATTGATATCTTGAAAATAGGTACAATGAGCGGCAGCGTAATATAGCGGTCTGCTTTGAATCCTTCAGCTCCATCAATTTTGGCTGCTTCGTACAGCTCATTCGGTATATTTTGTACCCCGGTAAACTGGATAAGCAAATGATAGCCAAAATACTGCCATAACGATACAAAATAGAGGGCGTACATCGCGATCTGCGGTTCCGTCAGCCATGAGCGTGTCCAGCTTTCCAGCCCAATCGCCAGCAAAATACCGTTCAGCATTCCACCCATCGAGGCTGGGTTATAGATCGTCTTCCACAGCTGCCCGATAATGACCACCGACAGAATAACCGGCAGAAAATACATCGTTACCAGCGTATTGGCCTTACGCACATAGCGATTAAGCAAGATCGCCAGCAGCAGACAGAACGGAATTTCCAGCATGGAAAACACAGCGAACATCATAGTCCGTTTCACGGACGGCCAGAACACTGAATCTGATGTGAAAATCCGCTCAAAATTAGCCAACCCCACAAACTTTGCCTCGGCAATTCCGTTCCAATCCAGCAATCCGCAATATACCGACACCAAAATCGGAACAAATACCATACAGGTATACAACAACAGGCAGGGTAGCACGAAAACGGCAATGGTACGTGCTGGCACCTTCAGTACATCCATGCTCTAATCTCCTTTGTGTTGATTCTGAACATCTTCTGAGGATGTACAACCTACATCTTTTCCAATCAGGGAAGAAGCATTCCGCCCCCTCCCTAGTGCCTGCTACTCCGGGATTTTGCAAAATTCCATTCCAGTCGCTCCAAAGTGCAATATCTAGACGAACTAGGCCATTTCGATCTATATACTGTTCATCGGAAGTCGCTTACTGGATTTTTGTAAAATCCTCACTTATTTATTCGCTTCAAAAGTATTTTGATGTTCCTTGGCAACTTGTGCGGAGTCTTCTTTTTGTACGAACAGGTTTTGAATGCTACTCAGATGCGCCTGCGCAATAGCCGGATTCATCGTATTATCAAAGGCGAGATCGCCTCCTTTTACATTCTTGAACAGCTCATTAAGACTAATTGCTAACTCGGAGTAGCCCGCTTCCTTCAGATCACCTTTCATCTTCTGACCGCTGCCAATCGCATTTTTCAGGTCAAACTGAATTTTGGGCATCTCCGAAATAAAATAGTGCAGAAAATCCTTCGTCTCCTGTAAATGTTCACTATTCGCAGAAACCGCAAATGCGCTGCCCGGCGCAATTACATACTCATTCACATCACCCTTGCCATTCACCGTAGGGAATTGAAAAGCTCCTACCTTACCCGCTACCGAAGAAGCATCAATTGACCCCGTTTCCCATGTACCCATGATATACATCGCGGCTTTTCCTGTTTTAAAGATATTACCGCCTGCATTGTAGTCAATAGATGTAGCTCCATCCGGAAAGGCTCCTGCCTGCACCAATTCCTGAAATGCATCCACCGCTTCCACAAAAGCCGGGTCGTTAAACGTCTTCTTACCGTCCAATACATCATTGAGAAAATTCGGCCCTTCATTCGTACGCAACAAAATATTCATAAAAAGGAGGGAACCCGTCCATGAATCCTTTTCCCCAATAGCAATTGGAGTAATTCCCTTCGCCTTTAACGTCTTAACCGTCGTAATCAGCTCGTCAAAGGTGGTCGGCAACTTTTGAATTCCCGCCTGCTTAAACAGTTCTTTATTGTAAAACACCACTTCTATATTGTTGCCGTCCGGAAAAGCATAGAGCTTATCGTCGAAGCTATAGTAATTAAGAAGTCCATTCTGGAACGTATCTTTTAACCCCTCTTTATCAGCCACATCGTTTAATGGAGCTAGCAGCCCGGCATCTACGAATGGCTTCATCTGTGCAGCCGGGTTTACAATCGTGATATCAGGCACTTCCTTCGCCGCTGCCTGTGTTTTCAGCTTAAGCTTTTGTTGATCTGTATTTAGCGAATCCAATTCAATTTTGACATGAGGATGATCCTGCTCGTATTGACCTACAATTTGCTTAATCATTTTATACGAAGGGGTGCTCGGATCAGGATTGATGTTCTGAAAGGTAATCGTAACATCTTTCGTTGCGGTGCCTTTGCTCGGTTCTCCTGAATTTCCCGGACTTGCGCTTTGTCCGTTATTACAAGCTGCCAGCGTCAATGCCAAGGCGCTCGCCATCATAATGGCAAACGCTTTCATTTTTGTTCTGCTCATGGTCTTTTTCCTCCTCTTGTTGAAGCATTGCGCAATTTGCCCTCCTTATTGGTGGACACTCAATGCCCGCTTGTTCTTTTCATTATGTTCCATAGAAAAGACGTGAACAATGCGTGAACTTAAGGAGAAAGGTTTGTTTTTTCAAGCCCTCATTTGCGTGCTTCAAAATTCATTCATATCATAACTTGCAATTTATCTAGAACACAGGCATAATATGATTAAGATCATTATCTGATAATGATTATCATTATTAAATGATAAATACACATAGACTTTAAAGGAGGCAGGACCACCGTGAAAGAAACTTTTAGTAAAACCTCCCTGCATATTGATGATTATTTGGATCTTCTCAATCTTGCCGTACAAGTCGGAGATACAAAGTGGCAAAAGGAAATTACCCGTAAACTTCAAGCCTTGAGTGTCCTTCAGACAGAACAGGTTGAAATAGATTAACTTCCCCAGTTAATATTGTCCTCAGTTAAAAATGCTGACTAGGCACCACTATATAAAGGACAACCAAGATACCATAAAACTTTTGGCCGAATCCATAATGGTGATCTTTCATGTGAATGATAAATAAATCGGTTATAGGAAAAAGAGCACAGCCCGTTAAGGCTGTGCTCTTTTTATCGTGCTTGGCGACGTCCTACTCTCCCAGGACCCTGCGGTCCAAGTACCATCGGCGCTGGAGGGCTTAACGGTCGTGTTCGGGATGGGTACGTGTGGAACCCCTCCGCTATCGCCACCAAACATGAATTTGCTACGCAAATTCTTCCGTATTGAAACTCGGTTCATCACAGCTGTGTGAATGAATTTCAATGCGTATTTCGTATGTATTTCTACATACCTTCAAGGTTACACCCTGAAAACTGGATCCGAAACTCATTTGCGTTTTATCTTAGGATAAGCCCTCGACCGATTAGTATTGGTCAGCTCCATGCATTACTGCACTTCCACCCCCAACCTATCTACCTCGTCGTCTTCAAGGGGTCTTACATACTGGGAAATCTCATCTTGAGGGGGGCTTCACGCTTAGATGCTTTCAGCGCTTATCCCTTCCGTACATAGCTACCCAGCGGTGCTCCTGGCGGAACAACTGGTACACCAGCGGTACGTCCATCCCGGTCCTCTCGTACTAAGGACAGCTCCTCTCAAATTTCCTACGCCCACGACAGATAGGGACCGAACTGTCTCACGACGTTCTGAACCCAGCTCGCGTACCGCTTTAATGGGCGAACAGCCCAACCCTTGGGACCTACTTCAGCCCCAGGATGCGATGAGCCGACATCGAGGTGCCAAACCTCCCCGTCGATGTGGACTCTTGGGGGAGATAAGCCTGTTATCCCCAGGGTAGCTTTTATCCGTTGAGCGATGGCCCTTCCATGCGGTACCACCGGATCACTAAGCCCGACTTTCGTCCCTGCTCGACTTGTAGGTCTCGCAGTCAAGCTCCCTTCTGCCTTTGCACTCTTCGAATGATTTCCAACCATTCTGAGGGAACCTTGGGGCGCCTCCGTTACTCTTTAGGAGGCGACCGCCCCAGTCAAACTGCCCACCTGACACTGTCCTCGCACCGGATTACGGTACCAAGTTAGAACCTAGATACGATCAGGGTGGTATCCCAAGGATGCCTCCCTTCAAGCTGGCGCTCAAAGTTCAACGGCTCCCACCTATCCTGTACAGATCGTACCCAAATTCAATATCAAGCTGCAGTAAAGCTCCATGGGGTCTTTCCGTCTTGTCGCGGGTAACCTGCATCTTCACAGGTATTAAAATTTCACCGGATCTCTCGTTGAGACAGCGCCCAAGTCGTTACGCCATTCGTGCGGGTCAGAATTTACCTGACAAGGAATTTCGCTACCTTAGGACCGTTATAGTTACGGCCGCCGTTTACTGGGGCTTCGGTTCATAGCTTCGCCCCGAAGAGCTTACCACTCCCCTTAACCTTCCAGCACCGGGCAGGCGTCAGCCCGTATACTTCGCCTTGCGGCTTCGCACAGACCTGTGTTTTTGCTAAACAGTCGCTTGGGCCTTTTCACTGCGGCCCCCTCGGGCTATTCACCCTACCGAGGCACCCCTTCTCCCGAAGTTACGGGGTCATTTTGCCGAGTTCCTTAACGAGAGTTCTTCCGCGCGCCTTAGAATTCTCTTCTCGCCTACCTGTGTCGGTTTGCGGTACGGGCACCTTCTCCTGGCTAGAGGCTTTTCTTGGCAGTCTGAGATCATGACCTTCGCTACTACAATTTTCGCTCCCCATCACAGCCCAGCCTTAACGATGTGCGGATTTGCCTACACACCAGCCTCACTGCTTAGACGGACATCCATCAGTCCGCGTCACTACCCTACTGCGTCACCCCATTGCTCATAACGGATTACGGTGGTACAGGAATTTCGACCTGTTGTCCTTCGACTACGCCTATCGGCCTCGCCTTAGGTCCCGACTTACCCTGAGCGGACGAACCTTCCTCAGGAACCCTTAGGCTTTCGGCGGATCTGATTCTCACAGATCTTTTCGTTACTCATACCGGCATTCTCACTTGAATGCAGTCCAGCGCTCCTTACGGTACACCTTCAACCCGCATTCAACGCTCCCCTACCCCTGATGCAATGCATCAAGCCATAGCTTCGGTGGTGTGTTTAGCCCCGTTACATTTTCGGCGCAGAGTCACTCGACCAGTGAGCTATTACGCACTCTTTCAATGGTGGCTGCTTCTAAGCCAACATCCTGGTTGTCTGTGCAACTCCACATCCTTTCCCACTTAACACACACTTGGGGACCTTAGCTGATGGTCTGGGCTGTTTCCCTTTCGACAATGGATCTTAGCACTCACTGTCTGACTCCCGGAACTAAATCTATGGCATTCGGAGTTTGACTGAGCTTGGTAACCCTTGCGGGCCCCGCACCCAATCAGTGCTCTACCTCCACGATTCTTCTTTCCGAGGCTAGCCCTAAAGCTATTTCGGGGAGAACCAGCTATCTCCGGGTTCGATTGGAATTTCTCCGCTACCCCCACCTCATCCCCGCATTTTTCAACATGCGTGGGTTCGGGCCTCCAGTGCGTGTTACCGCACCTTCACCCTGGACAGGGGTAGATCACCCGGTTTCGGGTCTACGTCCACGTACTCATTCGCCCTATTCAGACTCGCTTTCGCTGCGGCTTCAGCTCTTCACCTTAACCTTGCACGGGAACGTAACTCGCCGGTTCATTCTACAAAAGGCACGCCATCACCCGTGATTTTTCCAAAGGAAAATATCATAGGGCTCTGACTTCTTGTAAGCACACGGTTTCAGGATCTATTTCACTCCCCTTCCGGGGTGCTTTTCACCTTTCCCTCACGGTACTGCTTCACTATCGGTCGCCAGGGAGTATTTAGCCTTGGCAGATGGTCCTGCCGGATTCATACGGGGTTTCACGTGCCCCGCACTACTCGGGATCCGTCTCGGAGAGAACAAGTTTTGAATTACAGGGCTTTTACCTTCTCTGGCGGGCCTTTCCAGACCTCTTCATCTAACCGGTTCCTTTGTAACTCCATGTGAGACGTCCCACAACCCCAAGGAGCAAGCTCCTTGGTTTGGGCTAATCCGCGTTCGCTCGCCGCTACTGACGGAATCACTATTGTTTTCTCTTCCTCAGGGTACTTAGATGTTTCAGTTCCCCTGGTCTGCCTCTCACTCACCTATGAATTCAGTGAGTAGTGACTGTCGATGAAGACAGCCGGGTTTCCCCATTCGGACATCCCCGGATCAAAGCTTGCTTACAGCTCCCCGAGGCTTTATCGTTGTTCGCCACGTCCTTCGTCGGCTCCTGGCGCCTAGGCATCCTCCGTGTGCTCTTTGTAGCTTAACCTAGACTTTTCTTTCAAAGAAAGAAAATGTCGATGTTCGATAAAGAATGATTTTTGCCAAAGGCAAAAGATCTTTCCTTACCTGCTACCTTTATTTCACTTGTTTACACAAGATCAGCTTAAAGGAATATTCTAAAACGCAATTTCGTTTCGGTATCCAGTTTTCAAGGTGCAATTCGCTTCATCGAAGCGAAACCCGATGAATATTTCGGTTCCACACGGATGTGTGAATGAAATATTCGTCGAAGCTTGAGAGTTTGAACTCTCAAAACTGAGCAACGAGTGAGTAAGTTCAGAATATTCATTTCATTCACACCAATGTGATGAGC